>DATKPE010000039.1:0-49345 GCA_035524335.1 Bacteroidota bacterium
TTCATTCGCGGCTGAATATTTTAACCACGGATCCACGCGAATCGGCGCGAATCCGCGTTCATTCGCGGCTGAATTATTTTAACCGCTGGTGCACGCGCATCAGCGTGAATCCGCGTTCATTCGCGGCTGAATTATGTTAACCACGGATGCACGCGAATCAGCGCGAATCCGCGTTCATTCGCGGCTGAATATTTTAACCACGGATCCACGCGAATCGGCGCGAATCCGCGTTCATTCGCGGCTGAATTATTTTAACCGCTGGTGCACGCGCATCAGCGTGAATCCGCGTTCATTCGCGGCTGAATATTTTAACGCGGATGAACACGAAAATCTAGGTAATTTTTATGTGCAGTTCCTCCAATTGTTTCGGATCAACATCCGAAGGCGAATTGTCCATCAGCGACGTCGCACTTGTCGTTTTCGGAAATGCAATCACATCCCGGATCGATTTCTCCCCGCTCAGAATCATGCAGGTCCTGTCGAACCCGAATGCGATTCCCCCGTGCGGCGGTGCACCGTACCGGAACGCGTCGAGCAGAAACCCGAACTTTCTCGAGGCTTCCTCTTCCCGGATGCCGAGAAGACCGAACACGGTCTGCTGGAGCGACCGGTCATGAATACGGATACTCCCCCCCGCAATTTCGTTGCCGTTGAGCACCAGATCGTACGCCCGCGCCCGCGCCTTCAGGGGATCGCCCGAAAGCAGGGGAATATCCTCCGGCATCGGCGCGGTGAACGGATGATGCATCGCCACATACCGCCGCTCCGTTTCGTCGTACTCGAACATCGGAAATTCGGTCACCCAGAGAAGACTCACCTTCCCGTCATCCAGCAAACCGAGCTGTCGTCCCACCTCCAACCGCAACGCGCCGAGAATCGTGTAGGCCTTGCGCCAGCCATCCGAGATCAGCAGAATCAGGTCTCCCGGAACCGCCGACATCGCTTCGGCGATCTTCCCGCAAATGGCCTCGCCGAGGAATTTGGCGACCGGCGATTCTATCCCCGATCCGGTCACCCGCATCCAGACCAGACCTCCCGCACCGAACGTCTTCGCCGTGGCGGTGAGGTTGTCGAGCTGACTCCTGGAATATTCCGCACAGCCGGGTGCGACGAAGCCGGCCACTACGCCCCCGCCTTTCACCGTGTCGGCGAAGACCCGGAAACCGCAGCCGCTCACGAGCCCCGTGACCGCGGTGAACCGGAGGCCGAACCGCGTGTCCGGTTTGTCCGACCCGTACGCCTCCATCGCCTCCCGGTAAGTCATCCGGGGGAGCGGCACCGGGATGTCGATTCCCTTCAGGTCCAGGAAGAGCTTCCGGACCAGCCCCTCGGCGACCGTCTGTATATCGGTCTCATCGATGAACGACATTTCGACGTCGATCTGGGTGAATTCCGGCTGGCGGTCTGCGCGGAGATCCTCGTCGCGGAAGCATTTGACGATCTGAAAGTACCGGTCCATGCCGGCGACCATCAGGATCTGTTTATAGGTCTGGGGGGACTGCGGGAGCGCATAGAACTTGCCCGGATGAACGCGGCTCGGAACCAGGTAGTCGCGCGCGCCTTCCGGCGTGCTCTTCATCAGGACAGGCGTTTCGATCTCGAGGAACGAAAGGCCGTCGAAATAACTCCTGGTGATCTGCGCCATGCGGTGCCGGGTGGCGAGATTTCTCTGCAGAGGCGCGCGCCGCAGATCGAGATACCTGTACTGGAGGCGCAATTCCTCCTGTGCCTGCACATCATCGGCGATCGCGAACGGCGTCGTATCGGCCTTGTTCAGGATCGTCAGCTCCTGCGCGATCAGATCGATCTCTCCGGTGGCAAGCATATTCTGCTCCTGTCCCGCAGGACGGCGTTCCACCGTTCCGGTTACGGAGATGACGTACTCCGTGCGCAGTTCGCTTGCCGTGCGGTGAACTTCCGGATTCACCCTGGGATTGAACACAACCTGTGTCTTGCCGTACCGGTCTCTGAGATAGATGAAGATGAGCCCGCCGAGGTCTCGCCGGGAATCGACCCACCCGGTCAGCGTTGCGGTCCGGCCGACGGAGGATGCGTTCAGGCCGCCGCAGGTGACCGTTCTTTTTTTAAATTGCATGAAGGCAAAGCCTCAACAATGTGGGAAATCAATCAGTTGGAGCTGTAAAAGATAGGAAAAAATCAAGGAACTATCAATATGAAAGGATCACAGGGGGGAATAAAAAAGGCGGGAACCGGAATCGGATCCCGCCCTGTGGCGCGTAACCTGATAGTCAGTTGAGATGTGCCGTCAGCTTCTCCACGAGATGACGCTTCGGCACGGCGCCGACAATCTGCTCAACCACCTGTCCCCCTTTGAAGACAAGCAGAGTCGGTATGCTCCTGATGCCGAACTGCATGGACGTTTTGGGATTGCTGTCCACATCCATCTTGGTCACTTTCAGTTTTCCGTCAAATTCATTTGCTATCTCTTCGACGACCGGAGCGATCATTTTGCAGGGACCGCACCAGACCGCCCAGAAATCGACAAGAACGGGTTTATCGGATTGAAGCACTTCCGCCTGGAATCCGGCGTCATCGACTGCAATAGGTTTCATACATTCTCCTTCATGCCTTCATGTGAACGAACGTTTCTGATACAAGAAAGATAGTAAATATTTGAAGAAAAGAAAATCCTCTCCCCGGAGGTCCGGAACATGCCGGACCGGAGGATGGCGGGACGGGTCAGGTGATTTTGACCGCCCCCGGGCCGAGAAGAGCCTCGACCTCGGTGATGAATTCGTTGGTGACTGCCACCTGGCAGTTGCCCGCCTGGAGAAGCGTCGGGCGCTCCTGCGCGGGCATGACAACCTGGAAGATGCACGAGCATTTGCCGCGGTGACGGTCGGCGATCGAGCGGAGCTTCCGGATCGATTCCTCGGACACGGAGGTTCCGTTGATCGAGAGGATCACATTTTTGGCGAACCGCTCCCGGACCGATTCCATGGGACAGACTTCATTCACGATCACCTTGAGAGCATCGCCGTTCTGCTCCGCCTTGCCGATGACGAGCACCATGGCATCCTCCACCAGCTGACTCCCGTACTGTTTGAAGGCATCGGCAAAGACAATCCCCTCCCCCCGTCCCGTAAAATCCTCCAGGACGATGAAAGCCATCGTATTCCCTTTTTTATCGATCTTCTTCTTGACCGATGCGAGAATGCCGCCGATCCGGACGACCGATCCGTTCCGGACGCCTGCCGGATTCCCCAGCTGGGCCGTGGCAAAGGCGGAAAGTTCCCGTTCGTACAGCCGGAGCGGGTGGCCGGTGAAGTAGAAACCGAGGACCGCTTTTTCCCGGGCCAGCTGTTCCGCATCGGTCCAGGGCGCCGCAGTGGAGAGCTGAGGGTCGCGAAAGACGGTCTGGCCGCCTCCCGGCGCGTCGAACAGGGAATCCTGGCCGCGGGAAGTCTGTTCCCTGGCCGCCTGGCCTGCCTGCATCGCACGCTCGAGATTCGCGAAGAGACGGGCCCGGTTCGCCTCGAGGGAATCGAACGCACCCGCCTGGATGAGTCCCTCCATCATTTTTTTGTTCACCGACCGGAGATCGACGCGGGAACAGAACTCGAAAATACTGCGGAACGGTCCGCGGGCGGACCGTTCGAGGATGATCTGATCGACCGCCGCCGTGCCGACGTTCTTGATGGCGCTGAGTCCGAACCGGATCCCCTGCGGCGTGACGACGAAGCCGGTGCCGCTCTCGTTAATGTCCGGGGGAAGCACCTGGAGTCCGATTTTGCGGCATTCTTCGACGAGCTGGACGACATAATCGGTGTCGCCGATTTCGGCCGAAATTGCCGCCGCCATGTATTCTGCCGGATAATGGGCCTTCAGGTAGGCGGTCTGATAGGCGAGAACGGAATAGGCGACGCTGTGCGACTTGTTGAATCCGTAGGAGGCGAATTTTTCGATCATGTCGAAAATCTCGCCCGCCACATGTTTCGAGAATCCTTTTGTCACCGCGCCGCTGATGAACTCCGATTTCTGTCTGGCCATGAGTTCCTTGTCCTTCTTCCCCATGGCGCGCCGCATGATATCGGCTTTGGCGAGGGAGAAGCCGGCGATCTCGCTCGCGATCTTCATCACCTGCTCCTGGTAGACGATGACGCCGTAGGTCTCCTTCAGGATCTCGCCGAGCTTGGGATGAATGTAGCTGATCTTCTGGCGCCCCTGTTTGCGGTCGATGAAGTCGCCGATCATTTCCATCGGACCCGGACGGTAGAGGGCGTTCATGGCGGTGATGTCGCTGATCGATGTCGGGCGGAGCTTGCGGAGCCAGTCCTGCATCCCGGTCGATTCGAACTGGAAAATGCCGACCGTGTGCCCGGTGGCGAACAGATCGAATGTCCCGGCGTCGTCTTCCGGGATCCGGTCGAGATCGATCTCCACGCCGTGCGATTCGCGGATGAGCCGGAGGGCGTTGCTGATGATGGTGAGCGTCCGCAGTCCGAGAAAATCCATCTTCAGGAGTCCCGCGACCTCCAGGTCGAGCATGTAGTACTGCGTCATCAGTTCGGTCTGCGGGGTCTTGTAGAGCGGAACATAATCGATGATCGGCCCCGGAGCGATCACCACGCCGGCGGCGTGGGTAGAGACGTTGCGGTTCATCCCCTCCAGAACGAGCGAAATCCGGATGAGCTCCTGGATCTTCTCGTCCTTGCTCTCCTTTACCCATTTCAGATCGGGGATGGTATCGATCGCTTCCCTGAGCGGCGTGACCCGACCCTGGAAGACCGGAATCTGCTTGGTGATCGATTCCACCACGTTCAGCGGGACCGAAATGACGCGCGCGACATCCTTCAGGACGGCCCTGGCCGAAAGCGTGTTGAACGTGACGATCTGGGAGACCGAATCGGCGCCCCATCGGTTCTTCACATACTCAATGACCGCCTCGCGCCGGTCGTCGGCGAAATCGATGTCGATATCGGGCATGCTGACCCGGTCGGGATTCAGAAACCGCTCGAAGAGGAGATCGTACTTGAGAGGGTCGACGTTCGTGATGCCAAGGGCGTACGAGACGAGACTTCCGGCCGCGCTCCCTCTTCCGGGGCCGACCAGGATCCCCATCTTCCGTGCGGCGGAGATGAAATCCTGCGTCAGAAGGAAGTAGCCCGCATATCCCATTTTCCTGATCACCGCAAGCTCGTGCGTGACCCGCTCGCTGATCTCCGGCGTGATCTCCGGATACCGTGTACGGAGCCCCTCCCATGTCAGCCTGTCGAGATACTCGTCGAGCGTCGCGACGCCGAGTTCCGGCGGAATGGGGAACTTTGGCATGATCGGCTTGTCCGGCTCGATGCGGTAGTTTTCGATTTTCTCCGCGACTTCGAGCGTCGAGGAGATCGCCTCCGGATAATCCCGGAACAGATCGCACATTTCCGCGGGGGTTTTGAAATAAATCTGGTCGGTCTGATAGCGGAGCTGGCGGTAATCGGTCCCGGAATTCGGAGCGGTATCGGGAATGAGGAGCATGACGTTGTGTGCCACGGCATGTTCCTGTTTGATGTAGTGAACATCGTTTGTGGCGATGAGCCGGATGCCCAGCTCGCGCGCGATCTTCGGCATGCCGGCCAGAATGGGACGTTCCTTCTCGAGCCCGTGATTCTGGATCTCCAGATAGAAATCCTCCCTGAAAATCTCCCGGAACTTTCCCGCGGTCTCCCTCGCCTCGGACTCGTTGCCGTTCACGAGATGGACCGAGACCACCCCCGAAGGGCATGCCGAAAGCGCGATCAGTCCCTCCGCATACTGCTGAAGCACCTCCATATCGATCCGCGGCTTGTAGTAGAATCCCTCCGTATGGCCCAGGCTGACGAGCCGGACCAGATTCTTGTAGCCGGTGAAGTTCTTTGCGAGGAGTACGAGGTGGTGATAAATGCCGCGTCCCCTCCCCTCCCGGACGCTCTGTGCGTTGACCTCCTTATCGAACCGGCTCCCGCGGGTCACGATGTAGACCTCACAGCCGATGATCGGTTTGATGCCCGCCTTCCGGGCCGCCTTATAGAATTCTATGGCGCCGTACATCACACCGTGATCCGTCAGAGCGACCGCCGGCATTCCGTTCCGGACCGCCGCGCCGACCAGCGTATCGATCGTCGCCGCTCCGTCGAGGAGGCTGTAATGGGAATGGTTATGGAGGTGGATGAATTCGGACATCGGTCAGCGTCGAGAGTCGTACACCGAAAAAGATATGGATTTCCGGAAAGTTATTCAATCGGTCACTGCGCCGGCGCGGAACGGATCGTTCTGCCGGAACGGAGAGACGGGCTATGGACCGGTCTCAGCCGAAGTACTGTTTCAGATGGGCGGTGACGCCTGCCACCGGAATCACCGTCCGTGTCCCGGTCCGCCGTTCCTTGATCTCGATGTTGCCGTTCACCACGTTCTTCTCCCCCACGATCACCTGGAGCGGCATCCCGAGCAGGTCGGCGTCCTTGAACTTGAATCCCGGGCTCACCTCCGACCTGTCGTCGTACAGCACCTCATACCCCTCATTCCGCAGCTGGTCGTAAAGCCGGTCGGCGGTTTCGACGACCGCCGGGGTTCGCGCACTCACCTGAATGAGATGAACATGGTACGGCGTCAGCGCCCTGTCCCAGATCATGCCGTTTTCGTCATGGTTCTGCTCGAGATAGCATGCGATCACGCGTTCCACCCCGATCCCGTAGCTCCCCATGATGATCGGACGTTCCTTGCCGTCATCACCGAGGTAGAAGGCGTGGAGGGCATCCGAATATTTGGTCCCCAGTTTGAAGATATGCCCGAGCTCGATGGCGCGCACGACCCGGAGCGGCTTGCCGCATTTTGTACACGGTTCACCCGGCAGAACGGTCCGAAGATCATGATATCCGCTGACAGAAGCGTCCCGCTGGAGATCGATGCCTGTGATATGATAGCCGTTCCGGTTGGCGCCGCTGACGAGCCCGTTCGCACCTTCGAGCCGTTTGTCGGCGATGATCATGACATTCCGGAGGCCGACCGGCCCGATGGAACCGGCGTCCGCCCCGGTGATCGCCTTCAGCTCGTCCGGATGCGAGGGCCGGCAGTCCGCGCCGAGAACCGCCTGGAGTTTCGACTCGTTCAGCTGGTCGTTCCCCACCATGAGGATGAGAACCGGACTCTTGTCCCGGTAGTAGACCAGCGATTTGGCAAACTTCGTCTCGTCCATCTTCAGAAAAGCGACCAGTTCGTCGATCGTCCCGACGTTGGGCGTCGGAATTTCCTTCATCGTTTCGGTCCCCGCCGTCCGGGGAAGTGTGCCGGGCGAGGAGACCGCAACCTCCATGTTGGCGGCATAGCCGCAGTTGTCGCAGATCGCACAGCTGTCCTCGCCTGCATCCGATTCCACCATGAACTCTTGGGACGCGCTCCCCCCCATCGCGCCGCTCGACGCACCGACGACGAAGAATTTCAGTCCTGCGCGGGTAAAAATCTTCCGGTAGGCCTCCGCATGGAGATCATAGCTCCGGTCGAGTCCCTCGCGGGTCGCATCGAGACTGTACGAATCCTTCATCAGAAACTGACGGCCCCGGATGACGCCCGAACGGGGCCGCGGTTCGTTCCGGAATTTGGTCTGAATCTGGTACCAGATCTGCGGCAGTTCCCGGTACGATTTGATGTGCGTCTTGGCAAGGTGGCAGATCACTTCCTCGTGGGTCGGAGCCAGCACCAGCGGCCGGTTTTTAACGTGGAACATGGTGTCGCCGAAGGCCTGCACACGCCCCGTTTCGTCCCAGAGCTCGACCGGGTTCAGCGCCGGCAGGTGGAATTCCTGCCCTCCGATCGCATCCATCTCCTCACGGATGAGGTCGGCGACTTTTCTGACCAGTCTGTAGCCGAGGGGAAGAAACGAATAGATGCCCGCGCTGAGCGGCCGGATCATGCCCGCCCGGATCATCAGCTGATGGCTGGGAATCACCGCATCTGCCGGGACTTCCTTCACTGTCGGAATAAAATTTTTCGTCAATCTCATCTGTCGTAACCGGTGATAGTATCAGTCGCTGAATTGAACGGGGGAAAGGGTGCGCGCCGGGCAGTTCGGAACTGCATTGTACCCCCGGGCAGAGTCGAACTGCCGACCAACGGTTTAGGAAACCGCTGCTCTATCCATACTGAGCTACGGGGGCATGCCGCGGCAGAATCGAGGATCGTCCGATCTTCCGCCGTCACTTCGACCGGCGGAATTACGGATCGCCGGCGTCGCTCCATCCATCGTTTCGTGTGGAAATCTAAGAAATTTCCGGCTCTGAATCAATTCGCCGCGCTCCCCGGGTGCGCACAACGCTCTTCTCCCTCGCATCATGCGGAACGAATCGCCATGCGATCGCGCTTCTCACAAAACCTCCCGCCCGGCCGCCGGCTACTTCATCAGCACCATCGGTTTTGTCGCCGACGTCGTGCCCGCAGTCAGCCTGTAGTAATACATTCCGGAGGCGTATCCCATGGCGTTCCATCGCTCCAGGTAGACCCCGGGCGGCAGTGTCGCATCGACCAGTCGGGCAACCTCCCTTCCCGTGATGTCGAAAATCGTGAGTACAACCCGCGATGCGCGCGGAAGGGAAAACCGTATCGTCGTCGACGGATTGAACGGATTGGGATAGTTCTGTTCGAGGCTGACCGAGGAAGGAAGCATCGGCGGCCCTTCCCGCACAAGCGTGGTCGGTCCGTTGTAATGTCCCACCATCCGCTGATAGATGCCGGTGCTGAACGAGGATCCCCCCACCCATCCATGGCCCGCATCCTTGTACAGAACCCGGTTGATGAAGGAAAAATGATTGCCGGTATCGAGATCCAGAACCCTGGTCCAGTGGCCGCCGGCGTCGGAAGTGTGATACACGGCGCCGTCGTTCAGAATTCCCCCCGGGAAGATCAACTCGTCGCCTGCGACCCACCCTTCCGCCGGAGTAATGAAGGAAAGGGAATGGAAGTAGACGCTCGGGAAAATGCCGACGGTATCCCAGCTCTGTCCCGCATCGGTGGTCCGGAAAATGATGCTCACATCCTTTGAATTCTGATAGGTCACCTTCATGCAGTACCCGGTGCTGTCGGACGGGAAGGAGACGGCGTTCAGCAGAGAGAAGCTTGAGGAATTGATGCTGTTCCATGTCACCCCGTCAGTGGTATGGAGAAGGTCGTATCCCCCGGCAGCCCAGCCGTCGCTCCCCGGGAGAAACCAGAGATCGGTCAGATCGTAGGCCGTGGTCGGGCCGACCGGAGTCCAGCTTGCGCCGCCGTCGGTCGTATACTCAATGTTCGAGGCGCCGGGGCTGACCAGCCAGCCGGTTGAATCGTTTCGGAAATAAATCCGGGACCAGTCGGCGGGGACCGGAGAGGCGATCACTCCCCACGACATGCCGCCGTTGGTGGTTTTCAGCAGTGTGCTCGCGATGCCGGCCGCATACCCAACATTCCGGTCGGGAAATGAGACCGTCTGCAGGTCATTCCCGGTGGGAGACGACTGGTTGATCCAGGTGGTTCCCCCGTTCGTGGTGCGCATGATTCTGCCGGAATCGCCCACAGCCCATCCGTAGGAGGTATCCGGGAACGATATGTCGAACACGCGCCCGTTGCCGGAAATGACGATGCTCCAGTTGCCCGTTTTAGCCGAAACCGCTCCCGAAGTCAGAAAAACGAATAAAGCGGGAACCAGGAATAGTAGAAATCGCTTATTCCGGTGAAATTTTGGGGATTGATTGCTGGAATGGAAAAATCGGGTCCGACTACTCTTGCGTCTCATAGTTCGATTTAGTAGGTTAACATTAGTAATTCCTCCCAGTGAAATCCACGTGACACACCGTCACGTCATTACAAAAAACAACGATAGACTGCAGCCATGGAAACCATTGCGCTTGAGACCCCGTCTTTGTCCCCGGTACAGCCGTTCACGCCGTGGTATAAATCGATCCGCTCGAGCGTGTGGGTGCTGATCGGGTATTCCTTCTGGTTCGGATTTTTCCTCGGCGCCGTCATCATGCACGCAATCATCAAATCGATCTGATCAGAGGCGATTCGTCCGCCGATCCCGCCGTTCGCTGAACCCCCGCATCCGCGGGGACCACATCACACCAGAAGCCGCAGACGTTCGATTTCAGATGCAAGGGCGATCCGTCCCGAATCCGTCGATACATCGACCGTGAAGGTTGGATCGAGCGATTGCACCATGATGTAACTGTTCTGAAAATCCCCTTCCGCAAAATAATCCTCGGCCAGGAGAAGTTCCAGATCCGATGCAGTGATGCTGACATCGCGGGAAAAGAACCATGCCGGATTGATCTGCAGAACGTGGTTCGCATCGGTCACCGACGAGGGGTAATCCTTTACCGCATTATAGACAAACGCGAGTCCGGCCAGAATCTGCAGGTTGGCCGTATCATGCGTCAGACCCTGGAGAAATTTATCCCGGGCCGCCGTAAGCGATCCGAGCCTGGCATTCGCCCAGCCGGCGCCGTTGTAGGCATCGGTGAGGCTCCCTTTTCCCTGGTAGGCCTGTGTAAAATTGGTGAGGGCATCCGCATAATTCTTCTGGGAATAGGAACTCCATCCGGCGGCGAGATACTCTTCGGGGGTTTTGGCGGTCGTCCCTCCGCTGTTTCCGGAGCAGGCGGCCAATCCGCAGATGAGTGGTATCAGGCAGAACAGATCTTTGGCGCGCATAGGGGTCCTCATTTCATCAGAATCATTTTTTTCGATGCGCTGAAGGTCAGCGCGTCGTGCTGTATCACGTCGATCCGGTAAAAATAGATGCCGCTCGCAAGCGCTCCGCCGCGACTCCCCGTGCCGTCCCAGCGGACCTCGTATTCTCCGGCCGGACGCTCCTCATTCAGCAGCTGGCGGACCTCCTCGCCCAGAAGATTGTAGACGGTGAGTCTCACCAGTCCGCCGGACGGGAGGGCAAACCGGATGGCGGTCTGCGGATTGAACGGATTCGGATAGTTCTGCGAAAGACCGAAGGCGGTCGGCAGAAGGCGGGCCGGGGATGAGGCATCCAGGCCGAGGACGAAATCGCCGAGCTGGGTCACCGTGGCGCGGACAACCCCTTTCGCGGGATCGAGCCACGACGGCACCTCCGTCATCTGGCCGTTGTCGACCCGATAGAGATGGATGTACCGTTCCTCTCCCTTCCAGGACGGAACATCGGCGTAGGAAATGGTGAGCGCGAGAGGCGCGGTGAACGGCTTCACCGGCGAGAAGGTGTAGACGCGGGAGGTCTTCTGGACTTTCCCGGTCGGCTGATCACCGGCAAGCGCGAGGAAATAGGTGTCGTCGCCTGAGGCGCCGGCCGGAATCTGGAGAACCGCATTCCCTGTCGGATCCGCGATGGAACCGGCATTGCCGGCGGCGATCAGCTGTACCTGGAAATTCCGGACGACGACGGTATCATATCCGCCGACGGTCTGCGCATTCACCCGGATCGATTTAAGACCCGTCGATGCGAACTGATAGGGACCTTTGTAGATGTTCACCGAGGGCGAGAGTTGGGTGAGCAGAACCGTATCGGTGGAGCCGCCGTTGTTCGTCACGGTCATCGTCGGGACGGTTGCGAGCGCGGAATCGGTGGAGACGTAGAGATCCGCGAAACGGGTGAACGCGGGGTTCTGATGGACGGAGATGGCGACGCGCGGAAGTCCCAGGATGCTGGCAAAAATATCGCTCCACTTCGCCGCGGCCGCGTCGGCGTGCGCCTGCAGGGATGCGAGTCCGGTTCCCCCGACGAGGGCGAATCCCAGAACCTCGGTCGCATTGTCGGAGATCGTATACGGGCCGGATGAGATCGAAAGACTGATATCGGTGGTCGCCCTCATCGGAACGATGCCCGAGGTCATCCAGCTCCACTTATCCGCCCGGAGGCCGGTGATGGAATCGTTCCGGAGGCCGAAGTAGCCGGGGGTGCCGGTCAGCGGTTTCGCGCCGCAGTAGACGGAGGCGAGGCTCGAGTCGTACCAGGCGTATCCCAGCCCGCGTGCGGAGTCGTATGAGGTCTTGTTGTGGGTGTAATAGTCGGCCGCAACAGCGCCGTTCCCCGGAGGAAGGATGTCCCAGTCGAGGAAAAGGCCCGCATAGAGATTCGTCAGGTCGGCGCCGGAGGTATTCTGCAGATCGTAACGGAGAAGGATGAAATCCTGATTCGGCGCCGCCGCAAATCCGTAGGTGTGCATGTTGACGGCGAGCCCGACCGTATTCGCGGGTGTTGAACCCGCATCGGTGAACGACGTCACGCCCTCCTGATCGGCAAGGGCGCCGGGAGTCGTGATCGAGAAAACCCCCGCGGTGGTGAAATCGTCGTCCTGCAGTCCCTGGTCGTTCCGCACCTCGTCGACGAGACGGACCGGGGAATACCCGACCATGAGCCCGCCTTCGAAGAGTTCATTCCCGGTGCCGTAGACGAATCCGACGCCCTGCGTGTTGAGATCGAAATCGTTGAATCCGAGGCGGCCCTGCCTCGTGACGGTCAGCTTGATGTTGTTGATGTTCAGCGTGCCGTACGACGGGTTCACGGTGATGCCGATGGTCTGGAAATCGCTGTAGGAGCCGTCGCTGATATTGAATGTCAGATTGACGATATAATCGGGCGACACGCCGGAGGCGATTTTGATCTGGAAGGTTGAATCGGAGATCGTCTTCTCGGCAAGCGTACCGACGGTGCCGAGGAGGTAACTGCCGTGGAGCACCTGGACGGCCGCATCGGCCGACACGAGGGTGACCGTTGCGGCGGAACTCGTCGGCTGGAGAAAATCCGCAAACGTCGTGACCAGATTGATCGTCTCATTCGGCTGGGGAACGCCGTCGTTGTTCCCGCCGATGGAGTCGTTCAGAACCAGACCGACCACGCGGATGGAAGGAGACGAGCCGGTGACGGCCCGGTAGGCATTGATGCGTCCCTTCCCCAGCTCCTGGTAATAACCGCTGTTGATGGCACTGTTGTCGTCGCAGGTCACCCGGATCTGCTCGCCGATCTGCTGTGCGGTGTAGTCGGGGAAGACCGATTTGACGAGCCCGGCGAGGCCGGTGACGTGGGGAGCCGCCTGCGAGGTCCCCTCTTCGAGCGCGTAGGTGCTCGGGTAGAAGGTGCTGAGAATGGCCCGGCTGAGCGTCAGAACGTCGCCCCCCGGGGCGCAGACGTCGACCATGGGACCGAAAGTGGAATACCCGGCCTTTGCATCGTTGATGTTGGTCGATGCGACGCAGATGACGTTGTCGTACGACGCGGGGAAATTGTACGTGATGTTTCCGTCGTTTCCCGCCGAGGCGACCACCAGCGTCCCCTGCGCCGTGACGTAGTTGATGACATCCTGTTCGTACTGGGAATATCCGGTGCCGCCCCAACTGCAGTTGACGACGGTCGCATGCATATCGGAGGCGTAGATGAGCGCCGGAAAACCGGCGATGATGTATCCGGTACCGCCGGCCCCGCGGTAATCGTTGTCGGCCGCCGCCTTGAGCGGCAGAATCCGGCACTTGAATCCGACGCCGGCGATGCCGGTGACGTTATTCGTCGACGCCCCCGCGATCCCGGCGACGTGCGTCCCGTGGGCATTGTTGACGTCCGTCGGGCTCGGCTCATTGTCCTCCGTCGGATTGTTGTAATCCGCGCCGGCAAAATCCCATCCGTGCCAGTCGTCAATTTTTCCGTCCCCGTCGTCGTCGATGCCGTTCGTCCGCTTGTCATGGCCCTGCGCGTCGAGCCCCATTTCGCCCGGATTGTACCAGATATTCTGGTAGAGATCGGGGTGATCCCACTGAACGCCGGAATCGTCGATCCCGATGATGATCGTCGAATCCCCCTGTGTTACCGTCCAGGCACTGTCGGCCTTTATTCTCTTCAGCGCCCACTGATAGATGTACTCCGAATCCGACGGCGTGAACGTTGGAGCGGCGTCGACAGGATAGATGAACCACGGTTCGGCGTATTCCACATCCGCCTGAAGGGAAAGCTCCTTCGCGACGGCGAACGGGTCCATCGGCTTTGAATATTTCAGGACATAAAAGCGCGACAGGTCGACCGTGGACGGTTTGGCGGCGGCGGGGCGGTTCGGAAACATCTCGTCGATTCCCTCGATTCCGTACTGCTGGGCAAACCGGTCGAGCTTCACGGCCCCGAACGATTGTCTCGACTTCACCAGCGGTCCCGGCCGGAGTTTCACGATCACCCGTCCGGGCATATATTTGCTCGTCTGCGGCGTCTTGTACTGCACTCCGGACCGGAGCGCTTTCCCTTTGTGAATCGGCGCCGGATGTTTGATATTCCCCAATCCCTCCGTTCCGAGGAGAAGGATCAGGACGAGCAGAAACCCCAGGTGTATTGGTCGCATGGTCTTCTTTCCAATCGTAATAAATAACCCCTGACTGCCTCCCGGCGCGGGATACCGCCTTCGCACGGCAGATACCCGTCAGGAGGGCCGGCCGCTTCATCTATAATTTATAAGAATTTCGCAGAAGAAAAAGTTCGGAAGGAAAAAAACCGTAACCGCGCCGGAATGCGGCCAAGAAGGGCTCTCCGGCGCTTATTCAATCACGGTAGAGCTGATGGCGGACAATGTACTCCTCCACCGCCGGCGGCACCAGATACCGGATCGACCGGCCCATCTTCACCCGCCGCCGGATGTCACTGCTCGATATACCGATCTGGGGGACCTTGACGAAGGTCGCAATTCTGGCGAGTTCGTGGCGCGACTGATCGACTTCGAATCCGGGCCGGTTCATCACCACAAGCTGTACGCGGGCCAGGATTTCCGTCGGAGCTTTCCATGTCTGGAATTCCAGAAAATTGTCCGATCCGATGATGAGCATCAGCGCCGCCCCGGGATGCTCCCCGGCGAGCGTCGTGACCGTATCGACGGTGTATGATACACCCGCGCGGCGGATTTCGATATCGCTCACTGCATATTCGCCGGTGTCCGGGATTGCCTGCGCGGTCATCTGGTACCTGTCCTCCGCGGGGGCAAGCATCATTCCCGGTTTATTGGGCGGCTGTGCCGAAGGAATGAGATACACGCCGTCAATGCGCAGCTGCTCCCGTACCGATTCCACGGTGATGAGGTGTCCGATATGGGGAGGGTTGAATGCCCCCCCGTAGATCGCGATCTTCTGTTTCACGGGCGCCGGACCCTGTATTTTTTATCGAGCTGGCGGAAGACGGCCGCCGTCCGCTTCGGATACCCCGGCAGATCGTCACCGGCGTCCGCAACCTGATCCCTCAACCGGGCAATCATGTAACCGGAATTCAGCAATGTATCGGGAGGGGCCGGACAGAGCACAACCGACTGGTCGCAGAGATGCGCGAGCAGTCCGTCGGGCTTTTCAAACAGGTTCCCCTCCCCGGCCTGAAAGATCGAACGGTGCGTCGACCGGAGGCCGAGGAGCGAGCAGTAGCCGTCCGGCGTGGCGGCCAGAACGATGCATTCATCCTCGCCGTTGAGACGTGCGAACATGTTCTGGAATTCCGCGGACGTCCGCCTCGGGGCCGGGTTCAGAACCAGGATGATCCTCTGGTACTGCAGATCGGAAGCGTACTCCAGCATCGCCGCGACCGTCGCCGAGACCGGTGCGTCCGGAAAGAACGCCGTCCGGATCTGATCCCGGAAGATCTGACTCAGATCGTGGGATTTCTCCGCCTCGCGACAACAGACGATGACATCGGCGCCGGGCACGCCGAGCGCCACTTCGGCGAGATCCCCGAGAAGTGCGACGGAGAGCTGATCGAGCTCCTCCCACGGGAGCGAGGCATACGGTTCGTCCGGTACCGACCGCTGCAGTTCGGGCAAACGCGCAAGGAGCATGATCGCATTTTGCCGCCTGGGACCGGGATCCTGCCGGATCATCGTCTTCATATCCTTCTGGTTTCCGTTGTCATGCCTTGATTTCACCTGAATATAGTGAATTAGTCCCGTGCTTCGCAACCCGCGGGGAATCCGCACTCCCGGGTCCCGGACAGTCATCATATCGCCGCTGGCCGGGGGGGAGCCGTCTGGATTTTCGTCGCCGCAATTCGTATCTTCTACCCGCACATCCCGAAATCACGGGCACCCGTAACATCCGACAGACCTGAACTTCCGCATGGATCTCACCGATTTTCACCCAAGCCATTTCATGGCCGATCCCGGGCACGTCCGCTCCATCCAGCGCCGGTTTCTCAGATATTTCCCCGAGAAAGGCCGGGTCGCCGACCTGGGATGCGGCGTCGGCGTCTTTCTCGACCTCCTCCGGGAGTCGGGTCGGACCGGATGCGGCGTCGATTCCTTCGCCGAATACATCGACCTCTGCCGCTCCCGTGGTCACGAGGCGTACTGCGAGGATATCTTCACCTTTCTCCGGAGCCGGCCCGGTCAATTCGACGGCGTCATCGGGAGCCACATCATCGAACATTTTCATCCGAAGGAAGGCATGGATCTGCTCGTCGGGATGCGCGATCTTCTCCGCCCCGGCGGCATACTGTTCCTCATGACGCCGAGCTATCACGATCTGCTCGTGAGCAGTGAAAGGTTCTGGCTCGACATGTCGCACATCCGTCCCTACCCCCTTCCGATCCTCGACGCGATGCTGTCGCATCTCGGAATGACGATCGTCGACAAAGGATACGATCCGAAAACCCGGGTCCGGCCCGCGATCTATCACCCCAGGAGCTTTTACCGCTACTGGATGGCAAAATTAAGATTCGGGAAATACTACGACGTCGGCGACACCTTCATCGTCGCGCGGAAAGAGGCAGGCGGCTGACCGATGCGCATCGCAATCGACGGCCGGACCATCGAACCCCGCCGCTCCGGCGTCGGCCAGTATGCGGAATACCTCGTAAAATCCCTCCTCGAGATCGACGACCGGAACGAGTACTTCCTGTTCCTGACCGTCCCGAACGATTCATTCAGATTTCCCAACTGCACCCCGATCCTGATCGAAGGATACAGCCGGATGGTCCTGAACCGGGTCTGGGAAAATTTTCTCCTCCCGGCGCAGATACGGCGTTACGGCATCGATCTTTATTTTTCCCCGGCTTTCGCTCTCCCCGTCCTCCCGCGTCTCTCGGAGGCCGCATCGCTCCTGCCGCTTCCGGCCGGGGCACAGGATCTCTTCAACACCCGCCGGCGGCTCCATTATACCGTCACGATCCACGATGTGATCGGTTATCTCCTTCCGCAGTATTATACGCCGAAAATGCGGATGTGGACGCATTTTTTTGTGCCGAACGCAGTCGCGCTCGCCGATACGATCATCGCCGTTTCCGGCACGACAAAGCGCGACCTCGCGTCGCTCTTCCCGGCGGCGGAGGCAAAAACCGAGGTGATATATCCGTGGTTCAACGAGACTTACCGGCCCGTGACCGACGAAGAGCTTCTTGCCGGGATCCGGAAAAAATATTCCCTTCCCGGACGCTTCATCCTCTATCTCGGCACGATCGAGCCGAGAAAAAACATCACCGGACTCGCAACCGCCTATGCCGCCCTGCCGGCATCCCTCCAGCGCGAGGTTCCCCTCGTCATCGCGGGAGGTGGCGGATGGTTCACTGAAACGATCTATTCCCGCATCCGGAATCTGGAAACCGCGGGGAGGATCAGCTTCATCGAATATGTGCCGCAGGAGGATCTCCCGGCGCTCTACACGCTTGCATCGGTCTTCGGATTTCCGTCGCTCTATGAGGGATTCGGATCGCCCCCCCTGGAGGCGATGGCGTGCGGCGCGCCGGTCATCGCATCGGATATATCCGCGATGCCTGAGGTCCTCGGAGAGGCCGCCGTCTACGTCAGCCCGTATTCAACAAAACAGATTGCCGGCGCGCTCGAACTCCTTCTGACCGACGGGAGCCTGGCCGGCGAACTGCGTCGGCGCGGCATCGTCCAGGCGGGAAAATACGACAGGCGGAAGCTTGCGGAACGAACGCTGGAAGTTCTGGTGAAATCGGCCGGCCGCTGACCGGCGGTCCCCCTCTCCGAAAACGGTTACAGCCCCTCGCGCGCGGCGGGAATGGGAGGGGCGATCCGCCGCACTCTCACCTGCCGGATCCTCCTCTGTCCCTTCTTGATCACCATGAACTGCAGATCGCCGTACCGGATCTCTTCGTTCAGTTCCGGGATACGGCCGGTGATCTTATACAGGAATCCGTTCAGGGTCTCGTATTCGGGATCGTCGGGAACCGCGTCGGGAAATTTATCGTTGAAATCCCTGATCGTAATCCGGGCGTTCACGACCGCCGAACCGTCCGACGCCTGCTCCACGTCCTTCAGCACTTCGTCATACTCGTCGTGGATCTCACCAACGATCTCCTCCAGAATATCCTCCATGGTGATGATCCCCTGCGTCCCTCCGAACTCATCGATCACGATCGCCATGGCGAGTTTCCGGTCCTGCATCGTGCGCATCAGCTGGCTGATGCGGATCGCATCCGGCACGAAATACGGCGGACGGAGGATATCCTGCAGGACGATGAGATCCCGGTGCTCCATCATGCTGATGAGATCCTTCGTGTAGATGATGCCGGTGATGTTGTCGAGCGAATCGTGATAGACCGGTATCCTGGAATAGCCCTCCTCGGTGACAATCCGGATCAGCCGGTCGCGGGAGGTGGTGTCTTCGATCGCAACCACATCGGTCCGCGGCACCATGATCTCCTTGGCGGTCGTATTCGAAAACTCGAAGATCTTGCTGATGAGCTCCTGCTCCGTCTTCCCGAACATGCCGCTCTTCGCCCCCTCGGTGAACATGCTCTCGAGCTCCTCCGGCGAGTGAAGCAGTTCGGGGGTCTTGACCGGCTCCACGCCGAGCGAACGGAGAATCACGTTCGAGGAGCTGTTCAGGAACCAGATGAACGGCCGGAAGATCTTGTAGAAAAACTGGAGGGGGATCGCGACGGTGATCGCGGTGGTTTCCGGGTTCTGAATCGCAATGTACTTCGGACCGAGCTCTCCGAGGATGATGTGGAGAAACGTGAGCGCCCCGAAGCTGAGCAGGAACGCAATCGCCTGAATGGCGCTCTCGCTCAGGAGGTGCACCAGACCGAGCGGCTCCCGGATCATGTCCGCGAGAAGCGGTTCCCCGATCCAGCCGAGACCCAGACTGGAGAGCGTTATCCCGAGCTGGGTGGCGGAGAGATACGCGTCGACATGTTCGTGGATGTGCTGGGCAAGATGCGCTCCCCTTTTCCCCTTGCTGACGAGCTGATCGAGCTGAGACCGCCGGACCTTCACGATAGAGAATTCGGCCGCAACGAAAAAGGCGTTGGAAAAGACGACCAGAAGGATAAATATCACATTGCCAAGCAGTTGGGAGGCCATCGGTAGGTCAAAAACTCAGAGAATGGGGAATTTCCGTCTCCATCCTATTAATGTACGAGAAACAATGACGTTAATCAAATACGACATCGAGGAAGCCTGAAGGCAATTCCGGACCGTTTCGCGCATGGAATTTTGACTTGCTGATTCCGGATCCGGTGTCCGGACTTATCGAAAAGGGCTCATCCCGGCGGCACGAAGCGTGTACGGATATATTGGATGGATCCGGCCGGGAATACGAAAAGCGCACGAGCTCCGCCTGAGTGCGGGGAGTGAAGATCCGGTCAGTACAGCACTTCTTCCAGCACCAGACCCCGGGCGGGAGCCGCCATGCCCGCTTCCCTCCGGTCTCCGAGCGCGAACAGGTTTTCGAATTCCGCGAACGGGGTATATCCCCGGCCGACGTCGATCATTGTGCCGACGAGCGACCGGACCATCCCGTGCAGAAACCGGTCGGCGGTGATATGATACCGGAAAAGCGACCCGTTCCGCTCCCAGTGCGAATCGGTCACCGTACATCGGTGGTGCTCGACGTCGCTCTGCGTCCTGCAGTACGAACGGAAGTCGTGCGTCCCGGCGAGAAGGCCTGCGGCACGGTCGAGGAGGCCGTCGTCGAGTGCGTAGCCGAGCATCCAGCACCGGTGCCGTTCGAGGGCAGTGTGAGCTCGGGAAATGGAATACGAGTACCGCCGACCCCGGGCGCTGAACCTTGCGTGAAAATCCGGCGCCGCCTCCCCGGCGTTCAGGACGACGATGTCGTCGGAAAGAATCCCGTTCAACCCCCGCTCGATCGCATGGCAGGGGGCGTCTGCGGTCGTTGTGAAGTTCGCAACCTGACCCCGGGCATGGACGCCGGCGTCGGTCCGTCCGGCGCCGTTGAGGGTCACCTGTTCGCGGAGAATCCGCGCGAGCGCCTGCTCGATCTCCCCCTGGATGGTCCGGGCATTGGTTTGCCTCTGCCATCCCGCGTAGGCTGTTCCGTCATATTCAATGAGAAGCCGGATGTTGCGCATGGCAGGCGACGGTCCTGGCCGGTCCGCCGGATCGCTCAGAAATTCCGGGTAAAGGTGATCATCACTCCGGACGGGTTTGCGAGACCGCCGATGACGCCGGCATGAACGTCGATCAGGGAGGTCTGCGAAAGGGATTTATTATGGCTGACGGCGATCCGGGCGGCGTTGATGGCGCTGACGATATGGTTGACCGCGATGGCCGCACCGATGAACCGTGCATCGTTGAACCTGTTGTCGCTCGTCGTTTTCATGTCGAAATAGCTGTTCCTGTCCGCCGTATTGTCCCACTTCCAGTAGTATGATCCGGTGGGATCGTACAGGTTCTGGGGAAGGCGCATCCGGAGCTGTGCCGCGTTGTACTGATTGACGTCGTTGTAGTCTCCCAGAGCAACGTAGTACCGGTCATCCTTCCCGTTGGTCTGCGCGCCCGCGTGCTGGGCGGCGTAGGTAAAGGCGTCCGTCTGGAGCCAGTTCGCGTAGCGGTCCATTCCGATCAGCGCGACGACCAGACCTCCCTCGAGGATGGTGAAATATTTCCCGCCGCTGTAATCGCCGGCGTAGAGTTCCCCCATGCCGGGCAGGAGGAGTGAATAGAGAAGGGCGAGCGCCGGACTTTTCCGGTCGGTTGCCGTTGCATCGTCGCCGGCGGGGAGACCGGGCAGGGGCGTTTCCGGCCGGGCATCGGCGCCGGAGACGCCGAATGTATGTGTCACGGTGGGTCCCGCCGTCTGCTGTTGTGCGGCAAGCGGAGAGAACACCAGTATCGTCAAGATGAGAATATACTTCATACCGTCTCCTGAATGATTGCTCTGGACGCTGTGGGGTACCGCATGGTAGCAAGCGTGTCCCGACGGATTCCTTTCATTTCACTTGCGGAGCCGGGACGCCGTGACAATCGTCCTCTCCGCATTCGGTGATGGTGACAGGCACAATATCGTTCGGACGGATCCGGGAAGAGGCGACCTCTACGCGGATATAATTCTGGGTCACGCCAGAATGGAGTCCGCTTCCGATCTCCTGCTCGAAGAGCACCGGCACGGTGGCGCCCCGGAACCGCTCATGAAAGGTCCGGCGTTTCATACGGCCGATGTTCCGCAGAATCGCGCTCCGTTTGAACCGGACGCGGGGTTCAACCTGTGCGGGCATCCCCGCGGCCGCAGTGCCGGGCCTTCCGGAATACGTGAAGACATGAAGATAGGAGAGCGGAAGATCGGCGATAAAGCGGGCGGTATCGCTGAACTCGCCCTCCGTTTCGCCAGGAAAACCGGAAATGACGTCGGCACCGATTGCCGCATCCGGATCGGACGCCGCGATATAGGAGACCAGTCCGGCATACAGATCGGGCCGGTAGCGCCGGCGCATCCGCGTCAGGACGCCGCCGCTGCCGCTCTGGAGCGGCACGTGAAAATGGTGGCAGAATTTCGCCGACCCCAGAATCCAGTCGATCAGCGGACGGGTCAGCAGATTCGGTTCAACGGAGCTGATCCGGATCCGCTCGATACCGTCGACTCTGTCGAGTTCCGCGAGCAGAGCGAGCAGGCTTCCCCCGTTTTTCCGGCCGTAGTCGCCGACATTGACGCCGGTGAGAACAATTTCCCGGAATCCTTCCCCGGCGAGCCGCCGGGCGGTCAGGAGCAGGTCTGCAGGGGGGACGCTTCTGCTCTCCCCCCGGGCGCGGGGGATGGTGCAGAAACTGCAGGAATAATCACAGCCGTCCTGGACTTTCAGGAAGGCCCGCGTGCGGCCGCCGACCTCGGCGGAGTAGGCGGGATCCGCGGCCGGGGCATCGTCGATGCACGAGACGAAGATCTCGGGCGTTTCCTTCTTCTCGAACGAGGCAAGGTGGTCGAACAGCCGGAATTTTTCAGAAGTCCCGAGGACGGCGTCGACGCCGTCGATGCCGGCGAGCTCGCCGGGGCGAAGCTGTGCATAGCACCCGGTCAGGATGACGCATGCGGTCGGGGCCTGGCGGAGCACGCGGCGCACGAGGTAACGGCAGTCCGATTCGGCGCGTTCGGTTACACTGCAGGTGTTCAGCACGTAGACGTCGGCCTGCTGATCGAACGGGACGACCGTGTAGCCGCGGTCGGAGAACTGCCGGCCGATCGTGCTGGTTTCGGCAAAGTTCAGTTTACAGCCGAGGGTATGAAGGGCGACTCTTTTCATAGGTTGAAAACGACAAAGAGTTGCCCTTGACAGACAACTCTTTGCCGGTATACGCTGATCCTGTCGGTTCAGATCATGAAGTCGGATGTCGGGGGTTGGTCGCCGGCAGCACTCTGCTGTCCTTCCGGCACTTTCCCGGAAACATTCGCCACCTCCTTGAGGGTCATCGGAGGCAGTTTGTGCTTCGACGCATAGTCGTCGATGATCTTCTGTTCCTTGCCCTTCATGTACTCGACAACCGAGAGGACGATTTTCTTGCTGTCCTTGTCGAATTCGAGCACCTTCAGCGGCAGTGAGTCGCCGGTATGGAACATCTCGCCGATGTTCTTCACCTGCGTCATCGAAAGCTGGGAGAGCGGCACGAAGCCGTCGACCCCGTAGGGGAGCTCAACGATGACCCCCTTCTCGATGATCCGGACGATCTTGCCCTCCGTTTCGGTCCCCGGCTTGTACGATTCAGCGAACGCTTCCCACGGATTGTCGCGCACCTGCTTGTGACCAAGGGAAATACGCCGCTGATCAACATCCACACCGAGGATGACGACCTCGAGCCGGTCACCCTTCTTCACGACTTCGCCGGGATGGCGGATCTTCTTCGTCCATGAGAGATCCGAAATATGGACCAGGCCGTCGACGCCCTCCTCGAGCTCGACGAAGACGCCGAAGTTCGTGAGGTTGCGGACGATGCCGTTGTGCTTCGAGTTCACCGGATATTTCGCCAGGAGACTGAGCCACGGATCGGGCTCGAGCTGTTTCATGCCGAGCGAGATCTTCTTGTTGTCCTTATCGAGGCTCAGGATGATCGCACCGACCATCTGACCCATCGACACCACCTGCGACGGATGCTTGATGTGCTGGGTCCAGCTCATCTCTGAGATGTGGATGAGGCCTTCGATCCCCTTTTCGATCTCGATGAAGGCGCCGTAATCCGCAAGCGACACCACCTTGCCGGTGACCTTCGTGCCGACGGGATATTTCGTCTCGATGTTCTCCCACGGATGCGGCTGAAGCTGTTTGAGACCGAGCGATATCCGTTTCTTCGCCTCGTCGAAATCGATCACCACAACGGTGATCGTCTGGTCGAGCTTCACCACCTCGGAAGGATGGTTGACGCGCCCCCAGGAGAGGTCGGTGATGTGAATGAGACCGTCCACGCCGCCCAGATCGACGAAGACGCCGAAATCGGTGATGGCCTTGACGGTGCCTTCGAGCACCTGGCCCTTTTCGAGACTGTTCAGGATTGCACTCCGCTGTTCCTGCATTTCCGCCTCGATGAGCACCTTGTGACTGACGACGACATTCTCATTCGGGTGGTTGATCTTGGCAACCCGGAATTCCATCGTCTTGCCGAGGAACTGATCGAAGTCGCGGACCGGCTTGACATCGATCTGCGAACCGGGCAGGAAGGCGTCCAGTCCCATCAGGTCGACGACGAGGCCGCCCTTGATGCGGCGCGTGATCTTGCCCTGCAGGACTTCGCCGGTTTCAAATGCCCGGACCACCCGTTCCCAGGTCCGGACGAAATCTGCATGCTTCCGGGAGAGAACCAGCTGGCCGTCCTTGTTCTCGACACTTTCCAGAAAAACCTCCACCTCATCGTTCGGCTTCAGCTCATCGATGTTGGGGAACTCGGCGAGGGGAACGATTCCCTCCGATTTGAACCCGATGTCGATCGCGACGCCGTTGTCCGTGATGGCGACGATCCTCCCCTTCACGATCTCCCCTTCGTGGATGTTCGTGAACGTCTGATTGTAGAGGTGCGCCAGATCCTTGTATTCCTGTTCGGAATATTCCTTTTCCTCGATGCCGGCGTAGTTGAATTTGGTTCCCCGGGTCTTTTGAACGGACCGTTTCTCCGTGACGGCCCCCGATGCGGGGTTCTGGATGGTGTCGTTTGATTCTGCAGCCATTACTTCTCCTCAGATTGTTCCGGCCGGTTCATGCCGAACCGTCCGGTGACCCGGTTCCTGCGCCGCTGCATGCAAGTCATCAAACATGTGATGCGACGGACGGAACTCAGGTTGATTATGTGGAAGATGCTGAATTAGGATGACTTTACTACACTTTCCGGCTCGGGGGACGAATATGTTGCCACAATATGGTCCCTGATCCGTTCCATCAGCCACTGGGGGGTGGATGTGGCGCCGCTGATTCCGACCGAGGTAATTCCCTGGAACCATTCAGGAAGAAGCTCGGCTTCGGTTTCGACAAAATAGGTTCGCGGGTTCGCCTCGAGGCAGATGTGGTAGAGCACCTTGCCGTTCGAGCTGTTGCGGCCTGCGACAAAAATCATGATATCATTCTGACCGGCGAATTCCCTCAGTTTCCGGTCGCGCCCGAACACCTGCCCGCAGATGGTGTCCTTGGCGTGGAATTCCAAAGCTTCCTCCTCAAACGTTCCGACGACGAATTCCGCGATCCTCTTCCGGAATTCCTCCTTCATATGGTGAAACGTCGCCTTGTCCATCGTCGTCTGGGAAAACAGAACCGTCTTCCTCTGCAGATCGACCCGGCCGATCTCGTCGACCGATTTGATGACGATCGCTTCCCCGTTCGTCTGGCCCACCAGCCCGACCACCTCGGCGTGATCCTTCTTTCCGTAAATCACGACCTGATAGCCCTGCTGATAGAATTTCCGGATCCGCTCCTGCACCTTCCAGACGACAGGGCAGGTGGCGTCGACCAGTTCCACACCCAGTTCCTCCGCCTGCCGGTAGGTCGAAGGGGGTTCCCCGTGCGCCCGGATGAGAACCTTCCCGCCGGTCACCCCGGCAAGGTTCTCATGGGTTATCGTGTGCAGTCCCTTCTTCTCGAGCCTCTCGATCTCCATCGGATTGTGGATGATGTCGCCGAGAACGTACAGCGGCTGTCCGGCGGAGCTGTTTTGCAGTTCCGATTCCGCAATGTCGATCGTTCTGATGACGCCCCAGCAGAATCCGGCGCTTGTGTCGACCGATACCCTCATGCTTCCATGTGAAGAACGTTTTGAATATGATGGAGGATCTGATCCACCTGCTGATCGATTGTCAGTTCCGACGTGTCGATGGTGATTGCGTCGCTCGCCTGCTTCAGCGGACTGTGATCGCGCTGTGAATCCTTCCGGTCCCGGTCCAGAATCTCCTTCCGGATCTGATCGACCTCGATCTCGATCCCCTGCTGTTGAAGATCCTTTTTCCGGCGACGAGCCCTCTGGCTCACATCCGCAACCATGTAGATCTTGACATCGGCATCGGGAAAGACCACGGTTCCGATGTCACGGCCTTCCAGTACCACACCACCTTCGCGGCCCAACCGGCGCTGTTCGCGCACCATCAGCTCGCGGACTGGAGGGAGGGCGCTCACGGCGCTCACGGCGTTCGTGACCGCCGGCTTCCTGATTGCGGCGGTGACGTCAGCGCCATCCAGCAGAATCTTCAACCGGGTTCCTTCCCGGCCAAGGCGGATCTCCGTATTCAGCGCCAGCGCAGTGATCCCCGCAACATCATCAAGGTCCAGACGATGCTGCAGAACCTTGAGGGTCATCGCCCGGTACATCGCACCGGTATCCACGTAGATATACCCCAACCGTTCTGCTAGAATTCTGGCGGTGGTGCTTTTCCCCGATGCGGCAGGACCGTCGATGGCTACAACTAATTTCTTCAAAATCTCAACGAAGTAGGGGGTTTATAAGCCAAGTAATATACACAATTCCGCTGATTCAATCAATATCAAAATCATCCAAAATTTACATATATTCAGGGAAATTTATGAGAAAACTCTCACATGACGAAATCGCGTCTCGCCGGCTCACTCCCGGGGAGCTTTGCAATGTCCCCCGCCGGCCCATTTACTGCCTCCTCGACAGTATCCGGAGCCTCTACAACGTCGGCTCCATATTCCGGACCGCCGACGGCGCCCGGATTTCACGCCTCATCCTGACCGGCTATACCCCACACCCGCCCCGTTATGAAATCGAAAAAACCGCGCTCGGCGCGACGTCGACTGTCCCGTGGGAATATATCCGCGATCCCCTCGCCGCGGTTGACCGGCTCCGGCAGGAAGGCATCCGGATCGTCCTTCTCGAACAGACCGACGGAAGCATCCCGTACTATGACGTGGCGCCCGCGGATTTCCCGCTCTGTCTCGTCGTCGGAAATGAAATATCAGGAGTCTCCGGGGATCTGGTCTCCCGGGCGGACGGCGCCATCGAGATACCGATGTTCGGAATGAAACAATCCCTGAACGCCGCCGTGGCGTTCGGGATCGCGGTGTTCGAACTCAGCCGGCACTGCCCGGCACAGCATCCTTCGCCTCCCGGATGATCTGCCCGAGCTTCATCAGAATCTCTTCCACGATGTACGGTTTCTTGATGAAATCCCTCGCCCCCGCATTCACCAGATCGAGTTTCAGTTTCGGATCGAAATACCCGCTTGCGAGAATCACCTGAACGTCCGGTTTGATCTCCTTCATCTTCTGGAACAGCTCCCAGCCGCCGATCCCCGGCAGTCCCATGTCGGAGAGGATGACCGAAATCTCCTCGTGGTGCTCGCGGAACAGCGCCAGCGCCTCAAGACCGTCTCTGGCCGAAGCGACCCTGTACCCGTGATCCTCCAGAAAATTCTTCAGCAGTTCCAGAAGGAGCGTCTCGTCCTCCACGAGGAGAATGAGCTCCCGCCCTCCCCCGGTCTTCATCTCGGGCGCGGGCGGAGGCGGGGAGACCTGCTGTGTCGCCCGGGCCGTCGGGAAATAGAGCGTGAACGAGGTATTCTCGTTCGGCTCGCTGACGACATCGGTGAAGCCATGGTGATTATTCACCACGCCGTAAACCACGGCGAGACCCAGACCCGAGCCCTTGCCGAATCCCTTCGTGGTGAAAAAGGGTTCAAAAATACGCTGGCGGGCATTCTCATCGAGACCGACGCCGGTATCGGTCACCATGATCGAGACGTATTCGTCGGAGGTCGCGGCGGGGAACCGGTGCCGGAGCTGTTCGCCCTTCGTCCGTCCGGTACTGATCGTCAGCGATCCTCCCCCGTTGCCGCCCCGCTCCTCGCTCATGGCATCCCGCGCGTTAAGGCAGAGGTTCATCAGCACCTGATGAATCTGCCCCGCGTCGGCGACGATGAGAGGGAGTGAGGAATCGAGAAGCGTTTCCACCGTGATGGTCCGGGGGAAGGTCTGCCGCACCATCGAGACAATTTCGTTGACGACGGCGTTGACATTGACCGACTCGAGCGTCGGATCGGCCTTCTGGGCAAAGGCGAGGAGCTGACGCACGAGATTGGCGCCCCGGTCGACGGCATTCTTGATCCGCTCCGTACTGCGGGTGAAATTTTCGGCGCTCTGCCCCCCCGACTCGATGAGGGTCGCGTAGCCGAGAATGATGCCGAGAATATTGTTGAAATCGTGCGCAATCCCGCCGGCCAGCGTGCCGATCCCCTCCAGCTTCTGCGCCTGCATCAGCTCCTCCTCCAGAAGCCGGTGCTCGGTGATGTCCCGGATAAACCCGCGGTACGAGATGATCTCCCCCGCGGCATCTCTCGCCGCGGTGGCGCTTTCCGAGAGGACCCGCTTCGAACCGTCTCTCCGCTTGACGAGGAACTCGAAATCCTTCACGAACCCGTCCCGCCGGAGCGCTTCCTTGAATACTTCGCGGTCGTCCGGGTTGAAGTAAATATCCCGCGCGATGTCACTGTGGATGACCTCCTCCTTCGAGGAATAGCCGAGGATCCGGAGGGCCGCCTGGTTGATGTCGAGAATGATCCCCCCCGGCGTGCTGATGATGATGCCGTCGAGCGATTCTTCGAAGAGGGTCCGGAACTTCTCCTCCGACTGGCCGAGGAGATGCGCGGCGCGCCGCCGGTCGGTCACATCGCGGAACTGCCAGAGATGCCCGTTAAACCTGTTTCCCCGGGATACGATGGGAATGTAATCCCGCTCCAGTATGCGCCTGTTCTGAAGCAGGATCTCCTCGCCGAGAGCCAGATCCCTCTCCCGGCTCAGTTCCTGGGCCGACGCGATGAAGCGGACCGGTTCCTGGACGCTCTGTCCCAGAATCCGGTACAGATCCCGTTCGGGGAGTCCGACGGGAAGCTGGGATCGGTCGACGGAGAAGATCCGGCAGAATTCCTGGTTGACGAGGAAGACGGATTTATCCTCCGCCTGTACGAGGATCCCCGCCATCAGATTCTCGATGAGGCTCTGGAACATCGCCAGGTTCGCCTGCCGTTCCTCCTCGATCCGCTTGCGGTCGGAGATGTCCCGGGTGATACCCGCATGGGCCACCGGCACGCCGCGCTGATCCCGGACGACCGAGACCCAGAGCTCGATCGGAAATTCCGTCCCGTCCTTCCGGCGGTTGATGATCTCGCCGTACCACTCGCCCGAGGCCGTCCGGGCGATCACTTCCTTGTACCCCGGATCCTGCATCCGGGGAGAACGGACAATGGTGACCTTCTCCCCCACCAGCTCTTCCTCGGTGTACCCGTACACCTCGCAGAACGCCGGATTGACGAAGAGGATGGTATCATCGAGATCGGTCAGGCAGAAGCAGTCGCGGGTACAGCTGACGGCATGCGCGAGAAGACGTTCCTTCGTTTCCGCCTCATGCAGGTGCGTGACATCCTGAGCGACGAGGAGAAGCAGATCCTGCACCCGCTCGGAGTCGGGGGCACGGCGCACCGTGCCTTCCATATACCGGATGACCCCTCCGGGAAAGAGGAGACGGAAGGACAGTTCGTGCTGAGTGCCGCCCTGGAATGCCGTGGACAGTTCGGCGGCGACCCGCTCCCTGTCTTCGGGGTGGATGACGCCGAAAAGATCGGTGCGGGCCTGGTCACCCGCGGGAGACGCCAGATGCCGGAATGCGGGATTCGCAAACGCAATCGCGCCGTCGCGTCCGGCCAGAAGGACAATGTCGGTGATGTGCGTAAGGATGTCGCCGAGCAGCCTGTCGGATGCCGGGCCCGTTTCCCCCGAACTCACCGTTTTTTCCTGCATATGTCTCCGCACCGGATGTTCGTCTTTACCTCATCGCCGCAAACCGCGGATAATGTAAGAAAGAATTCGATGGCCCTCAAGGGAAATGTGATGGGAATAACGCCGGTGATTGCCGTAAATAGCTGAAAAGACGGGGGATTCGCCGGATTCAGCCGTTGATGTCGTAGGCGAGGGTGAAATATTCCTCTTTTTCGTGCGTGTGGATCCGGATAACGCCGGCACGGACCAGACGGACCAGGGTCCGCGATGCCCGCCGGTCGCTGATGTTGACCATGCGGCCGAATTCGCGCACGGTGATCCGTTCGTGCTGCTCCAGGAAGGTGAAGAGCCTCCGTTCATTCTCGCCGATGCTCAGCCGGAGAGGTTCGCCGCCGGGGTGTTCGTCGGCCAGAATCTTCACAACCTCCCGGCTCGCCATCATGGTCTTATCCTTCACGCGGATATAGACCCGGGTATTGTCTCCGTTCAACCGGTCGGGCTCGCCGAGGTAATAATGCGGTTTTGCGTCGCTTTCACTGATCTGGCAGACGATCACGTCGCGGCCGTCGAACGGGACAATGTCGATTGCGGGGTGAATCGGCGGGTCACAGAGATCCCTCCCGGCGATTTCGATCAGCTCGATCTCCGATTTTTCGCTTTCGACCCCGACGATGGAGCCGTCGTCGTCGACGCCGAACAGGATGGTCCCGCCCCGGGTATTGGCGAAGGAGATGATGGTCCGGGCGATTTTCTCCGCGGAGGAGATGCGTCTCTTGAACTCGATCGAAAATCCCTCCCCCTCTTCGATGAGGAGGTTGACGTCATGAAAATTCACCGCCGTTCCCCCCGTTCGCGGTCCAGAAACGATTGTGCGATCAGCGCGGCCGCCATGGCATCCACGGTTCCCTTCTCCCTCCGGGCTTTCTTCGTGGTGCCCATCGCCCTGAGCGTCTCCGACGCGATGGACGAGGTGAAGCGCTCATCCACGGTGACGATGCGGCATCCGGTCGCCTCCTTCAGCGAGGCGATGAACCGCTCCACTTCTCCGGCCTTCTGCCCCTTCGCGCCGCTCAGGGTCAGCGGCATGCCGACCACGATGGTGTCGGCGTCCTGCTCCTCGGCAAGCCGTCCGATTTCTCCGGCGGCCGAGGGACTATTCCGGATGACGGTCAACGCCCGCGCGATCAGACGGAGCGGGTCGCTGACCGCCACGCCGATCCGCGCCGAGCCGTAATCGATTCCCAATACCCTTTTGTGCACCGGTTTACCTGGAATGAACGGCAGGCTCCGTTCCTCCTACCGGAACACCGGCACTACTCTGCCAGCGGTTTCGACAGGAAGGTTTTCAGAAGCTTGCTCGGTTTGAAATGAGTTTTCCGCCGGGGAGGGACGTAGATGATCTCACCCGACCGGGGATTCCGCGCTTTTGGTTTCGACTTGGTCTGTTTCACTTCGAACACGCCGAAGTCGCGTATCTCGATCCGGAGTTCCGGATCGGCGGACATCATCGTCTCGCGCAGAGCGGTAAAGGTCTGCTCGACCCACCGGGCGCTCTCCACCAGGTTCTGCCCGGTGGCGGCCGCGACCCGTTTGATGATGTCGCGCTTCGTGATCGTTCGCATGCGCGGTTCGTGAAGACTCATAGGCTTCTCCTCATGTTACTCCATCAATCGTTCAGCACGAAATACACCCCTGATTTTCTTCAACTTCTCGATGATGCGGTCCAGATGCTCAGTATTCCTGACGCCGATGATGATCGTGCCGTCAAAGAGAGAATCCTTCGTATCGATCTTGACACCGCGAATGTTTGTGTTCTGATAGGTGGAAATGGTGTGGGTCACATCGTTCAGCATCCCGGTCCGGTCCTCCCCCGAAAGGTGGACCGCCGCCGGATATTCGACCCCGTTCGCAACAGGCCAGCCGACCTCCACGATCCGCACCGGATCGGCGACCATCATGGCCTGGAGGTTCCTGCACGAACGGAGGTGGATCTTGACCCCCTCCCCCTTGGTGATGTAGCCGACGATCTCATCCCCGGGGATCGGGTTGCAGCATTTTGCAAATGCATGGAGAAAATTATCGTGCGTTCCCAGAATCGTAATGCCCCGCGTCAGCGTCCGCGCCGTCGTGAGGAAACGGTTGAAGATGCCTTCGTCCGTCGGCGCCGGCTCCGGCTCCGCCATCGTATGCTTCTGCCGCAGTTCCACTTCCTGCAGAACCGCCTCGGGCGACAGCTCCCCGCGCCGGATCCTGAGGAAGAATTCCCGCATGTCGTTCAGCCGGAAATCTCCCAGCATGCGCGACAGTTCGTCTTCGCTGATGTGGACTTTCGCCTTCCGCAGTCGTTTTTCCCAGAGTTCCCGCCCTTCCTGAATCTCCTTCCGTTCCTCTTCCTTCATCCATTTCCGGATGTGCGCCTTGGCCTTGTGCGTAACGACAATCTGCTCCCAGTCGGGTTTCGGCGTCTGATGCTTGGAGGTGATGATCTCCACCTGATCGCCGCTGTGGAGAGGCGTCTCCAGCGAGACGATCCGCCCGTTCACCTTCGCGCTCAGGCAGTGGACTCCCACATTCGAGTGAACGGCGAAGGCGAAATCGACCGGTGTGGCCCCCTGCGGAAGTATCTTCAGTTCCCCCTTCGGCGTGAAAACATATATTTCATCCTGATAAAGGTTCAGCTTGAAGCTTTCCATCAGCTGGGAATCGAGCGATTCATCATCGGCGTGCTCGAATATCTCGCGGACCCAGCTGATCCAGTTCTCGAGCTCCTCGTCGAGCGTCGTCATGTTCTCCTTGTACTTCCAGTGGGCCGCGACCCCCTTTTCCGCAATTTCATGCATCGCCCGGGTCCGGATCTGCACTTCGACCTTTTTTCCGTCCGGTCCGACGACGGTCGCGTGGAGCGACTGGTAACCGTTCTTCTTCGGCACGGAAATGTAGTTTTTGAACCGTTCCGGGATCGGAATATAGATCGAGGAGAGAATGCCGTACGCAATGAAGCAGTCGTTCACATTCTCCGTGTCGAGGATGATCCTCACCGCGAACAGGTCGTAGATCTCCTCGAACGGCTTCGACCTGTTGACCATCTTGTTGTAAATGCTGTAGAGGTGCTTCGGCCGTCCCTCCACCTCGATCTGCATCTTCTCCTCGAGGAGCCGCTTTTCGATCGGCTCGATGAACTTCCGGATGTAGCTCTCCCGTTCCCGCCGGCGCGATTTCAGCTTCCGGGAGATGTCGTCGTATTCCGCCGGCTGGAGATACTTGAAGGCGAGATCCTCCAGCTCCCATTTGATCTTTGCGAGACCGAACCGGTGCGCAAACGGCGCATAAATGTCGAGGGTCTCCTTCGCCATTCTCACCTGCCGGTCCTTCGGGAGATAGGCCAGCGTACGCATGTTGTGGAGCCGGTCCGCGAACTTGATCAGCATCACCCTGATATCATTGACCATCGAGAGGAGAAGCTTGCGGTAGCTTTCCGCCTGCGTAACCTCATGACTTTTAAATATATCGGATATCTTCGTCGCCCCGTCGACGATATTCGCGATGGTATCGCCGAATTCCTGCTTGATATCCTTGATCGTGAATTCCGTATCCTCGACCACATCGTGCATGAGCGCGCTTGCGACCGAGATGTCGTCCAGAGGGATCTCCTTCGCGACGACCAGCGCAACTTCGTAGGGATGATTGAAAAAAGGATCCCCCGAAGCCCTGATATCGTTCTTATGGGCCTCCAGACTGAATTCAAATGCCCGGCGAATGAGATCCTCGTTCACATTCCGCAGGTTTTTCCTGCAGACGGCCAGAAGATCATCGAGCTTCTTCTTATATATTCCGTTGCGCGCACTCATGGGGATTCAGTAATTCAACCCGGCGGGGAAAAATTGCTGGAAACAACTGTTGATAAAATATACATGAGACCCGCGTGAATGTCAATCCCACCACCAGGTCTGTATTGCGGAAAACTGCGGTAATTTACAGCTTATTCGGCCGTTCCGAACATCCGGTCTCCGGCATCTCCCAATCCGGGAAGAATATACCCTTTTTCATTCAGCTCTCGGTCGAGAGCACAGGTATAAATCCTGATCCCGGGATGCCGTCTCCGGAGAGCTTTCACCCCTTCCGGCGCCGCGACGAGACTGACAAACCGGATCTTCTTCGCGCCCCGCTCCTTCAGAACCGTCACCGCCGATGTTGCACTCCCGCCCGTCGCAAGCATCGGATCGAGCAGGATGACGAGAGCACGCCCCAGCTTGCGTGGAAATTTGAGATAATAATCGACCGGATTGAGCGTCACTTCGTCCCGGTACAGCCCGATATGCCCCACCCGGGCGTCGGGCAGAACCTCGACAAATCCGCCCACCAGTCCGAGTCCGGCCCTGAGTATCGGCACAAGAATGATCGGATCGACCATCGCGTGCCCCTCGGTCCGTTCCAGCGGCGTCACGACGCCGATCGTCTTGGTGTCGAGATCGCTTGTCACCTCGTATGCCATGATGCTCGCGATACGGCGGAGAACGGACCGGAACACGTTGCTCGGCGTTTCGCGGTTCCGCAGGACCGTCAGGTCCCGCTGGATGAGAGGATGTCTGATGAGAATGAGATTTTTCATCGTTGTCCCGTCTGTGCGTTTCCTGTTCATGATATTTTTTTCACCGCCTGCTGTGCCGCGATAAGCAGAGGATCCCAGAGCGGCGTGAACGGCGGCGTATAACAACAATCGAGATCTGCCAGCTGGCGGACGGTGAGGCCGTTCCGGATCGCGAGGCTGAGCGTGGCGGCCCGGAGGATCGCGCCCGCGGGGCCGGTAAGATTCGCGCCGAGCAGACGCCCCGTCCTCCGCTCGAACAACAGCCGGACGTTGAGTTTCTGAGCATCGGGGAAGAGCGCAATTTTTTCGTAGGCATGAATCGAGACCGATTCCGCCGCGATGCCCGCGGACGCCGCCTCACGGCTGTGGATCCCGACCGCTGCGACCTGCAGGCCGAAGACCCGCACGCCCATCGCCCGGACAACCCCCTCGAACTTTATCCTCCCCCCCGACGCATTCTCCCCGGCAATCCAGCCGGTCCGGCTCGCGAGCGTTGCGAGCGCCAGAACCATCCGTTCACCCGTCACGGCGTTGACAAGCTCACAGCAATCCCCGGCGGCGTAAATCGCGTCTGCGCTCGTCTGCTGGCGGTTGTTCGTCAGGATTCCCCCGTACGCCCCCATCCGCAGTCCGGCCGATTTTGCGAGCGACGCGTTCGGCACAACCCCGATCGCCGTCAGGACCAGATCGGCCTCAAATGTGCCCTTCGTGGTCACGACATGTCCGACCGCGGAATTTTTTCCCGGGACGAACCCCTCCACTTCTGCGTCGGGTATCAGTACGACGCCGTTCCGTTCCAGCTCCCACCGGACAGCTTCCCGGGTTTCATCCTCCAGGCCGGGCATCGGCAGACGGCCGCGGTGCACGAGAGTCACTGCAAGCCCGCGGGCGCGGAATGCCTCTGCCGTTTCCATTGCCACATATCCGCCCCCCACGATCACTGCCTGTTTCGGTGTTTCGGTCTCGAGATACCGCGCGATGGCGAGTGTATCGCTCCGGGATCCGAGACAGAAGACATTCCGTGCATCCTCGTGGGGGATTCCGAGGCGGCGGGGATGCGCTCCTGTTGCGAGAATGAGGGCGTCGTACTTCACCTCCTCGGATCTCTGAGCGTGCAGGTCGCGGACGACGACCGTTTTCCGGGAAGGAATGATCCGCTCGGCGAAATGGCCGACCCGGACATCTATCCGTTTCTCATCCCTGAGCCGTTCGGGGGTGTAGATGACCAGCTTTTCCTCGGAGGGAAGGGATCCGCCGAGAACATAGGGCGTCTCACAGATGCCGTAGGACACGGTCTCCGAGGCCTCAAAGAGGATAACGTCGGCCTGCGGGTTGGTCCGCGCGGCCTTTGCCGCGGCGCTCGGTCCAGCAGCGAGTCCGCCGATCACCACAATCCGCATGCGTTTCATCGTTTCCGCTTTCCGGGTGCGGCTGTCACCGTTCTGTTCAACGTTTTTTCCTGAAGAGCAGGAGAAGCGGCACGCCCTCGAATCCGAACGCCTCCCTCAGCGACCGTTCCAGAAAGCGCTTGTATTTGGCTTCAAGGACGGAGGGTTCGTTCGAAAAGAAGATGAACGACGGGGGAATGCCCTTGCTCTGCGTAATATAATTGATTTTTACTTCTTTCCCGCGGACGGAAGCCGGCGGTGTCGATTCGATCCGCCGGAGAAGTTCCGAATTAAGTTTGTTGGTCGGAATGCGCCGCAGCTGTTCGGCGTGCAGTTTCCGCGCGATCTCGATAAGCTTCGGAATCCTCTTCTTCTGAAGCGCGGAGGTGAACACCACGGGGACAAAATCGTACATGCGGAGGATTTTTTTGATTTCCTTCTCGTACCCCCGGGCCGTCTGGTCGTCCTTTTCGATCAGATCCCATTTGTTCGCCACCAGCACCACCGCCCGGCGTCGTTCCATGATCGATTCCAGAACCCGGAGATCCTGCCGGTCGATCCCGGTGGAGACATCGATGACCATGAAGGCGACATCGCATCGCTCTATGCTCTTCAGGCTCCTGAGGACACTGTAGAATTCCACGCTCTCTTTGATCCTGCTCCGGTGCCGGAGTCCCGCAGTATCGATGAGGATCACATCTTCGCCGTGATCGCGGAGAACGGAATCCACCGAATCGCGCGTCGTGCCCGGTCTGTCGGTGACGATCGTTCTCTCCTTGCCGAGGAGCGCATTGACGATGGACGATTTGCCGACGTTCGGCTTGCCGACGATGGCTATTTTCAGGGCCGGACTGCGGTCCTCAGTCTCCTCACCGGGGAGGCTGAATTTTTTTGTCACGGCGTCGAGGAAATCACCGATCATCCTCCCTCCGAGCGCCGAGATTGCCAGAGGGTCGCCGAATCCGAGACGGAAGAACTGCGCGGCGTGGGCCTCCCTCTGTGCGCTGTCGATCTTGTTGACCGCCAGGAACACTATTTTCGCCCTCTTCCGGAGTATGGAGGCGATCTCCTCGTCAAGAGGGGTTATCCCGGCCATGCCGTCGACCACGAAGATGACCGCCGACGCCTCCTCGATGGCGATCTCCGCCTGTTCACGAATGGCCTGTTCGAACAGATCGTCGGAATTGGGAACATACCCGCCCGTGTCGATCACCGTGAAGATCTTCCCTGTCCAGTCCGCGACGCCGTAATGACGGTCCCGCGTCACCCCCGGCATGTCGTCGACGATGGCGCTCCGCTCGTTCAGAATGCGGTTGAAGAGCGTTGACTTTCCGACGTTGGGTCTTCCGACTATGGCGAGAATGTTCGGCATGGCGCTTCGGGGTGAGGGATAATACGAATTTCCGGTGTGAGTATCAACGCTGAGAGGAAGGTTTGGAGGGGAGAGGACGGTCAGTAGACCCTGGCGTAACTGAGGATTCCCCCCAGCTGTTCACTCAGCCGGTCGAATCCGCTCGACTTGCTGATATAGGCGACGGCGCCGGTCTTCATGGCAAAGGTGACGTCTTCCTCTCTGTCCGATGTGCTGACGACCACGACGGGGATGACCCGCCATTCCGGACTTTCCCGGATCAGCTTCAGGAGTTCCCGGCCGTCCCGCTTCGGGAGGTTCAGGTCGAGCAGAATCAGGTTTGGTTTCGGCCTGTCGCCGGCGGGCGCACTGCGGTTCAGATAGTCGAGGGCTTCCTGGCCGTCGCGCACGATGATGAACTCGGCATCGACCCGGCTCCGCTTCAGGATGTATTCGGTGAGCAGTTGGTGAGTGAGATTGTCTTCAACGATGAGGATCTGCAGAGGCCGGGGCACGGGAATCTGGAATGTGGATATCGTGCGGTGATCCTGCTTCTGTCCGGAGGCGAATGCGCCTCCGGACGGGAAATCGTGAGTCGGGGTGACTGGATTTGAACCAGCGACTTCTTGGTCCCGAACCAAGCGCTCTAGCCGGGCTGAGCCACACCCCGAAGTGAATACAAAGATACAAATTCCGGCGGATAATTCAAAATATTTTTTTCATATCTGTCTGTTCCGGTGCACCGCGTCGCCGGGATTCCTGAAATACTGCACGATTTCCCCGGCGATGCGAGGAAATTCCTTCTCCCCGTTCACATCGAACCACTTGATCCTCCGGTCCGGCCTGAACCAGGTCATCTGACGCTTTGCGTACCGGCGCGTGTTCTGCCGGATTGCCCCGAGCGTCTCCCCTTCGTCCGACTTCCCGTCGAAATAATCGAAGACCTCGATGTAGCCGGTCGTCTGGAGCGAATTCAGGCTCCGCGGATACCCCCGGTCCAGAAGCGATCTGACCTCGCCGATCAGCCCCGCCGCAATCATCCCGCCGGCCCGGTCATCGATCCGCCGATAGAGCACGGATCGCTCCCACGCAAGCCCCGCAAAGACCGGCTCGAACCCGAAATCGGGTCTCTGCTTCTGCAGATCGGAGATCCTCATCCCCGTGAGCATGTGCACCTCCAGCGCCCGCATGATCCGCCGGGTGTTGCTCGGGAGCATCTGCGCCGCCGAAACCGGATCGACCCTGCCGAGTTCCTCGAGCAGACGTTCCGGCCCATCGGACTGCAGACGCTCCGCGAGCCCCTTTCGTATCCCGGGATCGGCTCCGGGTCCCTCGAAAAAACCGTCCATCAGGCTCCGGATGTAGAGCCCCGACCCTCCCACGACAAGCGGGACATGACCGCGCTTCAGAATCCCTCCGATCAGATTCCGCCCCTCCTTGCCGAACTCACCCGCGTTGTAATCCCGGTCGGGCTCGAGCATATCGACCATGTGATGCGGAACCCGGCTTCTCTGCTCCGGCGTCGGCTTTGCCGTCCCGATATCGAGATATTTATAGATCTGCCGCGAATCGGCGGAGATGATCTCCGCCCCAAGCATCGGAGCGATCAGCAGGGAGAGCGCGGTTTTACCCGAAGCGGTGGGCCCGAGGAGGACCGGAATACGGACGCGGGGAGGGGAAACAGGCTGTTTTAACGAGGTCACTGCAGGCATCCTGGCGGGTCTCCGCCCGCCGTTACTTCCATCCCCGTTTTCCGATGAGCGGGACGAATTTGAATCCTTCGACGACGTGCGTGACGAACGCATCCGCGGTCCGCTCGATGATGTGCAGATTCTGAATATCCATCGATCCGATCGGAATGACCAGAATCCCCCCCTCTGCCAGCTGTTCCGGAAGCGCGGGGGGCACCTCCGGCCCTCCGGCGGTCACGATGATGCCGTTGTACGGGGCGAATTCCTTCCAGCCGATCGTTCCGTCGCCGCACTTCGATGCCACGTTGAGGTGGCTCTGCTCGAACCGGGCCCGGGCCGCGGTCAGCAGATCCATATGACGCTCGATCGTGAATACCCGCGCCCCCATGGCGGCCAGTATCGCCGCCTGATAGCCGGAGCCCGTGCCGATCTCCAGGATCTTCTGCCCGGGTTCGACGGCCAGCGCCTGGGTCATGAACGCAACGGTGTAGGGCTGGGAGATGGTCTGGGAATGTCCGATGGGAAGCGCAGAATCGTCGTACGCCCGCGCCGTGAACGCATGCTGAACGTACAACCTCCGGTCGATCGACTGCATCGCCCCGATGACCCGTTCGTCCGAGATGCCGCGCTGGCGGAGAATTCCGATCATCTCCTGCAGATCGACGTCGAACCGTCTCCCCGAACCGCCGTTGTGCCCGTTCGCTCTTCTATCCATGGAGCTTCAGCACGTTCCAGATTGATTTGGCGGACCGGTCGCTCTCGTCGGAGAGCCGTTTGTTGAGTTCGGTCCTGAGATCGGTGGCGGTGAGACCCCGGACGAGCACCCCGTTGTCGGCGAGAGAGATCATCCCCGATTCCTCCGAAACGACGACGGAGACGACGTCCGCCTGCTCGGTGATGCCGAGGGCGGCCCGGTGGCGCATGCCGAGGACGGCATCGCCGATGTTCGCCGTCTGGGAGAGCGGAAGAGTGACGCGCGCCGCCTCGACCACCCGGTCCCGCACCACGACGGCACCGTCGTGCAGGGGTGATTTCGGATTGAAGATCGAGACGATGAGCGGTTTGCTGATCGTTGCCTGGAGGATCTGTCCCGATTCGACCGACGTTCTGAGGCCCGTGGCGCGGACGATAATGACCAGCATGCCCCAGTGTTTCCTCGCAAGTTCCGCCGCGGCACCCACGATCTCCTCGATGGAGTCCTTGACGTCGGGCCGGAGAAAGAGGCGCACGATTCTGTTCCTGCCGATGATGATGAGGAGGCGCCGGAGCTCAGGCTGAAAGAGGACGATGAACGCGATCACCCAGATATCGGTAAGGGTCCGGAGGATCCAGTTCATCGTCTTGAGGTTGGCCGCCTGGGTCAGGAACGAGAAGCCGATGATCAGGAGCAGGCCGAGGAAGATCTGGGAGGCCACCGTGCCCCGCATGACGGTGTAGAGCTTGTAGAAGAGAAACGACACGAGGGCGATGTCGATCAGATCGACGACGGAGACGCTTAAAAAGCCGAGGCGAAAAAGTTCCATGCGCTGTCTTCGTAGGAATGGCGTCAGGTACCTGAACCGGCCGCCTGCAGTGCGGGCCGGGCAATCGCGTCGGCCACCTGCACGACGCGTTTCATGGCGCGGACATCGTGAACCCGGACGATCTGCGCGCCGTTCATCACCGCCGCGGCCACCGCCGCCGCAGTTCCCTCCATCCGGTCCTCCGGTCCGGTTCCGAGAACCGAGCCGAGAAACGATTTCCGGGACGGCCCGACGAGAAGCGGAAAGCCGAACCGCCGGAAACGTCCGAGTGAACGGAGGATCTCAAAATTATGTTCCGCGGTTTTACCGAATCCCAGACCCGGATCCAGAATCAGCCGCTCCAGACCCGCCCGCTGTGCCGAGGCGATCGCCTCTTCGAAAAAGAAGCACAGTTCGCCGATGAGGTCTCCGTACACAGGGGCTTCCTGCATCGTCCGCGGCGTCCCTTTCATATGCATCAGGACGACCGCCGCGCCGTGCCGCGCCGCCGTCGGCGCCATCAGCGGATCGCCGCGCAGAGCGGAGATATCGTTGACGATGACGGCTCCCGCGCCGAGCGCCGCGTCGGCAACAGCCGCTTTGGTCGTATCGATCGATATCGGGATCGGGCACCGGCGGGCAAGCTCCCGGATCACCGGGAGAACGCGCCGCAGTTCCTCATCGGCGCCGACCGGTTCGGCACCGGGGCGGCTCGACTCCCCGCCGATATCCAGGATGTCCGCCCCTTCCTCCGCAAGCCGGAGACCATGCCGGACCGCCGATTCCGGATCGGACCATCGGCCCCCGTCCGAAAACGAGTCCGGCGTGACATTGACGATTCCCATGATATAGGTCCGGCTGCTGAAATCATACCGCACCGGACCGAAGGAGCAGATCATCGGCCTTCCGGAAGGATTCTACAAAAAAGGGTATCCTGATGAGATACCCGCACCGCTTACGACGTTTTTTTTGCGGTCATCTGCTGTCTGCGTTTAGCCTTGGCCCGGCTGACAGCCTTCCGGTGTTTCTTCCGGACCACCTTCTTTTTTTTGTTCATGGATCCCGGTACTCCTCGGTGTGTGAGAAATCATGGTTCACTGCAGGAATGGTAAAAACCGCAGAACGGACAGACCAGTTTGCACTTCCGGCTTTCCAGTTTCGTTCCGCAATTGACGCAGTACTGCCAGTAGTGGTCCCTGCCGGTCTCGCGGGTTCCCGCACGTTTCCCCGCGGGTTCGCCGGTTTCGGTAACGCCGTCTGTCGGTTTTTCCACCGGGGAAAATAGAAATTTTTTCCTCATAAATCAAGACCGCACCGCGGAAGGAAAAAGCAACGGGCCGGCATCGGCCGGCCCGCGACAGCATTCGTCGGTCTCCGGAGCCCGCTCAGCGGCCCGCGAGATACCGTTTCGACGCCTCATCCCAGTTCACCACATTCCAGAATGCCGTGATGTAATCGGGGCGCCGGTTCTGGTATTTAAGATAATAGGCGTGTTCCCAGACGTCCAGACCGAGGACGGGCGTTCCCTTCAGATCGGAAATGTCCATGAGCGGATTGTCCTGGTTGGGCGTCGATCCGACCACCAGTTTCCCGTCCTGTTTCACCAGCCACGCCCAGCCGGAGCCGAAGCGGGTGGCGCCGGCATTCGAAAACAGTTCCCGGAACTTCTCGAATGAACCGAAGTCGCGGGTGATTGCCGCACCGAGCTCACCCGACGGCTGTCCGCCGCCGTTCGGTTTGAGCCAGTTCCAGAATGCGGAATGGTTCCAGTGTCCGCCGCCGTTATTCCGGACCGCCGGGGGCAGTTTCGAAATTCCGCGGAGGATCTCCTCGAGCGGTTTGGAGGCCCATTCGCTTCCCTCCAGCGCCTTGTTGAGGTTTGTGACGTATGCTGCATGATGCTTGCCGTGATGGATCTCCATCGTCATCTTGTCGATGGACGGTTCAAGCGCATCCGTCGGATATGGAAGTGCCGGCAACGTGAATGCCATAGATGTTCCCTTCGTTGGTTCTTGAAAGTGATGTGTGATTGATGAAAATGAACTCTGTGCAGCCAGGAGCGTCGCTCCGCCCAGGAGCGAAGAATGAAGGAATGCCCGCCGCTTCATGATGGATCCTCCGAACAGTGTGAGACAATCTGTTGATTTCCCGGTTGATGGTGACGGTGCATCATGCGCTGAATGAACTTCCGCACCCGCAGGTTCGTGTCGCCTTCGGGTTGTGAAAAACAAACCCCTTCCCGTTCAGTCCGTCCTCGAAATCGAGCTCGGTGCCGGAGAGAAAGAAAAGACTCTTCGGGTCGACCAGAATACGCACGCCGTGCCGCTCAAAGCACACGTCGGTCTCTTTCGCGGCGCCGTCAAACCCGAGAACATAGGAGAGCCCCGAACACCCTCCCCCTTTCACGCCCACGCGGAGAAAATGCTCCTCCGGAATTGCGTTCGCCGTCCTGATCGCACGGATCTGCTGTGCCGCCTTCTCGGTGAGAACGATCTCATCCTGTGCCGCCGCCTGCTCTGCCGCCGTTTCCTGCATGTCTGTTTCTCCTTGTTTTACATGAATCCCAGTTCGAGCCGCGCCGCTTCCGACATCCTGCTCGGGGTCCAGGGGGGATCCCAGACCACCGAGACGGTGACGTTCTTCACCCCGGCGACCTTTTCGACCTTCGCCTTGACCTCTCCCGGCAGGGACTGGGCCGCCGGACAGTGCGGAGAGGTCAGGGTCATGGCGATCGTCACCCCCCCCGTCGCGTCCACCTGCACGGAATAGATCAGGCCGAGCTCGTAAATGTTTACCGGTATTTCCGGATCAAAACAGGTCTGCAGAGCTTCCGTCACCTGCGCCTCGATGATGCTTTTCTCGACCGAACTGATCGGCGCCTTCTGCTCTTCCATTGTCCGTTCTCCTTCCATCCTTCACTCCGTCGTGGTCCGGTGCTCGCCTGTCCGGAGAGCCGTATGGAGCGTATGCCACGCGAGCGTGGCGCACTTGACGCGGGCCGGGAATTCCGAGACACCCGAAAATGCGGCCAGTTTGCCCAGCCTCTCGACCTGTTCCATCGGATCCCCCTCGCCCGTCACCAGCCGGTGGAAGAGCCCGAAGAGCTCTTCCGCCTCCGCGATCGTTTTTCCCTTCACCACGGAGCTCATGACCGATGCGGACGCCTTCGAGATCGCGCACCCCGCCCCGTCGAACCGGATATCCTCGATGACGTCTCCGTTCAGCTTCAGAAAGATCGTGAAATGATCTCCGCAGAGGGGATTGTACCCGTCCACTTTCCGGTCGGGATGCTCCAGACGGCCGAAATTTCTGGGACTTTTGTTATGATCGAGAATGACTTCCTGGTATAATTCCCGCAGTGCCGACATCAGGAAAAGACCTTTTGTGCTTTGTGGATCCCCTTGACGAGGATATCGATTTCGTGTTTTGTGTTGTACAGCGCAAACGAGGCGCGGGCGGTTGCAGGGATCCCGAAACACTGCATCACCGGCTGGGCACAGTGGTGCCCGGTCCTGATCGCGATGCCGTCGTCGTCCAGAATCGTGCCGATGTCGTGCGGATGAATCCCCTCCAGCACGAAGGAGATGACGCTCGCCTTTTCCCGTGCCGTGCCGATGATCCGGAGGCCCGGGATCTCCGCCAGCCGTTCCGTCGCATAGGCCAGCAGGTCGTTTTCGTATGCCGCAACGGCGCCGAAGCTGAGCGACTCGAGATATGCGATCGTCGCCCCGAGTCCCACCCCCCCGACGATATTGGGCGTCCCGGCTTCGAATTTGTAGGGCAGATCGTTGTAGACGGTCTTATGATAGGTGACCGACTTGATCATGTCGCCGCCCCCCTGATACGGCGGCATCGCTTCGAGAAGCTCCTCACGGCCGTAGAGAACGCCGACCCCGGTCGGACCGAACATTTTATGCCCCGAAAACGCATAGAAATCGGCGTCGAGCGCGCGAACGTCGACCCGCATGTGCGGAACCGCCTGTGCGCCGTCGACCAGGACGGGGACGCCGTTTCCGTGTGCGATGCGTATGATCTCCGCAACCGGGTTCACCGTCCCGAGGACATTCGAGACATGCACGACCGCGACAAACCTGGTCCTGCTGTTGAACATTTTTTCGTATTTATCGATGAAGAGCTCGCCCCGGTCGTTCATCGGAATGATTCTGAGCATGGCGCCGGTCTGCTCGCAGACCATCTGCCACGGAACGAGATTCGAGTGATGCTCCATCGCCGACACGAGCACCTCGTCCCCCTCGCGAAACCGCACTCTGCCGTAACTGGCCGCGACCAGATTGACCGCCTCGGTCGTGCCGCGGACAAAGATCACCTGCCGGGGAGCGGGGGCGTTGATGAACCGCGCAATGGCGGTCCGGGCCGCTTCGTACGACTGCGTCGCCTTGTCGCTCAGGAAGTGAACCCCCCGGTGGATGTTGGAATTCTCCTCGAGGTAATAGCGGTTCATGGCGTCGATGACCGCCTGCGGCTTCTGGCTCGTGGCCGCGTTGTCGAGATAGACAAGAGGCTTGCCGTTCACGCGCTGGCGCAGAATCGGAAAATCCCCCCGCACCTGCGTCCCGTCGAACTTCTCAGCGGTCTTCATCGTCATCACTGCGGCATCCATATCCGGTTCACCGTTCCTTCTGCAGTGCATCGTGGATCATCGACTGCAGTCCCGCCCGCAGTCCCGGGTGCGGGATACGGTCGATCACATCGCTTGCAAACGCGTAGATCAGCAGGTCACGCGCATCGTCCGCGTTGATTCCCCGCGTCCTGAGGTAAAAGAGCGACTCCTCCTCCAGCTGACCGATCGTCGCCCCATGGGTGCATTTGACGTCGTTCGCATAAATCTCAAGCTGGGGTTTCGTATCGATCGCCGCATCATCGGAGAGGATCAGATTCTTGTTGGTCTGTTTCGCGTCCGTTTTCTGCGCATCCTTCCGGACGAAGATCTTCCCGTTGAAGACGCCGCGGGACCGGCCGGCCAGTATCCCCTTGTACAGCTCGTAACTGTTGCAGTGCGGTTTGGCGTGGTCGATCGCGGTATGATTGTCGATCAGCCTCCCGCCGGTACCGAGATAGAGACCGTTCAGCGTCGCTTCGGCCCCGTCGCCGTCCAGCACCGCGGTGATGGTGTTCCGGGTCAGCGCGCCGCCGAGCGTCACGCTGGTGGAGGCGAACGTACTGCTTCTTCCCTGCCGCGACCGGATGGTGGCGATATGGTACATCTCCGGCGGCTCCTTCTGAATCTTATCGTAGGTGACGACCGCTCCGTCGCCGATCACGATATCGCAGAGCGCATTCGTCAGCGATTGCTGGCCCGGCGCCCCGGCGAAGATCTGGATGAGGGACACCTGGCTGTTGTCGCCGACGGAAACGAACAGGCGGGGATGAAGAAGCGCGGGAGACGTCTGTCCGGCGGCCGCCGTGAGGATTACAATCGGCCCGGTAACGACGGTATTCGGCGGAATCGAGACAAAGAGGCCGTCGCGGGTAAATGCAGTGCCGAGTGCGGCGAACGGATTCTCTCCCTGAATCGCCGTGCGGGAAAAATGATCCTCGACATCTCCCGGAGTGCGTGCCAGAACCTGGGCGAGGCTTTCGATCCTGCAGCCGGGTGGAAGCTGGGGCAGGCGGGAGTGCGCCGGCGAAAATCCACCGTTGATGAGAACGATCCCCTTCGGGAGACCGGACGGTATCCCCAATCCCTCAGGCAGTTCCCCGACCCCGGGGGCGGGGAGCGCAAAGCGGATGCCCGCGAGAGGGGTGAGATCCGTGAAGCGCCACTCCTCCTCATGCGTTGTCGGAAATCCGCTGTCGGCGAAGGCGGCGATCGCCTCCCGTCTGCGCTGGTGGAACGGACGACCCGTTTCGCCGTTCAGGCTTCGTTCGAACTCTTCAAAGGCACTGCGGAACCAGGCCGCCTGCCGATCCCTCAATGACGCCGTCGTGCCGCTCATCAGTGAGCCGCCTCCGACGGATGATAATCCTCACGGAGCCAGTCGTATCCCTTTTCCTCCAGCTCAAGGGCAAGTTCCTTGCCGCCGGAGCGGACAATGCGGCCGTCCATCAGGACATGCACGACATCGGGAACGATATAGTTCAGCAGACGCTGATAGTGGGTGACGAGGAGAATCGCGTTTCTGTCGTTTCGGAGCCTGTTCACCCCTTCCGCCACGGTGCGGAGCGCGTCGATATCGAGGCCGGAATCGGTCTCGTCGAGGACGGCGAGCTTCGGTTCGAGCATCGCCATCTGGAAAATTTCATTCCGTTTTTTCTCGCCCCCCGAGAACCCCTGGTTCACCGGACGGTTCAGGAGCGAATCATCCATTTCCATCAGCGCCGCCTTCTGTTTCACGAGCTTGAGAAACTCCATCGCATCGAGTTCCTCCATGCCCCGGTGTTTCCGGATGGCGTTCAGGGCGGCTTTGAGAAAGTACGTATTGCTGATGCCGGGGATCTCGATCGGGTACTGAAACGCCAGGAAGATCCCCTCCTGCGCCCGTTCCTCCGGCTTCATGCCGAGGAGGTCGTGTCCCTGGTATGTCACGCTCCCCTCCGTGACGTCGTATGCCTCCCGGCCGGCGAGGACCTGCGCGAGCGTGCTTTTGCCGGAGCCGTTCGGCCCCATGATGGCATGCACTTCGCCGGTACGGATGGTCAAATCGATGCCGTGCAGGATTTCCGTGCCGTCGATCGCGGCGTGAAGGTTTCTGATCTCGATCATTGATGTGGTCATTTCCTGGTCGCTGTGATGGTGATTATCCTACGCTTCCCTCGAGGCTGACCCCGAGAAGCTTCTGCGCTTCGACGGCGAACTCCATCGGGAGCTCGCGGAAGACTTCCTTGCAGAATCCGTTGACGATCATGTTGACGGCGTCCTCCGTCGACAGGCCGCGCTGTTTGCAGTAAAAGATCTGATCCTCCCCGATTTTGGAGGTGGACGCTTCATGCTCGACCCGGGAGGTGGTGTTCTTCACTTCCATATATGGAAAGGTATGCGCGCCGCAGCGGTCCCCGATCAGAAGCGAGTCGCACTGGGAAAAGTTCCTCGCGTTCACCGCTCCCTTTCCGATGCGCACGAGGCCGCGGTACGAATTCTGCCCCTCGCCGGCCGAAATCCCCTTCGACACGATCGTGCTTCTGGTGTTTTTGCCGATGTGTATCATTTTCGTTCCGGTATCGGCCTGCTGGCGGTTGTTCGTCACCGCCACGGAATAAAACTCCCCGACGGAGTTGTCCCCCTGCAGGATACAGCTCGGATATTTCCAGGTGATCGCGGAACCCGTTTCCACCTGCGTCCAGGTTATTTTGGAGCCGGCACCCGCGCATTTACCCCTTTTCGTCACAAAATTGTAGATGCCGCCCCTTCCCTCGCGGTCGCCGGGATACCAGTTCTGAATGGTCGAATACTTGATCGTCGCCCGATCGAGCGCCACCAGCTCCACAACCGCGGCGTGCAGCTGGTTCTCGTCGCGCATCGGCGCGGTACAGCCTTCGAGGTAGCTGACGGAGGCGCCTTCCTCCGCCACAATGAGGGTCCGCTCAAACTGTCCGGTCTGCCGGGCATTGATCCGGAAGTAGGTCGAAAGCTCCATCGGACAGCGGACACCGCGCGGCACGAACGCGAACGAGCCGTCGCTGAAGACGGCGGAATTCAGCGCCGCAAAGAAATTATCCGTGGCCGGAACGACCGATCCGAGGTACGTCCTCACGAGATCGGGGTGTTCCCGGACCGCTTCCGAGAAGGAGCAGAAAATGATGCCGAGATCGCGTAGTTTTTCCTTGAACGTGGTGCCGACCGAAACACTGTCGAATACCGCGTCGACCGCCACACCGCTCATCAGTTTCTGTTCCTCCAGCGGGATGCCGAGTTTTTCGAAGGTCTTCCGGATTTCCGGGTCGACGTCGTCGAGACTGTTCAGCCGCGGCATCTTTTTGGGGACGGAATAATAGCGAATCGCCTGGTAGTCGATCGGATCGATCCTGAGATTCGACCAGAGCGGTTCACGCTCTTCCCGCCGGAGCGTCTCCCAGTGCCGGTACGCCTTGAGGCGCCACTCGAGGAGCCATGCCGGCTCCTCCTTCTTCCGTGAGATCAGCGCGACGATCTCTTCGCTGAGCCCCTGCGGAAATTCCTCCGTCTCGACCTGCGATTCGAAACCGTATTTATACTCCTGCGTCGCAAGCCGTTCGATATTCTGTTCATCAGTTGTCATGGCGTTTGTCTCTCTCTTCAGGATGCCTTCTTTTCACTCCGCGGGAGCGCGAAGTCGGGATAGTTCAAAAGAAACGACTGGTGATCGATTCTCCGGAGGATGCCTTCCCGTCCGAGCCGCTCCGCAACGTCACGCGCGAGCTCCTCCGCCTCGCGGTAGGAGATTTTTTTCCCGTGGTCGGCCAGGTAGGCGATCACGCCGTACTGCAGATCGCGGAAAAAGATGTTCGACCTGTGAAGCACGAAAAATTTTTCCTTCATGAATTTCAGGAACTGCTGGGTATTCCGGAGCAATGATTCGCTGTTCATGGCATCTCCATAGTGTCATCCGGCAACCGGGTGCTGTCGCCGGACCGTGTGCATTCCCCGAATCGCCTTCACCCGTTCGATGACCCGATTCGCGGCGTAGTCGGTTTCTTCCGATGTGGTAAACCGCCCGAAGCCGAACCGGATGGCCGATTGCATCCGATCCCGGCCGGCGCCGATCGCCTTCAGCACGTGCGACGGTTCGGGACTGCTCGTCGTGCAGGCGGAACCGGTCGAGATCGCCAGATCCTTCACCTCCATCATCAGGAGCGTATCCTCAACGCCGGGAAAACTGACGTTCAGATTTCCGGGCAGTCGCTTCACGGGATGGCCGTTGAGGACGACGTCTCCAAGTTCCGTACGGAATGCCGTCCACATCGCATCGCGGAGCGAACCGAGCCTGGCCGATTCCGTGTCGAGCTCCTCCGCGGCAATCTCCACCGCCCGGGCGAAGCCGACGATCCCGGGAACATTCAGCGTGCCGGACCGGAGACCCCGCTCGTGCCCGCCGCCGTCAAGCTGGGGGATCGGCTTGATGTGCGGGGCGCCCGGCCTCACCACGAGACAGCCGGTTCCCTTCGGCCCGTAGAGCTTGTGAGCTGTGAATGAGACCAGATCGGCGCCGATCGTCCGGAGATCGAACCTCAGTTTTCCGACCGCCTGTGTCGCGTCTGTGTGAAACAGAACATTCCGTTCACGGCAGATCGCCGCGAGCGCGGCGATATCCGGCACTGTTCCGATCTCGTTGTTCGCCGTCATGACGGAGACCAGAATCGTCTTTTCCGTTATCGCCCGGCGCAGGGCGTCGGGATCGAGGAGACCGTCCCCGTCGACCGGAAGAACCGTGCACCGGAAGCCGGCCGTCGCGAGACGGTGTACCGGGTCGAGCACCGA
>DATKPE010000040.1:0-40923 GCA_035524335.1 Bacteroidota bacterium
GCTGTCGCTGTAATCGAGCGATGCGGTATAGATTCTCGTCTGATTCGGTGACTGACCCGGTGCGATGACCGAGGCGTCCCGGATCAGCGTCCGGAAATTGCCCGACATCCGGAACGAGAGCGGCGATCCGGTGAACGCACCCTGAAGGTTCATCGCCACGCCGGGCATTTTCTGATCAAGCGTCCGGTCGGAGAACAGAAGGGTGAAATATTGTGCCGCAATTCTCCCCTTGAGGCTGAGCCAGCCGGGAGTCGCCTCCGGCTTTCGGGAGGATCCTGTCTGCGCCTGTCCGGCGGGGGACGGGGGCCCTGCGGGATATCCTGCCTCGGCCGGCGGGGGGGCGGACGGGACGAATGCCAGAACACTGTCCCCGACCGCCGGTTTTTTCCGAGAGGAAACGATCGTGCAGGCGGAAGACTTCGAGCTCACGGCGGCGACCGTCAGATGCGCGATCGTATCGCCCCGTGTTATGACCATCACGTTCATCGAATCCCTGAGGCCGTCGTTTCTGCCGAGGGAGGTATAGACGTATTCCGCCGTCAGGAAGGTGATTTTTCCCCGGACCACGGGCGCGCCGGTCCCGCTCTGGGCGTGCAGAACGGCGGCGAGGAGGGGCAGTATCGTGGCGATCTTCCTGATCATACGTTCCGGTGACAGCTGTAGCAGTTCGGCGACGCGTAGACGAATCCGCTGACGCCGGAGTGTTCGGACGTCGTGTTGCTCTGCCCGTGACACGTCAGGCAGGTGAAAGCGGCATAGTTCGAATTATCCTGATGGCACTGGGAACAGAGCGTCCACCGTCCGCGGTGGGCTCCGGAGTAGACCTTGAAGTACGATCCATCGTGGGCGCTGTAGGTGGCGCCGGTCCAGACCGTGGTCGTGTGGCAGGGAGTGCAGGTGTGGCTGAAATTGGCCGAGACATGATTCGGGTCGGTTTCGGCGTTGAATTTGTCCGAATGACACATGTAACAGTCGGTGTAGACCAGCGCGTAGTTGCCGCTGTGACACGCGACGCAGGTGGTGGTCACATGGGCGCCGGTGAGCGCGAATTTTGTGGTGCTGTGGTCGAACGTGCCGCCGGTCCAGATCGTCGTGGTATGGCAGGGAGTACAGGTATGACTGAATCCGGCCTGTGCATGATTCGGGTCGGCCGGTTTCGCGAAGTCGGCGGCATGGCATGCGTAACAGTCGGTGTAGACGATTGCATAATTCCCGTTGTGGCAGGTGACGCAGGTAACGGCGACATGCGCTCCGGTGAGCGTGAACTTCGTGGTGCTATGGTCGAACGTGCCGCCGGTCCAGACCGTCGTGGTATGGCACGGTGTGCAGGTGTGGCTGAAATTGGCCTGCACGTGGTTCGGATCTGTCTGTGCGGTGAATTTGTCCGCATGGCACATGTAACAGTCGGTATACACAAGCGAGTAATTGCTGGCGCCATGGCAGGAGGAGCAGAGCAATGCGGTATGGGCGCCGGTCAGCGGGAACTTTGTCGTCGAGTGGTCGAAATTCGCATCCCCCCACGACGTCGTGCCGTGACAGGTGGAACAGTCATGGCTGAAGTTCTGGGCCGCATGGTTGGGGTCGGTCGCGCTCTGATATTCCGCGGCGTGGCACTGGTAACAGACCGTGTACACCAGCGCATAGTTTCCGTTATGGCATTGGACGCAGGTCGCGGCGACGTGTTTTCCGGTGAGGGGAAACTTGGTCGTCGAGTGATCGAACGTCCCCCCCGTCCAGACCGTGGTGGTGTGACAGGGTGTGCAGGTATGATTGAAGTTTGCCTGGACGTGGTTCGGATCGGTCTGCGCGATGAATTTATCGGCATGGCACTGGTAGCAGTCGGTATAGACCAGCTGGTAATTGCCGTTGATATGGCACCCGGAGCATGCGGTCGTTGTATGAGCGCCGGTGAGAGGGAACCGGGTGGTGTTGTGATCGAACGTCGCGGGCTGCCATGCGGTCGTCGAATGGCACTGGAGACAGTTGTGGCTGAATCCGCCGCTGACGTGGGGCGGATTCGCAGTGGCGTTAAAATCGCCCCGGTGACAGCTGAAGCAGTCCGTCGGAAGTTTGGTGAAATTATTGTTTACATGGCAGGAACTGCAGAGCACCGTCTGATGCGCGCCGGTCAGCGGAAACGCCGTCATCGCGTGGTTGAACCCGCCGGGCCAGGTCAGCGACGTCGTGAGATGGCACTGCGCACAGTCGGTCCCGAAACCGTTCTGGGTATGAGGCGGCGCGGTCGTTGCAAGGTACTCGGTGCGATGGCATGAAATGCATTCCAGCGGGGTTCCGGCAAACCGGTTCGGCGACGGCCTGTTGTGGCATGCCTCGCAGTTCGTCACGAGGTGTTTCCCCTGGAGGGGAAAACGGGTCTGCTGATGCCGGTCGCGCATGTCGGGTATCACCCATGATGCGGTGGTGTGGCATCGGAGACAGTTCGTTCCGAGCTCGCTCTTGTGAATGTCGGTATGGCAGGACAGACAGGCGCTGTTCTGTGCCCGGAAGACCAGGTTCTCGTGACAGCTTCTGCACGCCACGGCGGCGTGCTGACCCGTGAGGGCGAAGCCGGTGACCGAATGATCGAATGCGGAATCGCTCCGCATTTTCCACGATTCGGAGGAATGACAGACGGCGCATTTGAACCGGATCTCGCCGTGCGGCGAGGTCTGCCCGGAGGCGGTCTGAACCAGGAGAATGAGGAAAAGGAACAGCCAGCGCTTCATGTGCCCCTCCCGTTGGTGTGGCAGGACTCGCACTCGTTCGACAGCGGTTTATAGCGGACCGCCAGACTGCCGCCGATCGTTTCCTGTTTGTGGCAGAGCCCGCAGGCGACCCGCGCGTGCGCGCCGGTCAGCGAAAACCGGCTGTCGCGCTGATGGTCGAAGACCAGCTCTTTCCACTGCCCGGAGGAATGGCACCGCCCGCAGGCCGTATGGCCATCGGTTTCGAATTGCCCCTTGTGAGAGTCCCGATGACAGGTTTCACACTCCCGCCGCAGGCCTTTGAAAGGAAAACTGCGCTGGTCGCCTTTCACCACCGGCTTATGGCACTCGCGACAGGCGATCGAAGCATGCTTTCCCTTCAGGGGAAATTTTGTCGTGCTGTGATCGAACGTTACGCTCTGCCAGCTCTCCGTGCCGTGACAGCTTTTGCAGCCCTCCGCGTACGACGGAGCCGCCACAGCGATGTCGTGGACGCTCTTATGGCAGGTCTCGCACCGGAGGTCGGCGAAATGGAACCGCGCCGGTTTGGTTCCCTTTTTCTGATGACAGGCCTGGCAGGGGACTGCGAGATGGCCACCGGCGAGAGGAAATCGCCCCTTGTTGTGAAGGGCGAGTGTATAGAGCGAAGGCGAAAACTTCTCAAGCGTGTGGCAGTCGGCGCAGTTGTTGTCGTTCGATGCGGCGAACTCTCCGAGATGGTAATCCGCATGACAATCGGTACACCCCCGGTGCCGGATGAGGAAGGTGGAGCTGAACGTCGCCCCTTCCGCCGGTTTGTGGCACTTCGCGCACGGGATGTTCGCGTGCTTCCCCGCGAGCCGGAATCCGGTCAGGTCGTGGTTGAACGTTTTTTTCATCGCGACGTTCCAGCCGTCCTCGGAATGGCACGATCTGCACGACTGTTTCGCCATTTTATCCGTATGTGGCGATTTGTGGCAGTTCCCGCATTCGGAATATTCCGCGATGAGGAAGGAGCCGACCCGGTGCGGGGAATCGGCGGGGGCCGCGGTGTGACAGCGCGCGCACGCGACCGCACGGTGTTTTCCGATCAGCGGATAGCGCGTGGAGGCATGATCGAAGGCGCGGGTATTCTTCCAGCCCTCCTCGGTATGACACGTCGAACACTGTTCCTTCCTCTGCTCGTCGTGCGGATTAGCGTGGCACGAAAAACATGCCGAGCGGAGGCCGAGATAGGTCATGTGCGGATGGCCGGAAAGCATCGTGAGAACGTCCTTGTCCCGTATCTGCTCCCGGGTATGGCATTTTGCGCAGTCCAGTTCCCGGTGCTTCCCGGCAAGATCATAGCCGGTTTCCGCGTGACGGAACGTCTTCGGGGAAAATTTGTATGTCTGTGCCTCCCGGCCGACGTGTTCCTTGTGGCATTCGATGCACTGCTTCGCCGTGACGCGGGAATGATAGCCGTGATTGCCGGCAATCGTCTGCTGAATCTCGGTGTGGCAGGCCAGACACTTCTGGCCGCTGATGGTTTTCCCGACCTCGTGGCACTGTGTGCAGTTGTTGGGGCCTTCGAGCTGTTGATGCGCCCGGGAGAGGTCGCCGGGGGAAAACTGTGCGCGGAGCGGTACAGCCAGGCACCCGAAAAGAAGTGCAATGCCGGCGCCGCGGCGGAACCGCGGCCATCCGGGGGCGATTGTCCGGTTCATCAGAATATCCACCTGTATCCAAGCATATAGGCGACCGCCACGTGCGCCGCGAGGGTGATGAACATGATGATGGTGAACGGCAGGTGGATGGCGTGCCAGTAGAAAAAGACTCGTTCCACCTGCTTCAGGAGCATCGATTTCTGATGAAGGGAGACCTGTTCCGCGGCATGCTCGCGGATGATTCTGCTCGTTTCCGGATCCACCTGCCGCCGGCGGAGGCTGGTGGTGATCTCCTTCAGCGTTCGCGCGCGGATCCTCCGGAGTCTGAGCATCGTCGAGATCGTTTCCGCAAGGGTGCCGGGAGTCCGGAGGTTCCCGAACTGTTCTTCGATTATGGCCATGACGCGGCTCCCCGCCTCGGTAGCGGTCAGGGTGGAGCGGAGCGAGGCAAGCCGGTTCTGGAGCTCTTCGCGGGTCATTTCGGTCCCGCGGATGTTCCGGGGGATCTGGACATAGAGGAACCGGCCGATGATCCCGCTTCCTGCGACCGCGAGCATCGACCAGAGACTGATGGCCGCTACTCCTCCGGCCTTGAAGGTCGTGTGATAGATGACCAGGACAGGTCCGACGAGACAGAGGACGATGTGAAATTCGAGCCAGACGGAGAGGGAACCGATTTTCCAGAAGGCCCGGAGCCGTTTCCGGGATGAGTAGGTGATGACGCCGATGATGATCAGCGTAGCGCCGATGATGCCGAGGCCCTGGCTGTAGACGCCGGACGGGCGCATCGATTCGTAATCGAGCCGGAACGGTCTCTCCGCGAGGGGGGTGGAGTAGTACCCCCATCCCTTCAGACTCAGGACGATGACGGTCACGATCGTCATTCCCCCGAGAAACAGGAGGAAGAGATGGTGGGAAAGAGTTTTTCCCGCTTCAGGCTCTTTCTTCATCAATCAAATAATGATTTGACAGAACACCTGATCTGTATGATGAACAACATTACATGAAGGGGATGAACCCCTTGAACCGCTCGACTAAGATGGCAATTTTCGCCGAGAGTTCAATTCGGAAAGTGAGGATGCTCACGCAACAGTTTTAAATACTGTATCCTGAGAGCAACGGCTCAAATATGGCGGTTGGTAAAAGTAATGGATAACCCCTTCCCAGGAAAGAACTGAGAATTCGGGAAAGATGCAAGGATTATTTTGTCACCACCGCCGGGGAACGTTTTTGACCGTCCGGACGGTGTCCCGCGCGATGAGAAGTTCTTCGTTGGTCGGAATGACCCAGGCTTTCAGTTTCGAATTATCGGTGGAAATTTCGCCCTCTTTTCCCTGCACCAGCTCGGCATTCCGTTTCTTGTCGATCTCCAGCCCCAGCGACTCGAGCCCCGCGCAGATCCGTTCGCGGACTTTTGCGCTGTTCTCTCCGATTCCGCCGGTGAAGACGACCGCATCCGCTCCGCCCATCTCCGCATAGTAGGCGCCGACGTACTTCCGCGCCCTGTTGCAGAAAATGTCGATCGCCAGGCGCGCCCGCCGATCCTGCTTCTCCTGTTCCTCGTCGAGAAGCTCGCGCATATCGTTGGTCAGGCCGGAGATGCCGAGCAGTCCGCTCTGCTTGTTCAGCATGGTGTCGATCTCGCGGACGCTCATCCCTTCCTTGTTCCGGATGAACTCGATGAGCGACGGATCGAGGTCGCCCACGCGGGTTCCCATGACGAGACCCTCCAGGGGGGTGAACCCCATCGACGTATCGATCGATTCCCCGCGGCGGATGGCGCAGGCCGAACAGCCGTTGCCGAGATGCATCGTGATGAGGTTGGTCTGCTCCGGGGTGATCCCCCTGATCGAACGGTACCGGTACGAGACGTACCGGTGCGATGTGCCGTGGAACCCGTACCGCCGGATCCGGTGGCGGCGGTAGAGCTGATACGGTATCGCGTACAGATACGAGGTCTCCGGCATCGTCGAATGAAACGCCGTGTCGAAGACCGCGACCTGCGGAACGCCGGGACCGAGGAGCTCGCGGGCCGCGACGATTCCCTTGAGGTTGGCGGGATTGTGGAGCGGCGCGAGCTCGATCGTGTCCTCGATTTGCTCGATCACCTCGTCGCTGATGAGAACCGATTTGGTGAACCGCTCGCCCCCGTGCACGACCCGGTGACCCACCGCATGGATATCGGCGAGCGAATTGATCTTCTTGATGTTCGATTCGGGCGAGATGATCCACCGGAGGACGTAGTTGATGGCTTCACGATGGTCGCGGATGGCTTCCGCCCGGCGCACCTTCGGCTGGCCGTCGGCCTGGAGGGTGATGAGCGCCTGGCCGATGACCCGCTCGAGGACTCCGCTCGCGAGCCGCCTGTCCTGATTCTTTTCAATGAGATCGAGGTCGGTTTCTATGATCTGAAACTTTACCGAGGATGAACCGCAGTTGAGGACGAGAATATTCATGGTCAGATTCGGGAGAAAAATGTCGGGAGGTCAGTGGGATGATTCGCTTCAATAATTGCCTGAAACCGGCTGTAAGATACGAAAAACGACCGTAAAATGCGATTGGATGTTCATCGAATTGTTCTTATATTATCACACAAAATCGCGCGCCAGCTGAACGTATCATTATCGCCAGGAAGATGCAATCGGCTGTTGTTCCTCATCAACTCCGTTTCCACATTCGTACGCGATGCATTCTCCTTCAGCAATAATCAATGTCTGAAATTCTGATTCATGTCTGCAATTTTAACGATATTCAGTAAGTGGAGTCCGGCGTCCGAGATTCGGATTGAATCAGCCGCCGGACCGGAATTCTGATGTGAATGTTCCCGCTTCGGATCGGGTGTGACGTACTGTGTCTGACCGGTTCCAGCCGTCATGGTACCCCTCACCGTGCAGTCCCTCCGTCCAGAAAGGATTCTTCCATGATACCGTCCCGGTTTCGTTTATCAATATTCATTCTGCTCGCATCTCTGCTGTCCGCTGCAGCCCTTTACGCGCGCGGCGGTGACGCGTACGACCGGTATTTTACCGGCCGGACCCTCCGCGTCGATTATTATCATGCCGGCACCAAGGGATCGGAATCGTGCACCCTCGACCAGCTGTATGATGAAGGCGAATGGCCGGGGAGCAGGGTGAACCTCATCGACACGCTCAATCTCGGCGAGTGCTGTGCCCGGGTGTTCGACCGGTCGACGACGGCGCTCATCTACTCCCGCGGTTTTTCGACGATGTTCAACGAGTGGCAGACCACCGATGAGGCTGAAACCGGCTCCCGGACATTCCACGAAACCATCCGGATGCCCTTCCCGCGCCGTCCGGTCCAACTTACCATTTCCCGCCGCGGGAAAGACATGCTCTTCCATGAAATATTTTCCTGCTCCATCGACCCCGGCGCCAGCGGTACGGTCATCCGTGAACAGCGCGCGCCGAAATTTTCCGTTCTCACGCTGATGGACAACGGCGCCCCTTCCGAAAAGGTCGACCTCCTGATCCTCGGCGACGGATACCGGAAGGAGGATATGGAAAAATTCAGGCAGGATGCCCGCCACTTCAACGATGTCATGTTCGGCACCAGTCCCTTCAGGGAACGCGCGCATGATTTCAATGTCCGGGCGATCGAAGTGGTCTCCCGCGACTCAGGCATCGACAAGCCCGACAAGAACATATGGAAATCGACCGCGCTGGGGACGAGATACAGTTCCTTCGGGTCGGCACGTTACGTCCTGACCGAGGACAACAAAGAGCTCCGGGATATCGCCGGCGCCGTCCCGTATGATTTCATCCTCATTCTGGTGAACGACAACCGGTACGGCGGCGGGGGAATCTACAATCTCTACAGCACCTGCTTCGCAACGCCCGACATTCCGTCCCAGGCCTGGCAACGCGATTATGTCTATGTCCATGAATTCGGCCATTCCTTCGGCGGGCTCGGCGACGAATACTACAGCTCCCAGGTCTCCTACAACGATTTCTATCCGAAGGGTGTCGAACCGTGGGAACCGAACCTCACCGCTCTCGCCGATCCGGATCACCTGAAATGGAAATCGCTCGTACATGAAGGGACGCCGATCCCCACTCCATGGGACAAGCGGAAGTACGACAGCCTCGAAACAGAACGGGGGAAACTCGACCGCCTCGCGCCGGACTATTATGAAAAACGGGAACCCATCTATCAGGCCGAGGAAAAGATCCTGCATGAATCTCCCATGCGCGGCGAGGTCGGAGCCTTTGAAGGCGCCGGATATGTGCCGAAAGGGATTTACCGCCCCGCGATCGACTGCCGGATGTTCTCCCTCAGTCTCGTCGGTTTCGATCCCGTCTGCTCCGCCGCCATCTCCCGCGTGATCGATTTCTATGCGCACTGACGTCCGACGCTGGCTCTGCGCCCTGTTCATCTGCTGTGCCGCCGGCTTCTTTGGTGCGGCTCGGGCCGACGCCCAGAACATTCCGGACGAATGGCAGACCTCCTATGACCGGAGCGGCGGTACCGCCACTCCCCGGTACGACGAAACGGTTGCCTATTGCCGGAAACTGGAGAAGGCCTCTCCCTGGATCCGCGTGACCACCTTTGGCACTTCCCCGGAAGGAAGGGAACTCCTCCTCGTCATCGCATCGAAGGAGGGATTCTCCGACCCGTCGGCGGCGCGCGCCTCCGGAAAAGCCATCCTCCTCGTGCAGAACGGAATCCATGCCGGCGAAATCGACGGAAAAGACGCATCCCTTGCCCTCCTCCGCGACATCGCCATCACCCGGACGAAAGCCGCACTTCTCGACCACACCGTCCTTCTGGTGATCCCCGTCTTCAACGTCGACGGGCATGAACGGTTCGGGCCGTACAACCGGATCAACCAGAACGGTCCGGCGGCTATGGGCTGGCGCGTCACATCGCAGAACCTCAACCTCAACCGGGATTACATGAAAGCCGACGCGCCCGAAATGCGCGCGTGGCTCAGAATGTACGCCGCCTGGCTTCCCGATTTCTTCATCGACTGTCACGTGACGGACGGCGCGGATTACCAGTATGTCGTGACCTACAGCATTGAATCGGGACCCGGTGTGCCCGCTCCCGTCCGGAACTGGGTCACATCGGTCTATCTGCCGGACCTCAGCCGCCTGAAGACCGGCGGCGTTCCGGTCACTCCCTACGTCAGTTTCCGTGATGAATTTGATCCCGCACGGGGGCTCGACGGCGGCACTTCGCCGCCGCGGTTCTCGACGGTGTACGTCACCCTCCACAACCGCCCCGGACTCCTGATCGAAACGCATATGCTCAAGGAGTACAAAAAACGGGTGGAGGGAACGCGCGCGGTGCTCGAGCAGACATTGGCGCTCCTGAACCGGGAATACCGCTCCCTTCGCGACAGCATTACCGTGGCCGACAGGCGCGCTGAGGCCCGTGAGACAGGCCCGGTACCGATTCAGTTCGCAACCGTCGATACGCCGAGTTCCGTGATCCGTTTTCTCGGATACCGCCAGCAGAATGTCGTGAGCGAAATCTCCGGGCGCCGGCGGAGGATCTACTCGCATGAGCCCGCCGAGTTTGATGTCCCGCGGTACGACAGCATCCGTGTCACCAGAGCGGTCTCCGTTCCGGCCGGGTATCTGATTCCCGTTCAGTGGCAGGACGTCATCGGCCGGCTCCGTGACCACGGCGTCGTGCTGAAGCGGCTGACGAAAGAGGAGACCCTGAACGTCGAGGTGTACAGTCTGAGCGGCGCGAAGTGGCAGGCCCGCCCGTTCGAGGGGCGGCTTGCGGTCAGCTGTACCGCGGTTTCCACGCCCGGCCGGATGACCTATCCCGCCGGGACGGTCTACGTCGATTGCGCACAGCCGGCGGTTGCGGTTGCCGTCAACCTTCTGGAGCCGGACGGGCCGGACTCGTTCCTGCAGTGGGGGTTTTTCAATACTATCTTCGAACAGAAGGAGTACGCCGAGGATTATGTGCTGGAGGACCTGAGCCGGTCGATGCTCGCCGCTGATCCTGCGCTCAAGCGGGCGTTCGAGGAGCGGCTCGCGTCGGATACGGCGTTTGCGAAGAGCCCGCGGGCCCGCCTGCAGTTCTTTTACGACCGGTCGCCGTACCATGATCCCCAGCTGAACGTTTATCCCGTCACGCGTCTCCCCGCCGGCCAGGCGGTGGACGCCGAGCCGATTCCCTGACATGTATCTTCCGATGAGGAGAACAATCCCATGCTGAAACACCCGTTTTTCCGCGTCATCCGTTCCCTTGCGGTGATCCTTCTTCTTGCCGCGACCGGCATCCAGGCACAGGAACGCACGAAGAATTTCACCATCGAGGAACTCTTTACCGGAACGAAATTCTTCCAGCGCGGGATCCGCGCCTTCCAGTGGTATGAAGGAGGCCGATCGTACACGACGATGGAAACCGATTCCTCGACACGGCTGTCGAGCATCTGGAAAACGGATGTTGCAACAGGCAAAAAAAGCCTCCTGATCGACGGTGCCGCCCTCGTGACGGAAAAAGGGGGCACGCCGCTGTCGATCGATAACTATTCCTTCTCGCCCGACGGAAAAAAGTTTCTCTTCACCGGCGTTCTCTCCGCCCGGCGCCTGAAGACCGGGGGCAACTTCTACCTCTACGACCTTGAATCGGGTTCGTTCCGACAGCTCACGAATTCGACGGCGGAACAGATGAACGTGAAATTTTCACCCGACGGCTCCTCCATCGGATTCGTCCGGGATCATAACATCTATACGCTCTCCCTGGCCGACGGAAAGGAACAGCAAAGGACGTTCGACGGAGCCGAACACATTTTCAACGGGCACTTCGACTGGGTCTACGAGGAGGAATTCGGCATCATCGACGGATGGCAGTTCTCGCCCGACGGGCGACATATCGCCTACTGGCAGATCGACGAGCGGCGGGAACCCGAGTTCCCCATCATGAATTTCATCCCCCTGAATCAGGACATCACACGCCAGCGCTATCCGAAGGCGGGGGATCCCAACCCGATCGTCAGAATCGGCATCGTCGATCTCTCCTCGTCGACGCGGGTCTGGGCGGATATCGGCGTTCCCCTCGATTCAACGCAGGATATCTACATCCCCAGGATCGGATGGACGCCGCGTGACGGCCGGCTGTGCGTCCAGCGGCTCAACCGGCATCAGAACAGTCTCGACCTCATGCTCATCGATCCCGCGGACGGGAAGAGCACGACCATCTTCACCGAAACCTCCCCGACGTGGATCGATGTCCGGGACGATCTGACCTTTCTGAAGCGCGACGATCTGTTCGTCTGGTCGTCTGAGCGGGACGGCTACAATCACCTCTACCTCTATGACCTGAAGGGGAAGCTCGTCCGCCAGCTGACGCAGGGGGAGTGGGAAGTCGATCATCTCCTCGGCGTGGATGAAAAGAACGGCCGGCTCTTCTTCTCGGCAGGCATCACGTCGCCCATCAACCGGGAGATCTATTCCGTCAGCCTGGAAGGGAAAAATTTTCATCGCCTGACCCGCGAGGACGGAAGCAACGGCGCGAATTTCTCTCCGGACTTCAGCGTCTTTCTCCATACCTGGTCGGACGCCAACACCCCGTCCCGGAGCGTCCTGAGACGGGCGGACGGTTCAGCCATCCGCCAGCTCGAGGACGGCCGCATGGCCGTGCTCGACGAATACCGGATGAGTCCGAAGACGTTTTTCACCTTCACGACATCCGACAGCGTGCGGCTGAACGCCTGGATGATCAAACCTCCGGATTTCGATCCCTCGAAGAAGTACCCTGTCCTCATGACGGTCTACGGAGGCCCCGGATCGCAGACCGTTCTCAACGGATGGGGAGGCATCGGCCTGCTCTGGGAGGAGATGCTGGCGCAGAAGGGATTCATTGTGGCGTCCGTCGACAACCGCGGGACCGGCGCCCGCGGCCGGGCTTTCAAAACGATCACCTATAAGCACCTCGGCAAATGGGAAACGCACGATCAGATCGAGGGAGCGAAGTACTTCAGGTCACTGCCGTTTGTCGACCGGGGGAGAATCGGCATCTTCGGCGCAAGTTACGGAGGCTACATGAGTCTCATGTGTATTCTGCAGGGGAACGACGTCTTCAAGGCCGCCGTTGCCTCCTCCTCGGTGACGCACTGGAAATTTTATGATTCGATCTACACCGAGCGCTACATGCTCACGCCGGCCGAAAACCCCGACGGTTATGCCGAGAGCGCCCCGCTGACCTATGCGAAGAGACTCCAGGGCAATCTTCTGATCGTGCACGGCACCGACGACGACAATGTGCACATGCAGAATTCCATCACCATGATCAACGAACTGCTGAAGGAAAACAAGCTGTTCGAAACGGCCATCTATCCGGGGAGCAAGCACGGCATCCGCCAGCGACTGCAGTACTACGAGACGATGACGAACTTTTTCCTTGAAAAACTCTGATCTGCCGGCCGAAGTACCGGTGCGGCGTATCGTGTCATTATTTTACATTTTTTCATAGAGAGAGATGGAACAAACTCGCGGATCGGACAGTTTTATCATCCATCCGCCTGCAGTGCGATCAAATGCAGGCCGGATCAGGCGGCAATCATCATATATCAAACTCACACGGTGGCGCTCATGAAAAAAGTGACAGGCATCGGGGGCGTTTTTTTCAAATGTACCGATCTGAAGAGGATGAGGGAATGGTATAAGACCCATCTCGGCATAGACGCCGGCGACTACGGGGTGACATTCGAATGGCGGGAGGAATCCGACCAGACGAAGAAAGGATCGACGACCTGGAATCCGTTTGCGACGACGACGAAATATTTCGATCCTTCGTCGAAGGATTTTATGATCAATTACCGGGTGGAAAATCTCGAAGCGCTTGTTGAGGAACTTCAAAAAGGGGGTGTCACCATTGTCGACAAAATTGAAACCTACGACTTCGGCAAATTTGTCCATATCCTCGACGCCGAAGGAAACAAAATCGAATTGTGGGAACCGATCGATTAACACGACAGACCACGGACGGACCGATGGATAACATGGCGCGGGACATTTTCGAACGGGGGGGACTCACAGCGGCCGGCAGAATGCTGACCGCGGTTCATTCGGCGCATAGGGATCCGGCATCACCCGATAATTCGCGGCGTCGTCTGCTGATGCTCCGCGTAACTCCTGCCGCCGCGTTCCGGTTCTTCGCTCTGCTTGCGTGCATCCTGGTCGGCTCCGGACTCCCGGTCCTGGCCCAGGGGACGCTGACGTGGGAGGACATCGCGGGATCATCCGGATATGATCTTCTTATTCCGGGAAGCGGGGACACGCTTTTCGGGGCCAACTCGGGGGGTACGCTCGCCATGTCCCCCGACGGCGGTCTGAGCTGGCAGAATATCCTTTCCTACCCGTCCTATTCTCCGATCACGGCTGTGGTCGCGAACGGATCGCACCTTCTCGTCGCAATCACCGACAACGATTATCCCATTGGAAGGTACAAGATTATCCAGTGGGATCATCAGCCGAACCTGTGGCACGCCATCTGGGCGACGCACGATCCCAGCTATTCCAACATCGCCGTCGATTCGTCGGGATTGGTGTTCATGTTCGCTCAGGGGGATCTGGACACCTACGACGGGATCAGATGGAAAACCCGTACGACAGCTCTGCCGTTCGAGACGATGCTCTTCGTCCTGAACGGTGTGCTCATCGTCCACAGTACCCCCTACATCGACAATCATGAGAATCTGATCGTCGGCGTATATCAGGCGGACAACATCATCATGAACGGTCTCTACATTTCCTATGACACCGGAGTGACCTGGCACCAGCCGCTGAGCGATTTTGCCGTGACCGCCATCGATGGCTCTCTCAGCGGAAAACTCGTGATCGGCGCGAGCCCCCTCGGTTCCGTCAATACAGCCGGCGGCATCTTCGTCACCACCGACAGCGGAGCGACCTGGCGGGGTCTCGGACTGACCAATCATGTCATCTCAACGATTACCCACACCTCCGACGGAACCCTGTTCGCCGTCGCGGACGGCGGTCTCTACCGATACGATACCGCGCAGGTGAGCTGGACCCTGGTCACCGACAACTCGATTCCGTTTTCCACCATCGCCTCCCTGCCTGCCGGGGTCATGGTTTCCGGAAGCAGTGCCGCCGGTCAGTTTCGTTCGACCGACGGAGGGGTGAACTGGCAGGGCGGGAAGATCCGCGGCAAGGATGTCTTTTCCATCGCGCTCACCGATTCCGGGGATATCGTCGGCGGGACGCTCGGCACCGGTATCTTCCGGTCGATGGGAGGGGGCGCGCAATGGCTTCCCTCGGTGACGCAGACCGGATCGGCGGACTGTTATGCCCTTGCGCTGAACAGCGCCGACGGTTCGCTCTATGCGGGGACGGAGGACGGCGTCCTTCACTCCACCGACAACGGACTGACCTGGAACGCGAGCGGTGATTCCGCGATCGCCGGTTCCGCCTTCTCCGTCGGAGTCCTGAGCACCGGGTCGGTTCTCGCGGGGACCGGATTCGGCGTGTTCCGCTCCACCGACGGCGGCCATCACTGGCGCGCCTCCGGGCTCTCCGCTTCCAAAATCTTTTTTATGGATGTGGCTCCCGGCGACAATATCCTCGTCGGGACGGCGACGGACGGTATTTTTTCCTCCTCGGACGGCGGTTCGACCTGGAAGAGTCTCGGTGTGGCGCGGGACGACATCCAGTCGGTCGTCACCACCGCTTCGGGCGATTATCTTGCCGGCGTCTATGGGGGCGTCTACCGGTCCACCAACCAGGGGGCGAGCTGGAGTTACAATCAGTTCGATTCGACCTATGTGTATGCGCTGATGCGGACACAGAGCCCGACGGTCTATGCGGGAACGGCGGACGGGATCTATTCTTCCACGGATGATGGGCAGACATGGTATCCGGCCGGCAGTTCCGGTATTCCGGATCCCGTCACACTCTCGTTCGGACTCACGACCGACGGAAAACTGCTGGCGGGGATCTACCGCGGAGGGATCTTCCGGACGAAGGCTCCGCTCGCCGGGATGCGGGCGAACGGCGTCGGCCGCGAATCGGGCATTCCGGCGGAATTCTCGCTCGCCCAGAACTATCCCAATCCCTTCAACCCCTCGACGACGATCCGGTATGCTCTTCCGCACCGGGCCGCGGTCGATCTGACCGTCTTTGACGTCACCGGCCGGATTGTCGCCACGATCGCGCACGGAGAACAGCCTGCGGGTGAATATCTGGCCCAATGGGATGCATCCCGGCTTGCCAGCGGCGTCTATTTCTATCGTCTGCGGGCGGGCGAATACCTGGGGGTGAGGAAAATGCTTCTGATCCGCTGATGAGGGAGGGGCCGTGCGGGGATTCTGATTTCTTCAAATTATTGCTTCTTTTGCACATTTTTGGTATACTTCCTTTGCTCACGAACAACCTATTCTTCAACCAAATCCGGTACTGCAGTGGATGTACATGCGCGGGGTGAGAATGACGCACCCGAATCTTCCGACATAAATGAATTGATGAAGCGGCGGCGGGAGGAGCTCGACGAACTGCGCCGCCGGTCGGTGAATCCCTATCCTTATTTTTTCGACCGCACCGGATACTCCGCAGAGATCATCACAGATTTTCGCGACGATGCACCGCGGCGCGACGTGCGGATCGCGGGCCGCATCATGTCGATCCGCCGGATGGGGAAGGCCTCGTTCTGCCACATCCTCGATTCCGCCGGAAGGATCCAGGTCTATCTCCGCAGGGACGATCTTCCCGACGCGTACGACAATTTCAAGCTTCTCGACATCGGGGATCTGATCGGGGTCGAAGGGTATGTCTTCAGGACGAAAATGGGGGAAGTTTCGGTCCACGCGACGCGGTATGAACTTCTCGCAAAGTCGCTCCGGCCGCTTCCGGTGGTGAAGGAAAAAACGGACGAGGCCGGCGCCACGACGCTGTTCGACCCGTTTGCCGACAAGGAACTGCGGTACCGGCAGAGGTACGTCGATCTCATCGTCAATTCGGGCGTGCGGGAGGTGTTCCGGAAGCGCGCCGCCATCATCTCCTCGATCCGGACGTTTTTCGATGCGCGGGGGTACCTCGAAGTCGAAACCCCGATCCTCCAGCCGATCTACGGGGGGGCGTTTGCGCGGCCGTTCGTGACGCACCACAATGCGCTCGATATCGATCTCTATCTCAGAATAGCGGACGAACTCTATCTGAAGCGGCTCATCGTCGGCGGGTTCGACGGGGTTTACGAATTCGCCAAGGATTTCCGGAACGAAGGGATGGACAAGTCCCACAATCCGGAATTCACGATGCTCGAGCTCTATGTGGCGTACAAGGATTACCGATGGATGATGAACCTGCTCGAAGAGCTCGTGGCCGATGTCTGTCGGCGGACCTGCGGTTCGTTGAAGGTTCCGGTCGGGGACGCGGTGATCGACTTCACGCCTCCCTGGAAGCGGCTCACCATGTTCGGCGCGATCGAGGAATATACGGGACGCAGCCTGGCGGGCTGCACGGAGCAGGAGCTCCGTGCGATCGCCCGGGAACTTCACGTCGAAGTCGATCCGGGTGCCGGCGGCGGATCCATCATCGATGAGATCTTTTCAGAAAAAGTAGAACCTCACCTCGTGAATCCGACGTTCATCACTGATTATCCGCTTGAGATGTCCCCCCTCGCGAAAAAGCACCGGAGCGAGGCCGGACTCGTCGAGCGGTTTGAAGTCATCGCCAACGGGAAGGAACTCTGCAACGCCTTCAGCGAACTGAATGATCCGATCGATCAGCGGCAGAGATTCGAGGAACAGATGAAACTCAGGGCGCGCGGCGACGAGGAAGCCCAGGTGCTCGACGAGGATTATCTCCGGGCGCTGGAATACGGCATGCCCCCGACCGCCGGACTGGGGATCGGCATCGACCGGCTCACCATGCTGTTGACGAACCAGGACTCAATCCGCGACGTCCTGCTTTTCCCACAAATGAAGCCCGAACAGTGATGATGCGTTTTTGTGCCGTTGTTGTCGTGCTGTTTCTGCCGGTCGCCTCACTTTTCGCGGGGACGAGCGGCATCCTGGAGGGCAAGGTTCTCGATCATGAAACCAAGGATCCGCTGATCGGGGTCAGCGTCGTCATTGTCGGCACCAACATGGGAGGCGCCACGAATGAAGAGGGCTTCTTCCAGATCAGCAACGTGCCCGCCGGCACCTACGACCTCCGGTTCACCGACGTCGGGTATCAGCCCCTGCTGTACCGCGGGGTGGTCGTGCATGCCGATCTCCGGACGAAAGTCGCGGTGGAGCTTGTGGCGACGACGCTCGAGCTGAGCGAAATGGACGTCACGGCCGAACGCCCCCTCATCGAAAAGGATGTGACGAGCACCAACTTTTCCGTGAATTCCTCCCAGGTCGAACACATCCCGATCAGCAGTGTCCAGGACATCATCACCCTCTTCCCGAGCGTGACCGCGGAAGGCAATGTCCGCGGCGGAAAATCGAGCGAGGTGGTCTACATGGTCGACGGTCTGCCGCTTCAGGACGTCGTCGGCGGGGGGATGGGGACGCCTCTGCCGAAAAGCTCGATAACCGAATTCTCGATGCAGTCGGGCGGATTTGAGGCGGAATACGGCAACGCCCTCTCCGGGGTGGTCAATATCATCACCCGCCGGGGAAGTGACCGCTTCAACGCGGTCTTCCGGATCGAAAAGGACAACTGGCTCCCGGCCGGCATCGATCAGCAGGTCAACCGGAACACCGAGGCGGAACTGACCCTCAGCGGCCCGATCATCCGCGAGCGGATGCATTTTTTCACCGCCAACACCCTGCAGATGACCGACACCCGCTGGTGGCAGGACCTCGACCGGTTTTTCTCGAGCCCCATCTCGACACAGCTGAGCGGACTGACAAAGTTCGACGCCACCCTTTCCCCGCGGATACGGCTCACCGCCCAGAGTGTCTACTCGATCCAGGACTGGCACGATTACGAATACAGCTGGCGGTTCAATCTGGACGGACTTCCGGAAGAACGCCGGACCTCGGCACGGTCCTCCCTGATCTATTCTCACACCGTCTCCGATATCGTCCACTACACGCTCACGGCGAGCGAATATTACCTCCGTTCCCGGATCGGCGGTGATGCCAAGAACACCATTCCCCTCACCCCGTACCAGTACGATTTCTTCCTCGAGTACGTCGATAACGGCAACGAGGCGTACTGGGCCGATACCCGGCAGAATATCTACACCGGGAAGGGGGACCTCGTCATCCAGCCCAACCCCCGGAATATCCTGAAGTTCGGTTTCGAGTATAATCAGTACAACATCTTCTCCGACGTCCTCAAGTACGAACCGCAGACCACCTATTTCGGCAAACCGCTTCCCGATGAACCGCTCCTGAACTACAGCACGACGTATCATTACCTGCCGCGGTCGGGCAGTATCTATCTGCAGGACAAGCTCGAGGTGGAGGCGGACGGCGCGGTGGTGAACCTCGGCTTCCGCTGGGATTTCATGGACCCCCGGAGCGAACGCCCCGTCGTGGAGTATGTCACGCCCGACAGCGCAAACGGACAGTACCAGTCGCAGGTGACGCAGTATGTTCCCGCGTCCCTCAAGCAGCAGCTCAGCCCCCGCATGGGGCTCTCGTTCCCCATTCTCTGGAACATGGTGCTCGTGATGAATTACGGGCATTACTTCCAGTTCCCCCTTTTCGACTATCTCTACTCCGGAACGACCCCCCAGCAGTTGAAGAGCGGCGTGAACGTGCTCGTCGGCAATCCCGATCTCAAGCCGGAGCGGACGCATGCCTGGGAGGTCGGCATCAAGTACGGCCTCAGCGAGAAATCGCTCCTGAGCGTCACCTATTTCAAGAAGGATTTCATCGACCAGATCGATTCCAAAACCTTCCTCTCGTCCCGCTCGATCTCCGCGGGCGACTTCGGTTTTGCGCAGTACGTCAACAACGCCTTTGCCGATGCCGAGGGTCTGGAAATCGTCTTTTCGCGCAATCACGACGACCGCTTCTCCTGGTCGGTCGCGTATTCCCTGATGAGGACGGAAGGGATCAGCGACTATGTGAACCAGGGGATCAATCTGGCCCAGTGGGGATTTCCGGTCGCCAACCAGCCGTATCCTCTCAGCTGGGATCAGCTTCATACGCTCAAGGTGTCGGTCGATCTCCTCCTTCCCTGGGATGTGGATGCCAATGCGATATGGTCGTACAATTCGGGGCGGCCCTATACGTACTATCCGACCACGGACGGATATACGCCCGTCGATTCGACCCGGCCGTTCCAGCCGAACAATGCCCGGCTCGGGTCGAACAGCACGCTCAATCTGAAGCTGACCAAGAAGATTATGATCGACCGAACGATGAATTTCTCCGTCTACGCCGATATCCGGAATGCCTTCAACGCGCTGAATCCCCGCTGGGCCGACTCGAACGGCAGGGTGGGGGGCCAGCTCGGCGATCCCTCGGCGTATTACGATCCCCGACGCGTCATGATAGGACTCCGTTATGAAATGTAGACAGCTCCTCCGCATCCTGCCGGCGGCGGCGGCCATGCTCGTCGCTCTTGCCGCCTTCTGGTCGTGCAACGAGAGCCTCCCGGCGTACCACTTCCCCGACCATGTCATCAGCGCGCAGGTGACCGTCGCGGAACAGCTCAGCAACCGGGTCGGGCCTCCGGGATATCAGAAATCGCACTTTGTCCTTCAGGTGCAGAACACCTTCGATGAACCGTTTTACGACAGCGTCGACATCAAGGGGTCGGTGCGGGTCTGGTGGAAACGGAAGCCGCAGCGCTACATCACCCTCTACATCTCCGAGCAGAATCTGAGCACGCCGTCGCTCATCACGAACGGCAAACTGCTCATGGTTCCGAATCAGAAGATCACGTTCGATTTCTACTGGGACATGAAGAGCAGTGACAGCATCTATCTCCCCTATGAGATGGATTACACGTACGCGACACTGCTCCGGGTCTGTGACTATAATGTCGTCTGTTCCGATCCGGAACAGTTCGTCGTCGAATCGTCGCTGGTGCTCTACGACAAGCTCGGGTATATCACCGCGTCGCCCGTCGTGTACACCTTTATGGGGACCGAATGCCGCAACTGCGGCGGCGGGGGACCCTACTGCCCCCCCGGACGAGGCTGTTGACGGAGGATTTCGATTCCCGCCGGACCCGATACCGTGCCCTCACACCAGCAGAAACCGCTGAAGACCGCAGATACTGCGCCGTCCATCAGCGTGATCATTCCCTCCCTTCAGGAGGAAGGCCTCATCGCCGAAACGCTCCGGCAGTTCACGCCCGGGATCAAAAATGAATTCGGCGTTGAAGTCATCGTCAGCGACGGCGGAAGCACCGACCGGACCGTCTGTCTTGCCAGGGACCATGCCGACCGGGTGGTGGAACGGAATCCGGTCGAAAGGGAAAACATCTCCATCGGCCGGAATCACGGAGCCCGGGCGGCGCGGGGGGAGATCCTCGTCTTTATCAATGCCGATGTGCGGGTGGGGGATCCGGAGCGTTTTTTCGGACTCATCCGCCGGACCATTGCGGATCCGGAGGTTGCCGGGGCCACCTGCGACGTTCTCATCTATCCGTCCGAAGAGAAGCTGATCGACAAACTGTTCCATAATTTTTTCAACGGCTATTTCCATCTGCTGAACTGGTTCGGGATGGGGATGGGGCGGGGGGAGTGCCATATTCTCCGGCGCGCCCTTTTCGAACAGCTGGGAGGATACAACCAGGCGCTCGCCGCGGGTGAGGATTACGAACTCTTTGTCCGTCTCCGGCGGCTCGGAAAAATCGCCTATCTTCCCGGTTTCGAGGTGTATGAATCCCCCCGGCGCTACCGCCGGTACGGATATCTCTGGATCACCATTCTCTGGTTCCTGAACGGCATATGGGCGTTTTTCTTCAAAAAATCGTTCGTTCACCAGTGGAAACCGGTCCGATGAGCGGGAGAACAGCTTATTTGACTTTTTTCGCCTTTTTGGATATATATTATTGTAGTAATGGGGCCCTTCGTTCCACTTCCCGGATCAGGTCATGAATATCCGACTGCTGACTGCAGTCCGGCAGGACGAAGCAGGCGGGGAGGGTACGCCGGATGGTGCATGATGTCTTTACCTTACTTTTGAAGGAACTTATGAAAAAGAGATTTTCGATCGCGGTGGTGATGATCGTTTTTGTGGCGGCGCTCCTGCTCGGGGTGCAGATCAGCAACGTGTTCTCCGGGGATAACATCTTTGATCAGCTCAACAAGTTCAAGGACGTCCTCAGCTTCACCGAGAAATATTACGTCGACAACGTCGATTCCCAGAAACTGGTCGAATCGGCGATCACCGGCATGCTCTCCGATCTCGACCCCCATTCCGTCTACATCCCCGCATCCCAGCTGGCCAAGGTGAACGAGGAGTTCCAGGGAAGTTTTGAGGGGATCGGCGTGGAGTACGATGTGCTCAACGACACCATCATCGTGGTCTCGCCCGTCACCGGCGGCCCGAGCGAAGCGCTCGGCATCCTGGCCAATGACCGCATCGTCCGCATCAACGACACCTCCGCTATCGGTATCAAGCGGGACGACGTTCCGAAAAAGCTCCGCGGACCGAAAGGGACCCATGTCCGCGTCAGCATCTTCCGTCCCGGAGAAAAGAATTTATTTGATTTCGACATCACGCGCGACAAGATCCCCCTTTACAGCGTCGACGCATCCTTCATGGTGAACGACCAGGTCGGGTATATCAGCATGAACCGGTTTTCCGCAACCACCCATGACGAGTTCGTGGCGGCGCTCGACAAGCTCCGGCAGGTGGGGATGAAGAAACTTATTCTCGATCTCCGCAACAATCCCGGCGGTTATCTCGAACAGGCCGAGCGGGTGGCGGATGAACTGCTCCCCAAAGGTCGCAAGATCGTCTATACGCAGGGTCGGCGGCAGGAATTCAACGAGGAATATGTCAGCGCGGGTGGACGCTTCACCGACATCGGCCTGATCGTGCTGATCAGCCACGGTTCCGCTTCCGCGAGCGAGATCGTCTCCGGCGCGATCCAGGACTGGGATCGTGGCCTCATCGTGGGCGAAACCTCCTTCGGGAAGGGGCTGGTGCAGAGACAGATCGAACTCCCGGATAAGTCGGCGTTTCGTCTCACGATCGCCCGGTATTACACCCCTTCGGGCCGGCTGATCCAGCGGCCGTACGGCAAGGATTTCGACGATTACCGGAAGGAGCCGTACACGAAGAATGAATCCGAAGGAGAGAACATCGAGCATAACGAGGAAAAGGATTCGACCAGACCGGTGTTCAAGACCTCCGGCGGCCGAAAGGTTTTCGGCGGCGGCGGCATCACGCCCGATTATATCGTGAAGGAGGGCCGGCTCACCGATTATACGGTCAATCTTCTCGGCAAGAACGTCTTCCAGGAATTCGTGGTCGGATATCTCGAGACCCACAACAAGTCGCTCCGGGACGCCTACGAAAAGGATATGAGCAGGTATCTCAAGGACTATACCGTCACCGACGACGTCATCGCGTCCTTCGAGGAGCTTGCGAAGAAAAAAGGCATCACCGTCAACCGCGATCAGGCGACCACCGACATGAAGTACATCAAGGCGCGGCTCAAGGCCGACATCGCCCGCACCATCTGGAGCAACGAGGGATGGTACCGTGTGATGCGGACCGAGGAAGATGAACAGTTCGGGAAGGCGCTCACGCTGTTTCCGGAGGCGGAAAAGATCGCCGGTCTCCGGTAATACCAACGGCCGGGTCCCGGCCCATGCGCTGATCTGTTGAACTGTCCGACCGGCATACCGCGTCCTCTGAGAGGCGTCGCCGTCCTTCTGGCGATCGTCGCCTTCAGCGCCGGCAGTCTGTGCGCACAGCACGCTCCCCCGGAGGGAGTCTTTCAGGCCGGCGAGGAGCTCGTCTACAACGTCACATATGCCGGGTTCAACCTCGGGCAGATCCGGATGCGTCTCGCAGACACCGCCCTCCCGGGGAGCGGCCCGTCGTATGCCGCGCGCGCGCACATCGATTCCTACCGTTCTGTACCGTTCGTTTCACTCCACACGACGTACGAAACCATATTCACGCCGGCCGGCTACTCCGTCTGGTTCCGGAGCCGGACGGAGCACGATACTGCCTGGTCGGTCTGTACCTACACATTCGCGTACGACCGGAAATGCGTCATGATCGCCAGATATCTGACGGCGGGTCCGGTTGTCGGGGCCGCGGACACCATTGCGCTCGACACCCTGTACCAGGACGGACTGTCGCTTCTCTATGCGGTGCGTAAATTCCTGGCGCCGGGGGCCCGTCTCAGGTTTCCGGGCATCGTCAGCGAAAAAAAAGGCGACGCGCTCGTGGAGGTCGACGCGGCGCAAGACCATGAATCGATTGACGCCATTCCCTATCCGGTCCGGCTCCTGCACTGCACCGGGAACGCGGCATTCGTCGGCGTCTACGGTCTCTCGGGCGAGTTCGAGGGATGGTTCACCGACGACGCGGCGAGGATTCCGGTGATCGCCAAGCTGAAGGTGCTCATCGGGAGCGTCCGGATCGAACTGATGAAATGGAAACGGGACGGGTGGATGCCGCCGGAATACCGAAAGGAGAAATGATCATGCTGATGCCGTACAGGGGAATCACGCCGAAGATCGACGGATCGGTGTTCGTCGCAGGGGGAGTCGTGATCGTGGGGGATGTCGAGATCGGACCCGATGCGAATGTCTGGTTCAACGCCGTGATCAGGGGGGATGTGAACACGATCCGGATCGGCGGAAGGACGAATATTCAGGACGGCTGTATACTTCACGTCACGAACGATACGGCGCCGCTGACCATCGGGAGCGAGGTGACGGTGGGGCACGGCGCGATCCTGCACGGATGCACGGTGGCGGACCGGGCGCTCATCGGGATGGGGGCGATCGTTCTTGATAATGCTAAAATAAATTCCTATACTCTCGTGGCGGCCGGAGCGCTTGTGCGGAGCGGAGCGGAATTTCCGGAAGGGGTGCTGGTCGCAGGCATGCCGGCGAAGGTGATGAGGCCGCTGACCGCGGCGGAGCGGGCGATGATCGAGGAATCCGCGCGGCACTATGTCGAATATGCCGGCCACTATCGCCGGGCACTACAGCAGGATTGACTATGCGTCTCGTATTCTGGGGTACCCGCGGGTCGATTTCCACGCCCGGCAAACAGACGGTCCGCTATGGCGGCAACACGCCCTGTGTTGAACTCCGTCTCAGCAACCAGCAGCTCATCATTCTCGATGCGGGGACCGGACTCAGAAACCTCGGCGAAAAACTGCTCGAGGGGGGAAAATCGCTCAAGGCGTCCATTCTCGTGTCGCATCCCCACTGGGATCATATTCAGGGATTTCCCTTTTTCAAGCCGGCGTTCATCTCCGGAAACGAATTCACGATCATCGGGGGTGAAACCGACCGGGTATCCCTCCAGAAGATGATCTCGGACCAGATGAACAAAATTTACTTTCCGGTTCAGCTGAACGAGCTGAAAGCGACGCTCAAATTCCGAAAGGTGGGCGAGGAGGAATTCAGTCTCGGGGATGCCCGCATTCAGACGCTCTACGTCAACCATCCGACCTTTGCGATCGGCTACCGGATCACGCACCGGGGAAAGACGGTGGTCTATATCAGCGACAACGAGCCGTTCGACCGGCGGGTGGCGCAGTCGCTGAGGAACGTCGACAAGCAGATTGTGGATCTCTACCTCCGCTCGACCGACGATCCGAACAAGCGGGTCTATGATTTTGTCCGCAACGCGGATGTGCTGATACATGATGCGACCTATACGCCGGAGGAATACGTCGACCGGGTCGGATGGGGTCATTCCCATTATCTGTTCACGCTGAATGTGGCCGCGCAGGGAAAAGTGAAACAGCTCGTGCTCTTTCACCACGATCCGAGTCACAACGATGAGAAGATCGACGACATTCTGAAGAAATGCCGGAACGAAATCAGGACGCGGCGGTATCCGTTCGAGTGTATCGCCGCGATCGAGGGGATGGAAATCAAGCTCTGATGCGGGGATACTTGACAATGATGCGGGTGAGATCGTATATTGGCCCTTATACTGCGGAAAAAGAATGACAGCCGGTTCGGCGGGCGTTCCGCAGATACACCCGCCGGTCTGACGCAGTGCGGCCGCCGCTCCGGTGTTCCCGGCGCGGCATTCAGCCGTTCCGATCGCAGACAGGACAGGGCGATCATCGATCAGCGGATGACATACGGTTATCGGTCCCGAGCGAGCTCCGCACCGCGGCGTTCGATCGGGTTTTTTATTCTTTCGTAGGAAACGGACAACGGCATTCATGGCGAACGAATTTACACGCAGGGATATCGCAAAGATCGGGAAGGTACTCGGCATTACCGCCAAATACAAGGGGAACAACATCCGGTACGAAATGTCCGCGACCCCCCGGCGGCGGCCCCTGACACTCGAGATTTACCCTGATATTGCGATCGGCCGGCGGCGGGGAAACCTCGTCACCGTCTATACCCCCAGCTCACACCTCCAGCTTCACTTCTGCACCGGCTATGTGGTCAGTTCGATGCTCAACGAGGTCACCTTCATCGGGGAACACAACGGCAAGCTCTCCGGCATCATCGTCGAACGTGAAGGGGGCTGTTCGCTCTATGCCAATGTCGACCGGAAGATCCTCTCCGGTGATTTTACCCAGCTTGGACCGGAAGTGATGCTCTCCGGGATTGCGCTGTCGCTCTCGGAAACCATCCTTCCGGAACGGACACAGAACACGAGACGCCCGAAACGATGATGCGGATAACGGTCGGGAATGCCCACCCCTCGCACCGGCGCCGGTCGGGGGATGTACGGCGGCTTGTGCATTCGGTCCTGCGGGGGGAACACTGCCGCGCCGCCGACGTCGGGGTCATCTTTATCAACGACAGACGGATGCGTACGCTGAACAGGCAATACCTTCACCATACGTATACCACCGACGTCCTGAGTTTTCCGCTGTCCGACCGCACCGCCGACTGCCTGGAGGGAGAGGTGTATGTCAACCTCGACCAGGCCCGCCGCCAGGCCGCGGAATACCATGTTTCATTCAGGCAGGAAATCGCCCGGCTTATGATTCACGGGACACTGCATCTCCTCGGCTACGACGATTCCACACTCCGATTACGGGAACGGATGACCCGGCGCGAGAACCGATATCTCCAGAGGAATGGATACGATGACTAAACAGACCGCACCAGCCGGCCGGAAAGCTCTCCTGATCGTTGAATCGCCCGCAAAAGCGAAGACGATCAACAAATACCTCGGCAAGGATTTTGTCGTCGAGGCCTCGGTCGGTCATATCAAAAATCTTCCCAAGAGCAAGCTTGGCGTCGATCTTGAGCATGATTATGCGCCGACGTTCCAGACGATCGAGGGGAAGGAGGATATCGTCGAAAAGCTCCGCACCACCGCAGCCGGATCATCCGCCGTCTATATCGCGACCGATCCGGACCGCGAGGGGGAAGCGATCGCCGCCGATATCGCGGAGGAGATCAGCGACAAGAACGCCAAAATATTCCGCGTCCTTTTCCACGAGATCACCCCGCACGGAATAGAGGAGGCGATGAAAAAGCCCTCCTCCATCAACGAGAACCTCGTGGCGAGCCAGCGCGCCCGCCGTGTCATGGACAGGATCGTGGGGTACAAGGTCAGCCCGATCATCTGGAAGACCTTCTTCTACGGGCTTTCCGCCGGCCGGGTCCAGTCGGTCGCGCTTCGCCTGATCTGTGAACGGGAGAACGAGATCAAGGCGTTCAGTCCCACGCCGTACTGGTCGATCATCGGCGAATTCGCCGTCCGTCCGGACGAACCCTTTTTCGCAAAACTGGTTTCCATCGGCGGGAAGGATCTCATCGTTCCCGCGAAGGATACGCTGGCCGATATTCAGCACCGCGGGCTTTCGGGCAAAACGACATGGATCGCGTCGGAGGAGGATGCGCAGAGGACCATGGAGGATGTCCGGAAGCAGAACTACGCGATCACATCGGTGCAGAAACGGGAAACGCGCAGGAATCCGCTTCCGCCGTTCATTACCAGCACGCTTCAGCAGGAGGCGTCGCGCAAACTCGGCCTCTCCGCCTCGCGCACCATGAAGCTCGCACAGAAACTCTATGAGGGAATCGACCTGGGTCCCGAAGGCCTGGTCGGCCTGATCACCTACATGCGTACCGATTCAACCCGTCTGAGTGACGAATCGGTGACGGCGGCGAGGGAATTCATCGGCGTGAATTACGGAAAGGAGTATCTCCCGCCGAAACCAAACGTGTATAAGAAACGAAAAACGTCGCAGGACGCCCACGAGGCGATCCGCCCCACCTCGGTGAAACATACCCCGTCCGCGATGAAAAAGCATCTTGAGAAGGACCTCTACCGGCTGTACGAACTGATATGGAACCGTTTCGTGGCCTGCCAGATGGAAGCCGCACGGATGGAAACCACCACGGTCATCGTCGAAGGTGGGATCTACCGGTTCAAGGCAACCTCGTCCCGCTATACCTTCCGCGGATTTCTGCAGGTGTACGACGACGCGATCGAGCGGGAATCGGCGGAGGACGCCGAAGACCCCGAGGTGGTCGACGAGAGGCTTCCCGCCTCGCTCGCCGAAGGGCAGTCTGCCGCACTGAAGAACGCCGTGACCCACCGGCATGAAACCTCGCCGCCGCCCCGGTACACGGAGAGCAGTCTCGTCAAAACGCTCGAAGCGCTCGGCATCGGACGCCCCAGCACCTACGCGCTGATCGTGGGGACGATCATCGACCGCAAATACGTCGAACAGCGCGACCGGAAGCTGTATGCCCTGGACCTCGGACAGGAGGTCAGCAAACTCCTTTCGACCCACTTCCCGCATGTCTTCAACGTCAAATTTACGGCGCGGATGGAAGAGGAACTCGACACGATCGCCGGTGGCACGAACGATTACCGGACCGTGCTGAACGATTTTTTCCTTCCTTTCAGCGAATCGCTCGAAAAAGTCAGCACCAAGACGACGGCGATCAAGAAATCGCTCCAGGTGCAGACCGAGGAGGCATGCTCTCTCTGCGGAAAACCGATGCTCATCAAATGGGGGCGCAACGGGCGCTTCATGGCCTGCAGCGGCTATCCCGCCTGTAAGAACACCCACCCGCTCCCCGAGGACCAGGAGAAACATCAGCACCTCGCCGGCCTGAAGTGCGAACTTTGCGGCGGCGACATGCTGGTGCGGACCAGCAGGTTCGGAACGTTTCTCGGCTGTTCCAATTATCCAGCGTGCAAAAACACGAAGCCGATCAGCATGGGCGTCAAATGCCCGAAATGCAAGCAGGGCGACGTGATCGAACGGAAGACGAAGCGGAAGCGGACGTTTTACGGCTGTTCCCGCTACCCGGAGTGCGATTTCGCCTCGTGGGACAAGCCGGTGGACAAAAAGTGCGACACGTGCGGGAATGACTATATGGTCGTGAAATTTTCGCAGAAACGGGGCGAGTACTATAAATGTCCCTCCTGCAAGGCGGAAGTGGCCAAGGAAGAACAGTCTGTCGCGGCGGCGGGATGAAACGGTCTCTGCCCGATCCGGCCAGGCAGTTCCTGACCTTTCTGGAAAAACAGCGGAATTATTCCGCGCACACTATTACGAGCTATGCCGACGATCTCGGACAGTTCCATGAATTCCTCTGCCGGCACTTCGAAACCGACACGGTGGACCCCGGCCGGGTGGATCATCTGACGATCCGGCTGTTTCTCGGCGACCTGATGGAGAGGGGAATGGAAAAACGCTCCGCCGCGCGGAAGCTGGCGGCCGTCAAGTCGTACTTCAAATACCTTCTCCGCGAAGGACGGATCGATAAAAACCCCGCCCTGAACGTCGCCGCCCCGCGCCTTCCCCGCCGACTGCCGACGGTTCTGGACGAACAGTCGGTGGAACGGATGATCGGTCTCCCGGATCCCTCGACCTTCAATGGAGCGAGGGACCGGGCGATTCTGGACCTGCTCTACGGTACCGGCATGCGACTGAGCGAACTCCTGCACATCCGGCTGAAGGACGTCAGCCTGACCCGCGAGACCGTCAAGGTGACGGGGAAAGGATCGAAGGAGAGAATTCTGCCGTACGGCGCGAAGGCGAAGGAGAGTATCCGCACCTATCTTGCCGCCCGCGAGCGGCTCCTGGCAGGACGGCGGGATCCACCGCCGGAACTGCTCCTCTCCGCGCGCGGACATGCGCTTGACCCGAAGGGGGTCTATCGCATTGTCCGGAAATACATGGAAGCCGTCACCGAGGCGGCGAAAAAAAGCCCGCACGTGCTCCGCCATACCTTTGCGACGCATCTGCTGAACCGGGGCGCCGATCTGCGGGCGGTCAAGGAACTCCTGGGGCACGAAAGTCTTTCGACCACCCAGCTCTATACCCATGTAACCGTTGAGCGGTTGAAACGTATCTATCATCAGGCTCATCCCCGAGCATAAACCCGACCATCAGAGAAAGAGATCACCCATGGAAATTCATTTTACAGCGCGAAAATTCCGGGCCCACGCGGATGTCCGCGCCCATGCACTGGACGAAGTGAAAAAGCTCGACAAATATTACGACGGAATCGTCCGGAGCGACATCATCCTGAGTTACGAACGGAGCGTCGCGAGCGTGAAGACAGCGGAAATCAATCTCCATGTGTACGGTACGGTCCTCTCCGCGCGGGAACAGTCGGATGATTTTCATAAGTCGATTGGCCTCGCCGTCGGCAAGCTGGAACGCCAGCTTTCCAAGTACAAAACGAAACAGCGGATGAAAAACAAGAAAACCCTCCGGTCGGTGAAGGAGATCCGGACCGACAAGGGGGAGGAGGGCGAATGACCGCAAAAAAGCAGAAGGAGACGAGGAAAAAAAGCATTTCCATCGGGTTTCTTCTGGAGTCGAACAGGGACCGTCTGAAATTAAAATCGCTGACCGGCGACGTGGGACTGCACCGGGTGATTTCCGACAAGGACATCCACCGGCCGGGCCTCGCGCTCGCCGGCTATGTCCAGCTCTTCCGGTACGACAGGGTCCAGATCTTCGGAAATACCGAAATGCGGTACCTTGAACAGCTGAGCCCCGATCAGCGCGGGAAGGCGCTTGCGGAACTGTTCCGCTTCGAGATTCCGTGCATCGTGGTGACGAGCAATAATCCGGTGGACGATTACTTTCTCCGGGCGGCGGCGGACCGGCAGATCCCGGTCTTCGTCACTCCCTTCGAGACGACGAAGTTCATCTATTTCCTGAGCGATTTTCTGGACGATCAGTTTTCCCCGCAGATGGTGGTCCACGGCTCATTCGTCGATATCTACGGCGTCGGTGTGCTTCTCATGGGACGGTCGGGGATCGGGAAGAGCGAGATCGCCCTCGACCTTGTGGAACGCGGTCACCGGCTGGTCGCCGACGACGTCGTCATGATCACCCGTAAGGGGGAGGGAATCCTGATCGGGGCCGGAACCGACCTGGTGAAGCATTTCATGGAAATCAGGGGTCTGGGGCTGATTGATGTCCGGAGCATGTTCGGAATCCGGGCAATCCGTTTCCAGAAGAGGGTCGAGCTGGTCGTCGAGCTCCTCGACTGGAAGCCGGACGAGGAATATACCCGGACCGGGCTGGATGAAATGAAGATGGACATTCTGGACGTTCCGACTCCCCGTGTGGAATTGCCGATTTTCCCCGGTAAAAATGTCACAGTCATATGTGAAGTAATTTCATTGAATTACCTCCTGAAGCACTACGGATACGATTCGGCGAAGGAGTTTACGAAACGGCTGGATGCCGTAATCACGGAAAAAAGCAGGCATGTAGGCGAAAGAGCTATAGATTACTTCGAACACGACTTCGAATAGACATCACAGAATTGAAAATATATCTTGACAAACATCTAAATATTCTTTACTTTTTGGCAAATAAAAAATCTTCATTTTTAAGCGGATTTTGGCACCTTCGCTTAATCTTTATTGAAGATACGGTTGTCTAAAAAACACGGAAAATGGCAAAAAAGGGTAAAAAGCGAATTTATTTTTATTACGACGATCAGCTCCAGGTCAGGGAGGTGAAGTGGTATCGCCTTCGCATGACCGGAAAGATCGGCCTTTCCGTGGTCGTCATTCTGGCCCTGCTTCTCGTGGTTAACCATCTCGTGAACGATGTGCTCGGGATTGAGCACGACAGGCTCACGTCGCTGATGAAGGAGAATCAGGTTCTTCAACAGCAGATGGCACTGCTGACGTCGCAGATTTCACAACTTCAGACGAATGTCGACAGCATTGACCGGCAGGGGAACGTCCTGCGCCTGATGGTCGATCTCCCCACGATCGATCAGGAAACGAGAAAAGCCGGGACGGGCGGCGCGGTGATGCAGCCGGTGCTTCCTCCGGTATCGGATCAGACCGCGCAGGTGCTTCAGACAGTCTCCTCGAGTCTCTCGCGCCTGAAGAGCGAGATGTCCGTTCAGGAACAGAGTTACCGGCAGATTGTCAGGAAGGCGGAGTACAACAAGGGATATTTTGCCGCACTCCCCGCGCTCAAGCCGATGGACGGCTATTACTCGAAAACGGGGTACGGGCTCCGGATGCATCCGGTGCTCGGCATTTTCCGGACGCATAATGGTCTCGACATCATCAACGACGTCGGCACTCCCGTCTATGCCTCGGGCGACGGCGTGGTGGATGTCGCCGGCATGAACGGCGGCGGATACGGCAACATGATCGTTCTCAATCACGGCTACGGATATCAGTCGCTCTACGCCCATCTCTCTAAGATTCTGGTCCGCGAAGGCCAGCACGTCAAGCGCGGCGATCTCATCGCAAAGAGCGGAAAAACCGGGCTCGTGAGCGGACCGCATCTGCACTATGAGATCCGGCACGACGGCGTTTCGGTCAATCCGGTGAATTTCTTTTTTGACGATATTACGGCTCGGCAATACAGGGAACAGATCGCCTCGCAGTAAGCCTGATGCGGTTCCGGCAGGCCTCCGGATGGTGTGCGATGTGGACGGATCGTGTGAATCTGTTTGTCGGTGAAGGAATAGACAATGCTCTGGACGATGGAACTTGCATCATACCTCGATGATGCACCCTGGCCTGCGACGAAGGAAGAACTCATTGATTACGCAATTCGGACCGGCGCTCCCCCCGAAGTGATCGAGAACCTCCAGGAACTGGAAGACGTCGAAGAACCGTACGAAACGATGGAAGAGATCTGGCCGGACTATCCGACCGACGGCGATTTTTTCTACGAGGACGAAAACGAATATTAAATTCTAATGCGCCGGTACCTGCCGGTATCGGTTTCCCAACGGTGCGGCTGTTGCCCTCAGACATTGGTACCAACCATTCCATAACCCATCCGGCCCCGTCCCGGATGGGTTTTTTTGTTGAGGCGTCCTTTTCCGCCGCTCTCTTCCTCGTTCTCCTCGCCATCGGTCTCCTCCTCGCCCCTGGTTCGGCCGACGCGCAGGAGCCGAAGTATGAAATCGGACAGATCGTCATCACCGGAAACCAGTTTTTCGACCGCGGCACACTGCTCGGCATCCTGACCTCGCGCGAAACGCCCGGCGCCCTGTCGCAGTTCTTCAACAAGATTTCGGGCGACCGCCTCGGAAGCAAACCGGAATATTTCCAGCCGGAAAACCTGCCGACGGACGAACGCCTCATCACCGACCTCTATGCTGAACGCGGATTTCTGCATACGAAGGTCGTCTCCGGCTCAACCCTCGATTCGGCCCGGCATTCCGCTGTCGTCACCTTCACGATCGAGGAGGGAGGGCGGTCGGTGATCGACAGTCTCAGCCTCCGGGGAATCGAGAAGGTCGGCAACGGGATGAAGGAGCGGATCCTGAACGCCCTCGCGCTCAAGTCCGGTCAGCCGTATGAACCTGCGCGCGTCGCCGACGGACTGAAAAAAGTGCTCGACCTGCTCCGGAACAACGGCTATCGGGACGCCCGATATATCTACGACAGTTCGGGCGCCTATGAGGTGCTCTCGACCCACCGCATCTCGCTCGGGCTTTACTTTCAGACCGGACGGCAGTATTACTTCGGACCGGTGACCGTGCACGTCGATCCCGCGCGCGAGGACATCGGGCCTGACCTCGCGATCCGCCAGCTCGACTTTACGCGGGGGGATGTCTACAGCACCGAAAAAAAACTCTCCAGCGAGCGGGGACTCAACCGGCTCGGGCTCTTCGATGCGGCGCGCATCGAGGAATCCCGCGCCTGGGACAGCACGAGGTCGAATGCGATCCCGATGGACATCTTTCTCAAGCCCAAGATCCGGAACGAGCTCTCCCCGGAAGTCATCGTCTCGAACGAGAACAACGAGCTCAATCTCGGTCTCGGCGTCGGATACACCAACCGGAACTTCTTCGGCGACGGACGCACCTTCAGCACCAACTTCCAGGGGAGCACGCAGTCGCTCACGAAAATTGTCGGCGGGAAAAGCTTCCGCGACCCCGACGTCGTCGGCGCTCTCGATTTTCAGACCCAGATCCTCCAGCCCTATCTCTTCGAGAAGACCCTCACCGGTTTTCTCTCGTCCGATTTCGGCATCGACAAGCAGAAGGCGTATGTCCTCTATTTTGTCCGGAACAAGATCGGACTGAACAAGCAGTTCGCGACCTATACCTACGGATCTCTCGAATGGACGCTGGAACGGGACCAGCCCGATTTTCTCGTCGACACCGTCGGTCAGCCCGATGTCGCCGCCACGCTCCGCGAGCAGGATAAGGCACAGTTCAACTCGATCCTTACCCTGACGCTCCAGCGCGACAAGACCAACGATCCGTTCTCCCCGACGGACGGTTTCTTCCACAGCATCTCGATCGAGGAGTCGGGGATCCTGCCGCGGCTCCTTCAGGGATCCCATCTCGATGTTCCGTATACCCAGTACTACAAGGTCACCCTCTTCGGCCGGTGGTACGACGATCTGTCGTCGAGCAGATTCGACATCCTCGCCATGAAGCTCAAGACCGGTTATCAGGACAAGTACGGCGACAGCCGCGACCGGGACGTCAGCATTCCGCTCGACCGGCGCTTCTTCTCGGGCGGAAGCGGAAGTCTCCGCGGTTGGCGCGCCCGGGAACTCGGCGCCATGCCCGATCCGCTCCTTCCGTTCGGCGGCAACTTTCTCCTGGAAGGATCGATGGAACTCCGCGTGAACCATTTCCGGGATCTGGGGAAGTGGGGATTCATCAAGTTTGAAAACATCTGGATGGTCTATTTCCTCGATGTCGGGAATACCTGGGCCGAAATCTCGGATTTCCGCGCCCGCGACATTGCCATGGCCGCCGGCGTCGGCTTCCGGTACGAGACATTCTTCGGACCCTTCCGGATCGATTACGGCGTCAAGGTTTATGATCCCAAGGCGCCGCCAACCCACGCCACCATCTTCCAGAAACAGCTGGTGCAGGAAACCCTCGGGAGCGGCGTTCTCCACTTCGGCATCGGGCATGCATTCTGACAGGGTGCGATGAGCTGGAATTCCGTCGTCGGACAACAGCAGGCAAAGGATATTCTCCGGCAGGCCCTTCTCTCCGGCCGGGTGGCGCACGCCTATCTCTTTTCGGGACCCGAGGGATCGGGAACGGAACCGCTCGCCATCGAGTTTGCCAGGGCGCTGGTCTGCCCGGAGGGACACGGCGAGGCCTGTGACCGTTGCGGTTCCTGCCGCGCCGCCGCCGCCGGCTTCGGCTCTCCCAATATCCACTGCATTACCCCACTGCCGGCGGGGAAGGGGGAAAAATCGGGCGATCCGCCGCTTGCGAAACTGTCTGAGGAAGATCTGGCCGCTGTCCGGGAACAGCTCGCGCTGAAGGCCGCCGATCCCTACGCGACTCTTCAGATTCCCCGCGCCACGACGATCAAGGTGAACAGCATCCGGGAAATCCGCAGGGAGGTCTCGCTCACCGGGTTCGGTTCGGGGCGCAAGGTGTTCCTGATCCTGGGTGCCGATGCAATGAACGACGAGGCCTCGAATGCGCTCCTGAAAACCCTTGAGGAACCGCCGGCCGAAACCGTCCTTCTCCTCACCGCGGAACATCCCCAACAGCTCCTTCCGACCATTGTCTCGCGCTGTCAGCATCTCCGTCTGGGGCCGGTAGCGGCCGCGGATATCGCTGCGGCGCTTCTCGTGCGCGGCGCGTCCGATAAAGAAGCGCATGCGGTCGCCGGCCTGGCGGAGGGAAGTTACACCCGCGCGCTCCGTCTGCTCGATTCCGGCTACACGGAACAGCGCGATGACTGCATCGCCTTTCTCCGCAGTGCGGTGCGGGGCATCCCCGGGGATCTTCACCGGCAGATTGAGGAGTGGGCAGGGGGGTACGACCGTGCAGAACTCGGAGACCGGCTCCGGACGCTTCAGGTCTGGCTCCGGGAGGCGATGCACATGCAGAACACCGCCGGAGGTCCGGCGGGCCGGGAGGATCAGGCGCTCTCCCGTTTTGTCGAACGGTACCGGTCCGTCTCGTACAACGACGTCGACCGGGCTCTGGAGCGGGCAATTTCCCTTCTGGATAAAAATGTGTATATTCCGCTCATCCTGTTGACGCTTGCGGCATCGCTCCGCCGCAGTATCGACACCCAGCCGCAGAGGTAAACCGGCGCGGCCATACGGATTTCCGAACTTACGACAGCACCTGTGCAGAACGAGAAGAGAAAAATACTCATCACCGCGGCCCTGCCGTATGCAAACGGCAAAATCCACCTCGGACATCTCGCGGGAGCCTATCTCCCCGCCGACATCTACGCACGATACCACCGGTCGATGAAGCATCAGGTCATGTTCATCTGCGGTTCCGACGAGCACGGGGTTCCGATCACGATCACCGCTGAACAGGAGAAGACGACCCCTCAGGCGATCGTGGACCGCTATCACGCCCTCAACAAGGCGGCGTTCGAACAGTTCGGCATGAGCTTCGATAATTACTCCCGGACCTCGCTTCCGCTCCACCATGAAACGGCGAAGGAATTCTTCCTGCTCTTTCACCGGGCCGGCATTCTCCGGGAAAAAAAGGAAAAACAGTTTTACGACGAGGCAGCGAAGATGTTCCTTCCCGACCGCTACGTCGAAGGGACGTGCCCCGTCTGCCGGAATCCTGAGGCGCGCGGGGATCAGTGCGAAAAATGCGGCACCTACCTTAACCCGGTTGAACTGATAGATCCGAAGAGCAAGATTACGGGCGGACGCCCGGTCCTCCGCGACACCACCCACTGGTATTTCCCGCTCGGCGCATACCAGGCCCGGCTGGAGGAGTACATCCGGAAGGCGGATGCGGACGAAGGGTGGAAGGAAAACGTCCTGAATTACTGCCGGGGCTGGTTCAAGGAGGGACTGCAGGACCGGGCGGTGACGCGCGATCTGCCGTGGGGAGTGCGGGTTCCGCTGGCGGGTTTCGAAGATAAGGTGTTGTATGTCTGGTTCGATGCGGTCCTCGGGTACATCTCCGCCACGAAGGAGCTTTCGCTTGCACGGGGGAAGGAAAATCTCTGGAAGGAATACTGGTGCGATCCGGCCACCCATTACACCGCGTTCATCGGTAAGGATAACATCGTCTTTCACTGCATCGTCTTTCCCGCGATGCTCATGGCGTGGAACGAATTCTCGCCGGGGGATCGGTTCATTCTCCCGGCCAACGTGCCGGCGAACGAATTTCTGAATTTCGAGGGGCAGAAATTTTCCAAAAGCCGCGGTTGGGGAATCGACGTCGATGAGTTCCTGGCGGAATTCCCGGCCGATACCCTCCGTTACTCTCTCGTCATGAATCTTCCCGAGTCGCGCGACGCCGATTTCACATGGAAGGATTTCCAGGCCCGGACCAACAACGAACTGGCGGATATTCTGGGAAATTTTGTAAACCGCACGCTGACGTTCGTACAGAGAAATTTCGACGGAAAGGTGCCCGACGCCGCTCCCGGCGTGGAAGGCCGGGAGAAGGAGCTCTTCGGCGCGGTGGCCGACGCAGTAAAGACCACAGGCGAGCTGATCGGGCGGTACCGGTTCCGGGATGCGACAGCCGCCGCCATGAATCTGGCCCGGAGCGCCAACCAGTATTTCGACCGGCGCGAACCGTGGAAAATGCTCCGTACTTCGCGTGAAGGCTGCGGGGAGACGATGTATGTCTGCCTCCATCTCATCCGTTCGCTCGCCATACTTCTTGAGCCGGTGCTCCCGAATACCACCGCAGGAATGTGGAAGATGCTGAATCTCCCCGGCTCGCCCGCCGCGGCGGGGTGGCGGTCGGCGGCGGAGCTGGCGATCCCCCCCGGGCATCGGCTCGGAACGCCCGCAATTCTGTTTGCGAAATTCGATGACGCCGTCATCGGACGGCATCTCGGTAAACTGGCCGGGCCCGCCCCGGAATCTCCTGTTCCCCCTCCGGCCGCAAAGCCGGAGTTTATCTCGATCGATCAGTTCAAATCGGTCGAGCTCCGGGTGGCGAAGATCGTCGAGGCCGAACGGGTCCCGAAATCCGAGAAGCTCGTCAGGCTCAGAGTCTCCCTCGGATCGCAGGAACGCCAGATCGTCGCCGGCATCGCACAGCACTACACTCCGGAACAGCTGGTCGGACGGAAAATCGTGGTTGTCGCGAATCTCGCCCCTGCGCGTCTGATGGGACAGGAATCGCAGGGGATGCTTCTGGCCGCCTCGACGCCCGACGGACAGCTCGCGTTCATCACCCCGGAGAAGGATATCCCCGAGGGAAGCATCGTCAAGTAGATCAGTTCCGAAGGGTTTCTTATCTGAAATTCATATTGGATTGATCCATGTCAGGACATCCGGTCAGATTCGTTCTTCTGCTCATACTCCTCTGTCTCGCCCTCGCAGCGTGCGAAAACGGGCTCGCGCCCGAGACCGCCGCCGGGCCGCCCCCGAAACCCTACGGCATCCGCGGTGTCATCCGGTTTCTTCACTGGCCCCCGGCCGACAGCGTCCTCGATCTTCGTCTTGCCGTTCTCGAACATTATCCGGTGGCGAGCATTGTCACGGAAGTGATCCAGGGACGGGCGAAGTACACCGATCAGATCCGGTATGGAATCGATTCCGAGCAGTATTCCCTCAGCCTTGCACCTCTGCCGACGGGTTCGTTCCCGTTTGTCGGTGTTGCCCAGCAGTACGGCTCCAATATTCAGCAGGACTGGCGGGTCGTGGGCATTTACTTTGCCGGGAATGATTCTTCAAAACCCGGAAGCGTGGTGGTGCCCGTCGATTCGATGGTGCCGAACATCAACATCACAGTGGATTTTGCCCATCCTCCGATCCTTCCCTGAGCCATGAGAACGGCGCTTTTTCTTGTTCTTTTCGTCTGCGTCTGTCATCCGACCGCGAGCGGAGGAGAGGAAACCGGGACGCTTCACGGTCTGGTCGTGAGCGCGGACGAGCATCAGCCGGTTCCCGGGGCGGCGGTTCTCCTGCAGGGGACACTCCGGGGTACCCTGACCTCGGCATCGGGCGAGTTTTCCATCCCCGGCATCCCTCCCGGAAGGTACGTCGTCGTCATTTCGATGATCGGCTACCGACCGTACAGATCCGACAGCATTGAGATCCCGGCCGGCGGCGACCTGCGGCTCCCGGTTTCCCTCGAAGCTTCTGCGGTCGAGACCGCGCCGGTCGTGATATCGGCCAGCAGGCGGGAGCAGTTCGCCGAAGAAGCGCCCGTGAGCATCAGCGTCATAGACCGGCAGGCGCTGGAGGAGCGGCAATCGGTCACCGTCGATGATGCACTCCAGTATATCCCGGGCGTCAACATCACCGAATCCCAGGTCAACATCCGCGGGTCGACCGGCTACAGCCACGGCGCCGGATCGCGCGTCCTCGTGCTGGTCGACGGTCTCCCGGTGCTCGGCGGGGATAATGGCGAAATCGAGTGGGAGACCATCCCGGTGGCGAACATCGATCATGTGGAGGTGGTCAAAGGCGCCGGCTCCGCGCTCTACGGCTCGAGCGCTCTCGGGGGCGTCATCAATATCATCACCCGTCAGCCGACCGGCAGTCTTACGACCATCCGGACCTTCGGCGGCGGCTACGTGCTTCCGTCGTACTCTTCCTGGCACTGGACCGACGATCCCCGTACATCGGGCGGGGTGATGGTGGATCGTCAGGATCGCTTCGGCAGTGTCACCGCCGAGGTTGGCGCGAGCAGGAACGTGGACGACAGTTACAAGGTGAACGATTACTGGAAGCGTTGGAACCTCTGGGGGCATCTCGGCGTCGAGATTTCCCCCTTCGAATCGATCGGTCTCGATGCCTCCTTTCTGGACCAACAGCGCGGAAATTTCCTCTACTGGAAAAGCCTGGATGATGCGCTCCAGCCGACCGACGACCAGATCGGCGAGCATGTGAATTCGGACAGATGGCGTCTGAGCCTCAACTATACCAGGATGCTCACGCACGACTGTTTCCTGACGGCGCGGGGAGGGTGGTTCCATTCCCGCTGGGCGGACAACATACCGACGATGTTCGATTCGGGCGGAAGCCGTTCGACGTCCGATGCCGCGACCGCGGAAGTGCAGGTCAACGCACAGTTCACCCCCGGGAACATTCTCACCGGCGGAATCTCTGGATCCTCCACCACCGTCGATGCGGATACCATTTTCGGCCATCATTCGTCGACCGGATTTGCCCTCTTCCTTCAGGACGAATATGCCCTTCTCCGGGATGTTCATCTGACTGCGGGGGTGAGGTGGGATGCTGAAAAGATCGCGGCTGTCGATCTGTTCTCCCGGGTCAATCCGAAGTTCGGTCTTGTCTGCACGCCGGATGATGCCACGACCCTCCGTCTTTCGGTCGCCAGCGGATTTCGCATTCCCTCGATCGCCGAAATCTTCACGACAACCGAAGCGGGCGGTCTGCTGATTCTCCCGGATTCGGCACTTCAGCCCGAACGGAGCTGGTCGTATGAGGTGGGAGGATCGCGCCATTGGTCGGGAGGGGTAACCGCTGATCTGTCTCTGTTCCGGACCGATTTGTGGGATCTGATCGAACCTTCGATCGGTACGGACGGCTATATCCGGTTTCAGAACATCACGCGTGCGCAGGTCACGGGAGTGGAAGCCTCGCTCACACTCGACCCGTGGGCCGGGATCCTGCCCGTTACGGTGAGTTATACGTATGTCGACCCCGAGGACAAGACGGCCAACGATGTCCTCCGCTACCGTCCGCGGAACGTATTTTATGCTTCCGTTCACGCGAACCTCCGGCCCGTGTTCATCGGGGTCGATTACCGGTACCTGTCGAAAGTTGAAAGGATAGATGAGGAACTGATCTCGCTCGGAATCGTCAAGGACGGCGATGCCCGTGTGCCGATTTCGGTCTTCGATCTGAACGCGGGGATTGATTGGATGATGGGGGGGACCGCCATGAGCGGTGGAATTCACATCAGGAATCTCCTCAGGTATTATTACACCGATTTCATCGGCGACCTCGGACCGCCGCAGTCGATCGTCGCATCGCTTCAGGCGCGGATTCCATGAATTCGCTCCATCTCTGCACATCGGAGGCGTGGGGCGGGCTCGAGCTCTATGCCTGCACGATCATGGCAGAGCTCTCCCGGAGAGGGACCGGGGTTGCCGCCGTTACCGCCCCCCGGTCGAAAGCGTCGGAGTTTCTCACCCGTGCCGGCGTCCGGAC
>DATKPE010000041.1:0-75628 GCA_035524335.1 Bacteroidota bacterium
TCGACCAGCGGACCGATGACGGCGGCAAACGCTTCACCGGAATTGATACCAAACACTGCAATCGCGACAGCAATGGCGAGTTCGAAATTGTTGCTTGCCGCAGTGAACGACAGCGTCGCCGCCTTCGGATAGTCCGCTCCGATTTTTCTCCCCAGAGCAAACGAGACAAAAAACATTATCACAAAGTAGATGCCCAACGGCAACGCAATCCGAAGGACATCCATCGGAATCTTCACGATGTATTCCCCCTTGAGGGAGAACATCACTACGATAGTGAACAGAAGCGCAACCAGGGTAAGAGGCGATATCCGGGGAATGAACTTTTTCTCATACCATTCCCTCCCTTTCACCTTCATGACGACCAGGCGCGTCAGCATCCCTCCCAGGAACGGGATCCCAAGATAGACGAAGACGCTCCGCGCAATCTGACCGATGGTGACATCGACCGCGAATGCCCTCATCCCGAGCCACGACGGAACGACCGTCAGGAAGATCCATGCATAGACCGGGAAGAAAAGGATCTGAAAGATCGAATTGAACGCCACAAGCCCTGCGGCGTACTCCGTGTCGCCGCAGGCCAGATCGTTCCACACGATGACCATGGCGATGCATCTGGCGAGGCCGATCAGGATCAGACCGGTCATGTACTCAGGGTAGCCCTGCAGGATAATCGCCGCGAGGATGAACATGAGCACGGGACCCGCGATCCAATTTTGTACAAGCGAGAGCGAAAGAACCCGCACATTACGAAACACTTCTCCCAGTTCTTCATACTTCACCTTCGCCAGGGGCGGATACATCATGAGTATCAGACCGATGGCAATGGGTATGTTCGTCGTTCCACTCCGGAAGGAGTTCCAGAAGACAACGATGGACGGAAAGAGAAAGCCGGAGAACACGCCAATGAGCATTGCGAGAAAGATCCAGAGCGTCAGGTACCGATCGATGAACGGCAGGCGCTTCCTCGCGGGCTGCATATCGCTACTCCTTACCGAGGAATTGTAAAATCCGCTCCTTCACCGCGTCCCGGACGATCCGCGTTCTCCTCAGCTTCTCTTCCTGAGAACCGGTGAACGAGGACGGGTCGTCGAACGTCCAATGCAATCGCTGAGAGATGCCTGGAAAGATCGGACAGCGTTCGCCGCTCGTTTCGTCGCACACGGTGATAACATAATGGAAGTGTCTCCCGCGCTTCAGGAAATCGAACACATCCTTGGTGCGATTGTTTGAAATGTCGATACCAATCTCTCGCATTGCATCAACCACAAGAGGATTCAATTTTCCCGGTTCAATGCCTGCGCTTTCAACATCAAAGCGACCGGCGCCATATTTCTTCAGGAACGCCTCCGCCATCTGACTCCGGGCGCTATTGTGGATACAGACAAAGAGGACTGTTTTCTTCTCCATCGGGTGATCTCCCAAACTGGTTATGACCGGTCCGGCCTGCAGCAGTCCGGTGCACAGCACGTCTTCTTCTCACCGTACACCGTCACACTTGAGATGATATTCTTCGAAGCACGGTAGCTGTTCAGCTCATCCTGATTCAGAAACTGCAGGAGGATCTCATCCGGGACATGAATCGGCTTTTCCCTGACGACGCGGACATCCGCAAATCCGGCCTTCCGCATGAGAGCAAGATATTCATCTTTTTTCACAGCGCCGGCGACACAGCCCGCGTACAGCTCGGAAGCTTTCAGAATGGCAGGCGGGAGCGAATCACTGGTAACGACATCGGAGATGCTGAAATGTCCCCCGGTCTTCAGGACACGGAAGATCTCCCTGAATGCCTTTTCCTTGTCCGGGACGAGATTCAGCACGCAGTTACTGATGACGACGTCGGCCATGCCTGCCGTGACGGGAAGCTGTTCGATGTCGCCGAGCCTGAATTCGACATTAGTGAAGCCGAGCTTTTCACAGTTGGATCTGGCCTTGGCAATCATTTCTTCCGTCATATCCACGCCGATGACCTTGCCTTTTTCACCGACGATCGCACGTGAGACGAATACATCGTTTCCGGCTCCCGACCCGAGATCAATGACCGTATCGCCCGGTTTCATCTGTGCGAACTCGGTCGGGACGCCACAGCCAAGTCCCAGGTCGGCCCCGGCGACATATCCTTTCATCTTCGAGTAGTCTTCGGCGAAGACCGCGTAATCGACGGTGCAACATCCCCCCACTCCGCAACAGGAATTCGCATTTTCCTCCGTTGTCTGTTCCGCGATCCGTGCGTAATTATCCCTGACCATTTTTTTTATGTCTTCTGAGTCATGCATGTCGAAGTCTCCTTTGTTGTCAGCAGCACGTTTTGTCCAAATCGCCGTTATCGATCATAGCGAAGAATGTATCGACTTCTTTGACCATTGCGCGCCAGTTTTCCACGTCAATACAGTAGCACGATTTTGAACCGTCGATCTCACCCTTCACCAGCCCGAGTTCGCGCAGTTCCTTAAGATGCTGGGATACTGTCGACTGTGCCAGGGGAAGAACTTCCACAATTTCTCCGCAGATACAGCTTTTTCGCTTTGCAAGGGTTTCAAGAATCGCGATCCGCGCGGGATGGGATAACGCATCGGCGAAGGCAGCGATCCGCGCCTGACGTTTGTTGAAACTGCCCTTCTTGCTGAATGCCATGGGATCCTCTTATCGTTAATCGGTAATATACGATAAAAAGCATCATCTGCAAGTACCCCCGACCTGACCCGCTTCCCGGGCGTCGGGGCACTGGCCAGCGGGCTCCTTCACTCAGGACAGGTGCCGGTTGCGGCGTATGGCGCGGTATATTTTGGCTTCAGGAGAATATCAGGGGGAACAACGGCTGGGAGCTCACCTTAGGTGTTTCTCCGGGGGGTATCAACTGTTTCTCAACGACCAGGGAGGTTCAGGTGGGAGCAGACTTCGATCGTCGCTGGAACGGGGGCGTCATGCACGGGCCGGGCTCCCCTACCATGGAACCTCTCCGGAATCTTCGAAAAAACCGCCGCTTGGTCCGCGTTCATCGAGCGTTGCAAGCCGGACGATCACCACGGACGCCTGCCGGACCGTCCTCGTGCCTCTTCCCTGATTCATATCGGTCGCGGTAAAACCCGGGGCTGCGGCATTGATTTTCAGCGAGCTGTCCCTGAATTCCCTTGCAAACTGGATCGTCAGCGCATTCAGGGCCGATTTTGAGCTGTTATACGCCAGCTGGAGCAGACTCGAGGTGTTCGGACTGCTGTTTCTCGTGAGTGATCCCTGCCCGCTCGAGACATTCACAATTCTCCCCGCCGGCGATTTCCGGAGGAGGGGAAGCATCGCCGTCGTCACGGCAAACACGCCGAAAAAATTCGTTTCGAACGTCTCCTTCAGAACGGAAAGTGGGATGCGGCTCGGCGGATCACCTCCATCGATGTATATTGCCGCATTGTTGATCAGCACATCGAGCGAGCCGTAGTTCCGTCCGATGACCCCGGCAGCATCGTCAATGGTCCTCTGGTTCGTCACATCGAGGAGAATGAACTCAGCGTGAATGCCTTCCTTTTCCAGCGCCGCCGCCGATATGCGGCCGCGATCCCCATCCCTCGCTCCGAGCAGGATTCTGAAGCCGAGCTTTCCGAGCTGGCGGGCGGTTTCAAATCCGATTCCCTTGTTTGCCCCGGTGATCAGGGCGGTTTTTTCTTCAGCCATATCAAATATCCTCATCTATTCCGGTGCGTAACCAGACCGGCCATTGCCGGCCACACATGTTCCATGATCGTGTCAGGATGATATCTCTTCATGATATAACAATTGCGGTCGAAAGACAAGATTACCGGCGTGACCTGACCCTCTTCGAACGATCCATTTCCTATCTTGGATTTGGACCGCTAGAAATGGTAATAGCCGAAGAGGCATTCTGCTGAAGAGATCGCAAGCAAACTCCGGGAGGCGGACGTTTTGATGGCAAATGATCAAACCATCACCGAAGCATGCCGTCAACCGCAGACATCAGATCAAGCGTATTATACATTGCGCAGGGAGTACGGAGGACTCCTGGTCGACCAGGCGAAGCGGCTGAAGGAACTTGAGCAGAGCGCTGAACAGCGATGTGAGGCCCACCCCGATCCGGGCGCACGGTCCCTCCTCTCCCGCCGATCCTCCGAACGCATGAGTGATCAGCGTAGCCACCAGTTTCACCGGCACGACCAGAACCGGGATTTTTCCCGCCCGGCGGTGAATGGCTTCTATGACCTTCTCCGTTCCGTATCCTTCCACATCCAGGGCGAGGTATTTAACGAGGACCGCGTATGTCCGGGCCGGGGCGCCGCCGGGTCAGCGGGCGAAGCCCAGCCACTGATCTCAACGCATGGACAACGGAACCGATTTCCCAAAACCAATTTTTAAAGACATGAAAGGCGCCGAAAGTGACCAGTCTGTCCGGAAAGTTCTCTGGACGCCTGATATTCAGAAAGAGCATGGCGCATCCTCCTCCGGAGACTGACTGCACCATCGGCAGTCAACCGTTTCTCACCGGTATCCAGATTTCTTCCTCCGCATCCGGATCGTCCGGGCGATACGATTCCCCCATGACGGCGAGATGCGGCCTGTCCGCGAGCAGATATCCGGAACCCGGAAGCCATCGAAGCAGAATTTCACGGTATGTTCGTTCGGCGGCGGATGCCGGACCGTGGTGGACAAACACGGCATAGAGGCCTGCGGGGACAATCAATTGATCCAATCCCGCCGGGATCCCGGCCTCTCGTCCGATCTCCACGGCGGCCCATTTTTCGAACTCGCCGTCCGGATCGAACCTGTCGAAAAATCGCGGGGGATACACCTCAGCGGAATAACGTTCCCGGCCGACTCTTCCGGCGACCGGATTCCTTCCGGACATGAACCGTTTCCAGAGCGCCGGGGTGTCGTCCGCTGAGAACGACATCGCGATCCTCATCCCGAGGAGACGCTTCTCCGGCTTTATCTCGATCCGTGCATGCACCTGAAATTCATCCGATTTCGATATGATATTTCGTGAGGAGCCCCGGCAGTCCGGCAAGAGAAAACACCGCTTTTTTCATCCGGTTCCGGTCGGGGTCGATGTCGAAACCGAACGATGTCCTGAAATCCGCTTTTTCGAGAAGAGTCCTGAGAAAAACCGCTCCCGCCAGGTCGCACCGGTCGAACTGCGCCGCGGTAAGATCGCAATCGGTAAAGTCGGCATCCCTCAGGCGGGTCTGTGCAAAGAGGGTTTTCTTCATGCGGCGTCCCCGGAAGGAGGAATGGTCCAGGATCGAATTCTCGAATGCCACTGAAAATCCGAAACCGCTGCATTCATCGAACCGGATCCCGAGCAGTTTGCAGTCCGAGAATCTGACGTTCCGGAGAACGGCACCCTTCATGCCTGCCAGGCTCAGATCACACCCGTCGAAATGAGAATCGATGAATCTGAAACCGTCGAACCGCGCATCGCGGAAATGACACCCGACGAAGCGGCACTTCTCGTACTCGCCTGATTCCAGACGGTCGGTTCTGAATTCGGCATTTTCAAAGCGGTTCACGTGTGAGGACAATTCCTTTCCGCTCCCGTTTCATGACCTGTCCACGGACGACATCGCCCGGTGTGTACGTCTTCCCGCGGCCGGTCCGGGGGGCGAGGACGTAACATCCCACGTGCTCAATAGACGGGAAGTGTCGGGTCGATTCGTTCCCGCCATGCGTCGATGCCGCCGGCGAGATTTTTTACATTCGTGAATCCGGCGGAGCGGAGAAATTCGGCGGCCCTTGCGCTCCGCTCCCCCATCTTGCAGACAACGACGATCTCCGCTGTCCTGTTCAGGCCGCTGACCCGGAGCGGGAGATCGCGCTGTGGTACCAGCATGCCGCCCAGATTGCAGATATCGAACTCAGCCGGTTCGCGCACGTCCAGAATGAACGGTTTCTCACCGCGGTCGATCCTCTCTTTGAGGCTCTCGACGGTTATCGAATCACGGCCGCCTCCCTGCAGGCCGCCCGGGGAGAGGCCGCAGAAATCGTCGTAGTCGATGAGATCGTGAACTGAAGGAGCGGCTCCGCAGAGGGGGCATGCGGGGTCGGGTGTGAGCGCAAGCTCACGGAAACTCATCCCGAGACCGTCGAAGACGAGCATCCTTCCTGCGAGGGATGTTCCGGTCCCTGTGATGAATTTGACGGCCTCGAGCGCCTGAAGGGTGCCGATAACCCCGGGGAGAACCCCAAGCACACCTCCTTCCGAGCATCCGGGGACGAGCCCGGGAGGGGGCGGTTCCGGAAAGAGACAGCGATAGCATGGCCCGCCGGATTTCGGATGGAACAGGCTTATCTGCCCTTCGAACCGGAAGACACTTCCGTAGATCAGCGGTTTACCGAGAAAAAATGCGGCATCGTTCAGGAGGTACCGGGTGGGAAAATTATCGGATCCGTCGATGACAACGTCGTACCGTTTCAGAATTTCCGCGGTATTCCGCGAAGTGAGACGGACCGGGTGGGTCTCTATGATGATTTCAGGATTGATTGCGCGGAGAGTCGCGGCGGCGGAATCGACCTTTTGCCTCCCGACGTCGGAGGTATCGTGAAGAAGCTGTCGCTGGAGATTGGTCAGATCGACGACATCGGCGTCCGCGATTCCGATCCTTCCGGTGCCGGCCGCAGCGAGATACATAGCCGCCGGCGAACCGAGCCCCCCCGCCCCGACGATGAGGACGGAGGATCCCTTCAGACGGGTCTGCCCGCCGACGCCGATCTCCGGAATGAGGAGATGGCGGCTATAGCGCGAAATTTCGTTCAGGCTGAGAGGCTGAGCCGGAGGACGATCGTTTTTATCTGTCGGCGACTGAGGCATAGTGAAAACAGTTCATCCTCCGGCAATCGCCCCGATGACCATAAACGGTTCCCGGCCGGCCGCGACAGCCGCTGGCAGGGGTTCGTCGGGTCCGGCCAGCGAATAATCGGTACCGCAGGCGAAGAACCTGAGGAAGGGCCGCCGCTGAAGGGTGGTGTGGTCGCGGATGGTCCCGGCAAGCATCGGATACCGGGCTTCGAGGGCATCCAGAACCGTCCGCTGGGTCACGGCAGGCCCGATCTCGAGGGAAACCTCCGGTCCGACGCCGGCAAGCTCTCGCAGATGATGGGGAAGGGCGACCCTGATCATGCGATCACCTGAACCTCAACGGAGAGGACGCCCGGGAGATCCCTGACGATGGCGCTCCAGCTGTCGCCGCCGTCGGTGGAGGCATAGACCTGCCCTCCGGTCGTGCCGAAATAAATGCCGCACTCATCGAGCGTATCCACGGCCATGGCGTCGCGCAGGACATTGACATAACAGTTGGACTGCGGCAATCCGTTTGAGAGCGGTTCCCATTCATTCCCGCCTTTCCGGCTCCGGTAGACGCGTAGTCTGCCGTCGGGCGGGAACCGTTCGGCATCGCTCTTCAGCGGGATCACATAGACCGTCTCCGGCTCATGGGCATGGACGTCGATGACAAAGCCGAAGTCGCTCGGCAGATCGCCGCTGATCTCGAACCATGAATCCCCGCCGTTGTCGGTCCGCATCACATCCCAGTGTTTCTGCATATAGAGCACGTCGGGTCTGGAAGGGTGCATGGCAATGCGGTGAACGCAGTGGCCGACTTCCGCCGTCGGATCCGGAATGTACTGGGAGTGCAGTCCGCGGTTGATCGGGCGCCAGTGGGATCCGCCGTCGTCGGTGCGGAAGGCGCCGGCGGAGGATATGGCGGCATACATTCTTCCCGGATTGCGCCGGTCGAGCAGGAGCGTATGCAAACCCATACCGCCCGCTCCGGGAGCCCACTGCGGGCCCGTTCCATGCCCGCGGAGTCCCGACAGCTCCTGCCAGGATTTGCCTCCGTCGGAAGTGCGGAACAGCGCGGCATCCTCAACGCCCGCATAGACCATATCCGGATCCGAAAGCGACGGTTCCAGATGCCAGACCCGTTTGAATTCCCAGGGATGCTGGGTGCCGTCATACCACTGATGCGTCGTCAACGGCTTCCCCGTCGCGGGGGATACGTCGTAGGCAAATTTGTTGCTTTCCGTGCGCGGCATTCCCTCGGGGGTGGTCATCGGCTCACCCGGTCCGAACCCGGGCTGGCTCCAGGTTTTTCCCCCGTCGTCGGACCGCTGGATGATCTGACCGAACCAGCCGCTCGATTGCGACGCATACAACCTGTCCGGATCGGCCGGGGAACCTTTCAGATGGTAGATTTCCCATCCGGCAAAAAACGGTCCTGCCACTTTCCAATTCCTTCGTCCCCCGTCAGACGTCAGGACGAACGCCCCCTTGCGGGTACCAACGAGAACCCGGACATTGTTCATAACCGCATCTCCTATGAAGAACAAGAACATGCTGATGATTGAAGTACCGGGAACCTGTCGTGTCTGGACCCCGGACTCCATTTGATAATCAGAGAAAAGTACAAATTTTTTCCGTCAAGTCAACATCCCGCCGTTGATCCGCCGACCCGGTCCGAAGCCTGGAGCGGGGAATGCGGAGCACTCCTGCCGGGCATCCCCCTTCCTTCCCTGCCGCTGATAAGTCGATAAATATCCGGACCATGTTCCCGCCGGCCCAACGGCACTGAACCGCACGTGCATTCCGGGGCGAGCGTACTAAACCTTTTGCGTGTTCTGTTGTCAATATGTAGGTATTCAATTTTCCCGAACAATCCCCGGCCCGCCACAGAGACGATCATTGCTACCGTTGTGATGAAACAGATTCGGTAAATCCAATCACACGATGAGGGACTTGAGCGATGATGTCGAGGGATGTGCACCACTGGGCGATTATCCTGCGGGGGAACGATTGTCCTGAGCGCGGCGATGGGGGTGAGCGTGCTTTGCGGCCGCCCGAAAAAACGGCCGGCGGACAAACCGGCACCCCGACCGGGCTGGCGGGGCGGGTTGCCTCGCATCTCCGGAACTTTCTTCTTCCACAGCACATCGTCGACGCGGGCACAACCCTGCCGCCCGAAACCCGCGACCGGTATTCCGGATCGACGTTTCCGCCTGACGCCGCTTCCTACTGCATGAGCGGCATCCTCCTGACCCTTCTCCGCATCCACGCCAGCGATCCATCCGCGAAAGTCGGCATCTTCCCCTGTCATCCTGTTACCGCGGACGAAACCCTCCTTCAGCCGTCCGCGCTCGAGGCATACGATTTTGTCACCGAACATCCGGATGATCTCCTTCTCCTCGGCGCCCCGCGGCAGGAGGAGGACTGGGAATTCGGGTGGCTGAACGGAGACCGCCGGCGCCCCGGGACCGGAGCATTTCCGTTTTCCGGCATCCGGAGGAGATTCAGACGGCCGACCCGGCGCAGACCGGTGCGGCGCGCATCGCTCTGCAACACGGAGATTATTTTCGGGACGGTCGAAACCCTGCTCGCCCACCTCAGGGACGTAACGCCGGAATCATTCCTTCTCCTGAACGAAATCGTGCGGGTCCGCGACACCGGCGAACGTCAGAAGCTTATCGGGGTCATCCTTCCCGATCTTCCGTTCATCACGTTCTCCTCCGCCTTTCTCCGGAATCGCACCGAGCGCCTGTTCGTCCTCTCGATGGCTCATCTGCGGAACAGGGAAACAGCCGGAATGACCGGGCGAAGAGCGGATTCCGGACAGCCGGACAACACGGGATACCTGAAAACCGGAACCGGCGCAGGCACATGAAATCGGATCATCTCGTTCCCGCGGCGGCAGCGATCGCGGCCGTGTCCTTTGCGGCATCGATCTCCCCCGACGGCATACTCGCACCCGTCTCATTACTCTGCATTTTCATCGCCGCCGTTATCGTGCGGCGCCCGGTCCGCATCCGGCAGGATGACGGCGGGATGGACGCACTCCTCGGGAGCCTCCCGCTCGGAGCAGGTTCCCCCTTCCGGTCTCCGTCCGATGTGAAACGATATCTCGTCTATCTCGGTCACCTTGCCCGGTCACTTCTCTATTCCGCGGCGCCCACCGGCCGGAAATCCGCGTCGGAGGGGGAAGAGAACAGCAGCAGGCCGAATCCTGACTGAGACCGCATCCTGCGCCGCCGGATGATGCATGCGCACGCCGTCCGGAATTGCGTCTGACGCACGGGGGAGTTATACTATCGTTGTGAATGCGCCACCCTGGACGTTTACCGCCGCGGAGTGAACTCCCGGGCGTCTGCCTCCGTCGGACAGGTGCGCGGAGGTCCGGATTCACCTGCAGCAACAAACACCATTCCCTGAAAGGAGAAGTATGACGTTCATGAAAACCGTTGAAGAACCTTTGTACTCCGTTCTCCGCATCGTTGCCGGATTTCTGTTTCTCTGGCACGGATCGCAGAAGCTCTTCGGTTTCCCGCCCGCGGGGGGCGAGATCCCTCTGTACATAATTCTGTTTGGCGGAATCGTGGAGTTTGTCGGCGGCGTTCTCATCATGCTCGGGTTCCGGACCCGGTGGGCGGCATTCATCGCATCGGGGCAGATGGCCTACGCCTACTGGTCGATGCACGGCACACATGCCGTACTGCCGATCGTCAACCACGGCGAGCTCGCCGTGCTGTACTGTTTCCTCTTTTTGTACATCTGCGCGCATGGCGGCGGTGCGTTCAGCATCGATGCGATGAGCGGGAGGGGAAAATAATCGTGATCGCGGACGTGTGAGGGAAGCGACAGCGTGGAAAAATTCTGCACAGCGGATCTTCAGCGTGAAGTCGCTTCATTTTTTGTTGCATAATTCAACATCCGTGAATCGAATTTTCTTCTGAAAAGCAGAAAAAACGAGGAGCTCGTTCGGAGGGAAAGACATGGCGGTGCGATAAAAATTCCATGAACGGCGGTACGGAACCGAAAGGTGGCTCGGGGGGGAAGGGATGATTAAAATTATTTCATGGGGAAGGCTTGAATTCCTGCGGGATAATTTGTATACTAGGGACACTCTTCGTCAGGTACCTGCAGGTCATCGCTCTTCCATCAGATAAGAGCCGGTGGCAGGGACGGAGTTCATCACTCCAACAATCAGGAGAAACACGATGGTCGCTCTTCGATCAGTTCTCATGTTCTTAGTTCTTGGTATTCTTGTTCTTCCCGCAGAGAGTCTCTCCGGCAACATCACCGGTAAAATCAACTACACCGGCCCCAAGGTCAGTGCGACGCCTATCAAGATGAATGCCGACCCGAAGTGCCTGTCGATGCACAGCGGCAAGGATGTCGCGCCCGAGCAGGTGGTCGTCAATCCGAACAACACCCTCCGTTACGTGTTCGTATACGTGAAGAAAGGTCTTGAAGGGAAAAAGTTCCCGACGCCGTCCACAAAAGTTTCGATCGATCAGTTGGGCTGCATGTATCATCCGCACGTCTTCGGTATCATGACGCATCAGCAGCTCGAGATCACGAACAGCGACGGCACGCTGCATAATATCCATGCGCTCCCGGTGAACAATCCGCAGTTCAACATCGCCCAGCCCAACAAGGGAATGAAATTCACGAAGTCGTTCGACAAACCGGAAGTGATGGTCAAGGTAAAGTGCGAAGTGCACAACTGGATGGCGGCCTATATCGGCGTCCTGGACCATCCCTTCTTCGCGGTGTCCGACGACAAGGGTAATTTCGAGATCAAGAATCTGCCTCCCGGCGAATACGAACTCGAAGCCTGGCAGGAAAAGTTCGGCACCAAAACGCTGAAAGTCACCGTCGGCGCTTCCGACACCAAAACCGCTGATTTCACGTACTGACGTTCTGATTTGATGATCACGCCGGAGTTCCCGCCGCAGGGCGGGATCCGGCCTACCTGTCGTACTGCATCATCACATTGCGTTCATTGGGATAGGACCATTCATGAGCATGACTCACACTGCGCAGGCGGTTGACGAGGCGCACGGCCACGAACACCGTCAGTCGTTCCTCCGGGCATACGTGTTTTCGACCGATCACAAGGTGATCGGCGTTCAATACGCCATCACCAGCCTCCTGTTTCTCTTTTTCGGTTTTTCCCTGATGATGCTGATGCGGTGGCAGTTAGCCTACCCGGGCGAAGCGCTTCCGTTCATCGGGCGGCTCTTCGGCGACGAGCGCATGCCCGGCGGTGTGATGCTTCCTGAGTTCTATAATCAGCTCGGCGCGATGCACGGCACAATCATGGTTTTTTTAGGCGTCGTACCGCTGAGTGTCGGAGCGTTTGGAAATTACGTCATGCCGCTCCAAATCGGAGCGCCCGACATGGCGTTCCCGAAGCTGAATATGATGAGTTACTGGGTCTATTTTGTCGGCGGAGTCACGATGCTCATCGGTTTCTTCGTGCCGGGCGGCGCAGCGGCATCGGGATGGACATCCTATCCGCCGCTCTCAGTCATCGCGACGACGGGTCAGACGGTGTGGCTTATCGGCATGGTTTTCCTCATCACGTCCTCGCTCCTCGGGTCCGTTAATTTTATCGTCACGATCCTGCAGCTCCGGGCAAAGGGCCTCTCCTTCATGCGCCTCCCCCTGTTTGTCTGGTCCCAGTTCGTTACATCGTTTCTCCTCCTGCTTGCATTCCCCCCGCTCGAAGCGGCAGGCGTCCTCCAGCTGATGGACAGGCTTGCAGGAACCAGTTTTTTCCTCCCCTCAGGTCTGGTCGTCAGCGGTCAGCCGTTGATGAATACGGGAGGCGGAAGTCCGCTCCTCTGGCAGCATTTATTCTGGTTCCTCGCGCATCCCGAAGTGTACGTCCTGATTCTCCCGGCGCTCGGCATCATTGCGGAAATCATCGCCAACAATACCAGGAAACCGGTCTGGGGCTATCGATCGGTCGTGTATGCCATGATCTTCCTCGGTTTTATGTCGTTCCTCGTCTGGGCGCATCACATGTTCCTGACCGGCATGGGGACGGCGATCAGTTCATTTTTTCAGACGACGACGATGATTATTTCCATACCGTCGGTCATCATCCTGTCGGCATTTTTCATATCCCTGGTCGGCGGATCTCTCAGGTTCAACACCCCGATGCTCTTCGCACTCGCGTTTCTTCCGATGTTCGGGATCGGCGGACTGACGGGGCTGCCTCTCGGGCTTGCGACATCGGACATCCATCTTCACGACACCTATTATGTCATCGGACATTTCCATTACGTGGTTGCGCCGGGCACGATCTTCGGTCTCTTCGCCGGCATTTACTTCTGGTATCCAAAGGTAACCGGGCGCCGGATGAACGAAACGCTCGGGCGGATCCATTTCTGGGGATCGTTCGTCTGCATGAATCTTATTTTCTTTCCGATGCTCATCCAGGGCCTTGCCGGGGTATCCCGCCGGCTGTACGACGGGGGCCAGCAGTACGCCCATGCCCAGGGGGTTCTTCATCTCAATGAAGTCATGTCGGTCGCTGCCTGGACCATGGGTGTCTTCCAGCTGTTTTTTGTCGTGAATTTCTTTTTGAGTTTGAAGACGGGGAAAAAGGCTGCGCCGAACGTCTGGGAGGCAACGACGCTGGACTGGGCGGCCACGACCTCGCCGCCGCTCGCACACGGTAATTTTGCGGTCGTCCCGCAGGTCTACCACGGTCCGTACGAATACAGCGTCCCCGGCCATGCCGCCGACTTCACACCGCAGAACGAGTTTCTCAAGGGATCATAACATGGAAATCCCCTACACGGTCACCCCCCGCCCGGAAACGGGGCTCTTCAACGCAAAAGCCGGCATCTGGCTTTTCCTCGCTTCAGAAGTGATGCTCTTCGGAGCGTTGTTCACAACATACATTCTTCTCCGAGTCGGCGCGGTCGTCTGGCCACACGGCGAGCTTGATGTCCCGCTGGCCACGGTGAATACCGCAGTCCTGATCAGCTCGAGCATTACAATGGTCATGGCGTGGGCCTCTCTGAAGATGAACGACTTTAAAAAATACAGACGGTACATGGGCCTGACGATCCTCCTCGGGATCTGTTTCCTTATCATCAAGGGTTTCGAGTACGCGCATCATTTCGCTTCGGGCGAACTGCCGAACAAGAGCACATTTCTCGCAATATACTTTACGCTGACCGGACTGCACGGGCTCCACGTTATCGGAGGCATGATCGTGAACAGTTACTTCTGGGGACCCGGGAGCAGGATGTGGAAAACGGAACCTGAGAGGTTCACCAACAGAATCGAGGTCGCCGGGTTATACTGGCACTTCGTGGACCTTGTCTGGATTTTCCTCTTCCCGGTTCTTTATCTTTTATAATCGGAGACACCATGGAAGCGACAAACACGCACGACATCGATATAAAAAAACATGTGCGCACCTACGTGCTGGTCTTCGTATCCCTTCTGGCGCTGACGCTTGTCACCGTTACCGTCTCCTATCTGCATCTGGAGATGCGGGCGGCGATTTTCGTCGCGCTCACGATCGCGACGGTGAAGGGCTCTCTGGTCGCCTGTTATTTTATGCATCTTATTTCGGAGAAACGGCTCATTTATTCAACCCTCATCCTGACGGCCTTCTTTTTCGTCGTCCTCATGTGGCTGCCGCTTTTTGCCCATTCAAATCCGATTATCTATAAAAATGTCCCTTAAATCGTTTCATATTTTTTTCATCGCCGTTTCCTCGCTCCTCGCCTTCGGGTTCGCGTACTGGCTCTTCCGGCAATATGCCGAACGAAGCGGGGCCACGCTCCTGCTGTTCGGATTCACGTCCGTGCTTGTCGGGACCGGGTTGATCTTCTACGGAATACGATTTTTAAAAAAACTAAAACACGTGAGTTATTTATGAACCCGATCGCGCGCGGAATGTACGTCACCCTGCTGATACTCACCGTCGTGAGCGCCTCTGCGGCGTGCCCGGCATGTTACGGCGCGAAAGATTCGCCCATGACCGCCGGGATGAACACTGCGATCCTCGTGATGCTCGGCATCACCGGAGTGGTCCTGTCTCTGTTTCTCGGCGCGGCGGTATATTTCTGGCGCCGTGGCCGACGTCACCGTATGATGCTCTCGGACAAGCTGTTCGTCAATAGGGAGGGTCAATTATTCGTTACCAACGTTAAAGGAATTCCTGAATGGAACAATTCCTAGGACTCCCTCCGGTCGCCTCCGCCCACGGGTCGGATATCGATCACCTGATCGGACTTGTGCATTGGCTCATGGTGGTCCTCTTCGTCGGATGGGGCATATTCTATGTCTACACCCTTCTTCGGTACCGGAAATCGAGAAATCCGCGTGCCAATTATACCGGGGTTAAAAGCCATATCTCCAGCTACCTCGAAGTCGGCGTTCTCGTGGTCGAAGTCGTCCTCCTCCTCGGCTTCTCCATTCCACTCTGGTCGAAACGTGTCGACGCGTTTCCCGAAGAGAATAAATCAACCGTTGTGCATATCGTCGCCGAACAGTTCGCATGGAATGTCCACTATCCCGGGCCGGACGGCATATTCGGCAAACGGGCGATATCCCTCGTCGACGCTGAAAATCCCCTCGGTCTCGACAGGACCGACCCCGACGCGAAGGACGACATCACGACCATTAACCAGCTTGTTTTGCCGGTGGGAAAACCGGTCATCATCTATCTTACCTCAAAGGATGTCATCCACAGCCTGAACCTGCCCCTCTTCCGGGTGAAGCAGGATGCAATTCCCGGAATGTCGATCCCGGTCTGGTTCGTACCGACAAAAACGACCGCCCAAGTGCGGGAGGAACTGACCCGATCCTATTCCGTCGCCGAGGCGATGAAGCAGGTCCGCTCCGTACAGATCCCCCAGGTGCAGACGTCAGCCCTCTCCCGCGGCATGTCGATGGACGATCAAATGGTCATGCAGGATTACGCCGACACCCAGGGGACAGGCATCGTATCGAAAGGCGACAGGCTGACCGGAGACAACGTGCAGAAACTCCTCGACGGCGGCGTCACTAAGGTCACATCGCGCAGGTCGACGTCGATGGATAAATATCTCACCCACCGGGAAGTGAAAGATCAGAGCGGCACGATGGTCCTCGGAAGGAACGAATCGCTTACTGACGATGCCGTCACAAAACTCGCGGAAGCCGGCGTGCGGGAAGTCGAGGTTCGCCCGGCTGCGAACATGGACACCTACATGGTGATGCAGAATTACGCCGACAAATCGGGTACCGCGATCGCGGTGAAAGGCGACATCATTACCGACGAAATGCTCTCGAAATTCTCGGATGCGGGAATAGACAATATCCAGATCGCCCCCTCCACGCCGACAGAAATCGCCTGCGCACAGCTCTGCGGTCTCGGGCACTACCGGATGCGCGGATATATCAATGTCGTGACACCGGAAGAATACCGGAAATGGATCAGCGACCAGGAGGCCGCGCTCGCACCTCCGCCCGCTGACACAGTCCAGCATGGCACCGCAGATTCAACAGCCGCGGCCTTCTCCGGCGGCGGGAGCAACAATTGACCGGAACGAAAAACCTCCATCGGTTTATCCTCTTTACGACGATCTGCACATTCGTCCTCCTGATCGCCGGTGGATTGGTAACGAGCACGTCCTCCGGTCTCTCCGTACCCGACTGGCCGACCACCTACGGCCGGTTCATGTTCTCCTACCCGCTCGATCAGATGGTCGGGGGGATATTGTATGAACACACGCACCGCATGATCGCGTCGATCGTCGGCTTTCTGACCGTCATCGCCGCGTTCTGGACCTGGCGGCGCGAGGAACGGAAATGGGTCAGAATCCTCGGACTCGCCGCCCTCGGCGCAATCCTCCTCCAGGGACTGCTCGGCGGACTAACCGTCCTCTTTCTGCTTCCGACGACGATTTCGGCCAGCCACGCCACCCTCGCCCAGACGTTCTTCATGATCATGGTGATCCTCTCGGTGGTCACTTCGTCCTGGTGGAAAACCGCACCGGCCCCGCTTGAAACTCCGGGCGGCGTCCGGCTCAGGGCGCTCACCCTGTGGACGACAGCCGCCATATATGTCCAGCTCATCCTGGGGGCTGTAATGCGGCATATGGACGCCGGACTTGCCGTGCCGACGATTCCGCTCGCGTACGGTCAGCTGTTTCCATCACTCTCACCGGCGGCGCTGGATCAGTACAGCCGCTATCTCATCGATTCAAATCTGCGGCTCGCTGCGGACGGCACGCTGACCGCCGGCCAGATCGTCATTCACCTTCTCCACCGCTACTGGGCGGTGATCGTCGCTCTTTCCGTCGGCGCCAGCGTGTTCGCCTCGCTCCGACGGCGCGGTCAGTTCAGGCAGGGCGTCGGTGTGGCGGTTCTCCTGTTTGTCCTCCTTCTCATCCAGGTGGCCCTCGGGATTCTGACAGTTCTCAGCGGCAAGGGAGTGGAAATCACCACAGCCCACGTCGCGACCGGCGCCGCACTCCTCGGCACATCCCTTCTTCTCCACCTGCATGCGCGCAGACGGTTCGCCGTCGGGGCGGCAGACCCGGCCATCGATCTCCGGCCCGCCGTCGGAAAGGCGCTGTCTTGAACGCCGATACAAAAGTACTCGCCACACCTCTGCCGAAAACCCGGGCCCGGGCGCTTGACTATCTGGATCTCATGAAACCGGAACTCACGGGTCTCTCTGTCCTGACCGCCCTCTGCGGATTTTATCTCGGCTCCGGCGGCACATTCCAGACCCTTCTGTTCCTTCACACCGCCCTCGGAACGCTGCTCGTTGGCGGAGGTGCCGGTGCGCTCAATCAGTTCATCGAGCGGCGATTCGATGCACTCATGCGGAGAACCGAGCACCGGCCGCTCCCCTCCGGCCGCCTGTTCCCCGCCGAGGCAGCTCTTTTCGGCGCTATTCTTTCGGCCGCGGGGATTGCAGAGCTGGCGATCTTCGTGAACCTGCTCACCGGTTTTCTCGCGTTCCTCACATGGAGCAGTTATCTTTTTCTTTACACTCCTCTGAAGCGCATGACGGCCTTCTCGACGATCATCGGAGGTATTCCGGGGGCGCTTCCTCCCGTCATGGGCTGGACCGCTGTCCGGCAGGGACTCACGGCGGAGGCCTGGGTGCTTTTTGCCATCCTTTTCTGTTGGCAGATGCCGCATTTTTTCTCCCTCGCATGGATGTATCGCAGGGACTATGCACGTGCCGGATTCAAGATACTCTCTGTCCACGACAATGACGGGACCCGCACCGGGCGGCGCATACTGCTGTTTTCGCTTCTCCTGCTCCCGGTCAGTGCGGCCCCGGCATTTATCAACCTGACCGGTCCTTCGTCGCTCTATTTCGCCCTCCTGCTGGGCGGGCCGTTTCTGTTCTATGCCGTGCGGCTTCTCCACCAGGCAGGCCTTCGCCTTCCCGAATCCCAGCTTCTGGTTAACCGATACGCCAGAAGGATGTTTTACACTTCTCTTGTCTACCTCCCGATCCTGATGTTGGTCCTGTCGATCGACAAACTCCGGTGACCGGGCAGGTGTCCGCAGGGGCAAACGGCAATCCTGGATAAAGACGACGTGAAACGACGGACCCTGGCATATATCATTCCCGTTTTTCTACTTCCGCTTCTCCTCGGCGTCGGCATCCTCGGATACTGGTATTACACCGTCCGCCTGGAGAAGAAGATCCTTCTTCCTCACTACGGAGCGGTCCCTTCTTTCAGCCTGACGACGGAGCGCGCGGAAACGTATACGCACCGGGACTTCCGGGGAAACGTTCACATCGTCGATTTCATCTTTACGCAATGCGGCGGCAGCTGTCCGGTCATGAGCTCGAAAATGCACGATCTGCAGGACACCTTTTCCATCGACGCTCACCTGAAACTCCTCTCGTTTTCCGTCGATCCGGTGAACGACACTCCTCCCGTTCTGGCGGGTTACGCCGAATCCTACCGGGCCGCTTCGGGGCGCTGGACTTTTCTGACGGGACCCCGGGATACCATTTTCTCCCTGATCCGGGGCGGGTTTCATCTCGGTGTCGATAACGACAGCACGAACGGAATCATGCACAGTGAAAAATTTGTTCTTGTCGACTACGATGGAGAGATCAGGGGATATTACGACAGCGGTGACGAGCAGTCGATGCACGCGCTGATCAGCGATGCCCGTAGTCTTCTCCGGAACACAGACCAATGATAGACGCTCTTCCAGCCGTCAACGCCTGTCTCAACGCGGCGAGCGCCATCCTCCTTCTGGCCGGCCGCCGGAAAGCCAGGGCGGGGAAACGGATCGCCCACAAGCGGCTGATGATATCCGCATTCGCGGTCTCCTCCCTGTTTCTTGTTTCATATATCACGTACCACGCATTTCACGGAACGACCCGTTTTCCAGGTTCGGGGTTCATCAGACCGGTCTATTTTGCGATCCTCGGATCGCACACTCTTCTCGCCGCCGCGGTCGTCCCGCTCGTCCTGATTTCTCTCGCCAGGGGCCTGAAAGACCGGATTCCGGCCCACCGGAACATTGCAAGAATCGCTTATCCCGTCTGGCTGTACGTTTCCGTCACCGGGGTGGTCATTTATATCATGCTCTACCGTCTTTTCTGACGGACAGTCATTCGGATCCGGTGCGGGATCCACGGCGGCAGGGGGTCTTGACAATAAGGGAAAAAGTGACTATTGTAAAGAAGCGCCATGCGACACACCCGAATACATATGAACACTCTCAATAATCGCTCCGCCTCATTTTATTGGTGGTATCGCCCCCTGACTTCCGGTGGAATCCCCGAGGCGTAGAGCAGAGTAATTCATGATTTTGAAAAGCCCCCGTGGATCCGCCACGGGGGCTTTTTATTTTATCCCGTCACATGAACAACGAACGGTCAATATCACCATGAGACAGAGCGAACTCCGGCAATCAGACAATGTGTTCGAGGTCATTCCGGTTTCCACGGATATGATCGCCGACACCCTCACTCCGGTGTCGGCGTATCTCCGGCTCCGGGGATCGGGATCCCATTCCTTCCTTTTTGAAAGCGTCGAAGGAACGGAACGGCTGGCGCGGTACTCGATCATCGGAACGTCGCCCGCCGTCGCACTGAGATGCCGCAGAAATGTCACGACGGTAACATCTGAAGGCGGGCACGGGACAACTGGCGGAAACTTTTTCGACACACTGCGCCGCGAGCTCGCGAGATATCGCTGTGCGGAAGCGGACGGATCGCTCCCTTTCGTCTGCGGTTTTGTCGGCTATATCGGTTACGACATGATCCATCAGATCGAAAAGGTGCGGGGAGCTTCCGATGAGCTTCCCCGTGGTGACGTTGCGCATCTCGAGTTGTTCACCAGTCTCATCATTTTCGACCATGCCAGGCATCGTATTCTGCTCACGGCAAACGCGATCGTGAAAACCGGAGCGGAGCGCGAGGCCGCCTGTGCCGGGGCCCGGAAGGAGCTCGAGCGCCTCAGGGCACGGCTCGAAGGCCCCCTCCCGGAGGTTGAGCCATTCCGCCCCTCAGGGATAACGGCGGCGTGGAACAGGACGGAATTCTGCGAGGCGGTCCGGCGTGCACAGCGATACATCTACGAGGGAGATATCTTCCAGGCCGTGCTGTCGCAGAGTTTTACGGCAGGTTTTACGGGCGACCCGTTTGCCGCGTTCCGGGCGCTCCGCATCATCAACCCTTCGCCGTACCTCTACTACATTGATTTCGGCGACGAAACCGTGATCGGATCGTCTCCCGAGGTGCTTGTCCGGAACAACGGAGGGCGGTGCGAGGTCTACCCGATCGCCGGTACGCGGCGGCGGGGGAACACCGAGGAAGAAGACCGGCATCTGGAGGCAGAACTGCTGACGGACGAGAAGGAACGGGCCGAACACATCATGCTGGTCGACCTCGGCCGGAACGATCTTGGCCGCGTCTGCGTGCCGGGCAGTGTCAGGGTGGACGAATCGATGAGCGTCGTGCGGTATTCCCACGTCATGCATATGGCATCCCGGGTGTGCGGTCAACTGGCCCCCGAACGGGATTGCGTCGATCTCTTCCGGGCGGTATTCCCCGCCGGGACGGTTTCGGGTGCGCCGAAAATACGCGCAATGGAAATCATCGCGGAGCTCGAACGGGAGCCCAGGGGACTTTATGCGGGGGGCGTCGGGTATTTCGACTGTGCCGGCAACATGGACATGTGCATCGCCATCCGAACCATGGTGACGAGCGGCAACAGGCTCAGTTTCCGGGCGGGCGCCGGCATCGTCGCCGACTCGGATCCGGACGCCGAATATCGGGAGACAATCAGCAAATCGCGCGCGCTGACCGAGGCATTACAACTGGCAGAAAGGATCGTCTGATGATCGCGCTTATCGACAATTACGATTCCTTCACTTATAATCTCGTCCAGATCGTCGCCGCCCGGAAAGAGGTGCGCGTCATCCGGAACGATGCGATGACGGTCGGCGAGATCGCCGCTCTCGGCGCAGAAGGGATCATCCTCTCCCCGGGGCCGGGCCGGCCCGAAGATGCGGGTGTCTGCGTCCCGCTGATCAGGGAGCTGGGCGCCACGACGCCGATCCTCGGGGTCTGTCTCGGTCATCAGGCGATCGGTTATGCCTACGGCGGCCGCATCATCCACGCTCCGACGCTCATGCACGGAAAAGTCTCGTCAATCCATCACGGAGGAACCGGAACATACGCCGGGCTTTCCAATCCGTTTACCGCAACGCGATACCATTCACTCATTGTCGACGGAGAAAGTCTTCCCGAGGAGCTTCAGATAACGTCTGCAACCGCCGACCGGATCATTATGGGACTTCGCCACCGGGTATTCCCGGTCGAGGGGATCCAATTCCATCCCGAATCGGTTCTGACGACCGAGGGGCCTGCGCTTCTGAACAATTGGCTTGAAAGGAGGACCACGCCGTCATGAAGGAGGTTATTCGGAAAATCAGCGAGGGTGAACATCTGACACGGGAAGAAGCCGCCGGGGCGATGCGGGAAATCATGGAAGGATCGATTCCGGACGCCCAGATCGCCGGATTCCTGATGGGAATGCGAATGAAGGGGGAACAGCCGGAGGAACTCGCCGGGTTCGTGGAGACGATGCGCGAGAAGGCGGTCCGCATCCGCGTCGACGATCCCGATGCGATCGATCTGTGCGGAACCGGCGGGGACGGTACGAACACCGTCAACATATCGACCACCGTCGCATTTGTCGTGGCCGGTGCCGGGGTAACGGTGGCAAAACACGGCAACCGATCGGTCTCGAGCGCCAGCGGGAGCGCCGATCTGCTCCAGGCGCTGGGAGCGACGCTTGATGTCGACCCCGCGGTGACGGAACGGTCAATCAATTCGATCGGCGTGGGGTTCATGTTCGCTCCTCTCTACCATCCGGCGATGAAGCATGCCGCGGCCGCCCGGAATCAGCTCGGCATCAAGACCTGTTTCAACATGCTGGGACCTCTGACAAACCCGGCCGGCGTGACGCGGCAGATCGTCGGGGCGTTCAGCCGGGACGCGGCGGCGACGATCGCCGGAGTATTTTCCCTCCTGCCGCACACACACGTCGTGATCTCCTCCTCACAGGACGGGATGGATGAGATATCGCTCGGCGCCAGCACGGACGTCTTCGAGAAGGTTTCCGGCCGGCCGCTCCGCAGTTTTGTCCTCTCGCCCGGGGATTTCCCTCTTCCCCAGGTGGAGGTAGCCTCGCTCGCCGGATCGAGCCCGGCCGGTAACGCGCGGAAGACGATGGACGTGCTGTCGGGCGAACCGGGACCCTTTCGGGATGTGGTTCTGGCCAACGCAGCCTATGCCCTGATCGTGGCCGGCAAGGCATCCTGCCTCGAAGAGGGGGTTGCGTGCGCGGGCGAATCGATCGATTCAGGGCGGGCGCTCGCAACACTCAACAGATTCATCGGCATGACACGGCAATGAATATCCTGAACGAGATCATCGGATCCAAAAGAACGGAAGTAGCGAAACGGAAACGCCTTCGTCCGGCGTCGACGTTCGGTGATTCTCCATGGTTCAGCCGGCGGTCTGCTTCACTGCATGACGCGCTGAACCGCCAGGGCCGGTTCCCGGTGATCGCGGAGGTCAAACGGGGTTCCCCGAGCGCCGGGCTATTCAGACCGGATGCCTCGGCCGCGCGGACTGCGGAGGGGTACGCCGCCGGGGGGGCGGCAGCGATCTCGGTTCTCACCGATGAGCGGTATTTTCACGGATCGCTCGGGGATCTGACGGACGTCCGCGCCGCAGTCACCCTTCCGGTCCTCCGGAAGGATTTCATCATCGATCCGTATCAGATCGGCGAAGCAAAGGCGGCGGGCGCGGATGCCGTTCTGCTGATTGCGGATGCCGCGGGAGCGGTGCTTCTGAGGGAACTGCAGGCCGCCGCGGACGAAGCGGGGCTCGAGACGCTCGTCGAGTTGTATGAAAGCAAAGAAATTGATACTATTGAGACGAGCCGGATGAAGGTCATCGGCATCAACAACCGCGATTTAAGGTCATTTTCGGTGGATATCCGGCATTCCATTGAACTCGCGGCACTTCTTCCGGACGGTGTCCTGATCGTCAGCGAAAGCGGCATCAGCACCGCTGACCATCTTCGGGAACTGCGTAAGCACGGAATCGATGCGGCGCTGATCGGCGAGCACTTTATGCGATCGGAGAATCCGGGGAAATCACTCGCCCGACTACTGAAGGATTATGAAACGCCGGGTGCGGGTTAAAATCTGCGGCATCACGAACGGGCCGGATGCGGACGCCGCCGTCGGATTCGGCGCGGACGCCCTCGGATTCATATTTTACCCGGGAAGTCCCCGCTGTGTAACGGTCGGGAGTGCCCGGGAGATCATCGGATCGGTTCGGGCTCCGGTACTCCTGGTCGGGGTGTTCGTGAACCAGCCGCATGCATTCATCGCCGAAACGATGCGACAGTGCGGCCTGCACGCCATACAGCTGAGCGGGGATGAACTGCCCGAAGAGTGTCTCGGATTCGACCGGCCTGTGATCAAGGCCATCAGGCCGAGGAACACCGCGGAAGCAGAGGCCATTTCGCGGTATCGGATCAGCGCGGTTCTTGTGGATGGTTATCGGACCGGAGAGTACGGAGGAACCGGCGTGACGGCCGATCCGGCATCAGCCAGAACCGCAGGCCGGCACTTTCCGCTGATTCTGTCGGGCGGACTCGGGCCCGCAAATGTGGCCGAAGCGGTCCGCTCCACGGAGCCGTTTGCTGTGGACGTCAACAGCGGCGTCGAGATGGAACCCGGAAAGAAGGATCATGGAAAACTTCAGGAGCTGTTTGCAGTTTTGAACACACAATCCGGAAACGGAAGGGTTTGACATATGCTCATCATCATGAAACTGGATGCACCCCGCGGGGATGTGGAACGGGTGAAGGAGAAAATCAGGACTCTCGGCTATCTGCCGCACGAGATCCCGGGGGCCCAGCGGCTCGCGATCGGCGTAACCGGCAACAAGAGCAGACCGGATGCGGAGCAGTTTCTCAACCTGCCGAGCGTTCTCGAAGCGATTCCGATCACCAAGCCGTTCAAACTGGTCAGCCGGGATGTCAAACAGGAGAATACCGTGGTCAGAGTCGGCGAGGAGGCCGTCGGTTCCCGCGAGCTGACGCTCATCGCCGGGCCCTGTTCGGTCGAGAGCCGGGAGCAGATCATTGAGATCGCGTTTGCCCTGAAGGAAATGGGGATCCGGTTCCTGCGCGGCGGCGCCTACAAACCCCGCACCTCGCCCTATTCGTTTCAGGGATACAAAACCGATGCGCTCCAGTATCTGAAGGATGCGCGGGATGCCACCGGACTGAAAATTGTCACCGAGGTCAAGGATACCGGAACGCTTCCGCTTGTCGCAGAGACCGCCGACATTCTGCAGGTGGGGGCGAGGAATATGCAGAATTATTCCCTCCTCGAGGCACTCGGCTCGATACGGAAACCGGTGCTTCTGAAGCGCGGTCTCTCGGCAACCATCGAGGAACTGCTGATGGCTGCCGAATACATCCTTCACGGAGGGAATTATAACGTCATCCTCTGCGAAAGGGGGATCCGGACATTTGAGACCGCCACGCGAAATACGCTTGACCTCAATGCCATTCCCGTCATCAAGCGGCTCTCGCATCTTCCGGTCATCGTCGATCCGAGCCATGGAGTCGGGATCTGGGATGCCGTGAGTTCGATGTCACTGGCGGCTGTCGCCGCCGGAGCCGACGGGCTCATGGTGGAAGTCCACGAGGAACCCTCCCAGGCGCTCTCCGACGGATACCAGTCGCTCAAACCTGAGAAATTCAGGCTCCTGCTCGAAAAGCTCGTCAAGCTCGCTCCGATCGTCGATCGGGTCATCACCACATCCAGGATTGCGACCGAGGCGTGAGATGACGCGATCTTCGGGCGAAAACGGGGCTCAGCCGGGCCACTTCGCTGAGTTCGGGGGACGGTTCGTTCCGGAAACTCTGATGTATGCCCTGACGCAACTTGAAGAAGCCTACCAAAACATCAAAGATTCCAGCGAGTTCCGGAATTCATACCATGCGCTTCTTAAGGATTATGTCGGCAGGCCAACCCCCCTCTATCACGCCGGGCGTCTCACGGAACGGTACGGACGGGGAAAAATTTATCTGAAACGGGAAGATCTCTGCCATACGGGGGCGCACAAGATCAACAACACCGTCGGTCAGATTCTCCTCGCATCGCATCTGCAGAAGAAGAGAGTCATCGCCGAAACCGGCGCAGGCCAGCACGGGGTGGCCACGGCAACCGTTGCGGCGCTCTTCGGCATGGCCTGCACAGTCTATATGGGAACGGAAGACATGGCCCGGCAGGAGATCAACGTCACCAGGATGTCCCTCCTTGGAGCGGAAGTACGGCCGGTGGCCTCGGGATCCCGGACCCTGAAGGATGCCACAAATGAGGCGCTCCGCGACTGGGTGACCAATGTCCGCGACACCTACTATGTTATCGGATCGGTCGTCGGACCGCACCCGTATCCGACCATCGTCCGGGATTTTCAGTCGGTCATCGGGCGGGAGACGAGGCGCCAGATGCTCGAAGCGGAAGGACGGTTGCCGACGCACCTCGTTGCGTGCGTCGGAGGCGGGAGTAATGCGATCGGGCTGTTCCATGAATTTCTGGAAGACCGGAGTATCGCGAAAATCGGAGTCGAAGCCGCGGGCGAGGGGATCCGGAGCGGCCGGCACGCCGCCACACTCACCGCCGGAAGGCCGGGAATTCTTCACGGGTGTTACAGTTACCTTCTGCAGGATCCGGACGGACAGGTGCTCCCTGCCCATTCCATCTCGGCGGGCCTCGATTATCCGGGCGTCGGTCCGGAGCACAGTTACCTGAAGGACACCGGGGCTGTTTCATACGTTTCCGTGACCGACACGGCCGCGCTCTCTGCGGTCACCGCACTCCTGAGGTCCGAGGGCATTCTCCCCGCGCTTGAGTCGGCCCACGCCATCGCCTATCTCGATACGCTGATGCCGTCGACCCGCCCCGGAGATCTCGTCGTTGTCAATCTCTCCGGACGGGGAGAAAAGGATCTGCCCGCCATCACGCGCGCGGCACGGGAAGGATCCGTTTCCTGAGATGCAGAACCGGATCGACGCCACATTCGCCCGTCGGAGGTCGGAAGGCGGGAAAACGCTCGCGGTGTTCCTGACCGCCGGATTCCCCTCCCCCGGCCTTTCGGGACCCCTCCTCGAGGCAATCGCGGCGGGCGGCGCCGACATTCTGGAGATCGGCATTCCCTTCTCCGATCCGATCGCCGACGGACCGACCATCCAGGAAAGTTCCGAAATCTCCCTGCGCCAGGGAACGACCCTGGAAAAGATATTCACGCTCGCAGAAGACTTCCGCAGTCATTCAGAGATTCCGCTCGTCCTGATGGGATATGCGAATCCCATTTATTCCTACGGATGCGACCGGTTCCTGCTCCGTTGCGTCGAGACAGGCTGTGACGGAATCATCATCCCCGACCTGACGCTGGAGGAAGGGAAATCCTTCCGCGACCGGTCCGCCGACGCAGGCATTGCTTCCATTCTCCTCACCTCTCCGACAACGCCGGCATCCCGATGCCGTCAGATCGATGAAGCAAGCAGGGGGTTTCTCTACTGTGTCTCGGTCACGGGAGTCACCGGCGGCGGCAAAAACCTTCCGCAGGACATTCTCGGGTACATCTCGGGGGTGAAATCACTCATCCGGCGCAACCCTCTCATGGTCGGTTTCGGCATCGCTTCGCCTGATGATGCGCGCCTCATCTCCGGGGTCAGCGACGGCGTCATCATCGGAAGTTCCCTCATCCGCACGATCAGGGATCACAGCGGACCAGAATTGATGCCGGCGGTCTCCGGATTCATCAGAAGTATGCGGGATGCGATCGATCGGACCTCATGACGAGCCAGTTGACCATACGAACCTCCGAATCCCCGGACCGAAGTTACCCGATCCGCTTCCACAGCACATTCCGGTCCGCCGCCGCCGATCTTCTGAAAGCGACCCGCGGTCGCCCTCTTTTCATCATCACCGACCGGAACGTCCATTCGGTCTATCGGAATGAAATCCGGAACCGGATCCTCAGCGAACGGCCGGGATCGGGCATCTTCGTCGTTCCCGCCGGCGAGAAAACGAAAACACGGCGGTGGAAGGAGCGGATCGAAGACTGGCTCCTCGCTCAACGCGCGGGACGCGATGCGGTCGTTGTGGCATTCGGCGGAGGGATGGTGGGCGATCTTGCGGGATTCACCGCCGCGACGCTCAACCGGGGAGTATCGTTCATTCAATTTCCGACCTCCCTCCTTGCGCAGGTCGACAGCAGTGTCGGCGCCAAAGTTGCGGTCGACCATCCGCTGGGGAAAAATCTGATCGGCCTGTTTTCCCGGCCCGCGGCGGTCTACATCGCAATCCCCCTGCTCTCGACGCTCCCCGAACCGGAATACCTGAACGGCCTCGCCGAGGTGATCAAGTATGGAGCGATCCTGGATCGCTCTCTCTTCCGGCTCCTTGAGAAATCGAGCGGGCCTCTCCTCCGGAGGAACCGGGACCTGCTGGCAACCGTCGTCCGGCGCTGCTGCACGCTGAAGAAGACCGTCGTGGAAGCCGACGAAAGGGAACATGATTTCCGGCGGATCCTTAATTTCGGGCATACGATCGGCCACGCGGTCGAACTCCTCTCGGACTACTCCCTGCGCCATGGCGAGGCGGTAGCAATCGGCATGGCGGCCGAGGCGCGGATGTCGGTCCGCCTGGGCCTTCTCTCCCCCGGCGACGAGGAACGTCTTGTGACGCTCATAATGAAATACGGGCTCCCGGTATCGCTTCCCAGCCGGATGCACCCGCACCGGATCATCACAGCTACACTCAGAGACAAGAAATCCGCTGGGGAAAAAATCGCCTACACGCTTCTCCGCGCGATCGGAGAAGGCAGAACCGGCCATCTCATCGGTCCCGGCGAAGCAGAGCGGCTGATCAGTCCATGAACATCTGCCCTTCCATCTCAGCCCACTCCACAGCGGCACTCCGCCGCCTCCTTTCCGGCCATTCCGGCCGGGGCATTGCCGAACTGCGGATCGATGGCATGGCGTATCCCCGGTTCGACCGTCTCCTGGAAAAGCCCAGGCCGCGGGTGATTGTGACCAACAGGAGGAGATCGGAGGGGGGAAAGTTCGACGGATCGTTCCGGACACAGTGTGAAATACTGAAAGCCGCACTCGACGCCGGGGCGGAATATGCCGATATCGAATTCAGCTGGGGGAAACAGGCGCTGACCGGATTTCTGAATGCGGTTCCCCGCACGAGGGTCGTCCTTTCATCGCATAATTTCCGGTCGACTCCCTCGTCTCTCATTCCTCTCTACCGGAATATGCGCGCCCTCCGTCCCGGCATCATCAAAATAGCAGTCATGGCGGATGAACCGGCATCCAACGGACCGATCTTCGATGTTCTGCGCCTTGCGCGGCGCGATCGTCAGCCGATGATCGCGCTCGCCATGGGGGAATACGGCACGCCCAGCCGGATCCTCGCGGGAATATTCGGCGGCTGGCTCAGTTACAGCACACCCGCGGGGGCGTATGCGACGGCCGCAGGCCAGGTCGACCACGAATCGATGATCCGGCTGTACCGGGCAGGCCGGATTGACCGGCAGACGCGCATCTTCGGTCTCGCCGGGTATCCGGTGTCGCACAGCCGGGGGATTTATTTCCATAATCGCGTCTTCCAACGCCGGCACCTGAATGCCGTCTACATCAATTTTCCGGCATCCGAGCCGGATTCGTTCCTGCGCGTCTTCGGACCGCTCATCACGGGAGCCAGCGTAACGATGCCGCTGAAGGAATCGGTTCTGCCCCTGCTGGGGATCGTCTCGGACGACGCGCGGGAGGTGTCTGCAGTGAACACGATTCTCCGCCGCGCCGGGCGGCTGCTCGGTGAGAACACCGACCTTCCGGCATTAACTTCCCTCCTCGGGCGCGGCGGCCGCGGCGGGAAGAGCATGATCGTTGCCGGCACCGGGGCGATGGCGCGGACGGCCGTGACGGCGGGACTGCGGAACGGATTCTCCGTGGCTGTCACCGGCCGGAACGAACTGAGGGGAAAAAATATCTCGAAACGGTATGGTGTACCGTTCATACCGTTCCGGTACCGGACACGGCGGGAATATGATGTGATTGTCAACGCCACACCGGTCGGGATGGAGGGCGTAACGGAGAGACGGCTTTTCCCGCCCGGGTATTTCGCGGAGGGGATGCTCGTCGTCGATGCGGTCTACAAAAAAGGGACGACCCGGCTGATCGCGGAAGCCGCTCTGGCCGGAGCCGGAACGATCGACGGCAACCGTATTTTCGAGGCCCAGGCAAAGCTCCAGTCGAACATGTTCGTGGAAGCGATATGACGGACACGAGAGGGGCACGGGAGATACGCCCCGGCATGGCCGGACGGCTGAACATTGCACTCCCCTCCTCCAAAAGTTACACGAACCGGGCGCTCATCGCCGCCGGCCTTGCGCACGGCAGAAGTTTCATCGGGCATCCCTCGGACAGCGACGATTCGGGAGTGCTCATCGGGGCCTTGCGGCAGTTCGGGATTCCGATCGACAAGGAAGGGGCCGGGCTTTCCGTCACCGGGAGCGGCGGCACATTCCGGGCGCCCGCCGGGATCATCAACGTCGGAAACGCCGGCACGGCGATGAGGTTTCTCGCCAGCTTCGCCGCGCTTGCGTCCGGAACGACGATCCTGGACGGGGATGCACAGATGAAGCGACGGCCGATGGGAATGCTGGTCGATTCGCTCCGGCAGGCGGGCGCGGAAGCTGTTCTCATGTCCGACACCCTCCCTCTCCGGATCGACGGCCCGTCGTTCCGGGGCGGTACGATACGTGTCGAAGCCGGCATCAGCAGTCAGTTTCTCTCCTCGCTCCTTCTTGTCTCCCCGTGCGCACAGGAACCGGTGGAGCTGGTCCTCGAGGGCGGGCTCAGTTCGCGTCCGTACATCGACATGACGCTTCACGTGATGCGGACCTTCGGGGTTGCGGTCGATTGTGCCGCCGATGGCAGATTCCTGATCCCCGCAGGTCAGAGATACCGGGGAACCCGGTTCACGGTAGAAGCGGATGCCTCCTCGGCCTCTTATTTTTTCACCGCCGCAGCGATCACCGGCGGAACGGTCACCATCGAACAGCTCTCTCCGGAATCCCGGCAGGGAGATATCGGCCTGGCGGGACTGCTGGAAAGAATGGGGTGCAGGGTCGGAAGGAGCGGCAACGGCATCACGCTGACAGGCGGAACGCTCCGGGGCATCACTGCAGACATGAATGCCATGCCGGACGCCGTTCCGGCGCTGGCTGTTGCGGCAGCATTTGCGCACGGTCCGACGCGTCTGACCAACATCGCGCACCTCCGGTACAAGGAGTCGGACCGGATCGAGACCATTGCCCGGGAGCTCCGGCGGATGGGCGGCTGTGTGACCACATTGGGAGATGCGATCGGGATCGAACCGGCGCCTCTGCACGGCGCGGAGATCGAAACCCACCATGATCACCGCATCGCAATGAGCTTCGCGGTGGCTGGGCTCAGGGTTCCCGGCGTCAGGATTCTGGATCCCGGGTGTGTGGCAAAATCATTTCCCCGCTTCTGGGACGAGTTCAGCAAACTGGAAACGAAAGGATGAGCATGGCAGGCAGTACGTTCGGGTCACAGTTCCGGATCACCACGTTCGGTGAAAGTCACGGCAGGGCCGTCGGCGTCGTCATCGACGGGATCAGGCCGAATATTCCGATCTCCACCTCGGCCATACAGCACGAGCTGAACCGGCGGCGTCCCGGCCAGAGCCGGGTCACGACCCCGCGTTCCGAAGCGGACGAAGTGCAGATCCTGAGCGGCGTGTTCAACGGCAGAACGCTGGGGACGCCGATCTGTCTCCTGGTCTGGAACACAAATCAGAATCCCGGTGCGTATGCAAAGATACGGGATGTCTTCCGGCCGGGGCATGCGGGGTACACCTACCTCCGGAAATTCGGCATTCAGGATTACCGCGGGGGCGGCCGGTCGTCGGGCCGCGAAACGGCGGGAAGGGTTGCGGCGGGCGCGCTCGCAAAATCGATCCTGGCACGCCGCGGCATTGAGATCATCGCTCATACGAAGGAGGCCGCGGGGATTACCGCCCGCACGTTCAAGCCCGCAGAGATCGAGCGGAACATGATGCGCTGTGCGGATCCCGCCGCGGCGAAGAAAATGGCCGCCCGGATCCTTCGCATTCAGCGCCAGGGCGACTCAGCCGGGGGAATCGTCGAAGCGATCGTCCGCCACTGCCCGCCGGGGCTCGGCGAGCCGGTGTTTGACAAGCTCGAGGCCGATCTCGCGAAGGCCCTCCTTTCGATTCCCGCGATCAAGGGATTCGAGATCGGTTCCGGTTTCGCCGCCGCCCGGATGAAGGGGAGCGAACACAACGACGAGTTTTACCGCGACCGGAAAAGCGGGGCCATCCGAACGCGGACCAACTTCGCCGGAGGGATCCTGGGCGGCATATCGACAGGCGAAGAGATCGTCGTCCGGGTCGCCGTAAAACCTCCTTCCTCCATCCCCAAATCGCAGACGACCATCGACATGAAGGGACGGCGGCGGAAGATATCGGTCACCGGCCGGCACGACCCGTGCCTCTGTCCGCGCGTTGTCCCGGTCGTGGAGTCGATGGTTGCCCTGGTCCTGGCGGACCATCTGATGCGGCAGTCGATGATCGGATCCGGCGGCCGGGCACGAGGCCTCCGGGCGGAACTTGCGATGATCGACGACATGATCGGACTTCTGACCGCGGAAAAAAAAGAGGTCAGGGCCCGTCTCCGGGTTCAAAAGCGCTGACCGGCGGATCATCCATCCGGACTCTCATCCCCACGTACCTCTTCCCCGTTCCGGTCCCGCGGAGGTTCAAATCCACTTCATTTCTCCGGAAATCCGGATCTCGGCGGTATTGACATTAACTGAAAATTATCCGATACTATCAGTAAATTCGTCAATTATAACCTTTTTCCATCATGTCTGAAAGGAATCACATGAGGAGATTGTTCTTATTTTTGTTCTTTTGCGCTTCTTTCGCCTATCCTCAAACCCGCCTGCTGGTCAATAAAAACGGACAGGTAATCCCGATTCACCCGGGAGAAAGCGCGCTCTCCGTGATCAAACGGAGTCAGCCGGCAACGATCAATTCGACCTGCGGAACCCAGGAGTTCGGTTATTATCCTCCGAAATATTCCTCAGACGGCGCCCAGTACGGTCTGCACGATGACATACTCGCCATGTGGTTCGAGGCACCGACGAGCGGTACGATCGATACCGTGTTTTGGTACCAGAACACGATCTGTCCCAGCGACTCGCTGTTCAAGAACATCAACGTGCGGATGTTCAACTCGAACATCTACACAGGTCACGGTCCGGGATGGGGCGGATATCCGGCCCCCCAGGGGGCGCCGGACGTCACCTGTTGGGGCTATTTCCCGAACACCTCCGATCCCGAAAACGGGATCGCCGCCTTCCCCGAGGATGCGAGCGGCCCGTGGGTATCGACGGTCGACTCGTTCAGGCATGTCCCGATTCAATCCTATCCGCCGATGGGGACCAATCTGTGGGGACTGGCAGGGGTTCCGATGCATGCCTCGCCGGCCGATCCGGGAAACGCCGGGAAGGTGAATTTCATTCCGCTCGATCTGCTGGCCGTCCCGACGGTCAATACGGGCGATCCCTTCTTCATTACGCTCAAGCTGAACGGAAGCGCGTCCGACCCCTGCAACGCGACGGACAACATGTCGTTCGTGTACAGCAATGAAACCGACACGCTTGCGACGCACGACTGGAAGTATTATGAATTCGCCGTGCCGCCGACCATTCCGTGCAAGGGATGGGTTGCGCGGGGATCGTGGAATCTGCTCTTCTGGTACGTGATGACCCCAACGGCGAATACGCCGCCGATCATCTCGTCGGTCGACCTCATCCGCACAACGACCGAAACCATACCGCAATCGTTCACGGCGACGATTTACGACTGCGATGCGTCGGTTCCTGCCCGCGCTGGTGTCGCGCACGCCTATTTCCGGTATCGTCTCAACGGCACCGGATCCTGGAACAATATCGATATGTCGAATCTGATCGGCGACCTCTTTGAGGGAACGATCCCGTCCCAGTCGCCGTTCACATCGGTGGAATACAAGGTCGTGGCGGTCGATTCCGCCGGTCTTGCGGATTCCTCCGGCACCTATTCGTACAAGGTCGTGTCGCTGGAATCTGCCGGCTGGTACCGCATCGATACCACAACCGCCTGTACTCCCGCCGCCATCGGTTCGATCGGCACGGCGATCGACACCTCGCGGTGGTTCCTCGACCCGCGTGCGTATGCCCAGACCACGACCCCCCACCGGGGCGACGACGGGACTGCGGGACCGTTTGCGATCTCGAACGGATTTGTTTTCTACGGCGATACGATGCACTACGCCTGGGTCGGTGTGGACGGCGCCATCGCGCTCTCAAAGACGGCTACCGACACCATCGATGTCAACAGCAACGGATTTGCCACCGACGGCTGGGATTTCCCCTACGCCCAGCACCACAACCGGGCCGACACGCTCCACAGCGGCGATATCCCGAAAGCCTTCATCGCGCCATTCTGGGCCGACTGGATCGTCAAGCAGGATTCACCGATCGCGACGTTCGGACATATCAGAACGTACGACGACTCGACCAAATTCGTCACCGAGTGGGATTCTCTCGGCGCCTTCTTCACCGCCGGAGCTGAATCGGATATCGACCGGTTCAGGGTCGTGCTGAACAAGACCTTCAACACGATCGAGTTCCAGTACGATGAGATCGGTTCTGCGAACCTGGATACGGCCAACCTTACCGGTATCCAGTCCGATTCGAATTATCACCCCGTGGCGGCACCCGGCTATCCCCCCTATAATTTCTACAACAAGGACGGATACCCGGTCGAGACCCATCTCCACAACGGGCTCTGTATCCACTATGTTCCCGTTGCGGCATCGCTCCTGAGTTCGGACGGGTGGAACCTGCTCTCCATGCCCTCCACCTATTCCGACATGAGTGCGGCGTATATGCTTCCCACTGCGATCGGCTCGATCTTCATTTACAATTCCGGGTATATACCGATCACCACCCTCACACCGGGGCAGGGATTCTGGGCGAAGCTGTCAGCGGGCGAGGTGGACGCCCTCGGGAAGGGGCTGGCGACCCTCGATATCCCCGTTGCGGCCGGATGGAACATGGTCGGTTCGATCGGATGTCCCGTCCCTGTTCTCAACATCATCGCCGACGGATCGACCGGCATCACCTCGACGACGCCGTTCTTCTCGTACTCCTCCGGGTATGCGGTCGCGTCCGTCATCTCGCCGCTCTACGGCTACTGGGTCCGCGCCACCGGCCCGGGGTACATTCATCTGAGCTGTTCGGCCGCCGACAAATCGACGGGCAGGCCGTACGAGCTCGCCGGCATGTCGAAAATCACGATCTCCGACCGCGCGAAGAATTCACAGACGCTCTACCTCGGATCGGGAAATGTCCAGGCGGATAAATACACCCTTCCGCCTCCGGCGCCGGACGGTTCGTTCGACGTCCGCTTCACGAGCGGAAGCATGGTCGCCGTCTATCCGGAGGATTTCGACGCTTCGCAGAGATTCGACTATCCGATCCAGATCACGGCGACGCACTACCCGCTCACGCTGAAGTGGGAGAAGGCGGGCACGGATAACCTCCTTCAGGGAACCGTTGTGGTGAAAAGCGATGCCGGACGGATCATCGGCATGCTCACCGGCGGCGGCAAGCTGACGCTGACGGATGCCTCGGTGCGGCGCGTCATCCTGTCGGTCTCGCCGGGAACCGCTCTCCCCCGGGTGTTCGCGCTCGGCCGGAATTATCCGAATCCGTTCAATCCGACGACGCAGTTCACGGTCGAAATGCCCCGCCAGGGGGACGTGGACGTCAGCATCTACGACGTCCTGGGCCGGAAACTAGCGACGCTGCTGTCGGGTTCTCAGCCCGCCGGGTATCACACGCTTGAGTGGGACTCGCGGGACGGCTCGGGATTCGCTGTCGCATCGGGCATTTATTTCATCCGGATGAGCGTTCCCTCAGAGCAGTTCGTCGCGACACAGAAGGTCATGCTCCTCAAGTAAGGAACGGAAATAGAATCGTCAGGGGCCCGGGCGGTCAATACCGTCCGGGCTTTTATTTGGAAGAATCCATATTTTTGAATAGTTTAGAGACGATGCGCATCGGAAACATCGATATCGACAAACCGGTCATTCTCGCTCCCATGGAGGACGTGACCGACATTTCGTTCCGGCTCGTCTGCAAAGAGCTGGGAGCCGATATCATGTATACCGAATTTGTCAATTCTGAAGGCCTGATCCGGGCATCACGCAAAACAATGCGGAAAATGATGTTCCTCGAAGAGGAACGGCCGTTCGGAATTCAGCTTTACGGCGGGGCCGAGCAATCGATGGAAACCGCGGCCGGGATGGCCGGAGAGCTCCGGCCCGATCTGATCGACATCAACTGCGGCTGTTGGGTCAAGAAGATCGCAGGACGAGGGGAAGGGGCTGGCCTTCTGCGGGATCTTCCGAAAATGGAGCGTATCATCCGCACGGTGATCGGAGCTGTCCGGGTGCCTGTCACGGTGAAAACGCGGCTCGGCTGGGATGCCTCCTCCATACGGATCACCGAAGTGGCCCGGATGGTGGAGCAGACAGGCGCAGCGGCGCTCACGATCCACTGCCGCACGCGGGCCCAGGGGCACAAGGGGGAACCGGAATACCGCTGGATCGAGCCGGTCAAGTCGGCCGTCGGCATCCCGATCATCGTCAACGGCGGCATCGATTCAGCGGAGAAGGCCCGGACGGTTTTTGCAGAGACCGGTTGTGACGGAGTCATGATCGCGCAGGCGGCAATAACGAATCCCTGGATCTTCGGAGAAGTGCACCATCTGCTGCGCACCGGCAGGCTGAAACCGGAGCCCGATTTTGCGGAGCGGGTGCGGGTGATGCGCAGGCATCTCACCCTCTCGGTCGAGTACAAGGGTGAACAGCGGGCAGTGCTCGAGTTCCGCAAGCACTACAGCGGGTATCTCCGGAACTATCACAATATCGGCCAGCTCCGGAGCAGGCTGATGCAATTCACCGAGCTCGCCCCCATACTCGAGATCATAGACAATCTGGAAGAACCCGCGCCGGTCTCCCCGGCCGCGGACAGAATGCAGACCGCCGGCGTACCGATCGCCTGAATCGCCGCCTGCGCGAGGTATATCCCTATGCCGATATCCAACGCCGACATAGCAGAGGTACTCGAGGAAATCGGGACGCTTCTGGAGCTGAAGGGTGAAAACGTCTTCAAATCCCGCGCGTTTCACGCCGCAGCCCGGATGCTCGGAAGCTCCACGGCGGATCTCCGCCGGCACGCCGACGAAAACAGTCTCACCAGCATACAGGGAATCGGCAAGGGAATCGCCGACATCATCACCGATCTCGTGCGGAACGGCACATCGTCCGTGCACAGGGAGCTCCGGAAGTCCGTTCCCCCCGGCGTGCTCGACATGCTGAAAGTTCCCGGGCTCGGACCAAAGCGTGTCAGACAGCTCTACGAATCGGTCGGGATCAAAAGCACGGCAGAACTCCGGGACGCGGCGGAACAGCACCGGCTCGCAGGGATTCCCGGATTCGGCGAAAAAACCGAACAGAACATCCTGAGTTCCCTCGACCGGCTTGAAAAATACGCAGACAGGTTTCTGATCTCCTCCGCCGCGCCGGTGGCCGGGGCCCTTCTCTCGCTCCTGAAGGAAATCCCCGGCGTCCGGAGGGCAGAAATCGCAGGCAGTCTCCGCCGGCGGAAGGAAATCATCGGCGACATCGACATCCTGATCTCCTGCGCGCCCTCCGCCGCCTCCGCCGTCATGAAGCGGTTCACGGAGGCTCCGGGGGTGGACCGCATTGTGGCGCACGGAAAAACCAAATCCTCCGTCCTCCTTGCCGGCGGGATCCCGTGCGACCTGCGGATCGTCCGGGATTCGGAATTTCCCTTCGCCCTCGCCTACTTCACCGGAAGCAAGGAGCATAATGTCGCCGTGCGAAGCCGCGCAAAGGATTTTGGCTGGAGCCTGAACGAATACGCGTTCACACCCGCCGGCAAGGGGAAGCGGAAGGCGCCCCCGCGCTGTCGCGAAGAGGGCGATATCTATCGGGCGCTCGGCCTGAGCGAGATCCCCCCCGAACTGCGTGAACAGACGGGCGAACTCGAGGCGGCGGAACGAGGCAGTCTCCCCCGGCTTATACAGGAGGCCGACCTTCGCGGGACATTTCACTGCCACACGACCGCGAGCGACGGCAGGGACACGCTTGAAGCGATGGCCGAAGCCGCCCACCAGCTCGGCTGGGACTATCTCGGCATAGCGGACCACAGCAAAGTCGCGGCCTATGCAAACGGTCTGACCCCTGACCGGGTGAAACTTCAGCACCGGGAAATCGATATACTCAATGCCCGCTCCCGGGGATTCCGGATCTTCAAGGGAACGGAAGCCGATATCCTTTCCGACGGCACGCTCGACTGGAGCGAATCGATGCTGGAACGGTTCGAGTACGTCGTGGCCTCGATCCATTCAAAATTCACGATGTCGGAACAGGAAGCGACCCGCAGGATCATCCGGGCAATCAAAAACAGGCATGTGACGATGCTCGGTCACCCCACGGGACGTCTTCTGCTCCAGCGCGACGGCTACCCCGTGAACATGAAGGAGATCATCGACGCGGCGGCCGACTTCGGCACGATGATCGAAATCAACGCCGACCCGCACCGCCTCGATCTCGACTGGCGCTGGTGCAGATACGCCGCCGAAAAGGGGGTCCTGCTCAGCATCAATCCCGACGCGCACAGCACCGCGGGGCTGAAAAATGTCTCGTACGGCATCGGCGTCGCCCGCAAAGGCTGGCTGGAAGCAGGACACGTTTTCAATACGCACAGCCTGAAGGCTGTCTGCGCACAGTTATCCATCAACAGCTGACGGACCTGACAATGCGAAACATCACCTGGGGAATCGCCCTCCTCATCCTGGGCCTCCTCCTGCTTCTCGACAATCTCGGTATCGCCGACTTCGGCGATATGGTGGGGAAATTCTGGCCGCTGATCATCATCGCCGTCGGCATCATGATCCTCACCCGCCGCGGGCGGCATGGCGGCACACCGTCATCCCCCGCCGGGCCCCTCCCCTCCATCAACGGCGACATCGTGGACGAATCGTTCGTCTTCGAAAACCTCTACCGGAAGATCACCTCCTCCTCCTTCAAGGGGGGATCGATATCGACCATCTTCGGCAATGCCTTCATCGATCTCTCCGGAACAACACCCGCCGAGGGGGAGTACATTCTGCGGCATCACTCCGTCTTCGGCGACAGCACCATTCTCCTCGCCCCGCAGGCTCCGGTGGCGGTTCAGGCCAGCACGATCGCCGGTCATTTCCGGATCCTCGGCCAGCAGCGCGGGGGATTCGGATCCGATATGCGGGTCGTTTCCCCGACGTACGCCGGCTCGGCGAACCGGCTGACCCTCGTCATCACCAAGGTATTCGGCAACGTCATCGTGGAACAGGCAAGCTGAGGATATGAAACGCACGAAGGAAACCGACGTACAGCGGCGGCGGAGGACCGGCAAGATCATCTCCCGCCTCAGGAAGGTCCATCCGGAAGCGGCCACCGCGCTCGACTTCCGGACACCGCTCGAACTGCTGATTGCCACGATCCTCTCCGCCCAATGCACGGACGAGCGCGTCAACATTGTGACGAAAAAACTCTTTGCGGAATACCGGTCCGCGGAAGAATATGCCGGGACGGACAGCCGGAAACTGGAGGGGATCATCCGTTCCACGGGGTTCTACCGCGCGAAGGCCCGGAACATCATCGGCTGCTGCCGTGGTCTGGTGGAACGGTTCGAAGGGAATGTCCCCGACCGCATGGAAGATCTGGTCGCACTCCCGGGAGTCGGACGAAAAACGGCGAACGTGGTCCTCGGAAATGCGTTCGGAAAAGCCGAAGGGATTGTCGTCGATACACATGTGCGGCGGATCGCCAACCGGCTCGGGCTCACCGGGCACGACGATCCGGAAAAAATCGAAACCGATCTTATGGAACTGGTGCCGCGGAAGGATTGGATTGAATTTCCGCACCTCCTGATCTGGCACGGCAGGAAGATCTGCAAAGCCCGCTCGCCGCTGTGCGCGACATGCCCGGTGGCGGCCGACTGCCCCTCGGCCGGATCGGCAGGCTGAGCGTCAGTATTCTCCCCAGGAGCGCCGCAGGGTATCGGCGATCTCCCCCAGCGTGGCATATTTCTTCACCGCAGAGAGAATGGGCGGGAGCAGGTTGCCGCTTCCGCCGGCCGCTTTTGCGATATCGGCGAGCGATGCGGCCACGGCGGCGGAATCGCGCCGGGAGCGCAGTGCCGCCAGCCTGCCTGTCTGTTCCGTTCTCACCGACTCCCCCACGCTCATGAGCGGCGGCGGCTCCTCCGCCGGTGCCGTGAACTCGTTGACCCCGACGATGATTTTCTCCTTCCGCTCGATCTCCTGCTGATACCGGTACGCGCTTTCGGCGATCTCCGTCTGATAGAACTGTTTTTCGATCGCCTTGACGGCTCCGCCGAGCCGGTCGATCTTCCCGAGATAGTCGAGCGCCCGGGTTTCGAGCTGATCGGTGAGCGATTCGACGTAGAACGATCCGCCGAGGGGATCGACCGTATCGGCCGCGCCCGATTCGTGCCCGATCACCTGCTGTGTCCGGAGCGCCAGGAGCGCCGACTGTTCCGTCGGAAGCGCGAGCGCCTCATCCCGGCTGTTGGTATGGAGGGACTGACAGCCGCCGAGGACCGCGGCGAGCGCTTGCAGAGTGACCCGGACGACGTTCGTATCGATCTGCTGTGCCGCGAGCGTCGAACCGGCCGTTTGTGCATGAAAACGGAGCATCATGGAGGCCTCCCGTTTCGCATGGAAACGTTCCTTCATGATACGGGCCCACATGCGGCGCGCCGCCCGGAATTTCGCAACCTCCTCGAAGAGATTATTGTGGACGTTGAAGAAAAACGAGATCTGGGGCGCGAAGGAATCGACATCGAGGCCGGCGGCGACCGCGGCGTCGACATACGCGATGGCATTGCTGAGGGTAAAGGCGAGCTCCTGCACCGCCGTCGCACCCGCCTCCCGGATATGGTACCCGCTGATCGAGATCGTGTTCCATTTCGGGAGCCGCTCACTGCACCACCGGAAGGTGTCGGTGACGAGGCGCATCGACGGACCGGGGGGATAGATGTAGGTGCCGCGGGCGACGTACTCCTTAAGGATATCGTTCTGGATCGTTCCGGAGATGCCGGCCAGATCGGCGCCCTGCGCTTCGGCGACGGCCACATACATCGCCAGCAGGATCGCCGCCGTCGCGTTGATCGTCATCGAGGTCGTCACCTCCGTCAGGGAGATGCCGTCGAAAAGCCGTTCCATATCCTCCAGGGAATCGATGGCAACACCCACTTTCCCCACTTCTCCTTCCGCCATCGGATGATCCGAATCGTAGCCGATCTGTGTCGGCAGGTCGAACGCCACGGAGAGCCCGGTTGTGCCGCGGGAGAGAAGATATTTGTACCGCCGGTTGGATTCGACCGCCGATCCGAATCCGGCGTACTGGCGCATCGTCCAGAGTCGCCCCCGGTACATGGTCGGATAGACGCCGCGGGTGAAGGGGTATGCGCCGGGCCGGCCGATCTTTTCTTCCGCATCGCCGGAAAGATGATCGTACAGCGGTTCGATGTCGATCGCGGCGTCGGTCGTGAACCGTTTTTTCCGCTCAGGGGTCCTGCCGGAATGTGGTGTTTTCATACGGAATATTCGACACTTAAATTATGAATGACCCGGAATAATACGCAATGCGGAATAGACTTTCAAGCAGATATCACATATATCAAAAGGAGCTGAACGGCATCAGGGGGTATGATGCCGCTTCACCTTCTGGGTTGCATTCCATGCGGCCGGCAATCAGATGCCTCCTCATCCGTACATTTGGTCCGGAGCACCGGGGCCTCATTCTGTTCAGAAACGGCATTATCTTTGAATACGGGGATTTTGCGGCTGTCGTCTTGCGGAAGGATCGGGAAACAGCTATATTGGCAAGTTGTTTGAATGACATCAGAAAGGGACGTTCTTCCCCCCGGGAGTCATCCGATTGATCCATCGGAAACCGATTTTTCGGAGAGAGTCCGCACGCGCACCGAACAATTCGAGGACTGCCTGCATGAAATCTGCCGCCGTCATTTGCGTCACGATCGTCTGTCTCATCGTCCTTCTGGCGCCTTCATCTCTCCCGGCGCAGAAACTTCCCCGGCCGCTGGGAGTCGACTGCGGATGCTCCCTCACGGGCGGTTACGTTCTGCCCGATTCGGGCGTCAATATTTCCGTCAGCAACGACGCCGCATCCCCCCATCATAAATTTACCGTCTCGGTCGCCGGCACCGATCCGATAGAGCTGACGGTAACGCGCAGTTCCGATCATTCGACGGTATTCAGCCAGTCGGTGTCGGCAGGGACCTACTGGGGGTTCAGCCCGGACGACGACCGGTTCGTGACCAATACGACGCTCGGTTCCACAAACCCGGTCACCCTGTATGACCTGAGCGGATCCACCGCCGTGCAGATATGGTCCTCCTCCGTCGCGACGCTCTCCTCCCGAATCGTCTTCAGCGCGCATGGAAATTATCTCTTCTACACCGCGATCACGGAAGCGTTCTACGCGATCATCGATATCGTCGATGCCCACACGGGCGCATCGGCATACCAGGCCTCCTACACCTTTGCCAACATACCGGACACTTCGGACCAGTATGGAATGTCGACCCACGGGTTCAGTCCCGATTCGTCCGACAGGACCTTTGTCTGGGCCTATGCGTATGATCAGAACTCGACCACCTGGACGATGGTCAACCTCGAACGGCGGACGACCCTCCTGAGCGAACTTCATCCGGAGATCGCGGGATACTGGGAGTTCAGCCCGTGCGGTGACGTAATCGCCATCGTCGATCAGACCGGGATCAACACCATCGATGTCCGGCTTCTGAAGACGCTGAACGGCTCGTCCGCCTCGGGAGGGAGCAGATCCTACCCTGTGGCCGCGACGACCTTCAGATCCACTTCCGCCTCACAGATCGTCACGAACAATGGAACAGACTACATCCTCGGAAGCAATACCGCGGATGGTGCATGCATTATCGCCCCCGACACACTCATTCTCCAGCGGCATACCGTGAGGGGAGGGACCATTGACAGCGCCGCCCTGACCCTGACGGCGCCTGCCGCCGGCGGCGGGCTGACTGTCACGCTTGCGAGCAGTGCGCCTTCGGCCGCATCAGTGCCGGCGAGCATTCTCGTTCCGGAGGGAGCGTATCAGGCGACGTTTCCTGTGACGACACTCAGTGTCGCCGAGACGACTGTTGCGGTCATTTCAGCCTCGGCCGCGGGCATCACAAAGCGGGATACCCTCACGATCACCCCGCATGGAGTTCAATCGGTCATGGTGAATCCCGTCGGACTGTTCGGCGGCGACAGCGCGCAGTGCACCGTCACGCTGACCGATCCCGCGGGAGCCGGCGGGGAGAAGGTAACGCTCACCAACAGCAACAGCGCCATTTCGACGATACCGACGAACGTCACCGTACCGCAGAATTCGACGCAATACTCGTTCACCGTCAACACCAGCCCGGTGGCGAAGCTCGACTCGACGATCATCACCGCGACGGCCGGGAGTACTTCCGCGTCCGCGACGCTCCTCATTGCCCCCTTCGCAACGGTGGCATTCCAGCCCGACACCGTCGTCGGCGGCAATCCGTCGAGCTTTACGGCGACGCTGGTCATACCGGCAAAGTTCACTTACCAGCCGATCTATTTTTCAACGAGCGATTCCGCCACGGCATGGGCGAGTTCGCCGCTGGCTGTCCCCGGGGGCTACCTTCAGTATGGAACACCGGTTCTGACACACGGCGTTGCCGCCGATACGAGCGTCACCTTCACCGTTCACAATTCCCCTACGCCGGTCTCCGCGAAGCTCCTGCTGACGCCTGCGAACCTCGAGAGCGTGACGGCGCTTCCCGACGACGGGTGTCTGGTGGGAAAACACGGATCGCAGGAAAACAATTTCATAGCCGGCTACCCGATACTCTTCGACGTGGAGCTGGACGGCGAATCGCCCCCGGGCGGCGCGTCGATCGCCGTCGCGACCGATCAGCCTTCGATTCTTCCCCCCGGCGCGCCGGTTGTTCTTTCCCCTCAAACCCGGGGCATGAAGTGGGCACTGACATCGAACGACGTTCTCGCCTCGCCCCAGCGCGTGATCGTGTCGCTGACATACAGGAGCAGAACGGTGAAAGACACCGTGATGATCTATCCTCATCTTCATTACAAGCTGGTCGAATTCGGTGATTCCCTCGGGTACACGACCCTCGGCATCGCGTCCGACGGGACGGTGCTCGCGACCGGCCCGGCGGGATATTATTTCTGGAAGAACGGGCAGACGACCCCGCTCAGTTCGTTTCCCGGGTTCCATCTCGACCTCACCTATGCAGTCAACCCGATGAACGATTCGGGCCATCTGGCCGGTACATCGAACGGCCATGCCGCCTACTGGAAACCCGACACCACGATAATACTTCCGGAACCGGCGGGGTACAATTCGAGCTATGGCATAGCGATGAATATCCACGACGATGTGGTCGGGGTAGCAGACTCTGCGGGAGATTTGGGGCTCGGCACGGGATGTCTCTGGCAGAACGGTGTCGCCTCCACCCTCGACGGCTATGGCCCGTACACCAACCCGGTGCCGCAGTCAATCAACAGTTCCCGGCAGATCGCCGGGTACGTATGGCGCTACCATTATCTCTATACCACGCTCTACGCCGCGGTCCTCTGGGAAAATAATCATATCACCTGGTCACTCCCGGATACGGTCGATTACCCGTCGGCGAACGTCATCAACGACTCGGGATTTCTCGCCGGATCCTTCAACTCATCGCCGGATGCGCCGGAAAGCGACTGGTTCACGCGGAGTGGAGGAGACACCCTCGTCTACCAGACTCTTCCCCCCTACTTCGGGACGTATCCCCGGGGGATGAACAGCCGGGGCGATATTGTCGGCGAGATGTGGTACGGCGACGCGGGGACGTCCCCGTTCGGATTCGTCTTTATCGACGGACTGTACTACGATCTGAACTGTCTCACCGACAGCATTCCCCCTGCCCAGTATCTCGCCAGCGCAGGCTGGATCAACAACGCCGGCACCATCGCGGGAACAGTGCGGTACGGCCGCTATAATTCCACCCAGGCGTGCGTGCTCATTCCCACCGGTGCGACCCTTGGCGTCATCACATCGCCGAAAGGCCGGATGCCGTCATCCTATGCTCTCCGGCAGAACTATCCCAACCCGTTCAACCCGTCGACGATCATCTCCTACAGCCTGCCGAAGGAATCGCGGGTCACGCTGACGGTCTACGACCTGCTGGGGCGCACCGTTGCAATCCTGGCCGACGGCATGCAGACCCCCGGCGAGAAATCGGTGCGGTTCGATGCGTCCCGATTATCGAGCGGCGTCTATTTTTACCGGCTCCGGGCAGGTGCGTACGAATCTGTCAAAAAAATGCTTCTGGCGAAATAAACCTTTCCGCCAATACCGGGCACGCGCGGGAAGGAGCGATCTTCATCGCTCCGGTAGATCCATCACCGGGCGGTCCGCACTCCTCTTCTCACCGGGGAAAGGGGACATCACTCGTTTCTCCACTCGACGTGCTCCCACCTGCTCCCATCAGTCCGAAACACGACAGCCCCCAGCTGATCGGTCCGGTAATACCGGTATCCGGCCGCTTCATACCTCCGGAGGACATCGGGAGACGGATGATGGAACTTATTCCTCGTCCCGACCGAGATCACCACATCTCCGGGATCCACGGATGTCAGGAATTCGGGACTCGAGCTTGTATTGCTCCCGTGATGGCCAGCCTTTAATACATCGCATTTAAGCCAATCACCATAACGATTTACAAGATTCAGTTCAACTCCATGTTCAATATCCCCCACAAGGAAAATGGAACTTGAACCATAGACCACCTTCAAAACAACCGAAGTATTATTCAGATTGATGTGCGTCCCCGGCTCAATGATCAGCGCTGAAGAATCGGGGTGGAGGACGTAGATTCTGACCTGCTCCGACATCCCGATCTGCATCCCCCTGAAAAGGTGCTCGTGCGGCAGTCCGAGCGAATCGATCAGCCTCAGATATTCCTTATGCAAATCTGTCTGCTCCGGGAGGGCTGAATCATACAATTTTTTGACACAAATGGTGCGCAGGAGAGACGGAACGCCTCCGATATGATCGCTGTGGGGATGCGTCAGCACGATCGCATCGAGGGTGCCGATGTTTTTCCACCGGAGGAGCGGCGCGATGAAGCGCGAGCCAGCATCGACGGACGGCGTGACGGGGCCCGTATCGACCAGCATCTTCTTTCCATCGGGTAATTCAAGCAGAATTGCGTCGCCCTGGCCGATATCGATACATGTCACCGTGAGATATCCCGCTGAAGGTCTGAAGATATGCCACCAGACGATCCCGGTCGCCAGGAGAAGAAGAACCTGCAGGATATATTTTCTGAAGAGGGGTTTCCGCAGATTGATAAGAAGGGCAAGAACGGCATAATAGCCGATTGAAGCGGTAATGGAGAACCGGCCGGCGATGTAGGCGAACGGCAGATCGCCGAAAAACGCCACCACATGTAAAAAGAGGGTCGTCAGGCCGCGTGTGGCGGCGGCATAAATAACGCCGGGTACGGGGGCCGCGAACCAGATAGCAAGCGTCAGCATCCCGACCGCAAGGATGACATTCGAGAGCGGAACGGCAACAAGATTCGCCAGAAATCCGATGACGGGTATTTTACCGAAATAAAACGCCGTGAACGGCAGGGTGCCGAGGCCGGCCGCGACAGAAACGGCAGCCGCCGCACAGAACCACTCCACTATCCGGTGTTTCCGGATCCCCGCCGGGAGAAGAGATCTGAGGCCGTAGACTTTCGGGTAGAGATAGACGAGAGAGAAAACGGCCGCGAAGGAGAGCTGGAACCCGGCCTGGAAGAACTGCCGCGCATCGATCAGCAGAATGACCGCGGCCGAGACCGCAAGGGCGTTATAGATGTCGCTCCGGCGTTCCATCATTCTCCCTCCCAGGACCACCGATCCCATGATAACCGACCGGGTGACCGACGCGGTGTTCCCCGTGAAAAAATTATAATAGCAGAGCGCGAGGATCGTCAGCAGAAGGGTCGCCTTCTCGGGAAGGCGGAGAAGCTGAAACAGAATGAGGAGGATCATCGCCACGATGGCCACGTGCAGACCAGAGACCGCAAGGATATGCATGACGCCGGCATTAATGAACTCGTTTTTGATCTCCAACGGGATGCTTCGTCTTTCCCCGAGGAGAAGACCCGACAGAAAATTCGCCTCCTCACCCCCGATGAGGGAATCGAGAGCCCGGGAGCAGGCCGAGCGGACGGGAATCACACACCGGTCGATCGGATCAGGATCCCGGCGTCCGCACAGCGATTCCGGGCCGGCGGAGTCGGCGAAAAATCTGGCCGATATCCCGTTCAGCCTGAAATAGAGCTCCATATCGAACTCTCCGGGATTGCGGGCCCGCGGCGGCGCCGACAGGATCCCGCGGAGGCGGAGGCGCTGTCCGACGGTCATGGCGGCGACGGTCTCCCGGTCGCACCTGTCCGACCGCATGGAAATCTGTACAACGCCCGAAACGCCGAACATCCGTCCGTCCGTGCCGCACCGTTCGGCGTCCGCAAGGCATCTGACCGACCGGCCCGAGATCAGAGCATCGTCGGAGAGTGTTGCCTCCAGAATCACGGACGTGTCGGCCGGGAGGAGACGAGCGATGTCGTCCGGTTCCGTCCGTCCGGCGTCACAGCCGATTTTTCCGATGCCGAGGAGAAATACCGCGCAGAAAAGAAGCGGGGGAAAAACAGGGTTATCGCGGCGGATGATCCGTGCGAGGAGAGCGGCGAGCGTGGCGGCGCCGAGGAGAAGAATGACGGGACCGGGCGGAGGATTCCAGCGCCATCCCGCGATGATGCCGAGGCAGAACGGCAGGCAGAATTTCATGCCCGGACGGTGCCTGAACACCTCCCCCACCTCCCCTGATGAAGATTATTCCTCCAGATACCGCATGATCGCCGGAAGCACGCCGGTCAGATCCCGGAGTCCCTCCGTTACCCGGTCGTGCCGGAAGCCCGCGGCGATGAATGGGACAGGATTCCGCGTATGGCTCTTCGTTGAAAGATCCTCCATATTCCCATGGTCGCTGGTAACGAGAACCAGGGTTCTCTGCGGATCGATCCCGGCCAAAATGCCGCTGAGGAGGCCGTCGACACTTCCGAGAACCGCCGACGCCTCGGCGCCGGACCGGCTGTGGCCGGCGTGATCGGTGTAATAGTATTCGAAGAGCACCAGATCGAAAGATTCCGACAGCCGTCCGAGAACCCGGCCCGCCTCGTGGGGTGAAACGTGCGGCATATCGGGAAACCCCAGTTTCGGCCACCGGGCGTTTGTGATATCGGCGGAAACCCCCTCTCCCTTCCGAAGTTCCTCCGGGCCATTGAACGGAAGCCCGGTCGACTGCCATGCGAGGGCAGTCGCCGTCATGCGGCCCGGATGTTCGGCGATATATCTGAAATATTGCGGCGGATAGGCGTTTGCAAAGAGCGCCCTCCTCCCCGATCCGATCACTTTTCGAAAGATATTCTCCCGGGCCAGCATCGGCCGGAGAGTGGAATAGGGATACGGACCAAAATGCCTCCCGATCAGAGCGGCGGCGTTCAGACCCGTGTAGAGGGATGTCTGGCCCGTGCCGCTCTGCGGCAGTCCGTCGACGCCGAGAGTTGCGTCGATCGGGATGACCGTTGCTCCGGGGAGTCTCCTCACCGGATCGCTGAGATCGGGGAACCTTCCTCCGCAGAGAGCCGGCAGGCACTCCAGTCCCGGCCGGAAAAACGGATTGGTCGCACTATCGGGAATGCCGATGCCGACCCCGTCCAGAAAAAGGAGCACACAGCTCCGCCGGGGTTTCATCACTCGCGGACGTTCGACCGGATATAGTTGGCCCAGTCTTTTTCGATCAGGGAATATTTCTCGCCGAAGGCATTTTCAAACGCCTCCTCAACGGGCCGTGCGGCCCGGAACTGCGCGATCAGGGCGTCCATTTTCGCATCGCCGTAGCGTTCAACAAGAAATTTTGCTGTCGCACCGAGATTGGCGAACGTCGCGCGGATGGCATCCGGGCTGTCGGCCCGGGAGAGATCCTCGCCCAGGTCGGAAAAATTAGCGATCGTCGTTCTGGTCGGGGAACCACACCGGGCCAGATCGTATCCGGCGGCGATGCTGTAGACCTCCGCCACCCACGGGGGACACCGGACGATCTCCGCGGTGAATGCCCGGGCAACCACGCGGTCGATCGCCGGATCGAGGACCCTTCCTTCTTCCTGGAGACCGGGGAGGATCAGAATGATTCTGCCGTCGTCAAAATACGCGTCATCGAACACCTTGTATCTGAGGACGCTCCGGACCTTCTCGACCGAGGAAAAGAGGGAGACCGGTATTTTGCGCGAGGGTGCAAAAGCCAGCCGTTTGTGGATCACCTCGAAGCCGCGCTCCAGGCTTTTTGCAATCCGCCCGGCGTCGTCATCGCTGATCGTCCGGTCGTAGGTCAGGCGAAAGTGGGTGAGCTGGCGGGCGTTGGTGAGGGTGCTGACCTGCCGCGCCCCAGCGGGAAGTGTCAGCACCTGCACGAGGAGAGCCACTGCGAGCAGGTTAGCTTTCATGGTTTTTGCTTTCAATCATGATCGTCACGGGACCATCGTTGATCAGTGCCACGTCCATCATTGCGCCGAAGACGCCGGTCCGCACCCGTTCCCCGCCGAGGTCGGCCGAGAGGAGCGCCACGAACCGGTTATACAGCTGTTCGGCAAGGGCGGGAGGCGCGGCGCCTGTAAATCCGGGGCGGTTTCCCCGGCTGGTGTCGGCATAGAGTGTAAACTGGGAAACCACGAGGAGACTTCCTCCTGCTTCGGTCAGAGACCGGTTCATTTTTCCCCCCTCATCCTCAAAGATTCTGACTGCGGTGCACCGTCGGGCAAGGTACTCGGCGTCCGCGGGAGTATCGTTCCCGGCAACGCCGAGGAGGATCAACATGCCGCTTCCGATCCCGCTGTACCGCGCACCCTCGATCGTCACACTCGCCTCACGCACCCGCTGGATCAGCGCCCTCATTCTTTCCCGCTCCGCGCATGTACGACACGGTCCTGTCCGCCATAGTCCTTAAGAACGGTGATCCGGGAAAACCCGGAGGCCCGGAGGATATCCGTCACCGCGTCAGACTGATTATACGCAATCTCCAGAACAATTGCACCTCCCGGCGCGAGCAGATCTGCGGCGAGCCTGATCACGGCGCGGAAAAAAGTGAGTCCATCGGCGTGATCCGTCAGTGCGACGGCTGGTTCGAACTGTGTAATTTCGGGCTGGAGGCGGTGATATTCCTCCTCCGAGATATACGGGGGGTTGGAGACGATGTAATCGTAATTCCGGTCGGGGCGAAAATCGGCCATGTCGGCTTCGATGAGCGAGATCCGGTCCTCCATCCTGTGCCGGCGCACATTTTCCAGGGCGGTGGCGAGGGCCTCCCGGCTGATGTCGATCGCATCGATCCGGGCCAGCTTCAGATGCCGGGCGAGGGCGATCGGGATGTTGCCGCTCCCGGTGCCGACGTCGAGGATGGCGCACGGCTCGTACCGTCCCGGGGCGGCGAGTCCGAGGGTCGCATCGACGAGGAGTTCGGTTTCCGGGCGCGGGATCAGGACATGCGGGGAAAGGCGGATGACCTCACCGTAAAATTCGGTTTCACCGAGGATGTACTGAAGCGGTTCATGTTCCGACCGGCGCATCAGATAGGAGCAGTAGAGGCGGATATTGTCGGGCGTGACGCGGAGCGGCCTGTTCAGGCGGAGGGCCGTGCGGCTTTTGCGGACGATCGCCGCCAGAAGAAGTTCGGCATTGAGGCCGGCCTCTTCGATCCCCTTCTCTTCGAGATACTCGCGGGCACTGCGGATCAGCGCAGAGGAATCCGATTCGGACGAGATATAGGGATCGCTCATCTGTCTGGCGCTCAGCGCGCGGGGAGCGCCCGGGCAAGGACGAGGGTGATGTCATCCGACTGGGGGATGCCCCGGGCGTGGTTCCGGATATCCTCCACGACGGCGGAGATGATGTCCGCCGGTGCGGAATGGAATTTGTTCCGGGCAATCGACTCAAGCCGTTCCTCCCCCCATTCCTCGTCCCGGTCGTTCATCGCCTCGCTCACGCCGTCGGTGAACATGAGGAGCAGATCGTTGTGCCGGAGCGCGATCTCCCCCTCTTTGTACGGCACGAGCGTATCCATGATGCCGAGAATCAGTCCCCCCTGATCCAGCCGGTCGTGGGAGCCGTCGGCGTGAAAGACATACGGAGGATTATGTCCGGCGTTGACATAGCGGAAGGTCCTGCGGCGGGGATCCAGGATTCCCCAGAAGAAGGTGATGAACCGCTCCGCTCCGGTGTTCGCGAAGGTGAGATCGTTGACGCGGCCGGTGAGTTCCCCCAGCGGGAGGCCGAGGGGAATCAGCGCGCGGATGGTTGCCTGCAGGGTCGCCATGAGAAGCGATGCGGGTGTTCCCTTTCCGGAAACGTCGCCGATGGCGATCATGAACGTACCGTCGTCGAGCCGGACGATGTCGTAATAGTCGCCGCCCACCTGTTTCGACGAGATGTTGACAGCCGAGAAGACAAACCCGGGGATATCGGGAACCGACGTGGGAAGAAGTCCGCGCTGGATATCCTTTGCGATGAGGAGCTCATCTTCCATTTTCTGTTTTTCGATCGCCTCCTGGAAGAGTCGCGCATTTTCGATCGAGATCATCGCCAGGTTGCCGAGGGAGGTGAGAAACTCGACATCGGCCTGGGCATAGTCGCCCCCCATTTTCTCCCCGAGGGCGATGACGCCCTTCAGCGCACCCTGGAGGAAAAGGGGAACCGCAATCCGCAGGCCGGCGGCGTCCATGGCGGTGCGGAGCCGTTGTTCCGATTTTTTCACGGTGGTCCGTGGCAGAAAGGGGGCCTTCAGGCCGCGGAGGAGGCCGAGGAATTCCGCCGTCGGTTCGCCGTCGATCCGGGAGGCGAGCGGCTTCATCTCTCCCTGTTCGTCGAGGGTGAGGAGATATTTCCGGACGCCGATCTGACCCATCAGGGAGAGCAGAAGGGTGCGGACGAGCCGGTCGCGGTCGAGGATGGCGTTGAATTCCTTCCCCAGCTCGAAGAGGGTGGTGATCTCCTGAATTTTCCTGTCGAGGCGCCTGTTGGCGTCCCGGAGCGCGTCGATGATGAGACTTTTTTCTATGGCGGAGGCGGCGATGTTGCCGATCGACTTAAGATAGGTCGATTCGGCTGGGCCGATCTGTCTTTTGAGGGGGGAGAGTCCGAAGCCGGCGATGCCGACGATCTTGCCGGCATTTTTCAGCGGGAGAAGGAGGTCGATGCCGGCGGACGCCAGATAGGCGGACCACTGTGGATCGGCGGCGGAGAGTTCACCGGGGGTGGTCAGCGCGCGCGGCGGCCTGCCGATGGTGAACGAGGTTCCGGCGTCCCCCGGAGGGATGCCCTTGCCGGTCTCGATCCTGAATTCGCGGTCTCCGGACCGGAGAAAGACCACGGCCCGGGTGGCAAGGAGTTTCCCCATGAGGGTGAGGAGCATATGCCCGAGGATGAACTTCAGCTCGAGCGACGCGTTGATGCTGCTGCTGAACTCGAAGAGGGCGGTAAGGTCGAGGCGGTTCTCCGCCTGAGAGCGGGAGGCGGACGGCGGTCCTGCCGGTCTACCTTTGTTTCCGGTCTTCATGCGGCAGATATTTGTACATGCGGACGAGATTGCGGCTGTCGGGCAGTGCCTCATACTCGACGCCGTCCATGAGGGTCCGCATCAGGTGGATGCCGAGGCCGCCCCGCTGGTACTTCTTGAAATATTCCTGCATATCGGGTTTCCGGACGGCGGTGGGATCGAACGATTTTCCCGAATGCGTGATGACGATATCGAACCGGTCGCCGGCGATCTGGATCTCCAGATCGATGGTCCGGTCGGGTGCGTAGCCGTAGGCGTGTTTGATGATGTTGGTGCACGCCTCGTCGACGGCGAGCATGATCTTGCCGACCGCCTCTTCGTCGAAGCCGTGTTCCCGGGCCGCCTCCCCGATGAATTCGCGGACGAGATTCAGCTTTTCGGTCTGACTGTGTATGCGGAGATGCACGGTGTCAGCTTTCACGTGATTCTGCGGATCCGTTCACTTCCCGCCCTTGAATTTTGTCATCGCCTCCGCTTCGTCCGTGGTGATATCGTACAAAAGCGGAAACCCGAGGAGGTCGAACACATTATAGACCTTGGGCGACATATTGGACAGTTTGATATCGCCCTGGTTTTTCCTGACGTCCTCGATATAGGCCATGAACACCCCGAGCCCGGCACTGCTGATGTAGGTCAGGTCCCGGCAGTTGACGATGATATTGAATTTCTTCGTGTCGAGGAGTCCCTGGAACGCCTTTTCGAGTTCGGGGGCGGTATGGGCGTCGAGGTACCCCTTCAGTTCAAGGATGTTGATCCCTGACGATTCCCTCACCTGAATCTTGAACGTGCTCATATCATTGTCTCCGTATGGGTGATGAAAAAGTTACACTGCCTGTGATTTCCACCGTAAAACGACGATTGTGAGATCGTCTTCGGGCGATTCATGCTCCATGTGACGGTCGACCGCCATGATGATCGCATCCCTCAGTTCGACCGCGGAGCGGACCGGGGTGTCCTTCACGACCGTCCGGAGGCGGTCGTACCCGAATTCATCCCCGTTCTTGGGATGGGCTTCCGTCAGCCCGTCCGTGTACATGATGATGACGTCGTCCGGTTTCAGCATGATCCGCTCCTCCGCCATCGTCTGCTGAAAATAGCGGGTCGTGCCCATGCCGAGCCCCATCCCGGCCGGTTTGAGATACCGGACATCCGCTCCGCTCTTCAGCAGGAGCGGGCAGTGTCCGGCCCGCGCCAACTGCAGTTCTCCGGTGCGCGTATCGAGCACCGCATAGATCAGGCTGATGAAGGAACGCTTGTCGATCGTCGCCACCAGCGCTTCGTGCGCGCGGGTGAGAAATTCCTTCGGCGACCGGTAAATCTTGCTCAGCGACTGGAAGATGCCCTTCATCTCGGCCATGTAGAAGGCGGCGGAAACGCCCTTTCCCGAAACATCCCCGACGAGAAGGCCGACGTGGTGCTCGTCGAGGAAAAGAAAATCGTAGTAGTCCCCGCCGACCTCAAACGCCGGGGTCGAGAGCGCCTCCATCTCGAACCGGGAGTGCGCCGGGAGCTGCTGGGGGAGCAGTTTCCTCTGCATGTCCTGGGCGAGGAGCATCTCCCGCATCAGGCGTTCCCGCTCGAGCGATTTCTCGATGAGCCGGGAGTTCTCGATCGCGATCGAGGCCTGATCGGCGAACGCGGAGATCAGATCGACGTCCTCGCGGTCGAAGCCGTACGCCATATCCTTCGTCGTATAGAGAATGCCGATCACGCGGTCGTGCGACAGCAGAGGCACGACGACCATGGAGCCGACCTTCACCCGGTTTTGCCGGAGGTGCGCCATGCGGGGATCGTCCCCGCCGTCATCGATCACGACCGGCCGCCGGCCGGAAATGATTTCGTTCCGGAGGGCGTTCTCCCCCGGCGGGAGCAGTTCCCGCGTTTCCTCCTCCGAGATGTTCCGGAGCGCGACCGTGATGAATTCAGACGGGGCATGATGATCGACGTATCTCGCCAGCGACGACCCGCCGCTTCCGGGCTGGGCGATGATCTCGAGCCAGGCATTTTTCGCTTCGCACACCTCCAACGTCATTTTGGTGACGGTCTCCACCAGCTCGTTGAAATCGAACACCTGCGTCACCAGCCTGCTCAGGTTGTGCAGTGAGGAAACTTCGCTCTTCTTGCGGTCGAACGCCTCCGCGGTGGGGAGATGGAAGAGCGTGCTGATGAACGTCATGCCGAAATAGACCGCGCCGAACGTCGCCACCGACCGGATGACGACCGCCAAAGGCCGCGAATAAAAAAGGATCGCCCGGGCCGCTTCCGTGTCGCTGGTCGTCGCCACCGCGTAGCCGACGAAGATCGAGAGAAGCACGAACCCGTAGATCATTCCGAACAGCTTCTCCCGCTTGCTCAGGTAGACGATCCAGGAGAGTCGGAAGGAATTGATGCCGATCAGGACGATCGTCAGAATGTAGAAGACCGTCCCGATCGTGGACGGTTCGAACGGTTTGTACGGGAGGGCGGAAAAGGCCGCCGCAAGCATCACGCCGAGGAGGATCAGGAAATTCCTGCGGGTCCCCTGCCGCCGCCGGGAATAGATAATGTCCCGGATCGTCAGAAGCACCAGAAGCATGGTCGACCCGAGGACAACACTGAACAGGTTCGCAACCAGGATGGCGTCGAATCCCGTCGCCAGGAGATCCTGGTTCTTGGCGTCGAACGAGCCTTCCGACATGAATCCGACCACGATCGACATGAGGCCGACGACCATGGAGACGACCAGGATGAAGCCGAGTTTCCGGACGGCGCTCTGATCCCGTTTCCAGAGAAGCTCGACCAGCGCATAGAGCGCCCCGAAGGCGATCACGATGAAGATCTGGCGCGCAAAGACCAGCCACGGCGCGTTCAGATCCGCGCTCCAGCGTATCACATCGATGAGAAAGACGGTCAGGAAGGAACCCGCCGTCGCGAGGATGAGAACCGCCTTCTTGAGTCTGGCCCGAAAGCTGATCATCCTGTCCGCCTACAATTTCATCCTGAGCCAGCCGGCCGAACGGAATTTCAGGGTGTTCATCACCGTATAGGCGACGATGTACACCGGCAGTGCGCACCAGGCACCCTTCAGCCCCCCCTGCCACGTGACGCCGAACAGATAGGTGAGCGGAAGAAAAATGATCCAGTGGGTCAGCACTTCGACAAACATGACATAGACGGTCGCCCCGCCGGCCTGGAGCGCATTGGCGAAGATAATTCCCGCGCTGTAGAAGATCTGGGCGATGCCCGCGATCTGGAGCACCGGTCGCGCCGCCGCCATGACATCCCTGTTCGTCGTGATCACCAGAACCACCTGATCGGGGGCGAAGACGAAGAGCGCCCCGACGGCGATCGTGAAGAGCGTGCCGAGCTTGGCGGTTTCATAACCGTACGCGTGCGCGCGCCGGATCTCCCCCTTGCCGAGCGATTGTCCGACAAGCGTCTGGGCGGCGATGCCGAATCCGAAACAGGGCATGAGCGAGATAAACAGCGCGGAAATGACCACCTGGCTGGCCGCCTGCGCAACGGTGCCGATGATGCCGGTGATCGCCACGAAGACCAGAAATCCGAGCAGAATGAGAATATTCTGCAGGGACACCGGAACGGATATTTTGACGATCTGGTTGACCACCTCTCGCGATAATTTGAAGTGGGAGAAGTACTTATACTGTTTTCGATAATCCGGCGTAAATGTTACAAATAAAAAGAACAAAAAACCAAGGAACATGCTGAGCGACGAGCCGAGACCGGCTCCCGCCAGCTCCATGCGGGGCATGCCGAACGCGCCGAAAATCAGGAGATAGTTGAAAAATATGTTGAAGACGTTGATGATGAGCGCCGAGTACATGAATATCTTGGCGTGGCCGATTCCGTAGAAAAACCCGCGGTACGAGACGATCAGAAGAAAAAACGGCAGGCCCAGGAACTGGTATCGCATGTACATCGCGCCGGCGGTCGCCACGGCGGGATCCTTCGAGAAAAAATCCATGATGGCGAAGGAAAAGTAATATCCCAGACCGCCGAAGATGATGCCCAGGATGCCGCAGATGACGAGGGAATTGTTCAGAACATCCCCCACCCCTTCGGGGTTGTTTTCCCCCTGACGGCGTGCGGCGAGAACGTGGGTGCCGGTGGAAAGGCTGGAGAAGAGCGAGGTAATCGCCCATGATCCGAGAAAACCGAGCCCCATCGCCGCCAGTTCGACCTCGGTGTTCGGCAGGCGCCCCACCATCGCGGTGTTGGTGATGGAGACGACCATCTGGGACGACAATCCCGCAATCGTGGGAAGGGCGATCCGGAGGACGTCGCCGGACAGGGTACGGTCAAGCCGCAGATTTATCACCGGATGCTGGTATCGATGTGTGATCGGTTTCTTGGTAAAACAGAAAAACCCACTCCGGGGGGAATGGGTTTTCCGGGCCGGGGAATGGAACCGTTACAGCGAAAATTCGGTGATGTAGCGGTCGGCATCGCGGGCGTACGATGTTGTCGGATATTCCTTCTTGAGCTTTTTGAGAAGCGTCACCGCTTTTTCCTTCTGGCCTGCGGTCCCGTAATCGATGGCCGCCAGATTCAGGTATTCGGCCGCCGCATCCGGAATCGCAACCACCGAAGAGGCTTTCTCGTATTTTGCCGCCGCATCGCCATAATTGTGTTTTGCCTCATAACATGCCGCCACGCCTGCAAGCGCCGACGCGGAAAGGAGGGGGTCGCTCCCGCTGAAATTGTCGAACTGACGCATCGCATCGTCGTACTGCCCGAGATTGTAGTACGCATCGCCGAGATAGAGGCGCGCCTTCTGGCCCGATCCGGTACTGCCGTAATTATCGACAATGGTCTTCAGACCCATGATGCCCCGCTCCGGCTGACCGTTGATCGCGATCGTGTACTGTGCCTTGTCTGTGGCCGCCGCGTCGAATATCATGAAGATCTTGCCGAGCTCTGTCGCGGCCTTTTCCTCATCCTTCCGGTGATTGTTCACATAGACCATCACGATCACAATGATGGCAACCATCGCGAACAGACCGTAGTTGATGTACTTTTTGTTCGTCTCGTAATACATCTCGGCCTGGCCAAGCTTGGTGACAAGCGGATCTTCCTTCAGTTCCCTCTTCGTCAATTTTTTCTTCGGTTTTAACATGTCTCCATTTTCCTCATGAAGGATTGCCGGTTATTGTACGCCCGAGGCGATTCGAACGCCTGACCTACAGCTCCGGAGGCTGTCGCTCTATCCAGCTGAGCTACGGGCGCAGGTGTATATGGCCGATTTCTGATGTCCCGCTGGGCTGTTGAGAATCCGGAGAGGAAAACTTCCCTTTTCCGGCCCGGTTTGAAGTATTAAGCTTTCTAAGGTATTAAATTTTAGACCTAAACGCAAACGGGACCGTGCGATTCCGGCTCTCCATCTCGTCCCCCCCCGTTCCGCATGCGTTCCAAACCTGATACGGCCAGTGAAACATTCCGTTTCGTTGGAACCGGCAGGCATACCGCACACGGAGAAATTTGCCCGAGAGAAGTTTACGATTGTCCCTCAATCAGTTAAACCTTGCACCTGTCCGGGTGTCCAAAATAAGTAATCAGAAACCCTTACAGGATAATGAGATCCGGAATTTGATCACCGTCGGGGACCCGGGTTAAAGCTGAACCCCGGAACCATCCCCGATCGAATCTCTCATTCCCGGTATACCACTTTCGCTGACAAGAGCACCCGACGCCGCCCGAGCGTGGCACGTCTCCAGCTCCAGCGTCCGACCGGAAGCTGTCTGTTCCGATATCCAATATCGCGTGCAGCCGCCCGGACACCGATACCGTTTGACCAGGGACATTCGATTTCCGGTATCCCGCATCCTGAGACTGAATTTCATGATAACATCCTTTCATCACCTGCATTTCCCCGCCTCAGAAGGACCGCGGCGGAAAACCCGCCCCGGGCTGACGCCTGCGGTCATCACCGTTCTTTTCCTGACCGCCGGAATGCTGTTCCCCGGGACACCGGCAGGCGCGCAGAACCTGCCGAGCGGCGCCGATTCTATTCCGGTCTATTCGCTCGACCGGTGTCTGAGTTATGCCCTCAGACACCAGCCCGGTCTCAATCAGTCGATCGTGAACCGGGAGATCGTGCGGACGACGAACGCGATCAACCTCTCCGGCTGGATGCCCCAGCTGAGCATCACGGGAAATCTCCTCCACTACAACCAGCTCCCGACGACATTGACGCCGAACACCGCGAATCCCTCGGGTCCTCCCGTTCCCGCACACACGGGCGTCTACAATACCGCCATACCGGAATTTACGGCGAGCGAAACAATATTCAGTCCTCAGCTCTTCTATGCCGCTTCGAGCGCCCCCCTCACCGCAGAGCTGGCGGATCAGGCAACCGACAGCGCAAAAATCTCCCTGATCGTAAATGTCAGCAAGGCCTTTTACAATCTCCTCCTCACGCTGGAGCAGGTGAACGTCCTGAGGGAGGACACGGCACGCCTCGGCCGGAACGTCGTCGACACGTACCATCAGTATGTCGGCGGCATCGTCGATGAAACCGACTATCAGCAGGCGGTGATCACGCTGAACAACTCGCTCGGGCAGTTGAAACAGGAGACGGAGAATATTGCCCCCGCCTATGCGATCCTCAAGCAGACCATGGGCTGTCCGCCGGAGGATCAATTCAGCGTCACCTTCGATACGACACGGATGATGGAGGACATCGTCTGCGACACGCTGGAGCCTGTGCATTACGACAGGCGGATCGAATACCGTCAGCTGATGACCGAAAAGAGTCTTCAGCACCGGCAGACGGCGGCGGACTGGCTCTCCCTCCTCCCGAGCGTATCGGTCTTTTACAATTATTTCTACGAATACGAGAGCAACCCCGCTTCGGACCTGTTCAAAACGGCGTACCCCTACTCCTACGTCGGCCTCTCCTTCAGCCTTCCCCTGTTCACCGGATTTTCGCGGGCTGAAACGATCGCCCGGTCGCGGCTGGAGGAGGAAAATCTGGACTGGGCCGAGGCGAACCTGAGATCGGAGATCAACACCGAATACCGGGAGGCGCTGGCGGGCTACAAGAGCAACCTCTACAACTGGCGGCTCCTGCAGGACAACCGGGCGCGGGCCCAGGATGTCTACCGGATCGTTTCCCTGCAGTATAAACAGGGGGTGGTCTCATACATCAATCTTATTGTCGCCGAGTCGAACCTCATCACGGCGGAATCGGGGTACGTCAATGCGCTGTTCCAGCTCCTCTCAAGCAAGATCGACCTCGAAAAGGCGACCGGCGATATTCCCTACAACCACTAGAAGAATGACCGATATGCGGACTGTCCTCCGATTTTCAGCGTACCTCCTCTGTTTCGTGTTCATCGCCGGCTGCGGTCAGAAACAGGCGCCGGCGCCCGCAGGAGTCCCCGTCAACCTCCTGACCGTGAAGGCACAACCGGTGACATATTACGACCGGTACACCGCGACGACCGTCGCGCTCAGTCAGGTCAATCTCCTTCCCGAGGTCCAGGGATACATCACCGGCATCTTTTTCCGGGAAGGGACGCATGTCCGGAAGGGAGACAAGCTGTACGAGATCGACCGGCGCATCTATGAGGACAATTACAATGCCGCCGAAGCCAACCTGAAGGTGGCCGAGGGAACGCTCAAGCAGGCCCGGCAGGACGCGGAGCGGTACGAATATCTCAACAAAAACAACGCGGTCGCGAAACAGCTCTACGACCATGCGATCATCACCCTCCAGAATTCGCAGAACGCCTACGCCGCCGCCGAGCAGGCCCTCAAGAACGCCGGGACCAACCTCGCCTATTCCGTGATCACCGCCCCGTTTGACGGCACGATCGGCTTCAGCCAGGTGAAGCTCGGCGATCTCATGAGCGTCGGGCAGACCGTTCTCAACACCATCTCCAGCGACGATCCGATGGGAGTCGATTTCCTCATCAACGAAAAACAGCTGGCGACGTTCGAACAACTGCAGAAGGACGGAGTCCCCCGGGTCGATTCGCTCTTCACCCTCATCCTCCCGGACAATTCGCTCTATCCGTATCAGGGGAAATTATCGGTGATCGACCGGGCGGTGAATCCGCAGACCGGTTCCCTCCGGATCCGTCTCGTCTTTCCCAACCCCTCCTCTGCCCTCCGGGCCGGCATGAGCTGTGTCGTCCGTGTCCATAATCAGGAAAAGACGCCTCAGATTGTGATTCCCAGCCAGGCCGTGGTGGAGGAAATGGGGGAATACTTCGTCTATACGGCGCGCGACACCACCGTGACGCCGCAGGGAAGCGCCGTTCCCGATCCCGGGCTCTTCGCCTTCCAGAGAAAGGTCCAGACGGGCGTCCAGATCGGCCCCAGCATCATCATCCGGAGCGGCATCGGCGAGGGGGAGAAGATCGTGGTCGACGGCATCCAGACCCTCCACAACGGATCGCGCATCAACCCGTCCGACCGGCGTCCGCAGGAGACGCGGGACAACGACAACGCCGGACCGCGCGCCGGGACAAAAAAGCCTGCTTGACGTGATCCAGCCATCCGATATCTCATGCGCATGAAGAGCCGATGATTGCCAATACCTTCATCAAAAGGCCGGTCACGGCCATCGTGATCTCGGTGGTTCTGGTCCTGACGGGGGTCATCAGCATTCTGAATTCCCCCGTGGAGCAGTATCCCGGCATCACCCCGCCGGTCGTGCAGGTGAACGGCCAGTTCACCGGTGCGGACGCGCAGACCGTGGAGCAGACGGTCGCCACGCCGATCGAACAGCAGGTGAACGGCACGCCCGGCATGGAATACATGCAGAGCAACAACACCAACAACGGGCTGATGTCGCTGAACGTCACCTTCAACATCGGGACCGACATCGACATCGCGACGCTCGATGTGCAGAACAGGGTCAGCATCGCCACTCCCCTTCTCCCCGCGGCGGTCAGCCGCCTGGGTCTCACCGTCCGCGCGGTGAATCCCCGCATGCTCATGATGGTCTCGATTTTTTCGCCGCACGGGAGCCACGACGTCACGTTCCTCGACAACTACACCAACATCTTCGTGCAGGACGCCATTCTGCGCGTGCCGGGCGTCGGGAGCATCAACCGGTTCACGGACGATTTCAGCATGCGGATCTGGATGAATCCGGAAAAGATGGCGGCCCACAACCTCACACCGGGGGATGTCATTTCGGCTCTTAATGCGCAGAACGTGCAGGTGGCGGCGGGCTCGGCCGGCGTTCCGCCCCAGCAGAAAACGCAGATCTTCGAGCTCGGCATTCTGGTGAACGGACGTCTGAGCAGGGTTTCCGATTTCGAGAACGTCATCGTCAAAACCGTACCCGCCACGGGGGAACTCGTCTACCTGAAGGACGTGGCGCGGGTGGAACTCGGCAAATTCACCTTTTCGAGCAACTCGTTCGTCGACGGGAACCGGTCGTCGTGCCTCCTGATCTACCAGGCCCCCGGCAGTAACGCCCTCGAGACGGCGAACGGCGTCTATGCCGTCCTGGCACAGCTGAAAAAATCGTTCCCGGCGGACGTCGACTACACGGTGCCGTTCGAATCGGTCACCGTCGTGAAGGTCTCGATGAACGAGGTGGTCGGCACGCTCCTCATGGCGCTCGGCCTCGTCGCGATCGTCGTCTTCCTCTTCCTTCAGAACGTCCGGTCGACCCTCATCCCGGTCCTCGCGATCCCGGTGTCGATCCTGGGGACCTTCTGCTTCTTCATCCCGCTCGGATTCACGATCAACACCCTTACGATGTTCGGCTTCGTCCTTGCGATCGGGATCGTCGTGGACGACGCCATCATCGTCGTCGAAGCGGTCCAGCACTATATCGACCGCGAGGGACTTTCGCCAAAGGAAGCGACCTATCAGGCGATGAAGGACATCTCCGCGCCCGTGGTCGCCATCGCCCTCATCCTGGCGGCCGTCTTCGTCCCGGTCGGCTTCATCCCGGGCATCGTGGGACGGCTCTATCAGCAGTTTGCCATCACGATCGCCATCTCGGTGGTGCTCTCGGCGTTCGTCGCCCTGTCGCTGACGCCGGCGCTCTGCACGCTTCTCCTGAAACCAACCGTCCGGAACAGACCGGCCGGATCCCTGACGCGGTTCTTCAACCCCTTCAACAGCTGGTTCGACCGGATCACGGCGAACTATTCCGAAGGGGTCCGGAAAAGCATCGCGGCGTCGCGATACGTCATCATCATTCTTATCTGCATCTGCGCAGGAGCCCTCGTCCTGTTCAAGAACAAATCGACCAGCTTCATCCCGTCGGAAGACGACGGAAATCTGTATGTGACGTTTCAGCTCGCCCCCGCCGCGTCTACCGCGCAGTCGGTGGCCGTCATGAACCGGCTGATGTCGGTGATCGGCACAACCCCCGGGGTCGGCCACTATGCAGCCCTCTCGGGTCTGAACGTCGTGACCAACGCCACCAACTCGAACTGCGGAACGATCTTCTGCCAGCTCAAACCGTGGGACGACCGGAAGGAAACGGACCAGAAGGTGCCCGGGATCATCCGGGTTCTGCAGGACCGCATCGGCGAGGCGGACATCCGGAACGCCAACATCGAGGTGATCCAGCCCTCCCCGATCCCCGGCGTCGGCTCCACCGTCGGGTTCAGTTTCCAGATCGAGCAGAGGAACACCAACGACGATCTGCAGGCCTTCGAGAAGGTGGTCGACCGCTTCATCGCCGAGGCGAAGAACAACCCGGCGATCGCGAACCCCTATACCTTTTTCTCCGCCCACACCCCGAACTACAACCTTGCGGTCAACCGGGAAAAGTGCGGGAAGCTCGGCGTCAACATCGCCGACGTCTTCACGACCATCCAGGCGTACATGGGAAGCATGTACATCAACGACTTCACCACCTACAACCGGACGTTTCATGTGGTGGTCCAGGCCGACACCGCCTACCGGCAGTTCATCTCCGACATGGACAAATATTTCGTCCGGAACCAGGCGGGCGGGATGGTGCCGCTCGGCACGCTCATCAGCTACACGCCGACCGAGGCGGCCCCGCTGATCTCCCACTTCAATATCTTCCGGTCGGCGGAGATCAACGGAAGTTCGCCTCCCGGGTACAGTTCGACGCAGACCCTGGCGGCGCTCAGGGACATCGCGGATCGGGTCCTTCCGGAGGGATATGAGTACGAGTATTCCGGGCTGAGCTACGAGGAACTGCAGGAAGGGTCGACCTCCCTCCTCATCTTCATTTTTTCGATCACCTTCGTCTTCCTGTTCCTGGCGGCCCTCTACGAAAGCTGGTCGGTTCCCTTTTCGGTTCTCCTCGCCGTCCCGATCGGGGCCTTCGGCGCGATCCTCACCCTGTTCTGCATCCCGGAGATCACCAACAACGTTTACGCGCAGATCGGACTCATCACCCTCATCGGGCTCGCGGCAAAGAACGCCATTCTGATCGTCGAATTCGCGAAAGTCAGGGTGGATCGCGGAGAGGAGCTGATCTCCTCGACGCTGGACGCCGTCCGTCTCCGTCTCCGGCCCATCGTCATGACGTCGCTGGCGTTCATCCTGGGCGTGCTTCCGCTCGCCTTCGCCACGGGGGCGGGGGCGGTGGCCCGCCGCACGATCGGCTTCACCGTTCTGGGCGGCATGACCGCCGCCTCGACGCTGGCGATCTTCATCGTCCCGGTCCTGTTCGTCCTTATCACCAGGTTCTCGTACGGCGAAAAACTCCTGTCGTACCTGCGCGCGCATCACGACGAGCTGATGGAAAAAACGCGCCGGGTCGAGGCGCAGAACATCGATCCCGAGCTGGAATACGACATGCAGAAGTCGCGCGAGGAACATACCGCTCACGGGGCATGATCGCCAACACCTTCATCAAGCGGCCGGTCACGGCAATCGTCATCTCGCTGGTTCTGGTCATCTCCGGCCTCATCTGCATCACCCATCTGCCGGTCGATCAGTATCCCAACATCACGCCGCCGGCAGTCTCCGTCTCGGGCCAGTATACCGGCGCGGACGCGCAGACGGTGGAGCAAACCGTCGCCACGCCGATCGAGGAACAGGTGAACGGAACCCCGGGGATGGAATACATGCAGAGCACGAACACCAACAGCGGGAACGTCAACATCAACGTTACGTTTAACGTCGGCACGAACGTCCACATCGCGGCGCTCAACGTCCAGAACCGGGTCGGCATCGCGACGCCTCTGCTTCCCTCGGTGGTCAGCAAGCTGGGCCTCACCGTCCGGGCCCGGAATCCCAGCATGCTCATGCAGGTCGCGATCTTTTCCCCGCAGGGAACGCACGGCATCACCTTCCTCGATAATTACACCAGCATCTTCATCGAGGATGCCCTGCTCCGCGTCCCCGGCGTGGGGGACATCAACTCCCGGACGGACAATTTCAGCATGCGGATCTGGATGAATCCCGAACGGATGGCCGCCCACGGTCTGACACCGCAGGACGTCATCGCCGCGCTGAACGCCCAGAACGTGCAGGTGGCCGCGGGCTCCACCGGCTCCCCGCCCCAGGATCCCGCACAGATCTCCGAACTCGGCATTCTGGTCAAGGGCCAGCTCCGGACGACCGCCGATTTCGGCGACGTCGTCGTCAAGACCGTTCCGGCCACCGGCGAGCTTGTCTACCTCCGCGACGTCGCCCGGATCGAACTCGGCAAATTCACCTTTTCGAGCAATTCGTTCGTCGACGGGAAACGCGCATCGATCCTCATGATCTACCAGTCGCCGGGAAGCAACGCCCTGGAGACCGCCGACAACGTCTACGCAACGCTCGCCCGGCTGAAAAAATCGTTTCCGGCCGACGTCGATTACGCCGTCCCGTTCGAAGCGATCACCATCATCCGGGAATCGATGAACGAGGTGATGGACACCCTCGTAAAGGCGCTCGGGCTGGTCGCTCTCGTCGTCTTCCTCTTCCTCCAGAACGTCCGGTCGACCCTGATCCCGATTCTGGCCATCCCCGTCTCGATCCTGGGAACCTTCTGCTTCTTCATCCCGCTCGGTTTCACGATCAACACCCTCACGATGTTCGGCTTCGTCCTTGCGATCGGGATCGTCGTGGACGACGCCATCATCGTCGTCGAGGCCGTCCAGCATTATATCGACGCCGCCGGCATGACGCCGAAGGAAGCGACCTACCGGGCCATGAAGGACATCTCCGCCCCGGTCGTCGCCATCGCGCTGATTCTCGCTTCCGTCTTCGTGCCGGTCGGCTTCATTCCGGGCATCGTCGGACGTCTCTACCAGCAGTTCGCCATCACGATCGCCATATCGGTCATCCTCTCGGCCTTCGTGGCGCTCTCGCTCACCCCGGCCCTCTGCACGCTCCTCCTCCGGCCGTCGACCCGGGGGGAACAGCGGACCGGCAGTGTCGTTGGCAGGTTCTTTGCCTGGTTCAACGCATGGTTCGGGCGGCGGACATCCCAGTATACTGCAGGCGTCCGGCGCTGTATCCACGGATCGAGATACATCGTCATTCTGCTCGCCTGCATCTGCATCGCAACCTTCCTGCTGTTCCGGGGCAAACCGTCGGGCTTCATACCGCCCGAAGACGGCGGGCGGCTCTACGTCACCTACCAGCTTCCGGAAGGATCCTCCACCACCCAGTCGGTCGGCGTGATCACAAAACTGATGCAGATCGTCGGGTCGACGCCGGGCGTCAATCACTACTCCGCCCTCTCCGGCCTGAACATCCTGAACTCCGGCGCCACCTCCAACTGCGGCTCCATCTTCTGCATGCTCAAGCCGTGGGGAGAGCGGACCGATCCCGACCAGCAGATTCCCGGCATCCTCGATGTGATGAAGCGGCGGATCGTGGCCGCGGGGATCAAAAATGCCAACATCGTGGTCATCCCCCCTCCTCCCATCCGCGGCATCGGCCAGGCGGCGGGGTTCTCCTTCCAGATCGAGCAGGGGAACACCAGCGACGACGTCCATGCCTTCGAAAAGGTCGTCCACCGGTTCGTGGACGAAGCCCACAAGGTTCCGGCCATCTCGACCGCCTTCAGCTATTACGGCGCGCACACGCCCAGCTACGATCTGACGCTCGACCGGGAGAAATGCCAGAAGCTCGGGGTGAGCATCTCCGAAGTCTTCACGACCATGCAGGCCTACATGGGAAGCCTCTTCGTCAACAACTTCACGCTCTACGACCGGACGTACCATGTGGTCGTCCAGGCGGACACCGCCTTCCGTGCGCTCATTTCGAACATGGACAAATACTACGTGCGGAATCAGGCCGGCGACATGCTCCCTCTCAGCACCCTCATCAGTTACCGGGCGACGGAGGCGCCCCCGCTCGTCACCCATTTCAATATTTTCAGGTCGGCGGAGGTCGACGGTTCCACCCCCCCGGGCTACAGCACCGGCGAGGGGATCGACGCGATCCGGCAGACGGCCGCAAGGGTTCTGCCGCGCGGCTATACCTATGAATTCTCGGGCCTCAGCTACGAGGAGATCAAAGCCGGATCGACCACCATCTACATCTTCATCTTCTCGATCACTTTCGTCTTCCTGTTTCTCGCCGCGCTGTACGAAAGCTGGTCGGTGCCGCTCTCCATCATGCTCGCCGTCCCGATCAGCGCCTTCGGCGCCATTCTCATGCTCTTCTGCATCCCGCGGCTCACGAACAATGTCTACGCGCAGATCGGCCTGATCACGCTGATCGGATTATCGGCGAAGAACGCCATCCTCATCGTGGAATTCGCGAAGATCCGCGTCGACCGGGGAGAAGAACTCATCCGGTCGACCCTGGAAGCCGTCCGCCTCCGTCTCCGCCCGATCACCATGACCTCGCTCGCCTTCATCCTCGGCGTCCTCCCCCTCGCGTTTGCCACCGGCGCGGGAGCGACCGCCCGGAACACCATCGGATTCACCGTCCTCGGCGGGATGCTCGCCGCCTCCAGCCTCGCCATCATCATCGTCCCGGTGCTCTTCGTTCTCATCACCCGCTTCTCCTACGGAGAACGGAAACTCGCCTCTCTGCAGGCGCACCACGAGGAATTGCTCGAAAAAGCCGCCAGGGTCGAACGCCAGAATATCGACCCGGAGCTGGAGTGGGAGATGAATCACGGATTGCGAACAGACGCTCCCGCAGAGGGAGGCAGGGGAGGGTAAATCGGTCGGTTCCCGGGGAGCGAGATCCTCAGCCGCGGCCGGCCGCCGTCAGCTCGCGGGCCCGCGCCACCGCATCCTCCAGCCCGCCGCAGATGTTCTTCTCCCCGACGAGATCGTAGAGCCCCGCATTTGTGAGGGCGAACAGCGGCTGTTTGTGGATCCCCGAAATGATCAGGTGACTGCCGTGGTGAGAGAGCTGTCTGGCGAGATCCTCGATGACATGAAGGCCGGTTGCGTCGATCGAGAGGAGCTTCTGCGTCTCCAGAATGAGGACTTTCGGCCGCCGTTCCACCGCCCGGATCGCTTCGGTGAACTGATCCACCGCGCCGAAGAAGAGCGACCCGAAGATCTCGAACACCTCCACCCCGTCCGGCAGAGGCACCTTCATTCCGCCTTCGTCCTCCTCCCCCTCGTCCCGCAGGTCCTGGGTCAGGACATTCACCTGGCTGACCTGCGCCATCCGTCTGATGAAAAAGAGAGCCGACAGGATCACCCCGACCTGGATCGCCGCGGTCAGATCGACAAAGACGGTGAGGCCGAACGTCACGAGCATGACCGCCACATCGCTCCGCGGGCTCCGGAAAATCTTGTGGAAGGAGCGCCATTCGCTCATGTTGTAGGCCACCACGATCAGGATCGCCGCGAGCGTGGCCATCGGGATCATTGTCGCCCAGCGGCCGAGGGCAAGAAGGATCAGGAGCAGAACCACGGCGTGGATGATGCCGGTGACCGGGGTTTTTCCGCCGTTCCGGATGTTCGTGGCCGTCCGGGCGATGGCGCCGGTGGCCGGTATGCCGCCGAATATCGGCGAAAGAATGTTCGCAGCCCCCTGCGCGATGAGTTCCATGTTCGGCCGGTGCCGGGAACGGATCATCCCGTCGGCCACCACCGCCGACAGGAGCGATTCAATCGCCCCGAGCATCGCGATGGTGATTGCGGGCGATACCACACCCCTCAGCGTATGCCAGGAGATATCGGGCAGGCTCGGCAGAGGGAGGGCGGTCGGAACGCTCCCGAACCGGGTGCCGATGGTATCGACCCGGAGACCGAACAGCTGTACCGCCGCGGTCACAAGGAGGATCGCGACGAGCGATCCCGGAATTCTGCGTGTGATCCGCGGCCAGATCAGCAGAATGGCGAGCGACGCCGCGCCGACACAAAGCGTGGTGACGTCGACCCCTCCGGCTGTTCGTCCGAACGCGATCCACTTCTCCACAAAGTCGGCGGGAAGCGTGCCGATCGGGAGGCCGAAAAAATCCTTCAGCTGGGAGGTGAAAATGATGAGAGCGATCCCGCTGGTAAAACCGACCGTCAGCGGATACGGAACGAATTTGAGAAGCGTCCCGAGTCTCGCGACCCCCATGGCGACGAGGAAAATCCCCGCGAGAAGCGTTGCCGCCGCCAGACCCGCATAGCCGTATGTCTGGACGATATGGTAGACGATGACGATGAAGGCGCCCGTCGGGCCGGCAATCTGCACCCTGCTCCCGCCCAGCGCCGAGACGACCACCCCGGCAATAATCGCGGTATAGATCCCCTGCTCCGGCTTTACCCCCGAGGCGATCGCGAACGCAATGGCCAGCGGCAGTGCCACAATACCGACGATCAGACCGGCGACAAGATCCGAAAGAAAGAGCTTCTTTGTGTATCCTTCACGGAATACGGTGACTATTTTGGGGGTGAATGTACTACTCATGTATGAAATAATGATTGAAATACTTCTGTTAGAGGATTGAAATGATTATTCTTACCTGTTTATTTTGAAGAAGTTGAACGAGTTTTCTCATTCAACATTTCAAGAATTTTATCAGCAACATCGGCAGGTCTGAGCGTCAGCATACAGGGGAAAGTCCCGATCGGACAGGTTTTCCCGCCGTGGATCGAGCAGGGACGGCACGGTAGACCCTCTATTTCGAGGACGCGGTCGCCCGGATTCGTCGGACCGAAGCCGAAACGGGGCACCGTCGCCCCGAAAATCGCCGCAATCCTCGTCCCGACCGCGCCGGCCAGATGCAAAGGAGCAGTATCGTTTGTCAATAAAAGCGTGCTCCGGCGGATAACCTCGGCGGACCCGAGAAAACTCAGCCTGCCGGCTGTATTGACTGCTCCCGCCGGTTCCGCCATAAGCCGGATCTGCTCGCAAAGCCCCGCATCCTCTTTTCCGCCGATCAGAACGGTTCGCCACGATCGCCCGGAGAGAATTCTGATCACTTCCGCAAAATATTTGTCCGGCCACCGTTTCGTCTCCCAGACACTCCCGGGGGCGACGGTGATGAATGCCGTTTCGGGGGAAATTCCCGCTTCCGCCAGCACTTTCCCGGCCGTGCCGATCTCCTCCGCACCGGGATAGAGTTTTGCTGAAATAACATCTTGAACGGATATCCCTAACCCGCTTAATAATTGACAGTTACGTTTTATTTCATGAACTCCTCTGTCATACGATATTACACGATTGAAGAGGAACCAACCGGCGCTCCGGTTGAAACCGACACGTATCGGAATGCGGGCGAGATATGGAAGGAGAGCGCTCCGGATCGACCGGTGCGGGACCAGGGCGGCTGTATACCGGTTTGAACGAATTCGCCGGAGCATTTTAAGGAATCCGGCCAAACCGCTGTCCCCTCCCCGCTTGTCGTAGACGATGATTTCACGGATCGCGGGATGGTGCTCCGGAATCCCGGCCGCTGAAGGTATGACAATCATGTCGATCCCGGAGGCCGGCAATGCCCTCTTCAGCTCCTGCGCAAGGGGAAGCGTCAGCACCACGTCGCCCGGAAACGAGGTCTGCAGAATCAGGATCCGTCCGCCGGCTGGGGCCCCGGCGTTCATTACGGCGTCTCCTGCAGGTGTTTCCAGCGCCGGTGCATCCACTGCCAGTGGCCCGGATATCTCCGGATATACGCCTCCAGCACGGCGGTGTGCCGTGCGGTCAGAACCTCGAGGGCATCCGGCGCGGCCGGATCGATGTCCGACGTCGGAATATCCTCCAGCACGATCGCATAACTCCCGTCCGCCTGCCGGATGGTGAGCCCCATCTTGACGCTCGCACCGGTCTTGAGCGCGAACGCCGCCGGTCCCTGATGGGTCGCCACCTTCCGTCCGAAGAAATCGACGTATACCCCCTCTTTCGCGCCGCTCTGATCGGCCGCCAGGGCGACAACTCCCCCCTTCCGGAGCGTCGTGATGATCTCCCGGATCGCGATTCCCATCGGGACCACCCGGTTGCCGCGGAGACAGCGGATGCCGTTGATGACGGCATCCACCATGGTATTCGACTGTGTCTGCACCACGACGGTGAACGGAACGCCGGAGAGGAAGGCTCCCGCGAAGGCGGTCAGCTCCCAGTTCCCGAAATGGCCGGAAAGGAGAATGAGACCGCGGGGGTCGGCCGCCGCTTCCCGGACCTTTTCGCGGCAGTCGTAGCGAACCAGCCGGGCCATCCCCTCCCCGGTGAGATTCGGAAACCAGATGAACTCGCAGAGGGCGATACCGTAACTCCGGAACGCCTCGCGCGCGATCGCCCGCCGTTCGCTCTCCGTCTTTTCGGGGAAGGCATGCCGGAGATTGTCCAGGGCGATCCTCCGCCGCACGGAAAGCACGGCATAGGCGAACGCCCCGAGTCCGGCGCCCAGCCTCTGCGCCGATTTCAGCGGCAGAAGGAGGAGAATCCCCCGGACGCACAGAAACAGACCATACTCAAGCCGTTTGCCCATCGCCGTGCGGTTTATTTCGCCTTGTGTGCGTAATCTTCGAACCAGTTCTCATCCTGAAACTCCGTGCGGGCGGTGGAATGAACCAGCTGAAAATTGGAAAGCCCGGTTTCATCCACAAAAACGAATATGATTCCCCCCTGCTGATCGTCGTAATGCCATATCTCGTACGGGGCGGCGTCCTGGGTGCTCGCGAAGTGCTCGATGTCGTTCGGCGGGCCGTACATGATATAGACCCTCCCCCGGTCGGTCCGCCATCCGGGCGTCCCGGGCGTTCCGTACGAATTCACGGCGTAGTCTACCCGCCGGAGGTATTCGTCGCGATAGGGATTCGTCTGGCGCGTCGAATCGGTCGAACGCCGGTCCCAGAATTCAGCCAGAAACTTCTGCCGGGCATGCAGGTCCGTCAGCTGGTTGAACTGCTCCTTTTCCTGTTCCGTGGCGAGGTAGGATGCCTCGTGAAATTCGAGAATGACCGCCGTGTCCGTCATCCCGTAAAACTGCAGGAAGCTGAGAGGTTCGCGGCCGCCCGCCAGCGTCGAGTCGGGGCGCGATCCGGGTTTGTAGACGTAAAATTTCTTGGAGCTCTGCGCCAGCACCCTGTTTCCCGTATCGATCAGGGTGGCGGTAAAATAGTAGGTCCCGCTCCTCACCGTGCCGATGTTCATCGTCCCGATTTCAACGCTCGCATTGTGTGAGCGCTGTTTCGGCTTGTCCTTCGACGTCATCTCACGCCCTGCCACGTCGACCACCGCCGTGTGCAGTTTCACCGGGCTCTGGTCCGCTCCTCCTCCGATATTGTAGAGCTCCATATAGTAGTAGATGATCGGCAGTCCGCTCCCGTAGAGCCGCGCGGGGTTCGGTATGACCTCCAGCGTGTTCTTGTAAAAGGGGGAACGCCGGTTCTCCGACTGTTCGATCGTTGTGCAGAATTCTATGTCGCTGATCGCCGGCTTTCCGGCGGTGAAATCGATCGTCAGGGGGAGCGTCAGACTGTCGCCGCGCCGCGGCTGGAGCGCATCGACCGCGTTCAGGACCACGCTGTACACGCCCCGCCGCACGGCGAACCCCTCCAGCCCGATCAACTGCTGTACGCCGTGCATCCGCTCGGAATCGGCCAGGACATGCGGCACCCTCCATTCCCTCCTCAGAACGATCCCGGAATCGGTTCGGACGGTCAGCGTGAAGTTGGCCGTGCCGACATACCGGCCGGAATCGAGATCATACGTCAGGCTGTTTTCCCTGACCGCATAGGCAAGCTCGACGTACGCCTGGAGCGAATCACCGTAATAGCGGGAAATATCCGCCGAGATCTGGAAATCGCCCCGGCCGGGAATTCCCGATCTGATCTGGGATACAGCACTCCCCGGAATCTGAAGGAATGCCAGAAAAGCCAGTAGAACTGATTTCATGCGAAGCCGTGTCGTCCTGTCTGTACGTCGTTCTTTATGCCGCCTGTTCTCTCTCCGCGCGGTTCGATAACCGAGTCACCTCTGCGGATCTGTATAACGTATTAAAATTGTGGTGGAAATGCAAAAAATACGGCTCTCAGGATCGATTGCTGCGGTTGATCTCATCTGACACGCGAGGAACAAATAAAAAGGGCACCCCGGTTGCCCGGGGTGCCCCTGGTGGTTCGGCACCGGTCGATGGTTCCGATTACTTGATCAGCACCATCTTCTTCGTGCTTACAAATGCCCTGCCGCTCGTCGTCCCGTCGTCGGCGTTCGTCAGCTTCTCCGTGTTCAGACGGTAGAAGTAGACGCCCGATGCGTACTTCGCCGCGTTGAACTGCACCGTCTGCGTCCCGTCCGACAGCTGTTGACGGCTCAGCAGAGTCGCCACTTCCTGACCCAGAATGTTGTACACCTTCAGCGTCACGATCGACGCTTCCGGCAGATCAAACTGGATCGTGGTCGTCGGATTGAACGGATTCGGATAGTTCTGATACAGCGTGTACGCCATCGGCAGATTCTGCGACGCCAGCGGCGCCATCGGAATGATCCGCGCGGGGATCGAGTTCGGGTCCGCATGCAGGAACGGCACCGCGATCAGTTCCGCAGTCCCCGCATACCGCAGGGAGTCGAAGAACCGCGTCGTGTCGACCGTTCCCTCAAACGCTCCGTTGATCGATGCCACGATGCTGTCCAGGTGCGGATAGAGCGCCGGTGCATCATACTGGTGCGTGTAGGTCGTCTTCTTGTTCACCGTCACCGGCGTCACCGTCCCCATCATCGCCGTGTCGATGTACGCCGCGATCTCCTTCACCATCTTCCCGTCGAGCGGATCTCCGCTCCGGCTGTCGTACACCAGTTCGCCGAATCCGGGCGTGGTCACACCGAGCGCGCTCAGCGTGATGTTCAGCTTCAGCGCTATCATACTCGCCAGCAGGCTGTTGTTCTGCTTGTTCGGCGACAGGGATTTCTGCTGACCCGTGATCTGCTTTCCGCCCGTGAACACATCCAGCGGACGGCCCGTGTTCGGTCCATGGAACGTGCCCTTGTCGTCCAGACTCTTCAGCACGTCGCTGTACTTCAGCGACTGGAACCAGCCGTAGATCTTGGACGAATCGGCTCCGGCTTTCTTGTTCACGCCGACCACCAGACCGCCGGTCGCGTTGAACCCGCCGTAGTTGAACGCCTCGAACAGGCCGTTGATCCGGTTCGGCATCGGCTCGCGCAGAATGCTCGTCGCAACCGCATCCTTTCTCGGCTTGCTGACCGCCGTTCCATTCTTCCTGAAGTAGTACGAGGAGACTTTGAGCGCTTTATTCGTCCAGGAATATCCCGTCACATACACGCTCTCCGGATTTGCCAGGGTGGAGCTGAAGGCAAAATCCCACTTCTTCAGCTTCGAGTCGGTCGTGCTCACGACCGAGGCCGGCACGGTGGCCAGGTGGAATCCGGTATCGATCGCGGTCGCAAACTCCATATGAAGCCCGTTCGCGCTGTCGGTGATGCTTTCCACGAGCACGCTGAACTGCGCCTTGTCCGGTTTGCCCGGCACCACGTACTTGCCCGCTTTCCCCTTATTGTCGACATCGACCGGGATCAGATTCGGCAGGAAGCTCCGGAACTTCGAGCTGTAGACCGGCGGCGCGTTCACGAAACTCACCGCCGTCGTCTGCCCGTCCGCTACCGTGACCATGACGTTGTTTGCATTCGTCTGCGTCCCGATTGCATTCACGACATTTCCGAGATGAATCCAGCTGGCGCTGTCGGCTTCCGTGACGATATACACTCCGTCTCCCAGTCCGTTCAGCGTAACCGTCGTTCCGGTTCCCCCGCCGATGAAGTGGGAATTGGTGTCCGTCACAACGAACGACCACGCATGGGCGGTCCGGTCGCCGGCTGTCAGGAAGGACCCGTCGGCATCCGTGAATCCGCTCACCGTGATGGTGTTCGGCTTGAAGTTGACGAACGTGTCGGCAACCGCCTGTCCCGCCACGAGGGTCATCGTGTCGTTCAGGCCGTGGTTGCCGTTGACCCTCTGCCATGCCGCGCCGCTGTCCGCTTCGGAGGCGATGTAGAGGCCGGCCTGCAGGTTGCCGGTCGTCAGACTGTCGACGTTTCCGGTCGCCACGATGTTGCCCGGCGCAACCGATCCCTTGTACACCGTCAGACCCCATGCCTTGCGCGCATCCAGAGAGGCCGGATTGCCGCTCAGGGAGCGGAACTTCCGCAGGGTCATGTTGCTCACCGATTGATTGATGAAGTCGATCGTGTCGACCGAATTCGCCGACGCGTCGGTGAAGCTGACCGTATCGTACCGGCCCGCATTCACCTTCAGCGTGTTCGACAGCGTGGTGCCGTGCTCATGCGTGCCGAGGTGCAGCCACGCCGTGCTGTCGCCTTCCACCGCGATATAGGTGCCCGAGGCCAGATTAGGAGTTAAGAGAACGCCGCTGTTCGGGTTGCCGCTGCCGATGAGCGTCCCCGGTGTGACCGAATCGACGTAGAGATACATCCACCACTTTTTCAACGACTGGTCACCGGTCGTGGCCGGGTTGCCGTCAACATCCGCGAACTTCCGCTCCACCACCGTGTGGGTGATGTAGAGCGGCGCGTTCACGTCCGCCGCAGTCCAGCGCGAGAGGCTCTGAACCCCCGTCGCGGTGACCTTGTGCAGGCTGGTGTTGATCGAACCGCCTTTCCCTGTCCAGGTTGTCCCGCCGTCGGTGGACTTGCTCAGGATCAGATTGGTTTCCGTGATCCCGTTCAGTTCGGACGGTGCATACGCGAAGTCGACCGTGGCGCCGAGGGCGTTGTCGACCGTCGGAGTCACGTCGTAATACCGCTTGATCGAGGAATGGCCGTTGCCGCTGAGGGCCGTGCCGTTCTGACGGACGACCGTGGTCACGCCGGGCGCAACCGCCGCCGAGGCGACGTCAAACCCGATGTTCCCCATCGGATCGCCGCTCGTGGAGATCGTCCGCGTGGCGCTGATCGTGCCGCTCACCGGATTGGTTCCCTCGTTCATCGAACCGGCCGGATTCAGGTACATCGTCGTCCCGCCGTTCATCGTAAGCGTGCCTTTTGCCGGC
>DATKPE010000042.1:0-26774 GCA_035524335.1 Bacteroidota bacterium
ATCCGCTGTTTTGCCGGCATATCGGGGAGTACCTGAGCAGGAACAGCATATCCGCGGTTGTCTTCGGCGTGCTGTGCCGTGTCCTCGGCGAGGCGCAGACGGACGAGGCACAAAAGAACCTGGTGGCACTCATAGAACGCCACAGGCAGGATGCGCAGAAGCTTCTCACGCTGATCAACGCGATCGTAAAAGCGCGCCATCTTGCAGATTCAACGGAAACGGCGTTGTGGCGATTGGCGGATGCCGATACCGGCACCATTCGTTCAGCGGCGGAGTCGGCGCTTTCTCTCCTGGCACACTGCCTTCCGGCGGAGGAACGTTCGCGAAAACAAGGAATCGTTGAAAATCTGTTACAGCGCATGGAACACGCGGGGTCGCCGTCGCGGCTCGGCGCGCTGATCTCGCTCCTCGGAAATACCGGTGCCGAAGAAGCGATGGCGGTCGCCGTTCGATATATGAACGATCGGTCGCCGGAAATCAGGCGTTCCTCCGCCTCCGCCCTCCGATGGGTGGTCAGCGCCCGGGCGGATTCCCTGCTCGCGGCGATTGTGCGCACAGACCCGGAGTCCGGGGTTCGTCTGGAGGCGGTGAACTCGCTGATATGGCGGGAGCCCGAACCGGTTGCGGTAAAGGCTGAAATTGCCGCCGCCCTCGGTGACAGCGCCCCGTCCGTCCGGATGAATGTCCTGAGAAACCTGTCGAACATCGACCTCGATTTCCCCGAAGTCGTGAAGGCGATCCGGAATGTCGCCCGGAACGATCCGGACGAACATATCCGGGGAATGGCACAATCCCTTCTCGGCAATCGACAATAAGATAGCGCTCCGCAGCCGTGCAGATGAGACTTTTGAAATACCGCCGCCGGCACCTGACTGTGTGACGGCGAGTGTGGGGGCGGGTTACCGATGACAGATTTGCAGGAACGGTTTCCCCAGCTCCGGGTCATATTCCTCCCTTTTGTCAAAGTATATTTCTGTTCAGCGCTCTTCCCGGTTGTAAGTGCTTGGTTTTTCTTTCCGCATTTGGTACAATAGAGCGCCGACACTTGACTGGAGAACGACGCATGCCAACTTCCCGCGGTACTGATCAGGCACCGGTTCCATACCGTTCGTCCGCTCCCTCACTCCTCGTGGGGGGATTTCTCCTGATCCTGTCTCTGCATTGCGCCCTTTTCGCACAGACTGCCGGTCAATCCCCTGTTCCGCCCTACCTGGATCTGCGACGTCCGCTTGACGAACGGGTGGCCGACCTTGTCGGCCGGATGACGCTCGACGAAAAAGTGAAACAGATGCTCTACGACGCACCGGCCATCGAACGCCTCGGAATTCCCGCCTACAACTGGTGGAATGAAGGACTCCATGGCGTCGCCCGCGCAGGCAGGGCCACCGTCTTCCCCCAGGCGATCGGCCTCGCCGCCGCCTGGGATGCGGACCTCCTCCTCAGGGTCGCCACCGTCATCAGCGACGAAGCCCGGGCCAAATATCACGAATCCCTCCGGAAGGGACGGCACGGAATTTACGAGGGACTCACATTCTGGTCCCCGAATATCAACCTCTTCCGCGATCCGCGATGGGGGAGGGGAATGGAAACGTACGGCGAGGATCCGTACCTCAGCGGCCGGCTCGCCGTCGCCTTCGTGAAAGGGATGCAGGGCGAGGATCCGCGCTACCTTAAAACCATCGCCACCCCGAAACACTTCGCTGTCCACAGCGGTCCGGAACCGGATCGGCATGTCTTCGACGCGGTGGTCGATGAACGGGATCTCCGGGAGACCTATCTGCCCCAGTTCCGGGCCGCGGTCGTCGAGGGCGGGGCACAATCGGTCATGTGCGCCTATAACAGGTTCCGGGGCACACCCTGCTGCGGCAGTAATCTCCTTCTGCAAAACATTCTCCGGGAGGAATGGGGATTCGACGGATATGTCGTTTCCGACTGCTGGGCCCTGATGGATTTTTATACGACCCACAAAGCGGTCGGATCCGCACCGGAAGCGGCGGCGATGGCGCTTCGCGCGGGAGTCGACCTCAATTGCGGTGTCACGTACGACAGTCTCGGAGTTGCGGTCAGAAAAGGCCTGGTCGGCGAACCGCTCGTCGATCAGGCGGTGCGCCGCCTGTTCCGCGCCCGGTTCCGCCTCGGGATGTTCGATCCGCCCGGCGAGGTGCACTATTCCCGGATCCCCGCCGACGTTATCGACGCTCCGGAAAACCGGGAGCTGGCGCGCGAGGCCGCCCGCAGATCGATTGTGCTTCTGAAAAATAAGAATGGCGTTTTGCCGCTGAGCAAAAACCTGCACCGGATCGCGGTTATCGGTCCCAATGCTGACGATCCGGAGATTCTGCCCGGGAATTACAACGGCATTCCGTCCGCTGCGGTCACGCCGCTCGAAGGGATCAGACGCGCCGTCGGGCCCGGGACGGAAGTGATCTATGCCCGCGGCTGTGATGTCGCGGAGAACGTTCCTTCCCTCGTTGTGGTGCCGGCGGAAGCGCTTGCCGCGGGGCAAAGCGATGACCGGCGCTCCGGATTGACCGGTGAGTATTTTGCGAACAACCGGCTCTCCGGGTCGGCTGTCCTCAGCCGGATCGATACTGCCGTTGATTTCACCTGGTGGGACGGTCCGGCGTCGCCGGGACTCCCCGACAGCTTCAGCGTCCGGTGGACCGGGTCGGTGGTTCCGCCGGTTTCCGGAACCTATGACGTCGGTCTGAGCGTCCTCGGGGCGGCGCGCCTGTACCTGGATGATTCCCTCCTGCTGGAAGCGGATGGAAGTCACGAGGTAGCGACCCGGTGGAAACAGGTCCGCTGTACGGCGGGAGAACTCCGCCGCATAAGGCTCGAATACCTGCATCGGAGGCCCGATGCGATCGTCCGACTTCTCTGGTCGGCGCCCGATCCGGATCTGAAACGACGCGCGCTGGATGCGGTGAAGGAGGCCGACGTCATCGTCATGTGCATGGGGCTTTCGCCCCGGCTCGAGGGGGAGGAGATGAATGTGCATGTGCCCGGGTTCTCCGGCGGCGACAGGGTCTCCATCGGCCTTCCCGCTCCGCAGGAGGATCTCATCCGCGAGGTTGCCGCCTCCGGGAAGCCGCTTGTGCTGGTGCTTCTCAACGGGAGCGCGCTCGGCATTGCGTGGGAGGCGGAGCATCTCGAGGGGATTCTCGAGGCGTGGTACCCCGGCGAGGCGGGCGGTGATGCGATCGCCGATGTCCTGTTCGGCGACTGCAGTCCATCCGGCAGGCTTCCCGTGACATTCTATGCGTCCGCCGATGATCTTCCGCCGTTCACCGACTATGCCATGAAGGGGAGGACTTACCGGTATTTCCGCGGCACACCGGTCTACCCGTTCGGGTTCGGATTAAGTTATACGAAATTCCGGTACAGCAATCTGCACAGGCCCGCCGCGCCCGTCAGGGCGTCGGATACCGTGCACATCTCGGCGGATGTCGAGAATGTCGGAGCGGTGGCGGGTGAGGAATCGATCCAGCTTTATGTGAAGCGGCGCGCCGGCGGTGACTGGTCGCCGCTCCGTTCACTCGCCGGATTCCGGCATATCATTCTGAAGCCCGGAGAGAAGAAAAAGGTCGAATTCGCGCTGGAACCCCGGCAACTTTCCTTCCTTGACGATCAGAACCGGCGGGTGGTGGAAGGGGGAGAAATCCAGGTGAGCGTAGGAGGTATCCAGCCCGACGACGTCTCGGTCCGGCTGGCCAGAGGGTGGGACAGCATTGTTCAGGGGAGGTTTTTCATCGGCGGTTCTGCGTATTACATCGATGAGAAATAACGGATCCCGATGACCGTGCGGATCCGTTTTTGAAGCGGGAGATGAGGGAACGACGCGCCGGTCGTATCGTTTCCCCGGCCGGTGTTACCGGGCACCGGCGGGAAGGAGTGTGACTGTCAGCTCGGACGACATCAGGATTCCGTTTTCGTCCGGCCAGTCGACCACAATTCTGATGCTCCCGGGCTTTTTCCCGTCGGCCAGATTGCCGGTGACGACGATCGATCTCACCTCGTTCTTCTGCCACGGGGTGAGATCTCCGGCCGAACCGGCGGCGTCCGGAACGGGGTGGACCCGGCCGATGCGGGGGCCGTTCATTTCATACGCCGGAAGCGTCGACGCGATTTCGTATCCTGCCCTCCTGACGTTCTCGCCGGTGACGAGTCTGATTTTGTAATTTTCCGGCGGGGAGAGGTTTTTGGCGTATATCGTGCAGGTAAACCGGCCGTCGCTTCCGCAGACGACTTTTTTCGGGCTGTCGGCGGTGAAAATGATGACGGCAGAGGCGCGTGTGATGCACAGTGCCGCAAGGAGCACGCCCGAGAGCATGCTTACCGGAAGTTTCCTCATCGATCCCTCCTGAACGTCGGGGTACGCCGGATGTTGACGCGCCGGTTGCCCGGGCACATCCTGGCAGGAACGAACCTCCCGTGATGCCGTAATGTACTCAGGGCCGGCGCCATTATCAAGGCGCTTTCATCCGGATCCCGGAAAATGCGTTCAGCAACGCGCGGGGAGGGCAAAAAAAATCGGTTGAAGGAAGTTCAACCGATTTTCGTCGTTCCGCAGGACGATACCTGTCCGGCCGTCATACCCGCGGAAAAGCGGGCTGTTTCAGTTCGTTCGCCGGAAGACCGCCGTGTAGACCCATCCGGAGTAGGAGAGATAGGGGATGTGGATTTTCCGGAACAGGCTTTCGCAGAACAGCTCCAGGCGGTCGACCATACTACCGGGGATCCCGATCTTCCGCAGGAGCCGGAACTCGAAGCCGTAAGTCATCGAATCAACCTTCACGAACTTCCCGTCCTGCACCAGTTTTTCGTATTTCCAGAGGTTGTACGATTTGAAGTGAAATTTCCGCGCCTTGAGGACGTAATCGCTCTGCATGGCGTAAGGCGGATTTTCGACGTCGGGCACCGGGATCGATTTCGGGAAGAACCAGCCCTTGATCTTACGACGGAGGAGATAGTCGAGATCGCTCAGCGGATACATGTTCGTGAGATTCAGGAGGAGATAGCCGCCCGGTTTCACGACCCGTTTGAGTTCCGCCAGCGCCTTTTCGTCCCGTAAAAGGTAACCGAGCACGCCGATGCAGATCACCAGGTCGAACATGTTGTCCTTGAAGGGGAGATGCTCCACTTCCCCGGGGCCGAGATGGAGACGGCCGGCGTCGAGCTCGGTTTTCATCCGTTTCTCGCACGCATCGACCATCTCGCGGGAGAGGTCGACGCCGCTGCATTCAAACCCCATCTTGAGAAGTTCTTCGATGTAGACGCCCGAACCGAACCCCACATCGAGCGCGTGGCCGATCTTAAGATCGGGGATTTTCCGGATCATCTCGAAGGCATAGGCCTTTCTGCGGATGATGACCCGGCCGAAGTAGGAATTGTCGGCGTCATAGACGGTGCCGCGCCATTCCTTGCTTTCGTCGAAGAATGTGGTGACCTTGTTTTTTTGTTCGTGAACGTCCATGCAGTCTGTCCGTGATGATGTGATGATGGCGGCGTGCCGCCTGTTTATTCCTGCGGGGCTGCGCCGGAGACGATTTTCCGGCGGAACCGCCGCCGCATGATGTACCACGTTTCCATGAGGGCAGGCTTCGGATCCTGCAGGGACCAGAGATGATGAACGGTCGGGCCCCGCAGGGAGGAGAGCCAGGCGCCGAGCGTCATCTCGCCCGCGCGGCGGTAGGCGAGAAAGGCCTTCACATCCTTGGAGATGTCGAGCCACTTCACGCCGGTTTCGTACCGGTCGGGGAGCGGGCACTTCTGCCCGATCATGTCGTAGTAGGCGATGCCGGTGATGTTCCGTCCCGCCGCCGTGGAGAGATGGCACCACGTGCTGTTCCGGGCGTGGATCTCGAGCACCTTCAGCGCCTTCGTGTCCGGATCCTGCTTGAACTGGATGTTGAGATGGCCGGTGATGTTGAGCTTGCGCGCGATATCGACGGCCAGATCGCGGATGCCGGGATCGTCGACGGTCACGGCAAGGGTGGCGACCCCCGCATGGATCGGAAAGATCCTGAGCTTGTGCCCGATGAAGTAGGCGAGCATCTCCTGCTTGCGGTTGAAGTACATGTTGATGCTGTAGAGATGTGCGTCGTTGCCCGCCACGTACTCCTGAACGATGATGTCGTTGTTGATCTGGACCACTTTCTTGTACCAGTGGATCAGCTCGTCCTTCGAATCGCACCGGATGGCTTTCTGATAGGGGCCCACGATCTCATGGAATTTGGGATGCCACCAGTCGTGCTTGTTCGCCGGCTTGATGACGCAGGGGAAGGGGATCTTGTCGATGATCTTCTGGAGCTCTTCGAGCGACGAGGGGGTGAACATGACCGGGGCGGGGATGTTCCGCTCCCGGGCGAGCGTGGCGAACTCGCGCTTGTCGAGGACCGCCTTCACCATCGAATGCTCGGGAAGATTGTAGTAATAGTACTTGCCGAGCTCCTCGCGGTGCTCGGAAAAATTCATGACGGCCCGGTCGTCGTCGCTGAAAAAAACGATCTTTTCCCCGTGCGCCTTGCCGAACTCGATCAGATCGCGCGCAAAACCCTCGGAACTCGTGCGGGCGACGTGAACGGGGCGTCTGCAGTACCGGGAATGGAATCCGATGTTCTCCTCGTAATGTGAACAGACAAACAGCGGGATACCCGCCTGGCCGACACTGCGCACCAGATCAATGTCGCCCACGACGAGGGCATAAGGCATGGTGGATTTGCTCACGTTGTGCTCTCGGTTGGTTGAGAATTCCCCTCTTGGACTCCGGGGTTTATAATAAACAACTTTTTATCGCCGGTATGTGATCTGGGTCTCATGCGGGATGGAATGTCCCTGATTCGGTGAATCGGTTCTGTGGTGAATGTCCAGCGGAATGTGTTCCTGTCCGTACAATTCCCGCCGGAGGAGGATCTGTTGCGGAAATCAACGAAACGAGCGGCATACCCGGCATTCCTTCTCTGATCTTTTTTCATCCGCACGAAACAGGGCCCGGATAGGAGATTCCCGTCCCTCCCATCCCCCGTACATGCCCGACGCGTAAAATCGTGCCGTTTGAATGAAGAAGATCAGGAGCGGGTGATGGGGCCCGCTGAACACCGGAATCAAAAATAGGGAATTAATTCAAGAAAACCAAGCACGATACCCGGTTCTCTCTCCCGCCGGTTTCGCATATCGTTTCCGGGCCCTGGAAACAATCGCAAACCTGTATCCACTCCGAAACGTCACTGTCATGGAGCCCGCGACCGACCTTTCCGGCGGACGCTCTCCAGCCATTTCATCACCTCCGGCGGGGTATCGTATTCAATCCCCCCGGCCTGTATCCTTTTCAGATCTGCATATACGTGCAGAACTGTTCTTTCAGACATGAGAAGACCCGGAATGAGAATATCATTTTTGGATGAATAACGATGAAAATGGTGCGGCATTTGACGGGACGGATGGCATATATATTGTTTTATTCAGAAGAGGTTGGAGGAAGTTCAGGAAAGGGCCGGTATGTGCAAAGGCGGTCGACCGGCCGTGCAGTGAGACGCGGTGACGTGCAGAGAGGATGGAGATGCTGAATATTCTGATCGTGGACGACGAACCGGATTTCAGGAACCTGCTGTTCGATTATATCACTGAGAATTCTGAAAACAACGTCGTGTGCGCGGAAAGCGGCGCGCAGGGTATCGAAATCCTGAAGGAACACGTCAGAAACCGCAGGCCTATCCATTTCATCATCTCCGACGTTTTCATGCCCGGCATGAACGGATACGGATTTTACGAACATGTCCGCGGCATCCCCGAATATAAGTACACGCCGTTTCTCTATCTCTCCGCCTACGATGATACGACCGTCCGGGGAGCCATCCATGAACCGTATATCGAAGGTTTCCTGAAGAAATCCGATACGAGGGAAAAGCTTCTTGCGTGGATTGAATTCCTTTCGACCCCCCTCACCAAACGGGCACAGCTCGTCCGCCCCTGATCACGCCACAGCCTGCGTCCGGTCCGCAGGGCGCGATCCCATTCCGCGCCGTCGACTCCATCCTCGCTTTCGCAATCGGCATCCCGACTGGAGCGCCGCCGGTCTATTCAAATGAGTATTTCCCTCTCCGGCTTGCTTTCGTCCCCGAAATTGTCAACATTTCCCCGATCGAACGAACTATCCGCGGAGAGGGTCGTCTCTATGAAATTATGTGCCGCAGGTGTCATACTTCTGTCGCTCTTGTTCACCCTCAATCCCGCCCTCGGCGGTCAGCCGGGCGGGGACATCGTCATCAACGTGACGACCGCCGCGCCGTCGTCCCCGGCGCCCGGGGGAAATCTGCTGAACGGATTCCGGCAGGCGCTCAAGGGTCAGACGATCGTGTACCACTCCTCCCATCCCGACGCGGAAGAGGCCCTGATCGTCCGCGCCAACAGCGAGGCGAACTCCGCCTCGTGGGAAACGGATACCGTTCCGTCCGGCTACCGCGGAGATACCATCAGGTTTATCTGGATCGCCGGACTGGAGCGGTCGGGCTGGGGAGAAAGCAAAACCGGTCACCCCTTCCGTCTCTATATCGACGGGCGATTGCGGCTCACGTTCAGAAATTTCAAGGACTCCACCGCGTCGCACTGGTCGGTCTCCTCCGCCGACGGGACGAGGCTCTCGTTCTCCGCCCGGATAGCCGACAGGTTCGGTGATCAGTTCGGCTACATGTATCTCTCCCTTCCGAGGAAGGATGCGGCTCCCGGGAAACCGCTTGTTCTCTCGGTCGTCGGCGAAGAAGCCGGCAGTCTGGAATGGTACATGACGTTTCAATACAGATTCAGCTTTACCCCGTCTGTGCGGGCGGAACCGGCCCTTTTCCGGGACGGCGACGGAGCCCGGCAGGTTCTCCGTGTCAGCCTCGATAATCTTCAGCCCGGAAGTTTCGCCGAAATATCGGCCGGGGGCTCGCTCCTGAAAAAGGATACGCTCCGGATCGGCGCAAACATCTATTCGCTTCCGATTCCGGCTGTCTCCTCCCCCTCCGGGCGGACCCTCCTCTACAGGGTGAACGGTATCACTGTCTGCACCACGGCCTTCACCGTGCGTCCCGTTCAGCGGAGAGATATCTATCTCCTTTCCCACTCCCATAACGACATCGGGTATACCGATATTCAGACGGTGGTCGAGCAGAAGCAGTGGCGCAACATTGACGAAGCCCTCCGGCTGATCGATGCGACGCGCGATTATCCCCCCGATGCCCGGTACCGCTGGAACATCGAAGTTCTCTGGCCGCTCGAGAGCTATCTCCGGCAGGCGGATGAGACGCGAAAAGCGAAGCTTCTCGATGCGATCCGGGAGGGAAGCATCGGGATCAACGCATTGTACGGGAATGAGCTGACAGGTCTGGCAACGTCCGTCGAAATGAGTCATTTCACCGATTATGCGAGAAGCTTTTCGCGGGAATATGGGATTCCGGTCACGACGGCGCTCGTCTCGGATATTCCCGGATTCACGTGGGGTATCGTTCCCGCCCTTGCTCAGAGCGGCATCAGATATTTTGCAAGCGGTCCGAACTCGGGCGACCGGATCGGATTCGTTCTCTCGCAATGGGGCGACCGGCCCTTTTACTGGACTTCGCAGTCGGGCGGCGAGAAAGTACTCTTCTGGGTCGCCGGCGCCGGCTATTCGAGCTTCCATGAGGGGACCCTCGCGAAACTGGGCGACGAAAAGCTGATGAAGATGATGCGGCGTCTGGATGAGACCGGGTATCCGTATTCGATCGTCCAGATGCCCTACACGCTGGGCGATAACGGTCCTCCCGATTCCACGCTCTCCGATTATGTCAGACGATGGAATGCGACTTACCTCTCACCGAGGCTGATCATCGCCACGCACCGGCAGATGTTCGAGGAGTTCGAACGGCGGCATGGAAGGGACCTGCCGGTCTTTGCGGGAGATTTTACCCCGTACTGGGAGGATGGCGCACAGTCCACGGCATTCGAGACCGCGCTCTGCCGCCGCGCCGTCGGCCGGCTGGTGGAGGCCGAGGCGCTCTGGTCGATGCGGGCCCCCGGGCGGTTTCCTGCCGGGGAGGATGCGGAGGCGTGGCGAAACGTCGTCCTCTACGACGAACATACATGGGGCGCCGGAAACAGCGTCGAACAGCCCGACGATCCGGAAGTGAAAAAGCAGTGGGAGATAAAGCGTGGTTTCGCCCTCACTGCCGACTCTCTCTCGCACAGACTCCTCGACACCGCGTTCGGGTATCGTGCAGGCCCGGCCGTGAACGGGTCCCGTGTCGCGATCTTCAATCCCACGGGCTGGAGCCGGTCGGATGTGACGATGGTGCCTGCCTCCCTGAGCGCCGGCGGCGATGAGGTAATCGATTCCGGTGGCAGGAGCGTTCCTGCACAGAGGCTTGCGGACGGTGACCTGGCCGTCAAAGTCGATAACCTTCCCCCGTTCTCCTCCGAAATTCTTGAAATCCGGAAAGGGGGACGAAAACCTGCCGCCCGGCGTTCCGCTTCCGGAACCGTTCTGGAAAACGGAAACCTCCGGCTCTCGGTCGACCCGCGGACTGGCTCTGTGAGTGAATTGTACTGGAAATCGGGCGGCAAACAGTTTGTCTCCGGCACCGCGGAGCTGAATAAATATCTCTATGTCCCCGGGACCGATCCCGACAGCGCCCGTTCTCTTTTGCATGTGACCGTGACCCCGGGCGAGTGGGGAAAACTGATCAAATCGCTCATTGTCGCAGGCGATGCACCGGGGTGCCGGAACTACCGGACGGAGATCCGGATTACGGAGGGAACCAGCCGGGTCGATATTGTGACGGTATTCGACAAGCTCGCGGTCCGTGAAAAGGAGGGAATGCACGTCGCATTCCCCTTCGCCGTACCGGATGCGGCGATCCGGTACGACGTGGCGAACGGCATCGTCCGTCCCGAAAAAGATCAGCTCGCCGGCTCGTGCAGGAATTTCTTTTCGGTGCAGTCGTGGGTCGATGTTTCGAACGCCGGGTACGGCATCACGCTCGCAACCCCCGACGTCCCGCTGATCGAGCTCGGGCGGATCACGGCGGAAAAGCCCTGGATGACATCCGCGGATACCACGCCCCCGGTCTATTCGTATGTCATGAACAATTACTGGCACACCAATTACAAGGCCGATCAGGAAGGGATCACGGAGATCCGGTACGCCCTGATGCCCCATGCGGCATTTCACCCTGATGATGCCGTCCGGTTCGGGAGGGAGTGCAGGGAACCGCTTCTCGTGACACCCGCCGGAAAAGACCGGCGCCCCGTCCGGGAACTGTTCCGGCTCGAACCGGCGGGCGTGGTGACGGAATCTGTCCGGCCGGTGGAGGGGGGCTGGCTGATCTATCTGTACAATCCGGCGGCGGATTCCGCCCTGGTCCGGATCCGCTGGAACACAAAAAGTCAGATGAAATTTTCCCGGAGCGGCCCCGACGGTATGCCGGGCGGTCAGCCGGGGAACGGGTTCCTCCTGCCCGGATACGGCAGTGCATATGTGCGGGTGGAGCGGGACTGAGAAGGGAGCAGTTCAGCCGCCGTAGCGGAGCGCTTCGGACGGTTTGTTCCAGCGGAGATAGAGTGCCCGGAGGCGCCCGGCCGCGCGGAGTGTGCGGGGATTCTCCTTACCCTGTGACGCCGTGAGATCGCGGTAGGAAGTCAGGAGGAGCGATTCGGCTTCCTCGTACTTTCCCTCCGAGGCAAGGCATTCCCCGAGAGCTCCCTGCGCTATCGAGGTGAAGGGGTGTCCTTTCGGGAGCGATTCGGTTCTGAGCCGGAGCGCCATCCGCAGGAGCGTATCGGCTTCGTGCTGTCTGCCGCAGGCGTTCAGGGCGAGGCCCCTGATCATGAGGGCGGTGGGGTAGTGATCGTAATGGGGACCGAAGCTGGAAAGATAGATCCCGATCGCCTCGTCGGCCGCGGTCAACGCCCGGGGATAATTTCCTTCCGCATAGAACAGGGCCGCCTGATTCCTGATATTATCGCCGAACCAGAGATGGGTGGGTCCGACCGATCGCCGGAAGATCGATTCCGCCCTGCGGAGGAGAACGCCGGCCGAATCGTACGCGCCCGTCTCGGTGAGAAATCCGCCCAGAACCGTCATCATGAAACCGAAATCGGGAAGGGTGGTATCCCCGCTCCGGGCATACTCGGCGACGGCGTCGCGGGAGGTTCGGAGCGCCTCGTCAAATTTTCCCTGGTCCGCGAGGGTGGAGGCGAGTGTGCATTTCGTCAGGCCGGGCATGAACCGCGACTCCGGGGAGAAGGCGGGTGTGAGTGAGAGGACCTCCCTGAACGCCGTTTCGGCTTCGTGCGAATCGCCCTGGGTGCGGCGGAGGTAGCCGAAATTGTTGAGGGCGGTGGTGAGAACCTCGGCCCGGATGTTTCCTTCCTGAAATGCGGTGCGCATCCGGGGGATGAGGTCCCGGAATTCCGTCTCCGCTTCGCTCATTTTCCCCTGTGCGAACAGATCGGCGGCCCAGAGGCCGAGGGCATCGAGGGAACGCGGGTCGTTTTTCCCGTACATCCCTTCCTGAAGGGTGATGTAGATCCGCAGATGCTGATACATGAGATCGTACCGTCCCAGTCCGCCGTAGCTTTCGCTCAGGGTCCGTTCCAGTTCGGCCCTGATTTCCGGCTTTATCGATCCGCCCTGCGCGGCGATGTGGCGTGCGGCGTCGTCGAGCATTTCCTTCATGGTTGTCTCATGCCCGGTGTCGGATGGGAGGTGTTTTCGCGGATTCGTATAGTTGAGGATCTGCCGGAGGAAGGTGTTGATATGTTCGGTGGTGAGTTTTTCCTCCTCGGCCCGTCTGGCCTGGTAGATGGTTGCGGTGAGTCCGCCGACCAGGATGAGGAAGAGAAGGGCGGCGGCTGTGACGCCGATCGCGTTCCGGCGGATGAACCGGGAGGCGCGATAGGCGAAGGTGTTGTCGCGGGCGGAGACGGGCATCCCGTCGAGGTACCGCCGCAGGTCGTCGGCGAACTGTTCCACCGACCTGTATCTGAGCTCCGGTTCCTTCCGCAGTGCCGTCAGGATGATGAGACCGAGGTCGCCGGAGAGGATCTGACGGATCCGGTCCGGACCGTCCGCCGAACTGATCAGGAGGTCGCGCGCGGCGGGACGGACAGGGTCGGTCGCCAACATCGCGGCGGAAAGTTCACGGGGGAGCGATCCCCGGACGTCGTGCGGTTTCTGACCGGTGCAGAGTTTGTAGAGGAGGACGCCGAGCGAATAGACGTCGCTGGAGGTCGTGACCCGTTCTCCGCGGAGCTGTTCGGGGCTGGCGTATTCCGGCGTCAGAGGGGCGGGGCCGGTCCGGGTGGCGTCGTCCTCGCCGGGGGATGCATCGGTGCCCAGGAGTTTTGCGATCCCGAAATCGAGCAGTTTCGGCACACCGTCGGAGGTTACCAGGATGTTGCCGGGTTTCAGATCGCGGTGCACGACGAGATTCTGATGGGCATACTGCACTGCATCGCAGACCTTGAGGAAGAGGTGAAGGCGGCCGGCGATGGTGAGTCGGCCGTGGTCGCAGAATTCGTCGATCCGTTCGCCGTCGATGTATTCGATGACGAGATAGGGAATTCCGTCGGGGAGGGTTCCCGCATCGAGGAGCCGGGCGATGTTCGGATGCTCGAAGCGGGCGAGGGTCATCCGTTCGAGGGCGAACCTGCGCTGGAGTTCGGCAGGACTCATGCCGTAACGCATCAGTTTGATCGCCACGACCCTGTCGAAGGCGCCGTCGTCGCGGACGCCCTGGTACAATTCCCCCATACCGCCGCGTGCGATGAGGCGTGCGATGCGGTAAGGTCCCGCGGAAGTGCCGGTCCTGGGATCGGGGAGGGCATCGGACTGGGACGGGTAGAGGGGGGCGAGGAAATCGCTGGCACGGTCATGGGCGCCGAGGAGCGAGAGAAGTTCGGCGGCGACGGCCGGATCCTTCACACGGATGTCCGCGATCAGGCGCTCCCGGCCGGCGGCATCCATTCCGACCGCGTCGGCAAAAAAGTTCTTGAGCCGTTCGGTCTGCTCGTTCATGAGCGGGCCGGTTCGTTCAGGTTCCGGAACAGCCAGGCGCGGGCGAATTCCCAGTCGCGCTTGACCGTTCTGGCCGAAAGGGCGAGGATCTCCGCGATTTCGTCGTTTGTGAGTCCTCCGAAAAATCTGAGTTCGACGATACGGGCGGCGCGGGCGTCCGTTTTTTCGAGCTCCCGCATCGCCTCGTCGAGCGCCGCAATGTCGTCCAGAGATTCGGTCCGGACGGGAAGGGAGGTGTCGAGCTGAACGCGCGTGAGTCTGCCGCCCCGTTTCTCGGAACGGCGCGCCCGCGCGTGGTCGACCAGGATCTGCCGCATCGAGGAGGCCGCGATGTTGAAGAAATGAAGCCGGCTCTCCCACCTCAGGCTCCGGCTCCCGGTCAGCTTGAGGAACGATTCGTGCACCAGATCGGTTGTGAACATTGTCTGCGCCGGACCGGAGCGGTGGAGATTTACCGCCGCGATCCGACGGAGCTCGTCGTAGACCAGCGGGATGATCTCGTGCAGAGCGGATTCGTTCCCGAGCCTCGCCTCCTCCAGGAGACGGGTGATGTCGGGGGTCTCTTCGCGGTCGCTCACGATGCGCACCCGCCCGCAGATTTCTTCCTGCCGCAGGGATGGTCGGTCGCGCGCGCAATCGGGGGCACCGCGACGGGGCGCGGGACGGTTATGATGGAATATGGAGGAGCCATGAACATGTATGGGCCGAACACGGTCAGCGGACAGCTTCAGTTGTGCACGGGCCGATCCGCCGCTCCCGCAAACCAGGGGCGGGGGGATGCATTCCCCCTGAAAAGCGGATGACCTGAGTGAGCGATTCCGTCGTTTCAATGCAGAATCAGCAGGGAAAGGGGTGCACACCGGAAAGAACGATCGAACGAAGGATGATCTTAAGATAGGCTTTTCCGGGCAATGATTCAACAGCGGGCCGATATTCCTCCTGGCGGAGGGGGAACGAGGGAGCTCTTCCCCGGTATATTTTTACCCGGGTCCCCGTCTCATGAGGGGGAAATTTTCAGAATTACGGGAGCAGATCGGTCTGTATCGTTGATCGGAGGGATCCGAGCGGAATAACGACGGAGTTCTCAAAAACCTGTTTCCGGCGGGAATTCATTCTTCTTTCTCATGGTCGCTCACTGGGTGTACCTTTTTTTGTGACGTGGATCCTTGTTTTTTTTGCCTGTTTTCACTATCTTGAAAGTCTTCTTTCACGGTGTCCATAGTTCAGTTGGTTAGAACGCCAGGTTGTGGCCCTGGAGGTCGTGGGTTCAAGTCCCACTGGACACCCCAGAAAATTGTAAATTTGAAAATGTAAATTGTAAAATTAGCGATATTCAGCGGTTTGGGGGATATTGTGAATTCCGGAATACTGCGGGATCGGACCGGGGCTTTTGCGGTTGATGTATTAAAGGTTATGGAGAAACTGCCGCGAACATAGGCGGCGGAAATTCTGACGAAACAGTTCCTCGGGTCGGCGATCTCGATCGATGCGAATTATCGGGCAGTATGCAGATCGCGATCGAAAGCGGAGTTCGTATCGATGATACATATTGTTCTGGAAGAAGCAGACGAAACAGAGTACTGGCTTGAACTGCTTCGTGGTGCAGGTGTACTATCCGATGGGATTCGTAAGCGACTCCTTCGGGGCGTCCGGACTCACTGCAATATTCACCGCGACTTAAAAGACTTCGCGGCTTCGTATGATGCAGGTACGCCATCTCCACCCGCCCGTTTAATTTACCATTTTCAATGTATCCGCCCCCATCGTCTAGAGGCCTAGGACACGAGCTTTTCAAGCTTGTAACACCGGTTCGAATCCGGTTGGGGGCACAAGAGAAGTGACGATCGCCACCAGCTGAAAGGGGATTCCATGCGTGCCATCATTCCGGTTGCCGGATTCGGTAGCCGGCTCCGGCCCCACACCTTCACGATTCCGAAGGTTCTCCTGAATGTGGCGGGGAAACCGATCATCGCGCACATTCTCGACAAGATCATCGCCGACGGATTCGATGAAGCGACCATCATCATCGGCCATCTTGGTGACAAGATCGAGGAATATGTCCGCAGGCATTACAGGATCGACGTCGAGTTTGTCGAACAGAAGGAACCGCTCGGTCTCGCGCATGCGATTTCGCTGAGCCGGGAGTCGTTCACGGACGATCCGATCCTCATCATCCTCGGGGATACGATTTTTGATGTGAACCTCCGTCCGGTGCTCCGGCAGGCAAACTCGGCGATCGGCGTCAAGAGCGTCGAGGATCCGCGCCGGTTCGGCGTTGTCGAGGTGAAAAACAGTCGTGTCACGAATCTGGTCGAAAAGCCGGAACATCCCGTCAGCAACCTCGCGATCGTCGGTCTCTACTGGATCCGGCGGCCGAAAGTGCTGGCCGCCTGCATCGACGAGCTGTTCACGCGGAAAAAGACGACGAAGGGGGAGTACCAGCTGACCGACGCGCTTCAGCTGATGCTCAAACAGGGCGAGAAGATCACGACATTCCCGGTCGAAGGATGGTACGACTGCGGGAAACCGGAGACCCTGCTGGCAACGAACCGGCACCTGTTGGAGATCAACGGGACGCACGGGAAGTGCCCGGGCGTGGTGATCATCCCGCCGGTGCATATCGCGCGGACGGCGAAGATCGTCAATTCCGTCATCGGTCCCTACGCCACGGTGGCGGCGGGAGCGGTCGTGGAAGACTCGATCCTGCGCGACTCGATCATCAGCGAGGATGCGGTCGTCGCCCAGTCGATGCTCGAGGGCTCGATCGTCGGCGTCAATACGGTGGTGCGCGGCTCATTCAAGAAGATCAACATAGGCGACTCGTCAGAAATCGAATATCATTAACGAAGGAACCCTGCATGGCTCATCTGTTCACCTCTGAATCCGTTTCCGGCGGTCATCCGGACAAGGTCTGCGACCAGATCTCCGATGCAGTGCTCGACGCCCTGCTCGTCCAGGATCCCATGTCCCGCGTCGCATGCGAATGCTTCGTCACCACAGGTCTCGCCCTGGTCGGCGGCGAAGTGACGACGAAGGGATATGTCGATGTCCAGAAGATCGTCCGGGACGTCATCAAGGAGATCGGCTATACCGAGGCGGGGATCGGCTTTGACGCCGACTCCTGTTCTGTCCTCTCCGCGATCCATACCCAGTCGCCCGATATCGCGATGGGCGTCGATACCGGCGGCGCCGGCGACCAGGGGATGATGTTCGGCTACGCGTGCACCGAAACACCCGAGCTGATGCCGATGCCGATTATGTATGCCCACAAGCTTGTCCACCGGCTCACGTCGATCCGCCGGAAGGAAAACGCCCTCATGCCGTATCTCCGGCCGGATGCGAAATCGCAGGTGACGGTCGAGTACGAGGGAAAACGGCCTGTCCGTATCGCGACCGTGGTGGTGTCGACACAGCACGGTCCCCACGTCTCCCAGAAGAAGATCCACGACGATGTGATCGAACATGTCGTCCGCCACGTGATACCGGCCGATCTGCTCGACCGGCGCACGAAGTTTTACGTCAACCCGACCGGCCGGTTCGAAGTCGGCGGGCCCCATGGCGACAGCGGCCTTACGGGTCGCAAGATCGTGGTCGATACCTACGGCGGCCGCGCGCCCCACGGCGGAGGAGCATTTTCCGGCAAGGATCCGACGAAAGTGGACCGGAGCGCCGCTTACGCGTCGCGCCACCTCGCAAAGAATATCGTTGCCGCCGGCATCGCGTCCGAATGCCTCATCCAGGTGGCCTATGCCATCGGCATCGCCGAGCCGGTATCGATCAACTGCAACACCTTCGGCACCGGCATCGTTCCCGATGCGGTCCTCGACCAGGTCATCCATAAAAATTCCGTCAGCGGCGGGCCGATGGATCTCACCCCCCGCGGCATCATCCGGCGGCTTGATCTCCGCCGGCCGATCTACCGTCTGACCGCAACGAACGGTCACTTCGGCAGAAAGGAAAAGGAATTTTCGTGGGAAAAGCTCGACCTCGTCAAAATCTTTAAAAAAGAAGTCCGTTAATCAAACATAAGGAACTCAATGGATCAGAAAAAAGGGTTGTACAAGGTTGCAGACATCTCCCTCGCGGCGGAGGGCCGCAGGCTCATTGCCTGGGCGGAATCCCGGATGCCGGTGCTCGGCGCACTGCGCGAGAAATACCGGAAAACGAAGCCGCTCCGCGGATACAGGATTGCCGGCTGTCTCCACGTTACGAAAGAGACCGCCGTCCTCGTCAAGACCTTCGTCGATGCCGGCGCGCAGGTCAGCTGGAGCGGCTGTAACCCGCTCTCCACAAACGACGCCGTCGCCGCGGCCCTCGCCGCCGACGGGGTTTCGATATTCGCCTGGCACGGCATGAACGTGAAGGAATTCTACTGGTGCATCGAGGAAACCCTCAAGATGAAACCCAACCTGACGCTCGACGACGGCGCGGATCTCATCTTCACCGTGCACAACAGGCATCAGGAACTGATCCCCTACGTCATCGGCGGCACGGAGGAAACGACGACCGGCGTGCACCGCCTCCGCGCCATGGCCGCGGACGGAGCGCTGCGCTATCCCGTCGTGGCGGTCAACGACGCCGAAACGAAATGGGATTTTGACAACGTCTACGGAACGGGCCAGTCGACCCTCGATGGCATCCTGCGCGCCACGTCGGTTCTCCTCGCCGGAAAGAACTTCGTCGTCGCCGGCTACGGGCACTGCGGCAAGGGCGTTGCGCTCCGCGCGAAGGGACTCGGCGCAAATGTCATCGTAACCGAAGTGAAGCCGACGGCCGCCCTGAAAGCCACCCTCGAGGGAATGCGCGTCATGCCGATGGATGAGGCGGCAAAGATCGGCGATGTCTTCGTGACCGCCACCGGCGTCAAGGATATCCTGGTCGACCGTCATTTCCGCACGATGAGGGACGGCGCCATCGTCTGCAACACCGGCCACTACGACTGCGAAATCAATCTCGTCCAGCTTAAAAAACTGACGAAGAAGATAACCGGCATCCGTCCGGATAACGAGGAGTATCTCCTGAAGAACGGAAAGAGGATCTACGTCCTCGCCCAGGGAAGGCTGGTCAACCTCGCCGCCGCCGAAGGCCATCCGTCGGAGGTGATGGACATGTCGTTCGCCAACCAGTTCATGTCCCAGCTTCGCCTCGCCGAATACCACAAGCAGGGGAAACGGCTCGAGCGGAAGGTCTACGATATCCCGGTCGAACAGGATCAGGAGATCGCCGGCGTGAAGCTCAGGACGATGGGATTCTCCATCGACCGGCTGACGCCGGAACAGAAGAAGTACATGGACGATTACAGCTCGGGCACCTGAACTGCCCGGCGATAAAAACGAAAAACCCCGGCCGTTGTCTGCCGGGGTTTTGTATTTTTGCACGCACCCTGTTTGTCTCTAGACGAATTCCTTCAGGAGCTCCCGCCGCGGGTTCGGAATAACCACCTTGTTGACGAGAAGTCCCCGCTCTGCGCAGACCGCCGCGCCCGCGTCGACCGCGGAGCGGACCGCCGCCACTTCCCCCGTCAGCGTCACGAACGCCTTTCCCCCCAGCGCCATCGCGAGCCTCAGCTCGATCAGCTTCACCCGGGCCGTCTTTACCGCCGCGTCGGCCGCCTCGATGAGCGATGCGACGCTGAACGATTCGATGATGCCGAGCGCTTCCAGCATCTCCACCTGATTCACGCCGGCAATGGCCGGAAATATGTCGGGATGCACGTTCGGGATCGTGAAGAAATCGACGACCATGGCGCGGGCGCTCAGCTTGCCCGCCTCGACGCTGGCCCGTACCGCCGCAACGTCCCCCCCCACCATTACCATGTACTTGCCGGAACAGATGCTCCGTGAAAGAAGCATCCTGACATCGGCGGCTTTCAGCATCGCATCCCCCGCCTGATATCCGCCCGCAATGCTCGTCAGTTCGATCAGCCCTATGGAATTCAGGATCGGCATATCTCTCCTACCGTTGGTCGATGATAATCTCGTCGGCAATCCTGGTCACCACACCGTCGATGCCGGCATGAAGCCGCGCTCCCAGCTTTCCCGGAGCCGGCTCGGCCACCAGATCGCCTTTCGCAACCGTCTGCCCGACGGCAACGACCGGCTTCGCCGGCTCGCCTGCGTGCTGTTTCAGCGGAAGCCGGATGAGCGTCGGCGAGATCGCGCGGTCTGTGAACGGCGCTGGCGCATCATATTCCTCGATCCCAAGCTTCCGCATCAGTTGCTTCACCGGAACATGCCGTCCGTCGTACATCGGGTGCGGTTCGAGGGGGATATCGCCGTCGAACCGGACTCCGCGCGCCTTCAGATCTGCCTTCGACCGGTCGCATGCTTCCTTCGGGTACAGATCCTCCGGACAGGCGTAGAGCGTGCAGAGGCCGCAGGAACAGCATAAATCGGCCCACTGGTTCCACATCGCCTCGCCCGTCGCCGTGAAGCCGAGACTCCGCATCACCTTGTGGGGCTGGACATCGTAGCCGAGGAGGTACCGTGGACAGAATTCGGTGCAGTAACTGCACTGGTCGCAGGCCGACTTCCCGATCCGGTGCATCGATTCCAGCGGCAGTTCCTTCCGCCGCACGAGACGGTGATCGGCAGGGAGGACCACAAGCCCGGCCGTCGTCTTGGTGACCGGCAGAGTCATGTCCGTCTCCAGTTTTCCCATCATGATGCCGCCGCTGAAGACGGCAAAATCGCCGGCGGTAACGCCGCCCGCGGCGTCGATGAGATGGGCGTAGGTCGACCCGATGGGCACCTCAAATGTGCCCGGCCTGTGCACGGCGCCCGCCACCGTTACGTATTTGGTGACCACCGGCTTCCCTGCCGCGGCCAGGGCGTAGTTCCGGAGCGTTTCGACGTTGTTGACAACCGCGCCAATGTTGAGGGGTATTCCGTGCGGTGGGATCAGCTTTCCGGTGACCTCGTAGACGAGCACGTACTCATCCCCGGTGGGATAATAATCGCCGAGCCAGTGAATCTCCGCCCCCGTCTTTCCGAGGGCATCCCTGAGCGGGGCGAGCGAATCCTCATATTTCCGCTTGATCCCGACGACCGTCCGCCGGGCTCCCGTCGCCTCGGCCAGCAGGCGGCACCCTTCGGCCACCGCCTCCGGTTCGCGGCGCATCAGCTCGAGATCCTTGTGGAGGAGCGGTTCGCATTCCGCGCCGTTGGCGATAACCCACTCCGCCGTCGAGGCGGTTTTGACGTGCGCGGGGAATCCGGCGCCGCCGCATCCGACAACGCCGGCGTTTCTCACCAGGTCGGTGAACGATGCCCGGGTCATTCAGAATCGCATCGTGTGATGATGAACGTTCCGCATCGCGTAATATAACATTAATTCGGAAAATTGCAGAATGAGGGCCCGTCAGGGGCGGAGGAGAAATTCGAGCGGGATGTCGACGCGCTTACTCCAGAATTTTTCGGAATGCCCGTCGCCCGGGAATTTTTTCGTCATCCAGTCGGTCCCCCGCCCGAAACCCCGCGCCGCCATGACACTGTCCATCATCGTCTGATAGGGCTCGTAGACCGCGTCGAGCGTTTCGGTGCCGAAATCAAAATAGATCCGTACGGTGCGCGGATCCGGGAGATGGGCGGCAAAATAGCGGACCATTGTCTCCCCGAACCTTCTGATATTGACGTGAGTGTGGATCGGCCAGTGTGTCGAGAGACAGCCGGCTCCGGAGAAGACCTGAGGATAGCGTTCGAGCGCGTAGAGCGAGATGAGGCCCCCCCGGCTCGATCCCATGATGAATGTGTTCCCCCGGTCGGCCATCGTCCGGTAATGAGCGTCGACGAACGGTTTCACCTCCTCGACCAGGAACCGCAGGTACCCGTCGGAAAGCGGGGGACCGCCGTACTGCCGGTCGAAGGAGGCCCGGAGCGAATCGTCGAACATCTCGTACGCCCCCTGGGGCTGATATTCCCGTTCGCGGCGGCGGGGACTTCTCACACCGACGATGATCGTGTTTCTGATTTTTCCCTCCCGCATAAGCCGGGCGGCGGTCTTGTCGATCTCCCACGCCATGCCCATCGTGGAGAGCTTCGGGTCGAACAGATTCTGCCCGTCGTGCATATAGAGCACGGCATACCGCCCGGTGTCGGATTTCCCATACTGCGTGGGCACCCAGACCTCGACGGTCAACGGTTCGATATACCGGGAGGGAAAATCCCGGTAGGTAAAAATCGTGCCGTCGGTGTTCGTGACGGTCGAATCCGGGCCGGTCTGTCCGCTCATCATGCCTGATGCGATCAGAAGGGAGTACATCAGTGCGGTGATCATAGTGCGGATCGGAATGCGTGTTGGTGTGTGATCGCCGGCATCATCGTTCGTCGGCAGTCGGTCCGTACAAGCCGGGGAGCGGAACGTTCAGAAGCCGGAGGAACACCGTCAGCTGACCGCGGTGGTGGATGATATGGCTGATGCCGCCGCGGACGACCTGGGCCCGGGGGAGTTCGAAAACGGGCTGACCGCCGACGGTGAATTTCCATTGACGGGCGAGGACCTCTTCGGACGCCACGCTCAGGACGGAGACCGCCTTCCGGAGATTTTTGTCGAAGGCCTCCATGATCTGCGCCCGGGCCGAGGGAATGAACGGTTTATAGCTCCCGGCCGGAAAATCGAACGAGGGGGTTTCCAGGCAGGTGGTGATCCACCCTGTCAGTTCGGCGATGTGCATGCCGAGCCGGCCGATGGTCATCGATTTTTCGTGCGGCTTCCACATGAGATGCTCCTCGGGGATGCGGAGGAGGAGGGATTTGGTTCCTTCCGATTCCTGCGTGAGTTCCGCAATGAATGCTTCGCTGGTGGTCATGATGCTCCTTTTGACTGAAGGGGTGACTGATCTTTGCCGATGTGAAGGTGTCTGCGATGGAACTCGTCGTGGCCCTCGACCGGCTCCAGGTGGCTCACGATATCGGTCGGCCTGCTGATGCCCCGGTGCAGTTCCTGCTCGATCAGGGTCGCCTGCTCGTGGGCCCTGGAGAGGGAAAGACCTTCGGGGAAGAGGAGGTGAAACTCGATGACGAGCTTGTTGCCGGCATTGCGGTGGCGAAGACCGTGAAAGGAGACGCTGTGTTTTGAGGTTTCCCGTTCAAGAATTGCACGGATGATCCGGTCGTCTTCGGCGTCGCTCTCGTCCATCAGGCCGCCGATCGACTGGCGTATGAGCCGGGCGCCGGTCCAGAGAATGTTGGTCGCGACGAGAATGGCGAGGATCGGATCGAACGGAAGCCAGCCGGTCAGGAGAATAAGCGTGAGCCCGGCGATGACACCGAGACTGGTCCAGCTGTCGGTGAGGACATGCTTGCCGTTGGCGACGAGGACGAGAGAATGATATTTACGGCCCCGGCGGATCAGGTAGAAGCCGAGCACTCCGTTGATCACGGTGGCGACGCCGATGTAGATCGTGCCGGACCCGAGCTGTTCCAGCTCTATGCCCAGAACCCACTTCCGGACCGATTCGAAAATGATGAAGAGGGCGGCGGTGATGATCATCGCGCCCTCGAATCCGGCGGAGAAGAAGGCGATCCGGTCGTGGCCGTACATGTGCTCGTCGTCGGCCGGTTTCATGCTCAGATGAAGACTGTAGGCGGCGAAGCAGACGGCAAGGACGTGCACGACCGACTCGATGGCGTCGGAGAGAATAGCGGCCGACCCGGTGATGTAATACGCGTACGACTTGAGGATGAGCATGAAAAACCCGGTTCCCAGCGACCAGCGCATGGCGGTCCGCATGTTCCGGATATCGGCTTCGGAGTGGTACTGAAGATCGCGGTCGATCGGTGTTTCCATGGTCAGGATCCAGCGGCAGAAAGCCGGTCGAGAAGCCGGCTGAATTCCCTAATATCGGTGGTCGGCTGTTGACATGCAAAACCGGAGCAAAGGTAGAGCGCCGGAGACGCGCCGGAAGCGGCCTTGCCGCCGAGTCCGGGAACGATTTCCGTCAGAACACCGTCGCTTCCGGTCTGCCAGACGACCGTTTTCACGGGAAGAAACCGCCGGTGAATCGTTTCCCTCACAGCCTCGGGAAACGGGGATCCGGCGGGGATTGCGACGACGATCTCGACGGGCGGGGACGCGAGCCAGTCCGTCGCGATCAGCAGGGCCGGAAGGCTTTCGGGAGATTTTTCCAGTACCGATCCGAACGAGGCGATTGCCGCCTCCCCGGCGGAGCGGAACGCCGCATTGCCGGTCAGATGTCCGAGGCGGAGAAGATTCAGGGCGGCGACGGAATTCCCCGCCGGTTCGGCGCCGTCGTACTGTTCCCGGGTGCGGATGATGAGTCGCGGGTCTTCGACGGCGTCGAAGAACCCGCCGGCCGGATCGGCAAAGAGGGCGGTCTGCACCGTCGTGAGCTCCAGCGCGGCGGTAAGCCAGCGGACCGCGCCGGTCGCTTCGAACAGGTCGGTCAGGCCGGCGATGAAGAACGCATAATCCTGGAGCGTCCCTTCGAAGCGGCTTTCCCCGTCGCACGAGCGGCGGAGGAGTCTGCCGTCGCGGCGGCACGCAGAAAGAATGAAATCCGCCGCCTTTTCCGCGGCGTCCAGATAGGTCCGGTTTCCGAAAATCTCCCAGGCGAGGGTGAAGGCGGATATGGCCAGGCCGTTCCACGCGGTGATGATTTTTCTGTCGAGGCGCGGGTGCGGTCTCGCGGCCCTGGCTGAGAACAATTTCGCGCGGGCCTGCCGCAGAAGTTCGGCACAGCGTTCCGGCGGGAGGGAGAACTGCCGGGCTGTTTCTTCCGTCGTGTGTGCCCGGTAGAGCACGTTCCTGTCCCTGAAGATCCCCGAGGGATCATGGTCGACGTTGCCGCGATCGAGCACTCCGAAATGGAAACAGAAGAGAGGCGCGAGTTCGGATCCGAGCGCCGCGCCGATGTCGGCCGCGGTCCAGCAGTAAAACGCTCCTTCTTCGCGTTTCTCCGGCTCGGCAGGATCGGGGGCGCTTTCGGCGTCCTCCGATGTGGTGAATCCCCCGCCGGGGTCGGTCAGATTGCCGGCGATATACCCGAGTGTTTCACAGGCGATGTCGGAGAAGAACGGATCGCCGGAGCACTGGAACGCCTCGAGATAAAGGGAGGCGAGCTGGGCCTGATCGTAGAGCATTTTCTCGAAGTGGGGGACGTGCCACCGGGCGTCGACGGAGTACCGGTGGAAGCCGCCGCCGATCTGGTCGTACATGCCGCCCCGTGCCATCGCCCGGAGAGTCTCGAGGGTCATACTCAGCGCCCGCGGCTCACCGCTTCGTTTATAATACCGGAGGAGGAAGCGCAGTCCCGCGGGGCGGGGGAATTTGGGCGCGGAGCCGAAGCCTGCGTGATCCGGATCGAATAGCCGGACGAAGCTTGAGAACGCGGCGTCGAGGGTGGCGGGTGTGACCGGGCGGCTCTCTGCCGGTTCGGAAGAGCGGAGGAATGCGGCGATCTGTGTCCCGGTGGAGATGATTTTTTCCCGTTCCGACTGCCAGAGGCGGCTGATCTGACGGAGGATCTCGGGGAACCCGGGGCGGCCGTAGCGGGATTCCGGGGGAATGTAGGTCGCGCCGAAGAACGGTTCCAGACCGGGAGTGAGGAACATCGAGAGCGGCCAGCCGCCGGAGCCGGACATCGCCTGCAGAGCCGACATATAGACCCTGTCGACGTCGGGGCGTTCTTCGCGGTCGACCTTGATGCAGACGGCGGCGGCGTTCAGCTGAGCGGCGATCGCGGGGTGTTCGAACACCTCCCGTTCCATGACATGGCACCAGTAGCAGGAGGAGTAGCCGATGGAGAGGAAGATCGGTTTGTTTTCGGAGCGGGCTTTCGCGAACGCCTCGTCGCCCCAGGGATACCAGTCGACCGGATTATGCGCGTGCTGGAGGAGGTACGGGCTTTTTTCGCCGATGAGGCGGTTTACAGGCCGCAGGTCAGGCATACCGGCGGGCCGGAATCGGGTGGACCGACAGCGACGGCAGGGGAAAGGGAGGCATTAAAGTGGAGCTGATCGGGATCGAACCGACGGCCTCCTCGTTGCGAACGAGGCGCTCTCCCAGCTGAGCTACAGCCCCATGGGAAACCAGTATGTATTCGCCAATTTTGTGCTGACAAAATGTTGAGTTTGTATATTTTTAAGAGAAATGATCAACACTTTTATCAACACCTGCCGTTGACTGATGGCCCCTAATTCCTCATCCAGCAATTCCGGTAGCTCTGCAAAGAAGAAGGGGTAATTCGACAACCATAGATTTCGGAATATTGAATAATTTACTTGCAGGTAAAATATACGAAACCAGAGAAAGGAAATCAAGGGGGCGAAATTATTTCAACGAATAGTCCAAGTAACAGGGTTTGTGTAACACAAATATCGGTAGTAAGGGAATAATGGATATCAGATGGATCTTTGCGGAATGAGGCTAATTCAGATAAATCGCTTATGTTTCTCTTGGAAGAAGAAATCCCCAAAGATCAGTTGATTCATTTATTGAGACAGACGATGAAGTTGCGGACAACAAATCCTTGATTTTTACTATGTTTGCCCTCGAATGGATCAGGGCGTCTTTATTTTCGTATTTTAGATTGGCTGCTTGCATAACAGAATTTTGTAAGAGGACGATATGTCCAAGTAAGAGTTCAGCAAGAGGCGTCTGATGATCTATTTCAAGCCATTTTCCTTCACGCTGAATTAGTGGTTGAAAATAACCAGTGTGAAAGAGACATCCGTAAAATGTGCCATGAAGAGCTTCGGATGCTTCATCAAAAATCATGACC
>DATKPE010000043.1:0-20477 GCA_035524335.1 Bacteroidota bacterium
TAACCCTCAGCTCCGTAGGCTGATGCTCTATCCAGTTGAGCTACTGGCGCGTGAAAATCGAGCGATTTGTTGTTCCAAAACTCCGAACGGATTGATGAACGGGTTGTTCCCTCTATACCTATCGTGTTCGGACACCGCTAATATAAAAAACCTCCGGGTGAAATCCAACGACGGCTCTCTTCCAAAAATAAAACCCCGGTAAATCGTCCCGGGGCTTTGTCGTGCCTTGCCGCTCGGCGGTGTACCGCCATCTTATGTGATCAGCACCAGCACGTAATCCCTTCCCGGCCGGATCCGGTCGCTCATTTTATGGCTGGTATCTTCAGTTGGTGATCCTGACTTCCCTGATCGTCGTCGGGAGCCAGACCTGCATTTCGTTTTCCCCGCGATTGGCCCAGATATAATAGGGGATCGCCGTGATCGGCGATTCTTCCATCCGCAGATTGCGCCCGTCCGGCGCGATCACCGCAGTCTCCGCGTTCCCGCGAAGGACGGTCACCTGCTCGCCAAGAATGCTCTCGGGATGCGTTGTGAATCGCGCATTTTCCGGGAGGACGATGTCCCATGCCTTTCCGTTCCCGTCGGCGCCCTCGACACAATAGACCAGCGGTCCCCTCTGCAGAGCGGTCCGGAGCGTGTCGGCCTTCAGAAGCGGGTTTGCGACTACCCTGTTCACCCGCATCGGCAGATGATATTCCACCACGTCCCCCTTGTTCCAGTTCCGCTCCAGCATCAGATATCCGTTCTCCATCCGGAGTCCGGCGGGCTGTCCGTTGACCGATACCGTCACCTTCTCCGGAGAGGAATCGACGAAGCTGTACAGGTCGCCCGGAACCGGTCTCCCCTCCGCCCAGCCGGGAACCCGGACGCGGAGGGTGAACGGCGCCGGCCGTTCGGGAGTAACCTCGATTCGGATGTCGCCGGTCCAGGGATAACCGGTCTGCATCGATACTGCGACAGGTGTGCCGGCAACGGTGGCGGTCGTGGAGCTTCCGATGAAAAGGTTGATCCAGAGACTGCTGTCGCTCACCGCGTAAATGTAATTCCCGACCGACGCCACAAGCCGGCAGATATTGGAGGGACAGCAGGCCGTGCCGAACCAACTGCTCCTCATGTTCTGTCCGACCGACGAGAGCGGATTATCGTAGAAGAAGCGGTCGCCGCTCAGGCTGAGGCCGTCGAGGGCGGCGTTGTAGAGACTTCGTTCCAGGACGTCGATGTAGGCGGCGTCCCCGGTCAGCTGGCCCATCCGGCTGTTCCAGAAGACCATCCCGACGGAGGCGCAGGTTTCACAGTAGGCGAGATCGTTCGGAAGGTCATAGGCGCGCGTGAACCCCTCGTTGTCGCCGGACGATCCGATGCCGCCGGTAAGATACATATTGCGGTAGACGACATCCTTCCAGACCTCCCGCATGGCGTGGAAATATCCCGGGTCTCCGGTCGCGGCGGCGACATCGGCCGCTCCCGAATAGAGATACATCGCCCGGACGGCGTGGCCGGTGATCCGCGTCTGGTCCGCAACCGGCAGTGTGTCCTGCCAGTATTCCGGTTTGAACCAATTGGCCCCGTAGGGATAGTAGCGGTGTCCGCGCTGTCGGAGATACCAGTCGGCGAGCTTCAGATACCGGTCCGTGCCGGTGAGATTGTACAGCTTCATGAGGGCAAGCTCGATCTCCTCGTGTCCGCTGAACCAGTGTCTCTGCTGACCGCGCATGGTCGAATCGATGTGATCGGCAAGCCGGATTGCAACGTCGAGGAGTTTTCGTTTCCCCGTCGCGTTGTAGTAGGCGACCGCCGCCTCGATCAGGTGACCGGCGCAGTAATCCTCGTGTTTCTCGAGTTCCGTCCACCGCTTCCCGACGTCGCCGAGTTCATAATAGGTGTTGAGGTAGCCGTCCGGCATCTGGGCGGCGGCGATGATGCCGATCCAGCGGTCGGCGGTCGCTTCGAGCGCGCTGTCGCGGCGGACCCCGATCGCATAGGCCATCGCTTCGAGCGCCTTGTAGACGTCGCTGTCGTCGTAATAGATCCCCTCGTGCTTTTCACCCTTGTGGCGGGCGACTTTTTCGAAGTTCCGGATTCTCGGGGTGTTGATCTCCGTCTGATAAATGCAGGCCGGCAGGGAGACAGTGGCGACCTTGTCAATTTTCGGTCTCCAGAACGCGTCGGTGATCCGGACCCGGGAAAAATTCACCGGCTGATACTGCCGGGCCGGAGACTGGGCTCGGACCGGCACGGCGGTGAGGAGGAGAGCGATAATCAACAGCGGCAGTTTCTTCATCGTACTGATCTCCTGTCTGTGACGGAAGGTGTGGTACCTCCGGTCCGGTGGCTCCCGCACCTGCCGGAACACGGAAATGTACGGAGATGGCTGCTTATCGGCAACCCGCCGGGCCAGAGAGAAGACGGGTCGTGAGTCGGTTGGGAAATATGCGCCGTTTGCGCGGAGAGGGGCGCACTCCGATTCGGTCCGGATCAGCCTACCGGGTCTGCGGCGGGCGGATCGTCCATAAAAAGACCTCCCGTTTCTTCGAGCCAGTCTGCGATCTGCCCGGCAATGCCGACGGCGTCCGTGCGGGAGCAGTCGAACTCCTTCCACGGCAGAATGGAATGTTCCAGGGCGCGCCGGAACTCTTCCTGTTCACGGACGAAGACGCCGACATCGTCGTACTGGGAAGGCTTTCCGGAAATCTTCAGACGTTCGGCCCTGGCGCCGGCGAAGCTTGCCTCGGGTCTGGTCAGAAACACGATGTGAAATCCGAGGGGAAGGAGCCGCTCCTCCAGCCATCCGAAGTCGTACCGTCTGCCGTTCTCCCTGAACTGCCAGAGCTGCGTCGAAATGTGGAAACGGTCGATGATCCAGGAATAATATTTCTGGAGTTCGAACAGGCGGACCCAGGTCCGGTACGTCTCGAGCGCGGCGGCTTCTTCTTCGGAGGAAAAGTTGATGAGTCCGCGTCCCCAGGGAACATTGGTGAATGCGCACCATTCCGCCGATATGAGAGGGGAATGATACCGGTATTTTTTCGGGCCGACGATCCGCGCGTGCTCATTGAGCGCGAAGGCGACGTCCGTCTTCATGGTGAGGCGGGTTCCTTCGAGTATGATTTTCGGACAGAGCTTGCCGGCCATGGGGAAAAGATAGTAAAATGCCGGATTTTTCGGAAATGACAGGGGCGTGGAGCGGGGAAAAACCGGGGAACGTCCGCCGGAGGGGAAATGGGCGGCTTGTGCATCATCCGGGTCTTTCGTACATTAGCGCGTCAACGGTCCGGCATGAACGCCCCGCCGACGGCAGGCAGTCACAACAGTTCCGAGAGGAGCATACTCCATGTCACGAAACAGAATACTCGTTGCGGTTCTCACGATCGTTTTCGTTCTTGCGTCCGGATGCCAGGTCCGGGCCGCAGAAAAATTCCGGTTTCTCGACAGTTCGACGACCTGGGATCAGGTCAAGTCGCTCGCGGCCGACAGTCATAAACTTGTCTTTGTCGACTGTTCCACCAGCTGGTGCGTTTGGTGCAAAAAGATGGAACACGAGGTATTCCCCGATTCCGCGGTCGCGGAGTACATGACGAAGGAGTTCGTCGGGGTGAAGTACGATATGGAGGTCGGCATCGGCATTACGCTGGCCATGAAATACTGCGTCAATGCATTTCCGACGTTTCTCATCGTCGACGGAAAGGGCGATCTGGTCTACAAGACGATGGGATACCGGCCGGCCGATAAATTTCTTGCCGATATCACGAATGCCGTCGATCCCGCCAAGCGGATATCCTATCCCGGAATATCGGCGGCGATCGATCCCGGGTTCCCGCCGTTTTACCGTCCGGCATATCTGAAGGGAGACGCGAGGAAAACCGCCGACAGCGTGACGGTCAACAGCTACCTTGCATCCGTCAGCGATCTGAGCTCCGAGCCGGCATGGGCGGTCATGCACAGGTTTATCGGCAGGCTCGGACCGAAGTTCAGCGATTACGTCTTCGACAACGGTTCCAAACTGAAATCGCTTTACGGTTCCGAGGACGTGGAATTTGTGATGAGCCAGCTTCTCAATATCCGGCTGGAATCGGCGATCAAAAAACATGATGAGCCATCCGCCGTATCGATCGTCTCCCTGGCGGAAAAGAATCTCGTGAGCGAGAAGACCGACTGGCGCTCCGTCTTCATGCAGCAGTATTATGTCGGAACGGGGGAATGGAACAAGGCCGTCGCGCTCTTCGAATCGCAGTTCTCCGCCGTCCCGCCTCCCTCCGCCGGGGCGATCAACGAATTCAGCTGGACGATCTACGAGAAATGCGACGATCCGGTCATCGTCGGAAAAGCGGCCGGATGGATGAAGGATGTCGTGACGAAAACGACCGATTACGCGTCGATGGACACCTACGCCGCGCTGTTATACAAGGCGAAGGATTACAAGAATGCGGAAGCGTGGGCCCTGAAAGCCATCGAGCAGGCGAAGGTCGAAAAGAGTAATTCGAAGGAAACCGAGGAATTGCTCGAAAAGATCAGGGCGGCGACCGGTTCGCACTGAACGTCCAGGAATCTTGTTTGCGTGACGATGGCCGGTTCTCCGGCCATCGTCGTTTCAGGGGGGCATGGCCGGGAGGGGAGTTTTGGTTTTCTGCGCCGTCTCTCCGTACCTTACTATAGTCTGATGTCACGCGGGAACGGCGTTCCCGGATCAATCACGTCAAGGAGAAATTTCAATGCAGAAAAAAATCGGGGTTATAGGTTCCGGCACGGTCGGGCAGGCGCTCGCCAACGGATTCATCCGTCACGGATATGAGGTGATGATCGGAACAAACAACAGATCGAAGCACGCCGCGCTGGAATCCGGAACGGGGGGAAAGGCGGCGGTCGGTTCGTTCGCGGAAACGGGACGGTTCGGTGATATTGTGGTCCTTGCGGTCAAGGGAACCGGCGCCGAATCGGCGGTCCGGTCGACGGGAGCGGATGTTCTCTCGGGGAAAACGGTTCTCGATGCGACAAATCCGATTGCGGAGACGGCGCCGGTGAACGGCGTGATCGCCTATTTCACGGGACCGAACGAATCGCTTCTGGAGCGCCTGCAGAAGCTTGCGCCGGGCGCCCATTTTGTGAAATCGTTCTCGTGCGTCGGGGCCTCGCTGATGGTCAACCCGGATTTCGGCGGACTGAAGCCGAGCATGTTCATCTGCGGCAACGACGCCGCGGCGAAACGGCAGGCGGGGGAGATCCTTCTGAAATTCGGATGGGAGATCGAGGACCTTGGCGGTGCGGAAGCGGCCCGCGCGATCGAACCGCTTGCGATGCTCTGGTGCATCCCCGGATTTCTGAAGAACGACTGGACGCACGCATTCAAACTTCTGAAAAAATAAGGAAGGGCCGTCTCAGTCTGCCGGGGCCAGGGCGGCAAGTTCCTCGCGGGTGAGACGAAACTCTCCCGCGGCGATGATGCCTTCAACCTGAGCCGCCGTCCGCGCGCCGACGATGGCGCCCGTGACCGCGGGATGCCGGAGAGTCCAGGCGATGGCGACGACGCCGGGACTCACCCCGTGACGGTCTCCGATGGCCCGGAGCTTTTCCACAAGGGCGAGGTTCTTCGTCAGATTCGGTTCCCGGAACTCGGGACTGTTCCTGCGCCAGTCGTCGGGGGGAAGGGCGGCGATCCGTTCGCGTGTCATCTTTCCGGTGAGCAGGCCGGACATCATCGGCGCATAGCAGATGACACCGATGGTGCTTTCAAGGCAGTACGGAAGGATTTCCTTTTCCACCTGCGGGCGGACGAGGGAATAGGGGGGCTGGAGGGAACTGACCGGGCCGAGCCGTTCCGCACGGCGGATCTGCTGAACGTTGAAATTCGAGACGCCGGCGTGGCGGATTTTACCTTCCGATTTAAGCCGAAGGAGTGTTTCCCATCCCTCCTCGATCCCTTCTTCCGGTTCAGGCCAGTGGATCTGATAGAGGTCGATGACGTCGGTGTTCAGCCGCCGGAGGCTTGCCTCGCATTCGCGCCGGATAGAGGCGGCGTCGAGGGAGCCGAAGATTTCCCCCTTTTCATTCCAGCACCGCTCGCATTTTGTGAAGACGTACGGCCGGGGGGAGATGCCCCGGAGCGCCGCGGCGACCACTTCTTCCGAATGGCCGAGCCCGTAGACGGCGGCGGTGTCGATCCAGTTGATCCCGAGGTCGAGCGCGCGCCGGATCGCGGCGATGGAATCGCGGTCGTCCTGCGGCCCCCAGCTGAATTTCCACCCGCCTCCGCCGAGCGCCCAGGCGCCGAATCCGACCGGGGTGATCTGGAGGTCGGTATCCCCGAGTTTTCGTTTCGTCATCGTCCGCTCCGTTCTCACTATGTCTGAAGTCCTTCCCTGTTCACGGGAAAAGTAGCAATATCAGGGGCGATAGTCAAAACCGTCGCCGGCATTTCGTGCCGAAGCGGAAAAAACGGCTGGCGGAGGCGCAAATCATTGCGATTCACCTTGCTTCTCTCTTCCCAAATGCGTACTTTTGCAGTGACATTTTACCGACTTTCACGCCACGGTCATGAAAAGCATTTTTGTTTTTACGATCGTCCTCACTATTGCCCTCACCAACGACATGTCAGCCTCACCCAAACCGACAAGCAAGCGCGATCAGGACAGCATAACCGCCAGATTTGATTCGCTCGTTTCGCAGAAGGAGATGGGATGCACCGTCGCCAACAACACGACCACCTTCCGTCTCTTCGCCCCGCGCGCGACCGCCGTCCGGATCGCCATCTATTCCTCCTATAATGAGGCGTTCGGTGAGGAATATGCCATGGTGCGCGACGACGACGGGGTCTGGGAATATTCGACGCCGGGGGAACTCTACGGCAAATTTTACGGCTACCGGGTCAGCGGACCGAAGGGGCCCGGCGAGATGTTCAATGAAAAAATACTGATCGCCGATCCGTACTCGAAGGCGGTCGTCACGAAGAACACCTATCGCCATCCCGCCAAGACGCTCATCCTCGACACACAGTTCGACTGGGGGAAGGACACGTTCGTCGTGCCCGCCGATCACTCCCGGCTCATGATCTACGAAGCGCACATCCGCGACCTGACCGCGCATCCGAGCTCCGGCGTCACCACGAACCGGGGCACCTATCTGGGCCTTACCCAGAAAGATGCCACCGGCGGACTTTCCTACCTGAAGGATCTCGGCGTGAATGCCGTCGAATTCCTTCCGATCCAGGAATTCGCCAACATCGAACTGCCGTTCCGGGACAGCAGTACCCTGAGCGACAATGGCGAGTTCAACACGTGGAATCCGTACGAAAGAAACCACTGGGGGTACATGACCTCCTACTACTTCGCCCCCGAAAGTTATTACGCGACCGACGGCACAATCGCGAAAGACAAATACAACGGCACCGACGGCCGCGCGGTAAAGGAATTCAAACAGCTCGTGAAAACCCTCCACAAGGAAGGCATCGCCGTCATCATGGACGTGGTGTACAATCACGTCTCGCAATACGATTACAATCCGTTCAAATACATCGACAAATACTATTACTTCCACACCGATCCGCAGGGCAACTTCGTCCGGACCTCGGGATGCGGCAACGACTTCTACACCGGCCGGCCGATGACCAGACGCCTCATCGTCGAAAGCATCCTCTACTGGATGAAGGAATATCATATCGACGGATTCCGGTTCGATATCGCTCCGATGATCGACCGGGAAACCTGCGTCAAAATCGCCGAAGAGGCGAAGAAAATCAATCCCAACGTTCTCCTCGTCGCGGAACCGTGGGGCGGAGGAAAATACGACCCGGCCGGCTTCAGCGATATCGGCTGGGCCGCCTGGAACGACCATATCCGGAACGGCGTGAAGGGACAGAACCCCAACGACGGCCTCGGCTTCATTTTCGGCAAGATGCAGGGCGACAATACGAAGAAAACCGTCATGAGCTTTATCACCGGCACCCTCCGGGAAGACAGCGGCCTCTTCGTCCGCAAGGACCACAGCGTCAATTATCTCGAATCCCACGACGATTATACCATGGGGGATTTCATCCGCCTCGCCACCGGCAGGGTCCGCGAAGGCGACCCGGTGGGCGATGAGTACGCCAACGCGAAGCTCACGCCGGAGGAACTGGCGTACCACAAACTTGCGGCGATGTTCCTCTTCTCGTCGCAGGGACCGCTCATGCTCGCCGAAGGCCAGGAGTTCGGCCGGAGCAAGGTCATCGCTCAGACGACGGTTCCCGATCCCAACGTCAATCATCTCGATCACAACAGCTACGAAAAAGACAACGAAACGAACTATCTCAATTATCTTCACCGGACGCTCAATCAGAACCTGGTCGATTACTACAAGGGACTGATCGAGCTCCGGAAGCGCTACCCGGCCTTCAGCAGCGCTCCGAAAAAGGCGGTCGAGTTCATGAAAACGGAGGACGACTACTTTATCGCGTTCCGGATCAACGGGACACTCGTGCCGGGCGACGCCGGAAAAACCGGCCTCATCGTGCTCCTGAACGGCAATCCGGATAAAGAGGGGAAGATTACGCTTCCGAAGGGAAAATGGCTGGTCATGGGGGATAAAAACCGGATATCGCCGGGGAAACCGATCCGCACCGAATCAGGTACGGTGACGGTTCCCCCCACCTCGGGAATGATTCTGCGGGAGGAATCGTCCTCCAACTGACGGCGATTGTTACGGTCTCCACAACTTTCACCCGGAAATGCCGTTACGTTTCCGGGTGTTTTGTTTCGGGCCGGTGAAGGGAGCGGCTCTCGGCCGGCGGGTCTGCCGGATCAGTGGTCGGGCGTCCCGCGGTCTTCAGGCGCGACGTTCCGTTTCAGCAGCCGCCAGAGAACAGGCCCGGTCAGAAGCGCCCCGGCGGCGAACAGCGCCGCCATGCTGTGCACGGCCCCGTTGACACAGAGTCCCGCGCAGGCAACTCCGAGGCAGACCGCCGGCAGGAGCGTCAGGACGATGAGCCCCGGCACCGGAAGCGGAATGCGGAACGGAGCAGGCGTCTCCGGTCTCTGCCGTCGGATCCGGATCAGCGCCATGAATTCGGGAAAGAGGGCGGCGCTGTAAAGCGTGACGTCGATGATGAGAAGATCGTCGAACTGCCAGAGCACCATGCCGCTGACCGCCAGCGCGCAGAAAAGTATGGACCAGTGCGGAGTGCCGAAGCGGGGATGCAGCCGCATCATGCGGCGGGGGAAGAAACGGTCCGCCGCCATCGCCTCCGGAACGCGGCTGATCGCGAGCAGATTCGACAGGAAGAGGCCAAACGCGCTCGCGAGTCCTCCGACGGAAACCAGCGTGCCGAGCCACCATCCGCCGATGCGGTTGCCGAGGGCCGGAAAGCCGCTCTCCCGGAGTTCCGCCGGATCGATGCCGGTCCGGATTCCTGTGTGGAGAGCGAGCAGGTAGACGGCAACGATGACCGCCAGGGCCGCGAACATCGACAAGAGGTAGGAGCGAACCGGCCGTTCGACTTCCGGTGCGATCGTCGATGCGCTGTCCCACCCGAGGTAATTCCACATGAGTATAAACAACCCCATGCTTATGCCGGCGAAGCCGGGCGCAGGGGAGACAGCCGCCGGCTGATGCTGTCCGGCCGCCGGGAGGAACGCCATCACGAGGAAGGGGAGAATGACGCCTGCCTTGAGCGCAATCGAGCTTTTACCCACCGGCTGGATGCCGAGGATATTGAGCCCGGCACAGACCCACACCACCCCAAGGCAAACCGGAATCCGGAATGCCTCGATGCCGGGGAAGAAAAAACCGGTGTACTGGACGAAAAGGACCGGATAGATGGCCAGATCGGTAAGCGCATAAAGCCAGGTCCACCATCCCTCGTAAAAACCCCATCTCGGTCCGAGACCGATTTTCACCCACTGGTAGTACCCGCCGGTCATCGGGAACCGGCTGTTGAGCTCCAGCACCATCAGGATCACCGGAAGGCTCCAGAGGAGGGGGACCAGAAGAAGGGCAAAAAGCGCCAGCCGGGGCCCGACGTCGCTGAGGAGCGGTTCCAGTCCATAGGGGCCTCCGGAAACCGTGAAGAAGAAAATCGCCGTGAGCGCCAGCGGCCTGAGGAGCCTTCGGTTCTTCGGAGCGGTCATCGGATGATCAGCATCGGGCGGGTACGGGTGACGGTGCCCGCACTGAGGCGGCAGTAATATACTCCTCCGGCGAGATCGGAGGGGGTCCAGGTGAACGTGTACGTGCCGGGCGTGCGGTCGCCGTGGGCGAGCGTTGCCACTTTGACGCCGAGGAGGTTATAGACGCTGATGTCGACGGTAATCCGGTGGGGAATGGAATAGCGGACGGTGGTCGAACCGGAGAACGGATTCGGAAAATTCTGAAGAAGATCGAATTCGTTGAGGATCACCGGAGGGAGGACTGCGATCACATCCCTGAGAACCCATTTTCCCTCGTCGAGCGCGACCGATGAGGGGCGGAAGGGGAGGGCGATGGTGAATGTCTGCGTGGCGGCATTGTTGAACACCGTCACGGTCGTATCCCCCTCCGGTCCGGTCATGTGCAGATCGAGCGGCATGGTGAAAAACGGCGGATCCGATGCGGCTGTCTCCTGCCCGATGGTTGCGATGACGGTTGTCTGATGAGGTGGTCCCGCGGACGACCATGCGAAAGTGTAGCGCGGATACCCCTGTCCGTAGATCCATTCGCTGAAAAAATATCCGAAATCGGCGCCGAGGTAATGTTCGATGGCCGCCTCGAAATCGGCGGTGGTCGCGGATGCATACCGGAGCGCCGGCGAGCCGGCGTACGCCGCCAGCGCCCCGAAGAATAGCGAGTCTCCCGTTATATGCCGGAGCATGTGCAGAACGGTGGCGCCCTTGGAATAGGTGCGCGCGCCGTCGAACAGGCCTCTGACATCGGTCGTATCGGCGGCATACACCGGTCCCACGGCCCGTTTTGCGCGCGACAGCTGGATATCGATGTAATTCCGGTACGCGGTGTCACCGTACATTGCGCCGAAATAGACAGCCGTGCAGTACACTGCGAACCCTTCATTCAGCCAGATATCCCGCCAGCTTCTGCAGGAGATCATATCGCCGAACCACTGATGCGCCAGTTCATGAATGACCGTTTCTTCCGTGAAGGTATTGATCGACGTCATGGTCTGGTGCTCCATCGCATTGCCGCCGAACTGGGAATGTCCGTACTTTTCCTTCAGGAAGGGATAGGGGCCGAATAGCCGGGAGAAGAGCGCCAGGCCGTCGGTCGTGTGCGCCAGACCGGCCTGCGCGGCGGCGAGACTCTCCGGAAGGACATAATTGAGGATCTCCATCGAATCGGTCGGTGAGGAGCGGTACCAGAGGGTGAAGGCGTCATAGGCGCCGATGGCGACCGAGATCAGGTAGGTCGCGATCGGATATCGTTCCCGCCAGTGCCAGGTCGCGGTGCCGTCGCCGTTGGAGGCGACGGAAGCGAGGATGCCGTTCGAGCCGACCCGGAGGGAGGAGTCGGTGGTCACGAACAGATCGGCGGAGTCGGCTTTGTCCTCCTGGATGTCCTTGCACGGCCACCAGTCGCGTGCGCCGTACGGTTCGCTGAGCGACCAGATCCAGGGATGGCCGTCGGCGCTGGCGGTGACGAACGAGCCGAGGCCGGTTGCGGCCGGGGTTCCGTGATAGAAGACCACGGTGCGAAGAGTATCGCCGTTGTGCACGGGAATTCCGATTGCGATGGAGAGCGTTGCCGTCTCCCGGGTAAAAGGGGTGCGGATTCCGCCGAGCAGGACCGAGTCCACTGTCATCGTATTCATCAGATCATAGGTAAGGACGGCGGGATTCTCCGCCGAACTGCGGAGGAGGGTGGTCACAGACCCGCGAACGACGGGAGTATCCGGAAGAATGGTGAGATCGAGCCGGTAATAGAGGATGTCGGTCCAGACGCTTGCGGCGCTGGCCGGCTGAAGGCGGCGGGCTGAATGCCGGGCGCTTTCCATGACGGGCAGTTTTTCATCCGGCACGGACGGCGACTGCCGCCGTGCAGCGGAAGGAATTGCCGCGGTCAGCAGGAGCGCGAGGAGGAGCAGATAGCGCACGGGTGTGCAGGCCGGAACGGTTCCGCTGTGGCGCGACCGGATCACTCTTCAGCGTGGACTTCGATCAGGATGATTTTGTACGATCGGTGGATTTCCCGTCCGGAGAAAAAGATGCCGACGAAGACCATGATCATGCCGAGGACAAAGATCATCAGCGGCACTGCTTTCAGGATATCGGCGGAGAAGAACAGGTTCAGGGCGATCGCGGTGGAGCTGAGCACAAAGAGTCCGATCGCGGTCTGGAGGGAGAGAATCGCGTTCCGGATGATCCCCGTGCGGACGAGAAGTTCGTCGGTCTGCTTCACGATGCTCATGTACCGGGTGTTGTCGGTGTAGCTCAGTTCTCCTTTTTCGCCCAGGATCCTGTTCAGGCCTCGTTTTTCATCGTTGAGGAGGCGGATCCGCGTGACCATGTTGGAATACCGGTTGGTGAGCCCGAGAAGGAGGAGGCCGACGGCGGAAATGCCGAGGGCCGGTGCGAGGATCGCCTGGATCGCCTGAATTGCGGTAATGCTGGAGTCCTGCATCTGATTCCACCGGTTATGGTGACGACGGATTGCCGGAATGTATAAAGATTTCCGGTCAGAGTAAAATGGCCGCGACCGGTACGGATCTGGTTCGACTGTTTAAAGGACGTTCCTGAGCAGAAGGATCCAGAGAAGAGAGCCGAGGAGGATGCGGTAGACGACGAAGATCTTTGTCGAGTGCGTCTTCAGATAGCCGAGAAGGAATGCGATAGTGGCATATCCGACGATCCCCGAAACGATGGTGGAGACGGCGAGCGGAAGGATGCCGAGGCTGGCCATGTGATGCCGCGCTTCGTACATTTCGAAGAATCCGCTTGCGAGCACCGCGGGGATGCTAAGAAGGAAAGAGAACCGGGCGGCGGCTTCGCGCGTCAGGCCGAGGAACAGTCCGGCCGTGATGGTGCTCCCGGAACGGGATGACCCCGGGATCAGGGCGCAGGACTGGGCGAATCCGATGACCAGGGCGTCGATCCAGGTGATCTCTCCCTCCGATCGTTTTCTCTTTCCTGTAAATTCCGCAAGGAGAAGAAGAAGCGCGACGGCGATCATGCTGGTGGCGATCGTCGAAATCTCCTTGGTGAACATTCCCTCGATTATTTTTTTGAAGGCGAGCCCTATCACGGCCACCGGGAGGGTGCCGATGATGATATTGCCCAGCATGCGGGAATCGTTTCCCCATCCGGGGGCTCCGTCGCCGTTCCGCCGGCGTGCGTCGGCGAGTGCGGCGTGGGTCATTCTGAGGAGATCCTTGAAAAAATAGATGATGACGGCGGCGATCGTCCCGATCTGAATGATCGCGATGTAGGCTGTCCAGTCTTCGGGGTGGTCGGGGTCGATCAGGTGGAGGAGTGAACCGGCCAGCGTGAGATGGGCCGAACTGCTGACGGGGAGAAATTCGGTCAGTCCCTGGATGATGCCGAGGAGAATTGCGTAGCCTATGCTGATCACGGTCCGGTCCTCACTGTTGCCTGATGGAATTCACCTAGGGTACGGAAAAGACCGGTGATATCCAAAATGCCGACCGCTACCGGCGGACGTAGCAGGGGGTTCCGGTGCCGAGAAGAAGCGCGGGTTCCGTTTCCGGGGGCGAGGGGATCTCGACCGCGGGGTAGGACCGGAGAAGATGCTTGAGGATCGGCAGAGCGCTGTCGGTGCATTCGATGAAACACGATTCGAGCTGTTCGCTCATGCTCCTTCCCTCTTCCTCCGCGGGCGCGTAGAGGTTGACTTCCGCCTGCGGCGAACACTGCGGAAGAGTCGCAACGAGCTCATCGTAAAATTTCAGTGCCATTGTCCGGTCGTGGTCGACCAGGCGGAACAGAAACTGGAAGTAGTGTTTCATCACCGCGCTCCGAATAATGAACGAATTCGCTGATTCTCTGAGAGAGAGCCGGTCCGTAACGCACTGGCCGTACGAAAACGAACCAATATTATGAAGAAACACATGTTTACAAAACGGGAGGTGATCCGCGTCACCGGCTGTGCGCCGGGTGGGATGGATGCAGACAGGAAAGAAACGGGGGACCAGGGGAGGGAAATCACATACTCTGAAAATTTCCGCCTTTCCGAGTCTCCGCCATGAGCGGAGTCTCAGATGCTCATTCCCTGAACACGCTTCGGGGAGGCAGCTCTTATCCGCCTCGGACGGATTCGGAATAATATGAACCGGTCATCCTTCCCGCCGGCAGGCTAGTTCTGCGGGACCGCGAAATACTCCTCACCGGTGTTCTTTTTGACGGAGTACGAACCGATGACATAATCTTTCAGCGCATCCACCTGTGTCAGCTTGGCCTGGGCAAGCGCTGTCTCGGCGTCGATCAGATCGAGATTGGTGATGACGCCGTTGTCGTACCTGACCTTCGCCATTTCGAGGGCCCGGGCCGCCTGATCGACCTGGATGTCCGAGGTCTGCAGTTTTTCCGCGGTGGTCCTGAGATCCGAGACCGACTGCTGGACTTCCTGGACGATCATCCGTTCCGTATCGGCGCGCTTCAGTGCGGCCGCCCGCAGATTCGCAGATGCTTCATCCATGTCGTTCCGGGTCCGGAACCCGTCGAAGATCGGGATTTTCGCTTCGAGGCCGAAGATCAGATTTCCGCGCCAGATATCGAGGTTGGGAATATAGCCGTTTTTCACGCCGTAGACGACCGCGGCATTCAGCGCGGGCCGGTCGCGGGTTTCCGCCACACGCATCTCCGCCTCGGCCACCGCTTCCGCATCGCGCGCCAGTTTGAGCTCGCACCGACGCTGAAGGGCGAGGGCGATGAGAGAATCTTCGTTCAGCGTCACGGCGGTCTGTGCAAACGACCCCCGGAGGAGAACATCCGCCCCGGCGGGAAGCCCCAGCAGGCGGCGGAATTGAGCCTCGCGTTTGTGCATGTCGTTCGTGAGGTCGAACAGCCGGTTCCGGGCGGCGGCGATCCTCACCTGCGTCGTCAGAACATCGTAATCGGTTGCCGAGCCCGACTGCATCCGTTTCTGCGTAATCACCAGGTGTTCGCCGAGGGCATCGATCTGCTGTTCCTGCACCGTACTGCTCTGCCGGAGGAAAAGGATCGTGTAGAATGTCTGTACGGTCTGATATGCCAGCTCCGCCCGGAGAATTGCGATGTTGTCGGCCACCGTGCCTGCCTTGCGGCCGTTCAGATCGATGGTCGCATCCCGCCGGCCAAAGTCATATACGGTCTGCTGGACGGCGATATGCTCATCGAAGTTGTTCTCCGGGTACAATTTGAAGTCGCCGAGCCCCGGGAATGCGAGTTCCGCGATCGGCGTGAGAAGCGTGTAGCCGAGTTCGGCGTCGGCTGTGGGATAAAGTGAACTCCGGCTTGCTTCCGTCCGCGAACGGGCGGCGTCCAGAAGGGCGGCCGACTGGCGGATGAGCGGGTGATCGGTTATCGTGATCCGTACCGCGTCGGTGACGGTTAGCGAATCGCCCGGACGGATCTGGGCGAACGCCGCGGTCTGAACCATCGTGAGAAGGATGAAGAGAATCACCTGATTGAATCGCATGAATGAATGCCTTTATGAGATAATATTCTCTGTTCACTCCAGGCTGGCTGTATGGCCGCCGGTATGGTGTTTCGGGGGACGCAGAAAGAGGGTCGGCACGAGACCGACCAGCGTCACCAGGCTTGCGATGAGAAAGTCGTCGTTCATCGCCTGAACGAACGCCTGCGATGCGAGGTGCCCGGCGAACAGCGCCTGCGCGCGCATGCCGGCCAGACCCGCGGTCCCGCCGGTTGTCCCCTGCGCAAACATCTGCAGGTGAGCCGCCATCGTTCTGAATGCCGGGGCCTGCGCATTGGCCGCCTGGCCGTAGAGCGCGATGTGATAGGTGGTCCGCTGGGTCAGCAGGGCGCCGAGAAGCGCGACGCCGAAACTCCCGCCGATCTGGCGGATCACGTTGAAGAGGCCGGATGCCTGCGCCATTTTATGCCGCGGTATTTCGGAGAGCGCCACACTGCTCAGGGGGGTGAAGATGAGGCCCATCCCGAGTCCCCGTACGTACAGCGAGAGCATAATCTGCGGATGTTCTGAAAAGAGGGAAAGGGAACTGTTCAGCCAGAGGCTTACCGCGAGCAGGATGATGCCGGCCAGGGCGGGAATCTTGGGATTCACCCGGTCGGAGAGGATGCCGGCGACGGGCGACATCATTCCCTGGAGGATGCCGACGGGCAGAAAGACCGAGCCGGCCTGAAACGCGGTATAGCCGAGTGAATTCTGAAGATAGAGCGGGAGGAGAAATGTGCTCCCGAACATGCCGATGCCGAAGATGAACAGCACGATGTTCGAAAGCCCGAAATTATAATTTTTCAGGAGTCCGAGTTCGATCAACGGGTGTTCGACGGTAAACTCGGTGATGAGAAACACGGTCAGGCCTGCCGCCGCAATGGCAAAACAGCCGAGGGTGAAATCGGACGTCCATCCGCCGATGTTCCATGCGGCGTTGGCGTCCGAGAGCGCCAGGAGAAGAAAGGTGAGGAACGTCGCCACCGAAACGAAACCAATGAAATCGAACGACCGGACATGCTCGGTTTTGTACTCACGCTGGATCACCAGCGTTGCAAAGATCCCGAGGATGCCGACCGGCACATTGACGTCGAAAATAGCCTGCCAGTCGAGATTGTCGATGAGATATCCCCCGATGAGCGGACCGAGAGAGACCGACGCGGCGGCGGCGATCGCCCAGAATCCGAGCGCGACTCCCCGTTTTTCCGGCGGAAACTCCCGGGTCACGATCGCCATCCCGACCGGCATGAGAAATCCGGCCCCCGCTCCCTGCACAATCCGGAAGACGATGAGCGCATTCTCGTCCCACGACAGACCGCAGAGGAACGAGCCGAGCGTGAACAGAAGAAGCGCGAAGAGATAGGTCCGCTTGTATCCGAAATGGTCGGCCACCCACCCCGAGGTGGGAAGCATGACCGCAAATACCAGCAGGTAGGCGGTCAGGACCCATTCGACCTTGTCGACGCTTACCCCGAACGCCGCCATGATCTTCGGCAGTCCGACGTTCACGATCGTCGCGTCGAGCACCGCCATGAATGTGCCGATCATGACGTTCGCGAGCACCCACCATTTGTACGACTCGTGTTCGTGATGGAGCGATTCGTAACGGTTGATGAGGTGCGACCGGACGATGTTGTGCGCGTTCCGGACCATCGCTTACCGGACCCGGATTTTGACTTCCACCGACATTCCGGGCAGGAGTCTCAACTGCCGCGCAGTCTCCTCGTCCAGCGAGATCTTCACCGGCACCCGCTGAGTGACCTTGGTGAAGTTCCCGGAGGCGTTGTTGGGGGGAATGAGAGAAAATTCTCCTGCAGTGTTGGATCCGATCTGAAATACCTTCCCGCGCACTGCGCGGTCCGGATAGGTGTCGATATCGATGTCGACCGGGGCGCCCAGCCGTATCTGGGCCAGACGGGTTTCCTCGATGTTTGCGGTGATCCAGAGATGCGACATCGCGTAGATCGAAAATATCGGCTGTGCCGGCTGGACAACGTCCCCTGCCAGCGCCCACCGCTTGGAGACGACGCCCCGGACCGGGACCATGATCGTCGTGTTCGCGAGATTCGTCCTGATCACCCCGAGCTGGGCATTCGCCGTTCCCACCTGCGCCACAGCCACCGCGCGCTGGGCCTCCGCCGCATCCCGCGCCTTCCGGGCGTGCTCGAACTGCTCCTGCGTGATCACGTTGCCCGCCAGCTGTTTCTCCGCCCGGTGAAAATCGATCGTCGCATTGTCGAGGTTCACGTTGGCGAGTTTGACGTTCTCCTGCGCCGCGGCAAGCGCCGCCGCCGCCTGGGCTTCCTGCGCCTTCAGATCGGAATCGTCGATCCGGACCAGGACCTGGCCGGCTGCAACCGAATCCCCTTCGTCCACCATCAGCTGTGTGATCCGGCCGAGGATCTTCGAACTTACCGTGACCCGGTCGGCGTCGATGTAGGCGTCGTCCGTCGACTCAAAATCACGCAGGTTGACATACCAGTACCACCCGGCCGCACACGCGATCGCCAGTGCGATGAACACCGGAAGGATGATCCTTTTTTTTCTGTACATCGGGGTGGCATCTATGCTCTCGTCCGCTTCTTCCGGTGTCTGATTTTCTGGAACCGTCTGATCACTCGCCATGCCGCGCTCACTCTCTTTCGTTATAAACCGCCGTTTTCGGGTTTTTTCACACATTATATTTCTTCAGACTGTAATATAAGAAGCGGATGTGAATTTTACATATTTGATGCGTCCGCCGCCGGGGCCCCAAAGCCCTTCCCCGCCGCCGCTCACCCCCCCCTTAAAAAAATAAAAACCCGGCTGGCAGAAATCGCCGGCCGGGTTCTGAATCCCACAGGTGACTGCTACTTGATGAGAAGCATCTTTCTTACCATCTGCACGGTGCCGCCGGCAACGGACGCACTTCCATCCCCGTTCTGCGGCGTCTGTTCCGCCGTCATCCGGTAGAAATAAACCCCGCTCGCAAGCCGCGAGCCGTCGAAGGGAACCTCCTGCGATCCGTCGCTCGTCAGCTGATGATCGATCAGCGTCGCGACAACCTGCCCGAGCAGATTGTAGACCCGGAGAGTGACGTAGGCCTGGACGGGGAGATCGAACTGGATCGTGGTGGTCGGATTGAACGGATTCGGGTAGTTCTGATAGAGCGTGAACTGCTGCGGGAATTCCGTCAGCCCCTGATAGACAGGATGCGCGATGTACGGGGGGTTCTGCGGGCTCGCATGCAGGAAGGGAACGTCGACCAGACGCTTCACACCCTTGAAGAGGAGCGTCCCGCTGAAACTGACAGTATCGAGCGGTCCTTCGAACGCGCTGTTGATGTTCGCGATGGCCGAATCGATCGCCTTGAACTCCGTCAGCGGAAGGTACAGATGCAGGCCGGTCTGATAATACCCGATGATCGCCGAATCCGTATATGCCGCGATCTCCTTCACAAGCTTCCCGTTCATCGGATTCGACGTCCCGTCGTCGTAGACCAGTTCGCCAAGGCCGGGGGTCGTGACACTATAGGCGCTCGCCGCAATATTCACCTTCAGCGCAACCAGATCGGCAAACAGAACATTGTTGCTCTTGCTCCTCGGAAGCTTCGCCTGCGCCTTCGTGAAATCGAACCCGTGTGGAATTCCGTCGTGAACGGGAGGGACCGATTTGGAATCGTAGAGCGACTTCAGAATGTCTCCATATTTTTTGTGAAGAACCCACCCGTAATATTTCGAACTGTCTGTGTGCACTCTCCCGGCAAGCAGGCCGCTCGTAGCCGTAAACGCCCCCCTGTTGTAGGTTTCGAAAAGGGCGTTCACTCTGTTGGGCATAGGGTCGCGGAGAACGTTGATAATGCCCGTCACATTCCCCTTGGTCGTCTTCGGCGTGGTCGCCCAGACATAGGAGGCTTTCATTGCTTTCCCGCTGAAGCCCCTGCCGGAAATGTTCAGGAGTGTTGCGGCCGGGATGGCGCCGGTCGTCACGGTTTTCGCGTTCGTCCAAGAGGCGACGGTATCCGCCCCCGCCATGATCACGCCGCTCGAGGTGATGGAGAGTTTCAGAGAAAGGGTCACCGCCTGTATCGGCGCCACGAGCTGGAAGCTGAAATCGACCTTGTCGGGTTTCAGCTTGACGGGCTTGCCGAGCGCGTTCTTGTTGTCGCGGTCGTAGGCAATGCTGTCCTGACGAAACGTCCGGAAAAGCGTGCTGTACACCGGCGGGGCATTCACGAACGCGATGGTTGCATCCGCCCCGCCCGCAAGGACGACCGGGATGCTGTTCATGCCGGGGCTGGAGACTGGGGTGCCGTTTTGATCATACCCGAGGTGGATCCATCCTGTCGAGTCTGCTTCGACGGCGTAATAGGTCCCGTCGCCGAGCGAGGCCGCGGTGATGACCGACGTGTCGCCCAGAGCCACGATCGGCCCGGAGGGCGACCCCTGGTGGATTTCGAGATGCCATGTTTTGGCCGTCTGATCGGGTGTCGTCCCGAAATTGCCGTCGTTGTCCTCGAGCGAGGATACGGCGAGGGAATTCGGCCGGAAATTCACGAATGTGACGATCGTTTGTGCAGTCGTCGACACGCTCACGGTGTCGGATTGGGTCAGGTTCCCGTTGATGCGGTGCCACGCGAGACCGCTGTCCGCCTCGACGGCAATGTAGGTTCCTGAACTGAGACCCGGCACAACCAGGTCGCTCGTATCGCCCGACGCGAGCAGATTCGCGGGCGAAACGCTGGTCTGATAAAGCGAAAGATGCCACCGTTTCTGCGTCTGGTCGCCGGTTGTCGCCGGATTGCCGTCCCCGTCCTGGCGCTTCTGCACCACGATCTGAACGACGCCGTTGCCGCTCACAGAGATGGAGTCGGGACTCGTCGGCGCATCGTGGACGAAATAGATTTTTCCCGC
>DATKPE010000044.1:0-41724 GCA_035524335.1 Bacteroidota bacterium
GATCGCTCACGCTTGCGGCTTCCAGACGGTAAAAATACAATCCGCTCGCAAAGTTCGACGCGTTCCACGAGAGCTGTTTGTACCCCGCCTCCTGCACTCCCTCGGCAAGCGTCTGGACGACACGGCCCAGCAGATCATAGACCCTCAACGTGACCCGGCTGTCGGCCGGGAGCTGATACCTGATTGTCGTGGCGGGATTGAACGGATTCGGATAGGCCTGATCCAATCCATAGTTCTCCGGCAGTCCGTTCGCGGGCAATCCCTCCACCGGCGGCGGAACCGGCGGCTGTTCGGCAACCGTCACAATGGTTATCCGCTGTTTCTGCCGGCTGGAGCCAGCGGTTGACGAGAGAATCAGATCGCACGGTTTGTTCACCTTCACCCAATATCCGCTCCCCGGTTCGATGGTGTCGACGATCGCATAACCCTGCCGGAAGGCGAAGAACTGGCTGAGGATGACGCCGCCCGAATCGGAGGTGAGGAACGAGACCGGCACCGGTACGGAGATGGAGCCGATCAGGTTCCAGCCGGCGGCAAGGCAGACGGTGTCTGACAAGACCATGAAGCCTGTAATGGAATCGGTGCAGGGAGTTGAAAACCTCAGCCAGTAGCCCTCGCCGCAGGCAAGTGTATCTTTTGTGGTGTAGGTTCCCTGATAACAATATGCGGCGGAGACGGCGTGGGGAAACAGCAGGGAAGTCCGGAAATCGCAGACTCCGGTCGGAACTGAAACCAGGTTCCAGCCGCGATTGACACCCAGCAGACTTGACACAACTATTCTTGCAAACCGGACAACTATCGTGTGGTTCGCATCCACACGATGAAATGTGAACGAACTGCTGTCCCCCGCATACACTCCGTCGACGAGTATACTGTCGATTCGATAACCGGCATTCGGTGTAAAAGTGAATGTCTGGGATGAATCATACACAAGCAGTATCGAATCCGACGGAGTAATTCTTCCACATCCCAATGCCTCCGTGAGTATGAGAAAGATGTTTTGTTTGAACGTCGCGCGAATTGTATGAAAGAGATGAAGGTGCGTAAAGGTATAGCTTGCCGTTGAGTCCACCTTTACGCCGTCGACAATCACGCTGTCGGTCCGGTAGCCCGCATCCGGTGTAACGATAATCTGCCGGCTGGAGTCCTGATTCACAAAAATAAATCCCTGCGGAGAAATCGCGCCGTGGCTTCCCGCCGTTGCCCAGACAACAGCCGGATAGATAAAGGTGATGCGCGCGTAAAACGCAGCGCCGCTCGGCCCGCTCGTATTATAATCCGATACCAGCAGTTCATTCTGCCCCGCCTTAAAAAGGGATTGATCGACGGTTAGGAAGGATGCGTTTGCATACTCGGTGAGGACCCCCGGACTGTTGCTGAACAGGGATGGCGTGATGGCATGTCCGTTCACGAACACCCTCCCGAAATCGTCGGTGTTGCCGGCGCCGCTCAGGATGACATTTTCAGAACATGGCAGAAGGGTAAATGACGACCGGAAAAAGCCGCTCTCTCCGTCGCCGGGCGGAATATTTATCACCTGAGTGCCGGGCGGCGCTCCGGGCGGCACCGGCGTAAAAGAGCCGAATCCTCCGATATCGACCGGCGTGAATGTCAAATCGCCCACAGATCCGCTGTCGAGCCTGTCGACGCCTGCCGGAGATGCTGTAATGCTGGAATCGCTCATGATGATGATTGTGCCTCTGAGAGGACCGAAGACAACCCGGAGGGTATGGTCCGCCGAGATGTTGTTGAATGTATAGCCGGTCAGGGAGTCGGTATCAGTTCCATCCACGATGATGCTGTCGATTTCAAATCCGGTCCACGGCGTCACGCTGAATGTCTGGGATGTACCTTCGGGCAACGTAATCAGGCCGCTCGGCGAAATTGATCCGCCGGCTCCCGCCGTTGCCATGATCGTATGCATCGTGGGAACCGTGAACGCGCCGTACCGATAGATCAGCAGATAGAAAGAGCCTTCGGGATTCACCCCGGGCGGCGGCGGCGGTCCAATTCCATCATAACCACCGGCTGAGTCGGGAATCATTACCGATCGCGCATGGAGCAGATTCACGTTCACCCGCGCTCCCCCGGTTGCAGAATCCTTTATGACGATACTGTCACAGTTCCCGACGATCGTCGCCGAATCCGGCCACGTAATGAACGTGCTGTAACCGGCATCGGGAACCACCAGCAGGAGGAATGTATCGATCTGCGTACGTGCGGTCCACGGCCTGATATCCCGCCGCCAAAGGTTCCCGGCGGTATTATTATAATAAGTACCGCGAGGATCCATCCAGACCGTATATCCTCCCCATGGAGGCGGAGGCGGTCCTTCCTCTTCACCAAACGCGGTATCAAGGCCATGCGTTGCGCCCGTGATGGCGCCGAATATCATCGTCATCGTATCGAGATAGCCAAAGGCGGAACCCTCATTCACACTTAACCACGTTGTCGATGAGACAATCGTCTGGCTTCGGGAAATTGAACAAATGAAAATCATCATCAAAAGAATGCACAGATGGTAAAAAAAGTGCTTCATGGTATATCTCCTTCCATGTAGCGGAGAAATATGCGTGGGAAAGGTTATCGGAGGGATATCCGCTTATTAGGTTATACCCTATTATACCGGCATCCCGGTGGACACACAGAACCGTTTCGACAGGAATTCAAAATTTTATTGAGGATACCGCAATCAGCCGGGAAGAACAGGAGGGAGATTACTATCGGACAAAATTATCGCATACTCATGCGATTAATTTTTTGCAGGCCTGATATTGAATTGCGGAAAAACGATTTATCTGATCGCTCCTGTCTGCTAATTCCGTGCACTATCCTGGAGACTCCAGAGATATCGTTTGTTGATCGCCCAACCGCGCACAAACTGTTCGCCGTTCCAGTATTCGGCCGCCGTGCGCAGATTCCCGAGGTACCGGTCGTCCACGCGTTCGGAACTCCTCCCTTCCGCTTCCATCCGTTTGTGCAGTCGGACGAAATCGTCCGTCGGCCGGACTTTGATGCAGTGCAATGTGCTGTCGAAGGAGAACAACAGATCGGCCCGTTCGCCTTCATATTCCTCTTCCGTTTTTACCTCGATCGACCCGTCCCCTCTCAGCGCCAGGTAGGTCTTGGGTGAATAGCGCTGTGTGGCGTTCTTCATGAGATCGGAATACGGGAGAAGAATGTAGAATTTTTCCGTTCCGGGCGGGGAATTCTGCGGTGTGAACGGTTCGGTCGATGGTCCATGCCCCGTCACCGTCCGGGGGTCCAGAATGATAAATGCCGGTCTGGAATAGCTGTTGTTACCGCCTGTACAGAGGATGTCCTCCACACCTTTTCCGTCCAGGTCCTTATGCACCAGATTCTCGATCCATCCGCTGTGCCAGAATTCACCGGCCAATGAGCCGGTACGGGCGTCGAGGACGAGGACCGACGACGGCCAGCGCGGATCGTGACGGCTGATCGCCGCAAGGAGCGGCTTCCCGTCGCCGCCGAAATTTCCCACCACAATCTCGCGGAAGAGGTAATCATCCGGCATGTTCTCCGTGCCGAACACCATCGACCGGTCGTAGGTATAGCGCCAGCGTTCGCCGCCGTCGTCATTATAACAGAGGATGACGTTATCGAGCGGCGAGCGCGTTCCGAACTCCCCGAAAATACCGAAAACCTGATTGTGCCCGTCGCCGTTCAGGCTGAATGTGGTAAGATAGGTTCCGTCGATCCTGTTTGCATATTTATCGTCATAATTCTGGAATGCATGCCTGCGCCACAATTCCTCCCCCTTATTGTTGTACGCGACGATAAATTCATCCCTTGCGCGGACATAGGAGAGATTCCGGTCGGCGAATGCGTTCCGCAGAGGGTTGAATAGCAGAAATATCGCCGTCAGAACGGCCGCCGCGCTGATCGATGAGGCGACATAATGCCGCGCGGTAAACGCAAACACCCTCGCCGGCACGGTCATCCGGACCGCCTGCAGAGACCCGTCACCGCCGAGCGGCTTCTGTATCATCATCTGCCGCAGTGTCAACGCTTCCCTGCTCCGGACGGCATGCTCCTGCTGAAGGTTTGTCACCTCGCCGTAGTACTCCCGCATTTCCTTCACGAGAGCCGCACATCCGGGGCATTCCCGCAGGTGCTTTTCGATGACGGGCCTCCGATCCCGGATTTCCTCGGCATCCAGGACGAACAACTGCAGTGTATTTTCGTCAACGTGTTCCATATCCATCATGAAGCTGTCACCCTATCTGTATATACATGCATTTCGACCGGTCGACAGACGTTGCAGATAAATGTTCATGTTCGTTCACCTGACGAGGTACTCTCTCACCCGCTGTTTTCCGAGCTTTGCGAGGTATTCCACGGTCGTCCGGTGGTCTGATGTGTAACTTTCGCGGGTCAGGCCGGGCACATAGTCCCGGAGGTGATCGAAATACGATTTTTCCCCGGTTCCGTCCAGGCCGAAACCGGAAAGGAGGATCTGATTCAATGCCAGGAAGTACTTTTCGAAAAGCTCCTCGCTGACTTTCTCACCCGCCACGTACGTCTCCCGCATTTCGGCGCGGAGTTCACCGCACACCCGGCCGACGACCGCGGGAAGGTCGAGACCTGCATCCGGTTCGGGCTGGACAATCTTCGCGTCGGTATCGGCGGCCTGCGCCAGCCCGTATATTTCCTTGAACAGCACTGCGGCGGTGATGAGGCGGACGCCGCGCTGGTATTCCTCCTGCTCGCAGAGGATGACGTGCATTTTACGGAGCATCTGCGGAACGTTATCGTCGAGCCGGACAATCTGCAGGACAAGGTCCTTGAGGTACTCGTACGGCACCGGCGGCCGGTGGAGCAGGGGATCGATACCGGCGGGGAAAATATAGACGTCGTTGAACCTCGTTTCCCTGACGAACTGCTCAGAGCGTTCAAGCGCGAGCCTGATGTTCCGGAGAATTCTTCCGAAGACGGGGTCTGTTTCCTGGTAGAGGCGGATGAGACCGTCGTTGATCCTCCCAATGATCAGACCGCGCAGGATGACCACTAGCTGCTCGTCCGACTGAGGCATACCGGCGGGGATATTTTTCTCCACATACCGCTGAATATGGGGGAAGCGCCCTTCCGCGTCGCGCTGGAACAGCTCGGCAAGACAGTCGTACACAACATCGGTCTCGTTCAGGCCGAGAGCATGAAGGTTCAGCTTGCCGAGGGCGATCCGCTTCCGGACGACGGGGAGGGCAAGATCACAGCACAATTCCACAAACTCCCGCACCTCCGGAGCCCCTGGGGTTCCGGAGAGAATCGAAGCGAGTAATCCATTGAGTAATGAATGACGGCGTTTTTCCATGCCCGGACGACACTAATTCGCCTATGCGCCGGTAATTGGCGCATTCCACTTTCAGTTCGTACCAAACCGATGGAAAGAACAGATGAGATGTGATTCCCCCCGCCAGCAACCAATAAAAACTACGGAATACAAAGGGAAGATGCAACAGAAACCGATATCTCGCGAAGATCGGATGAAGAAGCCAGAATTTACTGATATTGAGAATTTGAACAGGAAAGCGATGTACAAAGGCAGGGCAAAGGAAATGGGAGCGGCGGCGGGAGGGACTGCATTCGGGCCGGATCAGTCCGGATGACGGCTCCCCGATCTACCAGAGCCCGGGGATAAGGCGTTTCGTCCGCTTCCGGTACTCCTGATATTCCGCACCCAGCGACGTTGCCAGCATTTCCTCTTCCACCCGGATCCTGTAGATCAGGGCGGCGAGGGGCAAGACGATGGAGACGATCAGCGAAAGCCAGTTCCGGGTTGCGATGCCGGATCCCGTGCAGAGAAGAAGCAGGCCGGTGTAGGATGGATGCCGCACGAGCCTGTACGGGCCCTCTTTCGTGACCTTCTGGTCACGGTGGGTCTCGACCGTCGTGCGGAACGAGGAGCCGAGGACGCTGACGGCCCAGACGCGGATCGCAAAGCCGAGAAGCATGACCGAAAAGCCGGTCCGGGAGAGCACGGCATGGCTTACGTACGGGATGTCGAAGTGCGTGGTTGCGGCGATAAATCCGGCGGTGGTCAGTCCGCCGGCGATCGCAAGGATGTTAAAATAGATCGTACCGCGGTCATGCGCAGTTTTCCCTCTCCCCCGCACGCGATCGCGGACGATGAGCGAGGCCTCGAAGCAGACCCAGAGAATTGTGAAATAGTTGATTAGCATTGCGCCATCGGTTTAGGCAGGATCGACCCGGGAAAGTATGTGATCCATAATCCGATACGGCACCGCCGAAGGTGCCGGCATCAAATTAACGGATAATCGGGGAGAATTTCAAAAACGTCTTGGATTCTTCGTCCGTAAAAGAATAACCGTCCTTAGAATGGCAGAAATACCCTCCCTCACGCCCTCCCGCCTGCTTCAAGGCCGACGGCGGAATCCATCTCCGGTGCGGCATGCACTTCACCCTCCTCCTGCTTCGTCTCTTTCACAAACCGGGAAAGAACGGTATAGAGCACCGGCACAAGAATAAGCGTCAGGAACGTCGAAAAAAGCAGTCCGCCCGCCACCGCCATCCCGAGCGGCCGGCGCGACTCGGCTCCGGCGCCGAATCCGATCGCGATCGGCAGAACCCCGAAGATCGTCGCAAAGGAGGTCATGAGAATCGGCCGCAGGCGGATCGTCGCCGCTTCGATAACCGCATCGGCGACCGGTTTTCCCTGCTTCCGGAGTTGATTGGAGAACTCCACGATCAGGATCGCGTTTTTCGTGACGAGCCCGATGAGCATGATGAGACCGATCTGCGAATAGATGTTCAGACTCTGCCCGAAGACGAAGAGCGTCAGCAATGCCCCGAATATTGCGAGCGGCACCGAAAGGAGAATCGTGAGCGGATGGATGAAACTCTCGAACTGCGCCGCAAGCACGAGATAGATGAACACGATCGCGAGCAGGAACATGAAGTAGAGGCTCGAACTCGAGCTCTTGTACTCGAGCGATTGCCCGCCGAAATCCCGTTTCATGCCGGCGGGAAGTTTCTCCGCCGAGATCCTGTCGAGATCGTCGAGCGCCTGTCCCAGGCTCACGCCGGGGACGAGGTTCGCCGTGATCGTCGCCGAGCGGACCCGGTTGTAATGGTTCAGTTCCTTCGGCGCGAGCGTTTCATCCACCCGGAGGACATTGGCGAGCTGGACGAGCCCGCCCTTTCCGCGGATATAGACTTCCCGGATCGCATCCGGCGTCGACCGCGCGGCCGGCTTCATCTGCAGAATGCAGTCGTACTGTTTCGTCCCGCGCTTGAAGTTCGTCACGACCCGCCCGCCGAGGAGCGTTTCGAGCGTCGAACCGATGTCGGTCACCGAAGCGCCGAGGCCCGAGGCCCGTTCCCGGTCGATCGTAAGATCGAGCTGGGGTTTGTTCAGGCGCAGATCGGTATCGAGATTAATCATGTAGCCCAGTTTCGCCGCCTCACCCATGATGGCGCCGACCGTCTTGTTGAGATCTTCGTAGTTGTCCCCCTGGAGAACGTATTCGACCGGGCTGGAGCTGAACGATCCTCCCAGACTCGGCGGATTGATGACAAACGCCAGGACGCCGGGGATCGATATCAGCTGGGGAAACAGCTCCTGGACGATCTGCTGCTGGGATTTTTTCCGTTCGCCGTGCGGCTTGAGGCCGAGGAAAATAAAGCCGTTCGTCACGACACCGGGGCCCCCGAAACCGAGGCCGGTGGCGGTGAACAGCGATTGACGCTCCGGAAGCCGGAGGAGCCGCTGTTCCACCTCTTTCATGTACTTGTCGGTATAGTCGAGGGTCGCGCCTTCGGGCGCGATCACGATCCCGAAGCCGATGCCGCGGTCTTCCACCGGCACGAGCTCGCTCGGCAGGAATTTGAAGATGACAACGCTCGCCGCAACCGCGCAGAGGGCGCCGGCGATCATGAGCGTTTTTCTCTTCATCGCGTACCGGAGACTCCGGTCGTACAGATCGTTCAGCCAGTTGAAAAACCGGTCGAACGACCGCGACGCCCAGCTGTTGCTGACCCCGTGGAGCGGCTTGAGAATCTTCGAGCAGAGCATCGGCGTCAGCGTCAGCGCGACGAAGCCCGAAATGAGAATCGCGACGGCGAGCGAAATGCCGAACTCGTTGAACAGCCGGCCGACCGAGCCGGTGAGGAAGGCGAGCGGCACGAACACCGCGACCAGCGTTATCGTGGTGGCGATGACCGCGAAGCCGATCTCACTGCTTCCGTCGATCGCCGCCTGCCACCTGCTTTTTCCCATTTCCATGTGGCGGAAGACATTTTCCAGAACGACGATGGCGTCGTCGACGACCAGACCGATCGCCAGCACCAGGGCGAGGAGCGTCAGGATGTTGAGGGTAAAGCCCGCAAAATAAGCCGCCGCCATCGCTCCGATGATCGAAATGGGGATCGCCATCGTGGGAATGGCGGTCGCGCGGGGACTTTTCAGGAACGCCAGCACGACCAGGACGACGAGCGCCATGGCGATCACCAGCGTTTCCTTCACCTCATCGATCGAATCGTTGATGAAGGTCGAGGAATCGTACGCCACGTCGAGCTTCATGCCGGCCGGCAGAAGGCCGGAGAGTTCTCCCAGCGCCTGCCGCACGTCCGCGGCGACGTCGACGGTGCTGGCCTTCGACTGCTTGACGATGCCGAGCCCGACCGCCGATTGCCCGTTGTAGCGCACCTGCGTCCGTTCATCCGCCGCGCCGACGTTCACTTCGGCGACGTCGCGAAGGCGGACGAGATCGTTTTCCTGCTGTGAGACGATGATCGCGCCGAATTCCTCCGGCGTCGAGAGCTCGCCGTGGGTCCGGACGGAAAATTCACGCTCGACTCCCTCCACCCTGCCGCCCGGTATCTCCGCATTCTCCCTCCGGATGGCGGCTTCGACGTCCTGCGTCGTCAGACCGTGCGCCGCCATTCTCAGCGGATCGAGCCAGACGCGCATTGCATACCGCCGCTCGCCCGCAATGATCACCGAACCGACGCCGGGAAGACGCTGGATCCGCTCCTTCAATATCCGGTCCGCGACGTCGGTAAGTTCCAGCCCGCTGTGGCGATCGCTCGACAGCGCGAGCCAGACGATCGCCTGCGCATTCACGTCGACCTTGGAGATCACCGGGTCGTCGATTTCCCGCGGCAGAGTACTCCGCACCCGCGACACACGGTCCCGGACGTCGTTTGCGGCCTCGTCAACATTCCGGTTCAGCTCGAATTCTATGGTGATCACCGACCCCTGCTCGCGGCTCGAGGAGGTCATCGTCTTCACCCCCTCCAGCGTGGCGAATTGTTCCTCCAGCACGTTGGTGATCCCGGTTTCCACCACGGAGGGACTCGCTCCGCGATATAACGTCGTGACCGATATGATCGGGGGATCGATATCGGGATATTCGCGCACCGGCAGACGGAGAAAAGCGATGACCCCGAAGAGGAGAATCGTAAAACTCATCACGCTCGCAAGCACCGGGCGTTGTATCGACATCGAACTCAGTTTCATTGTTTCGCGCTCCCCTTCGCGGCGGAATCGGGCTTCTGCTCCGCCGCCGGTATCGGCATCACTTTTCCGCCGTCGAACAATTTCTGATGACCCGCCCTGACGACGGTCATTCCCCTGTTCAAGCCATCCACCACCTCCACGACGTCGGCCATCCGCGTCCCGAGCGTCAACGGTACGCGGGCAACCGTGCTGTCGGGTTTGACGATGAAGACAAACGACTGGCTTCCGCTCCCGAACACCGCCTCGCTCGGTATCGTCAGTGCGTCGGGCCGCTCGCCGAGAATCGCCGTCACGTTGGCCGACATGCCGGGACGGAACTTTCGCCCCGAGTTCTGCACGTGCGCCACCACACGGGCACTGCGCGTCAGCGGATCGATCACCGGCTCGATGACGATGATCTTGCCCGTCAGCTCGAATCCCTGGAAGGCCGTCGTCGAGATCGTCACATCGGCTCCGCGCGCCAGGCGGGAAACGTACCGCTCCGGTGCGGAGAAGGTCACCCGTATCTCGTCGATGTTCGCCAGCTCGGTGATCGGCTGGCCGCCGCGAATGAAGGTGCCGACACTGAGCTTGCGCGCGCCGATGATCCCGTCGAACGGGGCGACGATCCGGCTCTTCAGCCACCGGGCCCTCGCGAGTTCGTAATTTGCTTCGGCAACCTTGAGTGCGGCCGAGGCATCGTCCAGATCCTGCGGCGCACCGGCGCCCTGGTCGACGACCGACTTTACCCTGTCGTACGTCGCCTTGCTCTGACCGCGCAGTGCGTCGGCCCGGGCGAGTTCCGCCGCAAGCTGTGTATCGTCGATCTGCGCAATCAGGTCGCCGCGATGGATGAATCCGCCTTCCTGGAACGGCAGATCCTTGATCGCCCCGTCGATCTCGGAGACGACCGTGATCGCCTCCAGCGCTTCAATGGTGCCTATCCCCTCGAACTTGTCGGAGACCTTCTGGACGATTACAGGGCTCACCTCCACCGGCATGGGCGGAAAAGCCATCCCGGCCCGTCCTCCTTTCCCACAGCCGGAGAGAACCGCCGCGGCAACGAGGAGCGCGGAAATGGCCCCGGCAGTGAACATCTGTTTATTCTTCGGATGCATAAGCTGATACCTTTCAGGATTCAAACGTTATCGGGAAGAAGGATAGGCGCCGGAAGTAAGCTGGCGCAGTCCGGCAGCCGCTTTCGCGCTTCTGACGAGGGCTTGTGTGTATCTCTGCTGTGCGGTGGCAAAATCGGCTCCCAGACGTACAAGCTCGAATGCTGTGGTGCGGCCGTTCTGAAACTCGATCAGGCCGATCCTCACCTGTTCCTGCGCCGCGTCGACTCCCTGACGTGCCGCCACCAGCCGCCGTTTTCCGTTGGAGACATCGCGGTATCCCGCGCGCACCTCCTCCTCCAGCGCCCGCGACAGACCGATCTCCCTCTGCTCGGCGAGAATGGTTTCCGCCTCGATCCGGTCCTTCTCACCAAGACCGCTCCGGAGGAGAAGCGGGATGGTCACCTCGACGCCGATCGACCATGTCGGATAATCGCGGTGGAGCGCCTGACGGACCGCATCGCTGGGCACACCGCCCCAGGTGGTGGTGAGGGTATCGCCGTTGAAGTAGACGTCGTGCGCAGTGCCGGAGAGGCCGTTGCCGCCGATCGAGCCGACGAGGTCGATCTTCGGAAGCGCTTCCCAGGACGATGCGCGGAGTAGCGTATGCTGTGCGTCGACGTCCGCTTTGGCGGCGCGGAGCGTGAGATTGTTTTCCTTCGCGCGGTCGAGGAGACTCTGCAGATCCTCCACCGGAATATCAGAGGGGGGATTGTCGGCCGCAATGAACCTCGACCTGCCGGAATCGGGCCGTACGCCGATGAGCGCCGCAAGGTCGTCGGAGCTTCTGTCGAGCTGTTCCTCCCGGTCGAGGAGGGCGATCTCCTGCTCGGCGAGAAACGTCCGGGCGTTGGCGACCTGATCGGGACCGACGAGGCCGCTCACGGCGCGGGTTTCCGTATCCTTCAGGAAGGCAATCGCGCGGTCGCGGACGAGATTCTGCACTGCATAGTCGCGCTCAGCCGCATACAGGTCCCAGTAGCTCTGCTCCACCTGCGTCGAGACGGCCAGGACCTCCTGATCGTACCGGGCCTTTGCCGCATCCTCATCCCGGTCGGCTTTTTCCTTGTTTTTATACCCGGAGACGAAGAACCCGCTCAGGAGCGGCTGTCGGAAGGAGATCCCGGCGAATGTGGTGTATTGGGGATTGAGATTGGCGAAGGTGGAATTCGTTTCAAGGCTCATCCCGCTCAGCGACGCCGTGATGTTCGTCCCGATCGGAAGGTTCATCGAGACGCCGCCGGTGGTCGTATTCTGCTGTGTCGTGAGGGCGCTGGCGCCGGAAAAAAACGAACCCTGGGGCTGGTCCTGGACGAGCCGGTTGAAAGTAAAAAAGAGCTGGGGATCGAAGGCGCCCGATTCCCGGCGGCTGACCCCGCGTGCCGACATGTAGACGGCCTTTGCCGACTGGACGGCAACGGCGCCGTTCAGCGCCGCGCTGACCGCCTCTTTGAGCGGAAGGTGCGATCCGGGGAGAGTATCGAGAATGATCTGAAGGGAGCTGTCGGGATTGACTGGATACGCCGAGGTCTGGCCCGGCGCCCGAGACAGCAGGGACAGGTATACCGTTAACGTCAGGAAGAACGTTTTTCGCATAAAGAACAGATGATCGATGATGGTTGATATATGCCGCCGGCTGGAACGAGCCGAAAAATCGCGTTTTCCCCCATCAAACCGAATATTTACCTGCTGAGGGGTTCCGTCCGGAAGTGTATCGGAGGCTGAACGAATAAATATAACGACTCAGGGGAAGAGTTGCCAATGCTCTAACATCTCCCATCGTTCCCACACCTCTCCTCCCCCTGTCATTCCCACATGTATTACGTGGGAATCTTGGGCCATCCTCAAACCTCACCTATAATTCTCTCCCCGAACGGAGAGGATGCTATGGCAACCTACCACAATACTGACCATTTGAGTCAAGGCCTTCTTTACCATGAGAAGGCGACTGCGGAATCAACTGAAGGCAGCTCTTCCACCAAACCCCACTTTCGATTGAGGAAGACTTAGACTGAAGGGAAAAAGAGAGATGCGTTTTCGAACCGCATACCATCGCAGATCGCAGAATCTACACTCGACGAAATCGGCTTTTCCACAGCCGGCCACTCCCCCGCCGGCACTTAATGATTCCGCACAATTTCTCTTTGGTACTATTTGCCGAAGGCGGTATCCGCTCTGATCCCTTCCTTGTCATCCGGCAGACATCTGCTTTATCAACAACCACGCAATTTACATCCTATCCTTCTTCGTAAAATTCACAAACTTCTTCCCGTCAAATCTGCAGACGCCTCCTCCATCCGTACCAAACCAGAGCGCGCCCGAAGAATCCTTATAGATGGACCATACCGCGTTGCTCGTGAGGCCGTCTTCGACGGTAAAATTCCGGAGCGATTTCCCGTCGTACCGCCACACACCGGCATCGATCGTCCCGAACCAGAGATTGCCCGCATTATCTTCAGCGATGGTCCAGACGCGCGCGAGGGTCCCGGGTTTTCCCTTCAGTGTCTTCCGGAAATCCTTGTTGTTCAGGCCTTTATCATCCGTGAAGTTGGAGAACGCCTTCCCGTCGTACCGGATGAGGCCGGCGCCGTTGGTGGCAAACCAGATCGTTCCGGATTTATCCTGAAACATCGCGCGGACAGGGTTTCCCATCAGGCCGTTGTCTGCGAACCAGGTGAACGACGCGCCGTCGTACCGACAGACGCCTCTCTGCTCCGTGCCGAACCAGAGGTTGCCCGCGGGATCTGCGAGCGTGCAGTAGACGGAATATTCGGAGCCGTTGTAGCCGGGCTGATCCTTTCGCCGTTTTACGTCGGCGGCGGCCATCGGCAGAGAGAGATAGGAAAACGTGATGCCGTTGTAGTGGTACGCCCCGTCGCGCGTGCCGAACCAGATATCGACCGCCTCACGATGTCGCAGGGTTGCGGCAAAGCCGTAGGTGGGGAGGTCCTCCTGGAGCGAAAAATTCCGGAACGACATTCCATCATATCGACAGATCCCGTCACGGGTCGCAAACCAGAGGTTGCCCGACTGGTCCTCCACGATTTTCCGGATATAATTACTGCAGAGACCGTCTTTGACGGTAAAGTAGGTGAAGGATTTCCCGTCGTACCGGCAGACGCCGTCACCGTCGGTGCCGAACCAGAAATTCCCTTTTTTATCCTGCAGGATCGTCTGGATGTGGAGGCTTATCTGAGCGGAACTATCGAACTGCGCCGTCCCGCGGGATGCCGGCTCGCCGCGGTGTGTCCGCCCGGACATTGGGGCGATGGTGCAGAGAACCAGTGCAACTCCGAAGCCGAGTATTATTATTTTCATTATGATTTCCCCTTTTGAGTGAGAACTTCACCTGTCATCCTCTCCTTGAAAGGAGAGCATGTGATGGCAACCTGCCGCTACTCACCGTTGGACCCCGATTGTCTTTGCGAGTCCCGACGATTTTTGCCGGGACGAAGTCACAAGGTGATCCCCCTCGGACAATCTGACAACAAAGTCAAAACCATACCTTCCTGCCATACTCGTGATCCTCTGGAATGGACTCTTTATCAGATCACTTCGTCATACCGATATGAAAAACTATCGGTATTCCTCTGAAGACACTGCGGGTGTGTCACTCCCCGTCTTTACCAGTTCAGGTGTTTTTTGATGTGCGAAGGAGTCTGCGGAATCACACGGAAGGAGCATCTTTCACCAAACCCCGCTTTCGATTGAGGAGAACGTAAACTGAACGTGGAAATAGAAATGTATTTTCGTACCGCACACAATCGCAAATAGCAGAATGCCTCTTCGACGAAATCGGCTTTTCCACAGCCGGCCACTCCCCAGCCCGTACTTCATGATCCCCCACAATTTCCCTTTGGTACTAATTGCTGAAGGCATCACTTTGTGCCTTTTTTCAAAGAGAACGTACACGAAAAACCTATCGGTTACATCAAATGCTCATTCCGCCGAAGGCGGTGCGCTCCCCCTTTCGATATTCCATATATACCACAAAATGGACCTCTAACCAAAGTAAAATTATACTCACTTATCCACCGCCCTCATCATCTCAGGAGTATACCTCTCCCCTGCGGCGGCGCCGCGCGGAGCGATGGTGTTGATCTCCGCCAGGTCGGCGGGGGTGAGGTGCACATTGAGCGCGCCGGCATTTTCCTCCAGATACTTTCGTCGCTTCGTGCCAGGGATTGGAACTATGTCTTTCCCCTGCGCCATCACCCAGGCGAGCGCGAGCTGGGCGGGAGTGCATTTTTTCTGCGCGGCCAGCGCCTCGATCCTTTTGAGGAGGGCGAGGTTTTTCTCGAAATTCCCCTCCTCGAAGCGCGGGTTCCCCTTCCTGAAATCTCCATCGCCGAAGCCGCCGGTCGTCCTGATAGCCCCGCTCAGGAAGCCGCGGCCGAGCGGACTGAACGGGACGATGGTAACACCGAGCTCCCGGCAGACCGGCATGACATCCGACTCGATGTCGCGCGTCCAGAGGGAATATTCGCTCTGCAGGGCGGTGATGGGGTGGACGCTGCATGCGCGCCGGATGGTTCTCGCCGACGCTTCCGAGAGGCCGAGGAGCCGGACTTTTCCCTCCTCGACGAGCCGCGCCATCGCGCCGACGGTTTCCTCGACCGGCGTCTGCGGGTCGACACGGTGGGCATAGTAAAGATCGATCGTTTCGACGCCGAGCCGTGTGAGGCTTGCCTCGCAGGCCTGGCGGACGTAGGCCGGCGACCCGTTCACGCCGGTGATCTTCCCGTCGTTCGCGCGGACGATGCCGAACTTCGTCGCTATCCTCACCCTGTTCCGGAGCGGCCCGAGGACTTTGCCGACAAGCAGTTCATTCGCGCCGAGGCCGTAGACGTCGGCGGTATCGAAGAGGGTGACGCCGATCCCGACTGCGCGCAGGAGCGTGGCGACCGATTCCTCCTCATTCGCCGGTCCGTACGACTGCGACATGCCCATACAGCCGAGGCCAAGAGCCGAGACTGTTATTCCTGATTTGCCAAGCTCACGTTGTTCCATGGCTCACCCGTTGAATATTCTATTTCTGATTATGCAAGAAAGAAGTAAAAACGGTTGCCAATGTCAACCATTGGGAATGATTTTATATCTCAAACGGGAGAATTACGCTGGTGCGCGGCACGCGCGATAACAATGCGAACGAAGTGGGCGGGAAGCGGTCCATGCTTACACAGATTGATTTTGGAAGATGAACCTGGCGCAGTAAGTGGCGAATAGGCATCGCGACCCCCAATGCTCTTCATCGGGCGATGCGAACTGATAACCCTGTCATTACTTTCGTCAACTCCGGGCCGCTATCCGTCCGAAGCTAATCCGGTACACCTCGTTGAACAAACATCTCTGCCGGCTGGTCAATCACATCATGGGCTTCGGTTTCCGGCCTACTCTGATTGCAAGGCATTTTCTCATGTGTTCATCTGTTATTTCAACCTCCCGGAGTTTGGTGATGATTTCCTCAGCTTTGTGCCGCTTCTTTGCCATATAGTCCGACACCTTCCTGGTCCATTTTTACAAGATACGAAATGGAGGCATTTTTCGGGGTCAGGTCAGTGGGGATGGGCGGGAATGACAGGGTCCGTAGAGGGCGCATTCGGTGAAGAGGATATATAAAAAAGGCCCCGCGGTGTGCGGGGCCTGGGGAGAGATACGGATTCCGGGATTGGCAGATTCTTCGGCCGGTCCAAATAGTGGACCGGTCTCAGAATGACAGTTTCCGGCTATTTTTTCTTCCTGTCGAAATCGCCTGCCTGCACATAGGTGATCTTCTCGGGCGTGAGCCACTTCTTCATCGCCGCGTTCACCTGGTCGAGCGTGAGCGCCGAAACCTTCTTCTCCAGCTCCCCGCTCCATGCGAACGTCCGGTTCAGGAAGAGATAGTTCGACAGCATCCCTGCGAGCGTCCGGTCCTGCGACCGGTTCACGTTCTGCCCCTGGAGCCATCCGCCCCGGGCGTCCTTCAGCTCGTCGGCCGTGAAGCCGGTTGCGAGCACCTTCGCCAGCTCTTCCTTGTACGCCGCTACCAGCTTTTCGGAGTTGTCGGGATTGTAAATGGCGTACGAGAAGAACATGCCCGCCTGGTCGAGCGGGTTGGCCGACATGCCCGAACCGACACCGTAGCTGAAGCCCTCCTTCTGCCGGAGACGGACCGCCAGACGGGAATTGAGGAACCCGCCGCCCAACATATAGTTCCCCATGATCAGCGCCGGCCAGTCGGGATCGTCGTCGCGTAATGGCACGTTGTACTCCGCGAAAAGCATCGCGTTCGCCTTGTCGGGTGTGTTGACCTTGTTGTCGGTCGGCGCCACGTCGAAGAATTTGCCCGGCGCGCGCTCGTAGGCGACCGGCGACGTCCAGTCCTTCAGCATCGCCGTCAGCTCCGCCGTCACCGCCGCTTCGTCGAACGCTCCCGCCACGCCGATCGTGGCATGGGCGCTGTTATAAAAATCGGCATAGAATTTCTTCACGTCGCCCAGCTGGGCGGCCTTGTACATCTGCGCCATCTCTTCGAACGAATAGACATGCCGGAAATCGCCCTCCGGCCAGGGGTTCATCAGCCGCTGGGCCATGTTCGAGGCGATCGCCTGCGGCTCGCTCCTCTGCTGTTCGATTCCCGAGAGGTTTTCCTGGATCAGCTTGTCGAACTCGTCCTGCGGGAAGGCGGGTTCGTGCAAAATCTCGGACACCAGTCTAAAAACTGGCGCCAGGTACTCCCTCTCTGTCTGGATGTTGATGGTGACGGTCTGCCCGCTGCCGCCGATGCTCACATCGGCCTTCAGCCGGTCGAACTCGTCCTTGATCTGCTCGCGCGTCTTCTGCTTCGTCCCCTTGTTGAGCATGTCGGCGGCGAGGTCGGCAAGGATCGCCTTGTTCCGGAGCGACGCCTCGCTCCCGATTCTCAGCGTGATGTTGGCAAAGACGGTATTGCCGCGTGTCGATTTGCTCACGAGCGAATATTTTGCGCCGCCCGGAATCGTGCCGCTCTTCGTCCGCGCGTCGATGTTGGCGGGTGACGGATCGAACTCCTCCGCCGCCGCAAGCGCCTGCTTGCCCTTGTATTCCTTCACCAGACTGCTGACATCGGGCGTCGGCGGGACCTGCACGCGGTCGGGCTTCGCATCGGGGATGAACGTGCCGACGGTCCGGTTGGAGGGCTTGAAGTAGGTTTTCATGACGCGATTCACGTCGTCCACCGTCACCTTATCGAGGGCGTCGCGGTAGAGGAACGCGAGGCGCCAGTCGCCCTGGGCGATGTACTCGCTCATCATCAGGCCGGTCCGGTCACTGCTGTTGTAGGCGAGCTCGAAATTCTTCAGGAGGGTGTTCTTCGCGCGCTCCACCTCCTCTTTCGTCGCCGGCTGTTGGGTCATATTGTCGAGGAGGCCGAGCATCGTCGTCTTTGCGTCGGCGAGCGGTTTCTCCTTCAGCACGTCGGCCGAGAAATAGATGAAGCCGGGATCGTGCATCGCCATCGGGAAGCCGAACTCCCCGCTCGCCTTTTTGGTTTCGACGAGCGCCTTGTAGAGGCGGCCGGAGGGCTGGTTGGTGAGGATGTCGCTCAGAACCTCGAGCGGCGCATAGTCGGGATGCGGCCCACTGCAGATGTGATACCCGCACGCGACCACCTGCACGTCGCCCACGCGGCGGAGTTCCACGTTCCGCTCGCCGTCCTGCGTCGGCTCGAGCGTGTACGGCTCCTGGAGCACGCGCGTGGGCCGCGGGATGACGCCGAAGTAGTCGTTCACCAGCTGGATCGTCTTGGCTTCGTCGATCTTGCCGGCAATGGTAAGGACCGAATTGTCGGGCTGATAGTACTTGTGATAAAACGCCTGGAGATTGTCGATCGGGACCCGCTCGATGTCCTCTTTCGAGCCGATGGTCGATTTGCCGTAGTTGTGCCAGAGGTAGGCGGCCGACATGACCCGTTCCATGAGGACACCCGACGGATCGTTTTCGCCCATTTCGAATTCGTTCCGCACGACGGAGAATTCGGTCTCGAGGTCCTTCTTCGCGATGAACGAGTTGACCATCCGGTCGCTCTCGAGCGAGAGGGCCCACTTCAGGTTCTCGTCGGTGGCGGAGAAGGTTTCAAAGTAATTCGTCCGGTCGACCCACGTGGTGCCGTTCGGGCGCGCGCCGTGGGAGGTGAGCTCCTGCGGGATGTTGGTGTGCTTCGGCGATCCCTTGAAGACCATGTGCTCGAGGAGATGCGCCATGCCCGATTCGCCGTACCCCTCGAAGCGCGAGCCGACGAGATAGGTGATGTTGACGGTGACCGTCGCCTTGGAGGGATCGGGGAAGAGAAGGACGCGGAGGCCGTTTCCCAGGGTATACTGGGTGATCCCCTCGACGGTGAAGTTCTTGACCGGTGGCGGGGGCTGGGTGGTCTGTGCAAAGGAAACCTGCACGAAGACCAGGAGCGTGATAACGAGGAAATACGGTAGTTTTTTCATGGCAAGCCCGTGATTTGTGGATATTTCGTGGCTTTCAGAGAGTGGGCACAATATAGGGATTATCGTGGAGAAAGGAAACAGGGGGATTTTTTATCCGGTGGTTGATATTCTGGGGATAAACGGATGGTACGCGGGTTGATTGCGCCGCCTGCGGCGGAATGGGGAGGGAAATTTGTTTTTAGCAATTAAGATCGACAGGAGGGTTATTGCACCGCCTGCGGCGGAAAAAGGATGTGATGCAGCCGAATGATTTTTCGTGTACTTTCTCTTTAAAGGTCACGAAGTGATGCCTTCGGCAAAAAGGACCAAAGAGAAATTGTGCGGAATCATGAAGTGCCGGCTTGGGAGTTACAGGCTGTGGAACAGCCGATTTCGTCGAAGAGGCATTCTGCTGTTCGCGATGGTGTGCGGTACTGAAGCACATCTCTTTTTATACCTTCAGTGTATGTTCTCCTCAATCGGAAGCGGGGTTTGTTGAAAGACGCTCCTTCTGTATAATTCCGCAGGCGCCTTCTCACAATAAAGAACGCCCGGACTCAGGTGGTCAGAGTGTGGTAGGTCGCCATCGCATCCTCTCCTAATGAGATACTCCCGGGATTCCCACTTACGATATGTGGGGATGAAAGGGGAAGGGTTATCTGGGAATGGCAGGTGGAGGGGATAGAAGACGCAGGATCTTCGCAACAACGGTTGACTTTCGATCCCTGATTCAATACCTTCTCCGTATCAATCCCTCCGGGAGTTTTCCGTTCTTGATCCTCATGTGCTGTGCGGTCGGAGAAGACCGGCTTTAACATCCGAAAATCCTCAGTTTTCACATTGCGTCCCAAAAGGGGCGGCTCATTCCGGCTCCTTTCATGGCGACGACTACTCAAGGAGAAGAACAATGAAACCAGTGCTCCTTATTTCTTTGTTTATTTTCTGTGCCTCCATCCTCTCCGCCCAGACGGCGACGCCGCCGGCAGGGGACGGGACGTCGGGAAATCCCTATCAGATCGCAACACTCGACAACCTCTACTGGGTCACGCAGAATACCGGATCGTGGGGGAGCTACATCATCCAGACGGCGGACATCGACGCCGATTCCACCTCCGGCTGGGATTCGGGGTCGGGATTTTACCCCATCGGCAACAGCACGACCGCCTTCACCGGTTCGTACAACGGCCAGGGACATACGATCACCCATCTTTTCATCAACCGGAGCGGGCAATACAACGGCCTCTTCGGGTGGATCGGCGGCGGATCGGTCAGGAATCTGCATCTCGAATCGGTACAGGTCACCGGAGGCGATCTGTGCACCGGCGGGATGATCGGATATCTCTATTATTCCGCCACCGCCACCAACTGCACGAGCACCGGAACGGTCGCCGGCACCTTTGATGTCGGCGGTCTGATCGGCGGACTGGACGCTTTTTCGGTGACCAGCAACTGCTACAGCGGCGGTTCCGTCACCGGCGCCAACGGCGGCATCGGCGGCCTCATCGGGACAGCATCGAGAAACTCGGTCATCAAAAACTGCTACAGCACCTCGTCGGTGGCCGGGGCCAACAGCGCTTTCAACATCGGGGGCCTGATCGGCGGCGCGAATACCGTGTACGATACAAACTGTTACAGCAACGGCCACGTCACGGGAACCGGGACCACCACGAAGGTCGGCGGCCTGATCGGCATGCAGTTGTACGTCACCACCATCGACTGTTTCTGGGACACTCTCACCTCGGGGCTCGATACCAGCGCCGCGGGAACCGGGAAAAGCAGTGCGGAAATGAAACAGCAGAGCACCTTCACCAATGCCGGCTGGGATTTTTCGACCATCTGGTCGATCAGTCCGCTCATCAACAACGGCTATCCGTACCTCGAAGCGCATCCGCCGACGGCGGTCCGGGAATATGCCGCCGCAGAACCGGCATCCCTCGCCCTCCTGCAGAATTATCCGGATCCGTTCAATCCGACAACCGCCATACAATTCACCGTCGGGAAGGATGCACGGACAATCGTCAGAGTGTTCGACATCCTGGGGCGCGACGTGGCGACGCTGTATGACGGCTTCGCCCGGACAGGAACAACCTACTCGGTGACATTCGACGGATCGCGATGTCCCTCCGGCGTCTATCTCTACTCGATCGAAAACGGAAATCAGCGGCTGGTACGGAAAATGGTCATGCTCAAGTAACTTGTCCGGGCGACGCCCCCCGGTTGAGCTGTCGGCGGAAGCTGAACCGTGCACGTACAAGCTTTTCGTTGGGAAATGCGTCGGGACTGCATCGGGTTCACACCATCAAGGAAAGGATATGTCATGAAGAAGATCTCCGCTCTTCTGATAGTTGTCCTCGCGCTCTGGTATTCTCCGGTCCTCCGGGCCCAGGAGAATCCGCAAAAAGACTCCTCGTCGAATGACGGAAGGAAGGCGCTGACGTTCTCCTTCAACGGCCTCAATCTTGGAGGGGGGCTCGGGGGAACAATCTGGGTTTCCCCTACGTCGAATCCATTCCACCGACGATTCAAAAACTCTTTCTGATTCCGTTCAATAAAATCATCCTCACCTTCCGGGGCAGTCTGAAATGGACTCTCGGAGAAAATCTGTTCATTGTTGCGAAAAAATCCGCCTGAAAGATCATTTCCACTCCGGGAAATCACACAAACCGACTGAATCCCTTATCACTCTCACCACATAAGATCTCCCAATGGTTCCGATCACCGATGACTTCATGCGGCAGATGCTTGCCACAACCAGAAATTACACTATTGTCCTCCTGAAGAGTACGCCGAAGCGAAAGGAACCGGGGGCAGACAACATCGTATGGGAGCATGGACGGAGGAATTTTGTCCTGCGCGCGGAAGGACTGCTGGCGATCGTCTGCCCCATCACCGACACCTCCGGCATCAGCGGGCTCGGCATCTTCAATGCCGACCCCGCGAAGACAGAGGAAATCATGGAGGGGGATCCTGCAGTCAGGGCGGGGATCTTCACATACGAAATACATCCCTGCCGGAGCTTCCCCGGCGACGCGCTTCCCGCATGAAATGAACTGAAGCGCCCTTCAGCGGTCCGCGGGACCGGGCGGAGATTCCTACCGTTTGCCTCCGATATTGTTCCGCAGAACGATGCGGCTCGTTTTGCCCTCGATCCCCGCACTGTTCACCGCTTTCGCTTCGATCGTATTCTCCCCCGGCCGGAGCGCCCAGAGGAATGATGCGCCGGTTTCCTTCCAGTCGGCTCCGTTGAGCCGGACCCGGAAGCCGGCAAACCACGGCATCGAGTGACGCAGGACGATCCTGAGCGTATCCGACCGGGACGATTCGTCCGGATGCAGGAGGGAAATGGCGGTCTGATTCAACTGCGGGTAGGCTTCCCGTTCGTCGTCGGAGAGCTCCGGGCTGTCGGGGACACCGCGTGAGTATAGTTCCGGGATCATCCCCTCCGCGATCAGCTGATAATATTTTACCCCGATCCGCCGGGGCGGCCCGAAAAAGGAATACTGGTTGCCCATCTCCAGATGGTAAAAATGGGAGGCCCAGTACGGTTTCTGCGCGGAATAGTCGAACTCCCGATTCTGGCCGGCGAATACCATCTCCGAATCCCTCCCGCCGATCTGCAGGTTCCTGCATTCCACCGCGCTCAACGGAATGCCGTTGTGTTCCCACCAGGCATTGTTCTGACCGTCGAGCAAAATCCATTTCTGAAACTGATTGCTCCAGACTTCGGTGCAGATGTGCGCGTCGGGATTGCCGAACCCCGAACCGAGCCAGGTGAGGCCGACGATCCGCGCGGGGTATCCGAGGGCATCCAGGCAGTTGGCGAGCAGACGGGAATAGTCGGTGCAGGAAAACTGCGCCCCCTTCTCGGCCTCCGCGAGAATTGCGAGCGCATTCCTTCCTTTGCAGGTATTTGAGTTGTGGTGCGTGAAACGCGACGATGCCCAGGCGAGCATCAGCTTCATTTTTTCGAATTCGGTTTTTCCGTCCCTCACGATATCCGCCAGATGATATCTGGTCCGGAGCGTGTCCATCTGCGGCGCATTATAATCGTCCCAGATGTACGCCGAAGCATCGGCGGGGCCGATGTAATCATCGAACACCGTGACGGCGATCGGACTCTGTTCGACGCGCGCGCGATCAAAGCTCTTTTTCAATTCATCGAGGCAGGCCTGAAACTTTCCGGGGAAATCCTTCTTCAGGCCGGAGAGATCCGGATCAGCCGACATGAGAGCCGCGTCCGTATAACCCGCCTCTATGCACTGATGCAGATACCCGAACGCTTTTTCCGGCTCGCGGAGGAGGGAAGAGTAACAGGCCAGATTGTACAACCCGGATGCCCGGAAAGAACCGGGATTGCACTCCGCAAGCCACTGCTCCAGAAGGCCGGCGGCTGTTTTGTAATTCTTTTCCTGCGATGCCTCCCTCGAGCGTTTGAGAAGATCATCGCATGCAGATGTGGTTCCCCGGCCGTCCTTGTCCTGTCCGTTCATGGAGGAGTATGTGATCAGCACGATCACCGCGGAGATGAGGTTCAGAAGGAGTTTCATGGTCGTCGTTTCCCGTGTGAGAATGTGCGCGTCGAATGAGATGATAATGCTCTGATGAGTAAACCTTACCGGACCGCCCGCTTCATGAACCGGACGATGATCGTATTCCGTGCCGAACCCGCGGATCGTCGCCGTACCGGGACTGGATGGTGTCCGGATGAAAAATCAAAACCCGCTTCACAGTCTCTCCAACTGAACGCGGGTCATTTTGAAAGGACGCACTCCCTGATAGCGGGAAAGTACCAAAATTGCGGGGGGAAATCAACAGGGGATTTCTTCGGGAAATCTTGTCTCTGCAACGCGCTAGATTCTTCGTCCGTTAAACATCAAAAGTTCTCAGAATGACAGGTGTACGTATTTCTGTCATTCCATATGTTGTAAGCAGGTAACTCGGGACCGACCCACAGTCAAGAGGATGCCATGGCGACCTACCACACTCTGACCATCTGAATCAAAGCGTTCTTTATCGCGAGAAGGCGGCTGCGGAATCATACGGAAGGGGCATCTCTCAACAAACTCAGCCTTCGATTGAGGAGAACATATACTGAAGGTATTAAAAGAGATGTGCTTCAGTACCGCACACCATCGCAAACAACAGAATGCCTCTTCGACGAAATCGGCTGTTCCACAGACTGTAACTCCCCAGCCGGCACTTCATGATTCCGCACAATTTCTCTTTGGTACTTTACTCTTGGAAAGAGAAAGTACACGAAAAACCTTTCTGCTACCTCAAATGCCTATTCCGCCGAAGGCGGTGCGCTCACCCCCCGGCATCTTTAAAATGCTCTGGAATGAATCCCCTACTAAATCATCTATGTCTCGTATCAGATTCTTCGGCCGTTAATCATCAAACGGCCTCAGAATGGCGGGCGTCCTTAATTCTTTCATTCCCATATGTTGTGAGTTGGAATCCCATCGGGCGGGATACAACGATGCCCCGCCTCCCACAGGAGACCGGGCATCCGTGGAACACTGCTTCCCGGAACTTGTGTAACCGGAATCACTTGATCAAAACCATCTTCCTCACGCTCGAAAAGCTCTTCGACGGGTCCGTCACCCCCGTTGCCTCCAGCCTGTAAAAATAGATGCCCGATGCATACGCCGAGGCGTCCCACGACACCTGCCGGTACCCGGCATTCTCTACTCCGTCCTCGAGAACCTGCACCAACTGTCCGAGAACATTGTAGACGCTCAGCGACACCCTGCTCTCCTCCGGCAGTTGATACCGGATGGTGGCGGAGGGATTGAACGGATTCGGATACGCCTGGTCAAGCGCATAGACTTTCGGCAGTGTGCTTCCTGCCGGGCCGTTTCCCGCCGGAGGATCGGGCGGCCGTTCAGACGTTGCGACGATCCTGATGCGGGTACGCGAGGCCGACGACCCGCCGGCGGTCAGCGTGATGGTCCCTGCCTGACCCGCCTTGAGCCAGTATCCCTTCCCCGGCAGGAGGGAATCCGCCGCCGAATAACCGCCGTGATAGGAAAATGCGGGACTCGTCTCCATCCCCGGAGGATCGCTCGTGATGGAAGCGGCCGCGACTGGGGTCGAGATGGCACCAATCATATTCCAGCCGGCATTCACCGGGATGACGGCGGAGACCAGCAGTCCCCCCGTGACCTGGAACGTCTGGGCGGAATCGAACTTCATCCAGAACCCGATCCCCTCACGGAGGCTGTCGGTGATCACGTACGAATTGTCGTACGTGAACGTATAGGTCGAGTCCGATGCGGGGAGCTGCAGAGCGGAGTGCGGCTGGACCGGGAGGGAGATCAGGTTCCAGTCGGACGACACGGTCACCGGTATTGTCCGTATCGGAAGGACATGCACCGTCATCGGGACATGCACGGTGCCGGCGACGGAGTCGTTACTGCTGACCGTGATACCGGTCGAGTAATCGCCGGGGGGCTGTGTCGCCGCATTGATGTGGATGATGCGGAGAATGCTGTCGCCGGGAGCGATCGTATCGGCGGCCGGACTGAAGGTGATCCATGCCTGCACCGCGGTATCGGGGTCGGAAAGGAGACAGATCAGGGGGAAGGGACCGATATTGCTGATCTTCAGCGTGTCCTGGGCGGTCGTCGAGGAATCGAGGCTCACCGACACCGCCGGAGGGGTAATAAACAGTTTCAGGCCGGGGATCTGAAGAGTGAACGGAATCTGGATCGTCGAAAGTATCGTATCGAAACCGGTGATCGTCAGCGTGTCCCGGTAGGGACGCCACGGCTGAAGCCCTGCGGTGCGTATCGTGAATTTGATATAGACGGAATCGGAACCCGGGATGCTGTCGATCGTAACGCCGGGAAGAAGCCAGGGCTGATGATTGGAGAGGGTGAAGCGGGTCTCGTTCTGGGAGAGGTTGAGGACTTTCAGCGAGTCGATCCGGACGGAGTCTGCGACAAAGAGCGATTCCGCCGCGGGCGTCACACTCAGGCCGAGCGGGGGAAGCGGGTACATATAGGCGCGATACGTCCAGATGCCGTTCGGCATCGTCAGATCGAATATTTTGGATCCGTCGGGCGCCACGAGGGAGACGTTGGGGTTGGCGGCGCCCCAGCATATGAGCGTATTGCCGTCGTCCAGACGCTGGACATACCCGGTGGCGAATCCGTAGATATCGGGGTTGTTCCGGTACTCCCAGACGGCCGTTGCGGTTTTGGCATTCTGATCGAGCGCATATTCCATGGCGCGGGAATATTGCGGATTATGGTAATCGCCGTTGTCGAAGAGCGTATAATGGCCGTTCGGGATCCGGCGGATGGCATGCTGATAGGTGAACTGCAGCGGATCGCCGAGGAACGTGAACTGATTGTTGACCCCTCCCCAGCGCCAGATGATGTTTCCGGTGGTGCGGTCGATTTTTGTTATTTCATCCAGATGCCTGGAGGAGAGGAGAATATTACCGTCGTAATCGGTGTCGATGGCATTCGAATGAACATAGTCGATGGTGGCGGCCGTGAGATTGACGCCGATCGCATCGGTGATCCTGAAATGGTCCCAGCTTCTCCACTGGAACACGACATTCGAGTCCTGGTCCAGCTCCTGAAGGATGATGCCGGTGACGATGGCGTTGGGGTTCCCCCCTGTCACCACCGAATCCATGGAGACATGTTCCGGATCATCACCGATGAGAAGAAAATGACCGTTGGGAAGAATCATAAAATCATGCCCGTCGGTCGCATAGCCCACAGTCCGATACGTGTTAAGCACATTATAGAGAGAGTCCATGAGGATAAACCCTGCCGTCGATTCATCAAAGTAACTTATCCGGCCGTTGGGCTGTTTTTTATAGTCCAATGTGAATGAGGGTCTGCTTGAATATCTGAGGATCGCTCCCGTCGTCGCGACATCGATCAGGTAATAGCCCACCGTCGCATTATTATCAAAATTGCCGATGAACATATGCCCCGGAGGAATCGGTTTCGACGCGGTGATCTTGATTGCGGGAAAATCCGGCGGAAGAGTGTCGACACCGGAGCCCGTATGCCTGAGCCCGGCCCGAGCGGCGGTCTGCCCGGGGACAGTCCCGCCCGGAATGTCATCCGTTGCCATCAGGCGGCGATCGAAGGGAATTTTCCGGTCCTGCGTCGTGAATGAAAAGGTCGACGGCCGGACCTGTTTCCCGGCGATCGCTGTCACACCGGCGTGGAAGGAGACGGTCACCCGTTCGTTCAGCTGGAACGGATGCACCGGACGGAACAGCAGAGTCCGGCCGTCCCGCGAAAGCCGGGCGCGCAGTGTCTGGGATCCGCTTTTACTCCCGGTGAGCGTTACCGACATACCGGAAACCGGCACTCCGGCCTCCAGCAGTCCTTTCGACCGGAGGATAATGCCCGACTCGGTCGATACCAGTGTCGCACCCGGCATCGGCGAGCAGTAGTCGAACGGCGTCTCCTGAGCAAGGAGTTCGCCGCAGGTGAAGATCAGAATCAAAAGAATGGTAACCAGTCTCATTCGCTCCATGGAAGCTCCTTTACGGTTAAGATGTGTCCCGCGGGCGGGACGACCGGACTCGGACTGGTGATTCCGGAGAACCGGATCACCGGGAAGTCCGTTTCAGATTAAATGTGGAACTTAACCGCAGAGGGATGCGATTGGCGGATCGCGCGGAGGAGGAAAATAATAGAGGGTGTTGGTCGGAGCCGTGGAAGAATCGTACGAAAACAGTCCCTTCAGGTGACGGTGGTATTCAGATGGCCGTTGTGCGGGGAGAGCGTCGATCCAGACTTGGAATTTGTTCGCGGAGAGATCGTATCTGCGGGATTTTCCCTGGGTCTGATCACTCTGTCCGGTTGTCTTGCCGCCGTGCCACCCGGAAAAGGTCGATTTGAAAACGGAATTCCGGAAGGTCTGCGGCGGGGTAATGGCAAACGAACCGAATACCGCCAGCAGAACCAGAAGGAAAATCCGTATGAAGGATATGCGGAAAGGCATCACAACTTCAATATATAAGCAACTTAATCAATGGCTGATGGAAAAGATGATGAACAGGAAGCTGTTCCATTATTGACACATAACTGCGGAATTGGATTAATTTTATTCACTAAAAAAACATCTCCCCGGGATGACCACGGCATGTTCAGCATCGTCCGATAACGCTGAAAATTAGTCACATACGGATCGGATCCCATCGACCCGGGAGGAGTGAATTACCTGATCGAACAAACGGCCAAAAATGAAAAACCCCGGGAGAGAGCCCGGGGTTTGGTTATCCAGGCCGACCGGTGCGATTATTTGATCAGGAGCATTTTCCTGGTTTCAGAAAATGTCCCGGCCGTCAGACGGTAGAAATAGAGCCCGCTCGGAAGATTGTTTCCGTTCAGGGCGACTTCCCTGTATCCCGCCTGTTCCGATTCGTCCACCAGTGTGGCCACCAGCTGTCCGAGCACGTTGTAGACGGCGAGGCGCACGTGCGATTCCTTCGGAAGCGAATAACGGATGACGGTCGAAGGATTGAACGGATTGGGATAATTCTGTTCGAGGGCGAACCCGCGCGGAATGCCCGGTTTCGGCTGGGGCGGAACGCCGAGGGTCTGATTCGCGATGAATGCTGAATCGGTGATCGTTCCTGTGTTGCCGCTGTCGAGGAGAATTTTGACCGGCCGGGAAGCGTTCTGCCAGTCGGGGAGAATATAGTGCGTTGAATGTGCGGGAACCGTAATGCCGGTGTGGTTGAATTTCCACGATGAACCCGATCCGGCCAGAACGATGGTCAGATCGTACGTCTTCTGAGGACCGAGATTGACGAGCGCCGCCTGCGTACTGTCGGGTATCGTGATCCTGACGCTGTCGTTCTGCACCGCGGGAAGATTCAACACCTGAAAATCCCGCTCACTGCTGTCGAGTCTGGCAATCGCTTCCAGATTGATCAATTTCGTCACGCTATCCGGATTTCCCGCATTCAGGCCGTTGTCGTATGTGACCCGGTCCGACTGGGAGGGAAGCACCGCAGTGCGCCAGTAATTGTACATGGCGCTCTGCGTCAGTGCGCCGAAGGAGAAGACGGTATCCCGGAATCCTCCGAGCTGTGCGGCATATCTCCCCGGGGGAAGCTGAAAACGTTTAGGAGGCTGAATGGCAGCGTTTTCGGGAAATATTGGCATCGCTCCGTTGATCAGATTTTTCAGTATCGAATCTCTGTAGGTAAAGTAGTTGTTCAGCGAATCGATAATGGTGATCACCGCCGCGGTCGAGGTATATAACGTCACGCTGTCAACAACCGCGCCCAGGAGCATGACAGAGGCCCGGGACCGGCCGCGCAGATGAGCGTGTTCCTGGCCGAGAAGCGGTTGGGAGAGATATGTATTCGCGGGATCGCGAAGGTATAATCCGACACTGTCGTCGCCCCAGCCGAGCGGAGGATAAAACCAGGTATTCCCCCCGGAGTCGATCGATACCGCGGTCGGCACAAAGCCCCCGCATGTTCCGGTCGGACAGTCGTTATCATACACATAAAGCAGGAACCTTCCCTCGCTTCCCGTCCGCTCGAGTTTGTAGGGGACGATGGAATGGCCGCCGGAGGAACCGAGGATCCCGAGAGACCGGTGATCTCCCGCGGGGGAAAGGAGCATTGTTTTCAGATCCTGCAGTGTCTGGACCACTGTTTTCGGGAGTACCTGCGCCCGGTAAGCGAGATGCTGCGAACCGAATTGATGTTCATACAGCTGGTTGATCACCAGCCGCCGGTTGTCGTTGATGGCAAGATCATGAAGGTTCACGAAGCTTCCGACCCCGGGAAACGCCTGCAGGAAGTCGGCCGGACGGTCGAATGCCAGGAGACAGCTCTGTGAAAAACCGAAACACGACCCATTCCATTTGGGATCCTTGTTGTATGTCCAGACCGCGAGCGCAGTGGGCGAGTAAACCGCGTTGGCGACATCGCGATAGCAGGCGGCGGTGGAAAACGTATTGACGAACAGCCCCCAATCGATGAAATTCTGAGGACGCGCATCGATCCGCGGCGATGTGAAGACGGCAGAGTAATTCTGCCCCGTGAAGGGATCGATCCCGGCATAACTGAAGCCGGACCACCAGGGCTGGGGCCACATATCCGCGGAATCGTTGGGAAACTGCCAGGCATGAAGCGTCAGGTCGAATTTTTCGAAGTCGCCGTTTGCGTTCAGCCGGGTGACGATATAGGGTTTGATCCCGAACAGGGAGCTGGTCACTTTTGTGGTCGTGTCGGCCAGATCGGTCAGCCTGATGGCGCATTTTGCGGAAATCGTATCGGGGGCGGTCCAGCCGTACTGACTCGGATCTGCCGGCACATTGTCGGCGATCGACGTGAAGGTTCTCCCGCTGTCGAGGCTCAGCTCGATCTTCATCGAATCGATCCCGGTCACCGACCAGCGGATGGTATCCGTCGCCGCGGCGAGAACAACCTCGCCCGAGGCGGGGCTGACGACGGCCATGCGCGAGGTGATCGGTCCGTTCCAGGTGGCGCCCGCGATGCTGATCGTTCCGCTGTTCGGCTGGGTGGTATCGATGACGTAGATATTGACGCTCATGCCGTTCAGGGCTTTGATCCCGTAGGTGATCTGCACAAGCTGGCCCGACGCATTCCTCTCTTCCTCTTTTACGCGGAGCGCCTGCGATGACAATCCGCCCGGCAGTTTGAGGATGCCGTACGCATCGACGGTATAGGTGTCGGTATGCTGTGTTGAGACGCTCGACCCCGCATCGGTGTAGGTGGTCGACCACTGCGTGCCGTAGGCCAGGGGAAGCTGGATAAGTTCATCCGGCGGAGTGCTGGTGATCGTCTCCGTGGTCGAGCCGGCAAAGACGGCACCGAGCGCGTAAAGGTTGGAATTCAGCTGGAGGTAAGCGTAGCTTGTACCGCTGCCGGCGATGGCGGACTTCCGGGCGTGTGTGGCGGTCGTAAACTGACTCGCATACGGAGTGGAATCGGGCGGCACGCTCACGATCACGGACTGGGAATTATTCTGCAGGCCGCTGAGGTCCCACGACGTGGCGCCGGGCGAGCCGATGTCGAGCGTCTGGGTGACGGTATCGGAATGGTCGACCTCGGTTGCGCCGGGGGCGAGATACGCGGAGACGTTTGCCGCCGTGAAGGTGATCTGTCCTGCGGCCGGCGCCAGGACGCACGCCAGGAGGATGCCGATGCCAAGGAACCGGGAATAATTAGTCATACATTTCCCCTCCTCAACATCACGATTTGTCCGGATGTGGGAATTGGTTCCAGGCAGGAACCCGATAAACGCGGCATGTCAGTGACCCTTCGTTGATGATGAATGAACAGTACCGATGACCGATCAGGAACAGTCGGGCGTCGTGATACCGACGCAGGCATTGTGAGAACGACGATCGCTTCAGGGAGAGGTGAAATCCGGAAAAGGAGACCGAGCCAGGCACTCAGGAACCACCAACCACACCCCGTTATAATATAATCATTACGTCAAAAAAAACAAGAAGATGGGCGGAACGGGAAAAGCCAGATAACACAGGAGAATATATGAGCGCCTCCCCTGAGAACGGTTCCTTAATCCCGTCCTTCCTGCAAGTTTCCTCCTCCCGTCATTCCCACACGTTTCAAGTTGGAATCCCGGACGATCCTCAACCCTCACCTATAATCCTCTGCTCGAATGGAGAGGATGCTAGAGCAACCTGCCACAACACTGACCATCTGAATCAAAGCGTTCTTCATAGCGAGAAGGCGGCTGCGGAATCATACGGAAGGAGCACCTCTCAACAAACTCAGCTTCCGATTGAGGAGAACATAAACTGACGGCACAGATCGTGATATCTGTCGGTGCCGCACACCACCGCAAGTTGCAGAATGCTTGTTCGACAAAATCGGCCTTTCCGTTGCCTGTCATTCCCCAGCCAGCACATAATGATTCCGCACAATTTCTCTTTGATACTTTTTGCCGAAGGCATCACTTCGTGACTTTTTTTTAAAGAGAAAGTACACGAAAAACCTTTCGGCTACCTCAAATGCCGATTCCGCCGAAGGCGGCGCTATATCCTTCCCGAGAATCTCATTATGCTCCGGAATGAACTTCCTATTAGATCACTTCGTCATACCGATATGAGAAACTATCGGTATTCCTTATGAAGACACTGCGAGAGTGCCATCTCCCGCTTTCGCAACGCCTTAGATTCTTCATGCGTTAAACATCAACAGTCCTCAGAATGATGGGCGTACTTAATTTTGTCATTTCCACATATTGTAAGTTGGAATCCCGGATTTACCTCCTACAAAGCCTTTATTTCGAATAACCCAACATTTGACTTTCCCGCCCGTATTGTTACCTTTATACATCAGATAGTCGCCGTTCTTCCCAGGATGTCCGGGAGAATCGTAGAACGCAGGGCCACCCCTGCCTGATGATATCACTCGCTCCTCTACCCGGGACCGGCGGCACACAGATCGCTTCGTCCGCTGCCGTGTGCCGGCATACATCGGTGCCGGTACGGCTTTATTCGTACACACTTCATGGAGGAACAACATGACAGCACCACCCAAATGGTACAAAGTCGTTGCGATCGGTGCGCTGATCTGGAATCTCTTCGGCTGTATGGCGGTCATCATGGATCTGATGATCAAACCGGAGGATGCAGCAAAGTTATCCGCAGATCAGCAGACGCTGTATGCCGCACGGACAACCTGGTCGACCCTCGCCAGTCTGATCGCAGTCCTGGGCGGAACGATCGGATCTCTTGGCCTGGTCATGCGTAAAACATGGTCGCAGATATTCCTGATCGCGTCGCTGATCGGTTTACTGGTTCAGAATTACGGTCTCTTCATCGTTGTTGACGGGGCCAGGCTGGCCGGCGCGGGCGCTGTCATACTTCAAAGCTTCGTTCTTCTGATTGCAGTAGGATTGATCATGCTTTACCGCTCGGCTGTACGGAAGGAATGGATACCGGGAAGCACCGGGGCCGCTGTCTAAAATTTTCAGGCGGGATCGGGATGACTGGCTTTCTTTATTCTGTCACGCCGTATTTCGGCTCTTTGTCCGTCCCGCACGTATTGAATCGGGACCTCATCCCTGCAGCGTTTTAGATTCTTCGTCTGTAACAAATTAAACGTCCTCAGAATGACGGGCGCACTTAATCCCGTCATTCCCACACGATTCAAGTGGGAATCCCGGGGAGTTGCTCACATGGAAAGGATATTGTGCCTCCTGTAATCCATCACATTTCAGACCATTTCTCCATATTATTCTGCCCGCAAGAAAATGCGCCGTATCTCTCCCGCCGATCCCCCGTATTTCCCGTCGGCAAAAACATCCGTTCAGGTCCGGAAGCATATTTGGCAATACCGGGAAGAATCAGTACGTTTCCCCTGAGCTATGTTGAATATCCGACAACATCCCGCCTTGCAGACTGAAACAGCTTTTTGCCGAATCGGCGCGCTTGCACTGCTGATCTTCGCCATCGTTCAATCGTCGTTCACAGGTTGTCACACCAAAACGGAAACGTCTTCCATGGCCGCTCCCGGTTCACCCCCAAACAGATATTATTCACGGACCGACACGACCGTGCTCACCGTGTCTGACGCCGAATGGAAAAACGTCCTCCCCGAAAGCATTTACACGGTCGCCCGCGGGAAAGGGACCGAGCGGGCATTCACGGGGAAGTACTGGGACTTCGAAGGGAAGGGGACCTACTATTGCGCGGTCTGCGGGAACAGACTCTTCCGGTCGGACGCCAAATTCGCCAGCACCTGCGGCTGGCCGAGTTTCTTTGAGGCGGCCCGTCCGAATGCGACAACGTATCAGACCGATTCGTCGTTCGGCATGATCAGGACGGAAGTGCTCTGCGGGCGCTGTGGAAGTCACCTCGGACATGTCTTCGACGACGGCCCGCCCCCCACCGGCAAACGCTACTGCATGAATTCAGTCGTGCTCGATTTCGAACCGGACGATACAACGCACCGCTAATCGATCGGGCAACATTCCCGGGGAAATGCTCCTGCAGAAACAGACGGAGCGGTCAGCGATATTTCCCCTTCATGGCAACTCCCGCCGCGGATATCCGTATATATTGAAAGACATCCGATACTCAACATGATGCCGAAACCGGCCATATTCTCCAACGATCGATGATCTCCTTTCTGCTCCGGTGGGTTATTGTTTCCATTCTCGTCTCGATTCTCTCGGCCTGGTTTGGTATCGTTCCGGCCTATCCGAAACGCCGGTATACCTTCTTCGTCCACGCCGTCGATACCGCCGTTCTCACCCTCGTGCTGACGATTCTGCTCATCCGCGGCATCTATCCGCACTGGATTATCATCCTCATGCTGATCCTGCTGTCCCTTGCCGGCTCGGTCTGGCTCGTCAACCGAATGATCCCCGAAGACGATCTGCACAGAATCCGGAACAATGGCGCAAAGTGAAATAGCACCTCCATATCATTCCTCATAAAAAAGCCCCGACCGGAAAAATTCGGAGCTTCATCGCAGTACATCAAATCTGCCGTTACTTCAAAAGCACCAGCTTCTTCATAGCGGAGTACGACACCGCCGGATCGGCAACGCTCCGCGCTTCCATCCGGTAGAAATAGACGCCGCTGGCACATTCCGACGCATCCCATTCGATCTGTCTGTACCCCGCACTCTGAATACCGTCGACCAGCACGCCGACGACCTCTCCGAGCAGGTTGTAGATTTTCAGGCTCACCCGCGCATCCCTCGGCAGTGCATAGCGGATCGTGGTGACGGGATTACACGGATTCGGATAATTCTGGCCCAGCTCGAACGCCGTCGGAAGGCGGTACGCGCCGGTGACGGATCCCGGCGGCCCCGGCGGACGCTCCGACGTCGGGACAATGCGGAGAGTTTTCGCCGGGCGGTTCTGTGAGAACGGCTCTGATAAATAAATGGTGCCCGCTGTTGATACCTTCACCCAGTAACCCTTTCCCGGCAGGAGCTGATCGGCAATGGTATAGCCGCCATCAAATCCGAAAAACCCGCTCGTCTCCATGCCGGGCGGATTGCCGGTGAGATCCGAGGCCATCACCGGGGCCGTCACTGACCCGATGAGATTCCACCCTTCCCTGACGACAACACTGTCGTCCCGAATCAGAAATCCGGTAAACGGGATTTTCTGATCGGTTTTGAACCTGAGCCAGTATCCATTCCCCGGTCTTATCCTGGCGGCTGACTGGTATGAACCGTCGTACAGATAGGCGGTTCCCGACGATCCGGGATAAAGCGCCGGGACAGAATCATTTGCGACTGCCAACGGGAGGGAAACGAGGTTCCAGTTCGCCGTATAATCGACCGGAAGAGACATCAGCCACTCCGAAGCATCCGTCCACGCGGCGAATCCCCTGGAAGCTTTGCCGCCGGCATTGTCAAAATCACCCGCGGCATAAAGGGTATCACCGGAAATCGTCATTCCGGAAACAAAACCATCGACCCCGGATCCGACCGCCCACCATTGTCTGCCATCCCACCGTGCGACATTATTTACCTCCACAACTCCGTCGGTATGGAGAAGCCCGCCCGCATATAGTATGCTGTCCGAAACTGTCAGTGCGGCGACATTACCGCTCAGACCCGAACCGAGCGCAGACCAGGATGATCCATCCCATTGGGCCATGATATTCACCGGCATCCCCCCGGCGGTGTCAAAATAACCGGCCGCATAGACCATGCTGTCCCGGACGGCCAGCGACAAAAGAGGACCATTCACACCGGAGCCCAACGCCGACCAGCCGGCCCCATCCCATCGGGCGATGTTGTCCGCATACACACCCCCCGCTGAATCAAATTCTCCGCCCGCAAAGAGCACACCCCCGGAGAACGCCAGTGCCAGGACAGTGCCATCGACCCCCGAACCGACCGGTGACCAGGAGACACCATTCCATCGGGCAATATTGTTCACCGGGACTCCTCCTGCGGAATCGAAGCGCCCCCCGGCGTAAAGCGATCCGGCCGAAACGGCCAGGGCCATAATGTCGCCATTCACCCCGGCGCCGAGTACAGACCAGTTTATCCCGTCCCATCGGGCGCAATGGCGCGCGGGAGCCCCGCCGGCTGTATCGAAATCCCCGCCGGCGTAGAGGAGACTGTCTGTCGCGGCAAGCGCATACACGGGATCGTTCATTCCCGGACCGAGGAGCGACCATTTCTTCCCGTCCCATGCAGTCACGCCATACTTCTCCGTTCCACCCCCCAGCCGGACATACCCGCCGGCATAGAGCGCGCCGTCCGACGCCGCCAGAGCCATAACGGTATAAAAGTTCATCCACGATCCAAACCCGGACCAGCCGTTCCCGTTCCAGCGGGCAACATATTTTACAGAAGTTCCACCCGCGGAGGTGAAGAATCCTCCCGCACAGATCTGACTGTCGGGGATTGCGAGAGCCACAACGTAATCACCCATTCCGGAACCAAGGGCAGACCAGCCCGATCCATCCCACCGGGCGATATATTTTACTTCCTTCCCCCCGGCCGTATCAAAATAACCTCCGGCATAGAGAACAGTATCCGAGATCATGAGCGCCCAGACCACATCATTCACACCCGACCCAATCGCCGACCAGGCATGCCCGTCCCATCGGGCAATATGCTGTGCGGATACTCCCCCGGCCGTATCGAAATATCCTCCCGCATAGAGAACGCCCCCCGAGCATGCGAGCGAAACGACATCGCCGCTCATGCCCGACCCGAGAGCCGACCAGTGCGTTCCATCCCACATGGCGATATAGTTTGCCGGCGATCCCCCGGCCTGGGTGAAAGCTCCTCCTGCGTAGACGGTATCACCCGAGGCGGCGAGAGCCCAGACAGGGGCATTCAAACCGGATCCGAGCGGCGACCAGGCATGCCCATCCCACCGGGCGATGAAACTTGCCGGTGCGTCGCCTGCCGTTTCGAACAGTCCTCCGGCGTAAAGTGCGGTTCCGGATACGGCAAGGGCCCGGACTTCACTGTTCATCCCCGTACCGAGCGCCGACCAGGTCAGGCCATCCCACGCGGCGATGTAATGTGCCTTGATTCCCCCGGCGGAATCAAAATCACCGCCCGCATACAGCTCATTTCCCGAAGCCGCAAGTACGCGGATTGCGCCGTTCAAGCCGGATCCAAGCTCCGACCAGCTAATCCCATCCCATTTTGCCACGCTGTTCATGGTCGAGACTTCCGCCGCGCCGACCGGACCGGCCACACACACTCTCGATCCCATGAGGGCGACCGGGCCCGGATAACCGGCGATGTCGGTTGATGCAAACCGATCGCTCCACCCGATATCGTCCGGATACGATATCGTCGATACACCCGCGGAGCGCAGACCGCCCTTGTTCATCTTCACCTGCCGATAACCCGACGGTTCGGGCGTTCCGCCGAACCCTTTCGGAAGACGCAGCCGTCCGGCGCGATCCGGATATTTCCCGCCAGGATCTGCCTGCAGATGGAGACCGACGACAGCGCGTTGTTTCATCATCCGTTCTGACCGCGAAACCGGACCCGCCGGCTGTCCATACAACGGGTGCAGTATAAGCGATATGCCGGTCAGTATGCCGACAATAGCTGTCATACACTGTCTCATGTTCTTACCCTCCTGACCCCTCATTCACAACGGGACGAATTCCTTCTCCATGATGCTCGTCGCTTCATGTCTGTAATAGTAAATGCCGCTTGCGCGATCCGACGCATTCCATGCGATCTGTCTGTACCCCGCACTCTGAATACCGTCGACCAGCGCGCCGACGAGCTCTCCGGGCCGGGAAAATTCATCCACTGTGCGTGAACGCGTCCGCATAAACAATTGATATGATCAGGAAACCGGTTAACGCAAGAGGAATGTTCGTCGCGGCATCTCCTTCCTTCCAGCTGACGCACGTCATCATCGTGCAGAGCGTACCGAAGAACGATGTCCGGTGGATAAGGGAATACGGACAGGTATGGAGCCAACGGAGAAAGGCGGGTCGCCCGGATGCGGCATGATGTCTCTTTTGATCACCATACCCATTCTCAAGGTACGGTAGCCGCGGCCGAATGTCAAGAATCCGGGGGTCGGTTCACATCATATTCAGAGAAATTGGTCTGATAATTATTTCTGATGATTCGGCAGACGAAGATATTCTCACAAAATCAAAAATTCCGGAGAATCTTTTCCTATTTGAACAGCCCTGCGAGCCCTCCGATAAGCGCTTCGAACGCCTTCTTATTGATTCCGAGGCTGAAGTAGGGGTGGACCTCGTGCTGTGCAAAATTACCGCCCAGGCCGATGCTTCCATAGGAATTGAAATCGTATGTCAGCGCGAGAGCCATCACCTCAGCGCTGTCGGAAAAGAGTTTTTCGGTAATTCCAAACGCCACGCCGAGCCGCTTGAATGAAAATTCGGGCACCACGAATTCGTCCCCCGGCACAACCGCATCGCCGAACGAAAGGCCGATCTCGAACACCGTGAATTTCTCGCCGAACGGACCGTGCAGGCTCATCGTACGATTCGAAGGAAGTCCCGCAACAGGGAACGGGACATAGCGGACCCTGAATATTCCCATTTTTTCGGCAGGATCGAGCGCCGGCATATACCGGAGCTCCTCCTTGTAATTCCGGTAGAGAATCGACGCGCCGCTGACTTCACCGGAATCGATATCGATTACCAGGTCGGATTTCCGCACGCTCGGACCCGAATATTCCGTGTCGGCGAGATCGAGCCCGATCTGCTTTTTCAGCTGTTCCACGAGTGAATCGTAATCCCGCCCTGTGGACGACTGATTTTGGACCATCGACCTGTACGTATGCGCACTGCCGATAAAGGAGGCTCCCGCATCCCTGTAGTCGTAGATCAAGGCGTCCAGGCTGTCGCTGGCGGAATGCGGCGAGTCCGCCACCAGCTTCTTCCCGAAACGACGGATCGCGTTTACCGAGGCGGTGTCGAGCGATATCCTGTAGTTGTTCTGAAGAAATGGTTTGACTGACAAATCCGGTGTGCCCGAACTCAGTTTATTGATGATGGAATCCCTCACCGTTTTGTATTTCTCCTCGCCGGCATCGAGGGATTTTCTCAGCAGACTTACCACCGGGGATGGAACGCCGAGCGAGTCCAGTTTTCCATCCAGCATCCGGAGTCTCTCCCTGTTTTTCTTTTTTGTCTTCCGCGCTTCATCCATGTCGCTCCGGTTCTGGGCGGCGAGACTGTCGTTCTCATACTTCAGCGTGAGGAGCAGATACCGGAACTGGCCGACGTAATAATTATCGAGCCGGAAATGTTCCTGCACTTCGATCCGCTGGATCGCCTCGCCGAGCCGGAAGACGGGAAGAAGCACCTGCCAGTACCGGCCTCCGTCCGTCCGGTCCGCACTGCGGGTGAAGACATTTCCGCCGTAGTAGATGGTGACCACGACGCGGTCGACGCTGTCCCGGACCGCGTAGACGGGATAAAACCGGAGGACGTTGGTCATGTCAACCATCGGCTGGCCGTCGAGCGAATTCGTCACCGCGTAATAACTGAGCACGTTCGGGTCTTCCCCGGCCGCGGCAACCGGCCGGCCGGCGGACAGCGCCAGGGCGGCGATCAGAATGATTTTTCGAAACATGGCCGCATCCTCCTCTATTGGGTCGAAAAGACCGGAAACGTGATCTGAATAATGGGAGAGACGCGGTCCGAAGGATCGAGTGCGGTATCCACCTTCGCACCGAGGAGGAGTCCCATCGAACCCGAACCGGCCGCTTTCACCGAGAGACCGACAACATGAACAGGCAGGTACGCTTTGCCGAAAAAGTTGAAATAGGCGACACCCGCGATGACTTTATCTTTTATCCGCCGGGAAACGCCGATGCCGGCCTCGCCGGAACTGAACTGGGTGAAATTCGCGTCGGCGAAAATGCCTGCAAGGAGAAAGTCGAACGCGGTCAGGTTGAACGCCGCCTGTGTGCGGGCGCCGACGAGCGATTCCGACGGCAATGCCGAGTCGCCCTGATTGAACGTGCCGTTCACGTATGCCCCGATCCGGACATTCTCCGACAGCAGAAGCCCGATCTGCAGACCTCCGGCAAAGACACCCTCCCCTTTCGTGACCGCGACGCCTGCATTCCCGGACACAAGCCACCGGGAGATGCCGTCGACCACCCGCGCCACCCCGTCCTCCGCACTATCCATCACCGCGGCGAGCTTCTGCCGGAGCGATGTGACCGCATCCGTCGCGGCTGAATTGATCAATGGAATCGCCACAGCCAGGCCGGTTTTGTCCTTCCGTAGTCCGGGGACAAGCCGGAACAACTCGTGTTCGCAGGTGGTGCGGATGACGGAGGCGATTGCGGCGGCCAGTTGTATATCGACCGAAGCATCGGGATCGGGTGGAATACCGTCGGCGAGATTCGACCTCCGGAGGTTGTCCAGGAGAGCGGAGAGGATCGCGTTGCGGCGGGAGAGGCTTAGTCCGTCCGGAAGGTTGAGCCATCCGGCGATCTTCGTACGGAGGAGAAGTTCGAAACCGTTCAGAAGCGAATCGAGATTTCTGTCGGCGGAACGGATCCGGACGATCCCGGTATCCTGAAGATAGACAACAAAGAGAGAATCCCCCCTCAGCGAGACGGCCGGCGTGTCGATCAGCGCGAGAATCCGGCCGCGAAGGTCGGTCATCTCGTCGTAGAGAATCTGCAGGCGGACGCCGGGTGTGACATCCTGCTGAATCGAATCAAGTTCTGTCTGAAGGCTCCTGAACACGGGAGGCTGATTCAGGATGGTTGAGGAAGAGATGACCTGCGCGAGCGGCGAAAGGGTCTGGGCGGTTATGGTGTGAGCAGGCCCCTGAAGACAGACAATAGCCGCACCTGCACCGAGGAAAAACCTCAGTCTTTTCATGTGCATTCGCACCTCCGCATCGGACGGCAAGAACCTCCCCCTTTTGATTGCGCCGGCCCGCATTTTCCCCGACCTGCACGTTGTCCATTTTTGGATAGTACAGCCTCCCAGGCTGTCCGCGCACGGGACCGGCAGGGTCCGTCGTTGAAGACGCCGGACAGCCCGGGGTTTTGTTTCCTGATGAACAATCCGCCGCCTCCCCCTCGTCCCTTGGGGGAAGTACGGATACCGCACTGATATGTGACGTTACATGACCGACCGGCGGTAAAATAAGACCCGCCGGCAGGCGTTCAACGCCGGGTCGACCGTCACGGAGTCGATCCGGCTGATGGAATTCCCTTCACCACCGCACGAAACAATTTTCATGGCCTGTGCCGTTGAGGCGGAACACTATAATTCATCTGTATTCTGCCGGAACGGGACATAAGCTCCGCATCAGAATCGTCCGCATCGGCGCTATGCCCGGGCATATTTTTCAATCCGGGTGATGACGTCATGAACCGGCTTGGTGCCGCTTCCGACGATAACGCCGCTCAGGATTCTGTTCAGCATCTGCCGCCACGGATCGGACTCGATCCGGATCGCCGCAAAGAAGTCGACCTGGTAGACGAGGCAGACCGCCACGCCGATGACCGACGAAACGAACCAGAGTCTGACGGTTCGCCGGTGCAGGACGGCCTTGTCGGCCGACGCCGGGTCGCCCCAGATGTTCAGATCGCTCACCAGCTCGACGATCCGTTCGACGGCCTGGGCCAGGATATAGAGGATGCCGAAAACCGACGGGACGCTCATCAGTGCACCGTTCGGATTCATCGCACGCCTTTCTCCGGTCGCCCGGGACAACGATTCACGCCGCATCCGCCCGTTC
>DATKPE010000045.1:0-40943 GCA_035524335.1 Bacteroidota bacterium
AAGTTCCGGAATGTACGTCCGGGCAGTGCCGCGGGGAATTTCGATCCAGAACTGGACCTCATCGTACGTCCAGTTGAGGACGGAGAGGTCGAGGCTGTCGGCGAAGGAGACGATGAAAGCATGGGTGGTCCCCGAATCGACGCCGGCGATCACCTCACCGGGGACAAACACCGCGTGACCCGCCGGCCGGTTGGCGGGAACGGGCTCGGTTACATACTCATTGCAGGAACAGAAAAAAGCGATCAGAATCACCGGGATAATTTTCATACTTCTTCATCCTCTTCATGTGACGGAAAGAGTATACAGCCGGCAGATATTTAACGCCCGGAGGGAACGGATTGTTCCCTCTGAAACCGGTTAAAATCGGGGGATTATAAGGATTACAGTCACCCGGAAGCGGGGTTGAACGTGAGGGTCTGGTCAATGAAAAGCGGGAGATAAATTTGCAGCAGAAAATCAGGATTCGGGCCGGAATGGAATGCATGAGAAGTTCCCGGAGCATTTCAAACATATTTCAAGGGAACAGATCATGATCAATGCTCACAAAATTGTGGCTAAAGGGGATTGAAGGAATGGATGGGGTTTGTACGGCTTGGAAAATACGAGCCATTTCCGTACATTTTCAGCGAACGGATGGGATGAAGATTTTTCTTTACCTGATAATTTTAAAAATAGATTCGTTGCGGGAGTAATTCAGTGGTAGAATGTCAGCTTCCCAAGCTGAACGTCGCGGGTTCGATCCCCGTCTCCCGCTCTAAAGTTGAGGATCTTATCTTCTAACCCTCAAGGTGGTTACCAACGTGGTTGCCAAATACCTCCCCATGAAGGAGGTATTTGTGTTTTTATCCAAAAGGAATGGGATCTACCACCTCCGGTATTTCACTGCCACGGGCAACAAGAGAAAAATCAGTACCGGAACTACGATTACGACCGAGGCCCTTAGATTCTTTCACACCTGCCGATAATCACCAACAGATTGTCGCGCATGGGCTCAAAACTGGATCAGAATTCATTCTGAAAAGGTGGCAGGTCAGAAACGGAAAGAAACTGGTCGGCGTGCTGGCATTTGAAGCCGTGGAACAAACAGTGGCACCCGAACCGACGAACGGCAACGACCATTTCAAGGAAATCATGGCTCACTGCCTGCAGGATGCTGTGGCAATCGTGCAATCCTTTCAGGATGTTCCATTTCAGAATGAGGATATACGGTCGATATGCTCGTGTTTGTTTATTGCGAGGACGAGGATTAACTAGAGGTGGGAACAGCCAGAAGTTTTGGCTGTTTTTTTTTATAACCGTATTCAATCGCTAAGGGCCCCGGAATGATTCAAATATGCTGAGGATATTAATGGGATGTTTCGGTCCACTAATCTGATAATGTATACAACACTCCCATTCTAACTGTCGTATACATGCGATCGTTATAGTTGGTGAAATACTGTGCTTTCAGATCGATCGCAATCTGTGATACGATATTCCAACGCACTCCAGCTCCCAGCGTATGAACAAAAAAGTCCCGACTCTCCGGATGAATCACTTCAATATAATCGGAACCATTAAGAGCTGAATATGTTGCGTTGATCGTTCCTATGTGCTCGACAATGTATCCGACACCTGTCAACAAATAAAATCTGCTCATTCCACCCTTTTCGGTGAAAAATCTTACCTCTGCAAATGTTCGCCACATCGATGACACACTACCCGAGGAGGATATCAAACGGATTTCCGGAAAACTTACCCAAGCCCAATAACTGTCAAATTGATAGCTGCCATATTCGAATGAAGGCGAGATTGAAACAGCATTAGAAAGAAACATTTCACCAGATACGCCAAATGTCATTCCGGGTTTCCAGTACGAATCCAAATTATCAGATCGTAGGAGGTTGGAATGCGGATTGACACCGACATACAATGATATGCTCGTTTGAGAATAACAGGTTGAGGAGAACAGGATCAAAAGAAAATAAATCATTTTCATAGTAATCCGTCAGACAAAGTTCCGAAAACATATTGGAAAACGATCTCACCTAATACGCAGTTCTCGTTTTATGTACCAACCCAAAAATCTACATCATTTCATCACCACCATCTTCTTTGTCTCAACAAACGTCCCAGCACTCAATCGGTAAAAGTAGACTCCACTCGGAACGTTCTGGGCATTCCAGGTTACGGAGTGTTCTCCCGGCTGGTTCCCCCCATTCACCAGAGTCGCCACTTCTCTCCCAAGAAGGTCATAGACCTTCAGAATGACATTGCTCGCTTTTTCGAGTGAATATGTAACCTCTGTGGAGGGATTGAAGGGATTGGGATGATTCTGGTCCAGGCGATATTCCGTCGGTAGCGGGGGAGGTTCATTTCGCACACTGAGAACATAATGATTGTTATACAGATCGATAGCGCGCTGAGCGTTGTTAGCCATGTCTGCCACTGACATGCCGGAGACAAATGCAACCGACATTCTCACAGTGTCCCCGGGCTTCAACGTTCCGAATGGTCCGAACGCAAACCAAAATCTTGCATCGGCCGGGCTTGAAGGACTCTGACATGGCGCGATCAGGTTGCCAGGTTCTGCGATTCCGTTCAGCAGAAAATAAAGTATCGAATCATTCACTGGAAGCCCCGACACGAAATCGCCTTGCCAGACAATCTGGAGTGAATCAAGTGGTTTGGATCCTCCGAGAAAAACCAGGCCGGCAGGAGTAGATCCGGAATCTACCGAATTGTTTATATAACCGCATCGGACGTCGGGCATATAACATTTGTAGTTATGCGCGGGATAACCGGGAACTGACACCGGCCCGACGTCAAAATCGGCAAACATTCCGAGGTATATCTTTTCAATCGTGTCCCGGCCGACGTTCGTGAAGAGATAATCCATAGGAATAATTGCATTTACCGAGGGATCCCGCCAGGCATACGTCTTCTGAAATATTTTTATTCCCATGGGGATATGCCCGGGGACAAAATAACTTGTGAACGTATCGGTCACACCTATATAAATGTCCTGATCGGATTGCGCCCCATAATCCTCATCGACGTGCGGTTCGCCGTGATCGGGCATGCCGTTACGTTCCGTGTACAGGTTCTTGTCGTTCTTGAGCCGGTATATTCCTGGTGAAACCGGATGGCATGAATCATACCGCGCCGGGTCATAATCGTCATATGCGGGATCGGGGTTCGTCACTGCATCATAGGGCTTTCCATCACAGCTGACCTCAAGACTGTCCGGTAGACCGTCGGCTCCGATATCATCGATCAGCGGATTCCAGTCACCGTCGTTATCCTGGCCGTCGAGTTCATCCTCGTCGATTCTTCCATCTCCGTCGTCATCAACTCCCCGCCGGTTCACCCGTATCCCGTGGATGTAATAATAACCGCTATACCCATCTCCGTTCGGATGGTATTCCTCGGGACCGGTTTGTGTCCGCCAGATCTTATCGCGCGTGGTATCCTGCTTTTCAGGTAGAAACACCATTCGGGCGTCATCGTTATAGCCTACATCAACGTATACGCGGCCGTTAATGATCCCTCCGATAACGGGAGCCGCGCCGAAGAGGTGTTCGATACAGGAACCGGCTGGATATTCCATGCCGATGCCCGGCGTCGCGCAGGTGTTCGGGGGAACGGCGAACGGATCCCACGCCTCGATGCCCATCGCCATCTGCGAACTGAGCCAAAGTTTCAGGTTGAACCCCTGCTGGATCCTTTTTGCCCAGGTGACGCCGAACGTCGTATTCATCTGGGCTCGGGCGCCGTCGCTGGTGAAGCTGAATTTATTTTTATCGGCTCCGTCTACCGTCGACAGGAGAGCGAGGATCAGGCATCCCCACACCATGAACTTTTTCATGCCATCCCTCCTTTATGGATAGATCCACCCTGAGGATTCAGCATTTTTCCCTCCCAAATATCCGAAGGAGCATCCCAACGTAACCATATAACTATCGATCACATGTCATTGTTCCCCGGAACGCAGGCGGAATGGTTATATGGTGAGAACTCCCGGGTCTCTCAGCAGGTATGTGCTGAAAGGGATTGATATTGGAAATTTACAGATATTCCCCTCCCTGTTTCAAGAGGCGGGTGATCCAGGCCAAAAAAGGCATCCCGCAGCCAAGTTGTGCGACGTGTGGGAGGGCCACGTCACCACGGGGATCTCAACTGCGGGAATGTTAGATTTCTACTTTACAAGTAACATCTTTTTTACTTGTGTATACGTACCCGCTGTAAGTCGATAGGTATATACCCCAGTCGATAAATCTGCTGCATTCACCGATACCGACTTATACCCCGCTTCCTGCATCTGGTCCACTAAGACCATCACCTCCTGCCCTAACATATTGTAGGCTACAAGCCGGACGTGACTTGCTGTTGGCAAAGCATAAGAGATAACGGTTGAGGGGTTGAACGGATTCGGATAATTCTGATTCAGCACAAAGGCCGTCGGTCGCGGCCTCGGGCGGATGCCCTTTTCATTCGGCGCCGGCGGCGGCATCTCGGTTGTCGCTACAATGTGAATGCGGGCTGCCGACATCTTAGCGAGAGAATTTGCAGAAGTAGCCGTCAGGATGAGGTTGCAATTCCGGTCGGCTTTCACCCAGTATCCCTGCCCGGGGTAGATGGTATCCGAGGTAAAGTATCCTTCCCCATAGCCGAAGAACTGGCTCGTTACCGTCCCTTCCGCATCGGTCGTGATCGATGAGACAGGCACAGGATTGGATATCGAACCGATAAGATTCCAGCCTTCCCCTACACTGATTGTCTCGGCAATCATTTGATTCCCGACGACGAAATTGGGTTCTGCCTTTTGGAACTTCATCCAGTACCCCGTGCCGGTTGTCAGCGTGTCTGCCTTTACATATTCCCCGATATAGGCAAAGGCCTGCGAAACCGCGGTGGGAAACAAGGAGGATTTTGATCTGTCAGCTGACAAGACGGGAACTGAAACGATATTCCATCCCGAATTTGCATGGAATATCAGCGCACTATCCGGTACTGTCCGCCCGTAGAGAATGAGCCAAACGGGAGGTATTCCCGGATTACTCACGGTGATCTGGACTACTGCGTCCGAATCAATTCCGACCGACGTTGGAGCATAGACGAGATGTAATATCTGGTTCCCGCCGGGAGCGATCAGGAGAGGTGCGGTCGCGTCGATGGAGAAATCCGGATTATCGTGGGCAATCGCATTGATATGCATGGTATCTGTCAGGGAAGTGTTGGTGAGCGTAATCTCGTGGCTGATACTCTCACCGAGCCGGACGAATCCAAAGTCGATATGGGTCTCTGATGCGACCAATATAGGGGTTGCCTGCTTCCCCACATACCGGTAAAGCGAATTCACTTCCCTTGCTGAGAGTGCTCTTGTATATATTCTAAGGTCATCCATGATGGCCGACGGATCTGTTGTCATTCCCTGTCCCATCCCGATGGTGAGTGACCCGGTATCCGGCACAAATCCAACAGCATTATCTGTGACCGTTTTACTCAGGGTTCCGTCTAAGTACAGCTTCATCGTATGGCTGTCTTTACGGTCAATCACGCCAGCAAAGTGATGCCACTCCCAGAACGGCGCCCCGACGCCTGTAAGTTCCTGCGCTCCGCCACCCGGAGTTGCGGCAGATAATCCTACCGTGTCGATCCCTCCGCCGACATTCAATCCGAATGAATACTCCCGATCTGAAGGCTGGTCGCTGACACTCTTTGAGACGAGCTTCCAGCCTGTTTGGGGGACCTCAAGACGGAGCCAGAACGCGATGGTCAGTCCGTCTGTCGGGTGCAGGCTTGGACTGTTGGGGACTTTGATACCGTTCACGTGAAGATTCCAGCCACTGAAGAAGTATGCGCTCCCCGGGTGTCCCCAAGGATCGGGGCCATAACTGCCGCCGTCCGAAGTGCCGGTATTGCCGTTGCCGCTTGCATCCAGTGTATTTCCGTCGAACGGCATGTACAATGCAAGGTTGTCCGTCGGTGGAGGCACAGGTGGCCCCTCCTGCTGATAGAGTGAATCGATCTCGAGAGCCGAAAGTGCCCGGTTATGGATGCGCAGATCGTCCATTGCGCCGTGGAGGAAGTGATCGCCGAAGTAGGATCCGACAGCTCTCCGCACTCCAATATTGCGGGTCGATCCGAAGGCGGACGGGATTGAATCTGCGTTCTCCGGTGTGCCATTGACGTACAAAGTGATGCGTTTCATATCGGCGACCATTGCCACATGGTACCACTGTCCGGCAACCGGCATCGTCGTGCCAGGGACGACGATATAATGTGTACCGTCCCAGCATTTGGCGACGAAGTGGCTCGTTGACCCCTGATACAACAGATCGTATGAGAAGGGAAAGCCATCGATAACGAGCTCCTGGTCCCGATTCGGAGTGAGCGAGTCTACCTTTACCCAGCAGCTCACCGTATACGATTGTGTCCGGACGTTGAAGTTCAGCGCACCCGTCCCGTCATCGATGACGACATAGCCGATGTACCCGTTGAATCCGCACGCGCCAGCCTCTCTTCCAAATCGATCGGGAACCCAGTCAACTCTCTCACTGATCCAGGTGCTGTGCCTGGCACTGCTCAGGTCGTTGATATTGCCGTCGAATGGCATATAGAGAATCGGCTCGGAGACTGAAGGCGGGGTCTGATTGACAGTGGTAAAGCTCCAGACGGCCGACCAGATGCCGGTCCCGCTGCTGCCCGTGGCTCTCATCCGCCAATAATAGAGCGTGCTGTCGGCAAGACTGCTGACCGTGGTCGACGTCAACGTGAGACCGGACTGATCGTAGTTCACAGCAGTAAACGAGGCATTGGTTGAAACCTGAATTTGATATGAAACGGCTCCCGGCGCTGATTCCCATGAAAAGGTGACCGGCAGCGAGACATCAACCGCTGCGGGCGTCGGGTCCAAAAGAATAACCTGTCCGGGCACTGAAGGAGGAACGGTTCGAAAACTCCGGACCGTGGAGTATGGACTATTGCCGTCACCGTTCAGGGCACTCACACGCCAGAAAAGTGTGATGTTGTTCGGTAAACCGGCGACCGTGCGCACCGTATCGGTCAAAGAAGTGTCGTTGACGGAACTCATGGAAAAAGTCGAATCCGTCGATACCTGCAGATTATAGTATTGCGCGCCCGGGCTAGATCGCCAGACAAAGGTGAGATCCGTTGATTGGTTGAATGCTCCGTCTGCCGGCGCCAACAGTTGAGGCGCTGCAGGAGGCGACATTGTGCCGTCAAACTTGAGGGCCGGGTCGTTCCAGGCGGCAATGGCCGAAATCGTCAGCGTGAATACTGCTATCGTCCAGAGGCACATGAACAGCAGTAAGGAACGCAAGTAGACATGAAATCGTTTCATTGCGGGCTCCTTTCAAGATTCTGAGGTCAGAACCATTTGCTTGAGACCGACGTTTACGATATCCCTCGTATATGAGAATGGATAAGATCCTGTCCCCGCATTTAAGTCGGCATGCTTACAGATCCAATGGACAGATACAGACGGCATTTGATTCAAGGCCGTCAACGGAATGCAAGTAAAAGCATCTCCCAATTTCTACCGTAAGCTATGGAAGATACGGCGTATTGTCAAGACATATCCCCAAAATTAATACTTATGCAAAGTATTGCCACTTAAGAACTTACATGAGACAATTTGTTATATTTGCACTGAACCTACTCTAAACAATACGACATGCGGACGATTGATGTCGGTTCTGGATATTCATTATTGCTCATGTTTTTTCTCCTGTTTTCCGTGGAGAACTGTGAATATTTACTTGTTCTCGCCTCAATTTAGCTTGTTGTATGGGAACCAAAAATAAAAAAGCCCAAAGCCCTGGGATTATCCGGAAGACACTTCTTTTATTTTTTCCCTCCCAATCTTCAATTATCCTGTAATTCGATTTTTATTCTTCCCTTAATCAGCGGTAACCCCTGCAGGAAATAAGAAATATTCCCAGGTTTTACCATTCGGTCGAGAAGCTGGCAGGTCAAAATGGAAAGAAACTCGTCGGCGCACTCGTGTTTGAAGCTGTTGAACAGACAGTGGCACCCGAACCGACAAATGGCAACGACCATTTCAAAGAAATCATGGCCCACTGCCTACAGGATGCTGTGGCGATTGTTCGGAGTGCTCAGGCAGATGGGATACCGTTTCATGTGGAGGATTTGCGAGCAATAAGCTCTTGTCTATTCATAGCAAGGACGAGGATTAACCGAAGTGAGGGGACAGCGAGGGTTGCTGTCCTTTTATTATTACGGTAAACAATGAAGACCCTTAATTCATTTTCTTCCCGTGGCGATAATGGCCTTTGACTCACTACCCCCGACTGCTATTACAAGGTGTTGGACAACCGAAATCCCCGAATAACTCCCGTTAGTTAGCCCTGTTTGTGCCTTGTAACTTTTCCAACTATTTCCATTCCAGTGCAAACATTCACCAAATGCTCCAGCGATAAATACGTCATTCAACCCACTACCTCTGATCTTTGTCAGTCCAAATCTTGTAATATCAAAAGGTCCATTTGACCAGGTACTGTCACTAATGGATGTTTTTTCATACACACCATCTCCGATTACGTAGTAGTGTCTCTCTGGGATAAACCAGATACTGAATAACTGCTCGAGTGGACCAATGGGAGATGTTGATATTGATGTAACAACGCCGCTTTTCACCGAAAGAAGGGCTCGATCCGGCGGATATTCTTGTACTCCTACTACATATATCTCCAAATTTCCTGATTTGCTCTCTGCTCCAAAAATATCCTGAAAATGAAACACAGTCCCGCTCTCGATTTTCTGCCATTTTTGCCCATCGTAATGCCCAATAGATCCATTAGTGCCGACTATGTATAAATCCGACGAGCTTGTTCCCCATATTTTGTTTATGTAACCGTTAAAAATTCCTTGGACATTGAAAGCACGCCAACTCGATCCATCCCAATGATATGGCGCGGAGCTACCAACCCAAATATCGTGACCGGAAAAGGCGTATACAGCCCCTAAGGGTACATAGGTGATGGACTGCATGAACCACTGCTTACCATCCCACTTCACGAAATTGTAGGGATCAATGTTAAACTGTCCGGTGGAATCCTTTTTATAAATTTCGCCGACCGCATATGCCTCGGTATCAGAAAGAATTGCAACATCCCAAAGGGTGCTTGAATTACCATCACCAAGTGTATCCACTTTCCATATAATGTTGTGTGTTGTCGTGTCCATCGTTGTTACTGTGAGCACCAACCGTTCGGTTATTATTTGTCGACCAAGATTCTTTTCCGCCAGTGCTGTATATACATATTGGTGTTTAGGAAGAAGGGAAAGATCATCCCGGATAATCGTGTCGGGTAGGAGAAAATTGGACTCATTCACCTGGAGATGAAATATCGTGTCAGACCTATCATTCCTAGTAATAGATAATGACTGGTAAAGAGGTGACGAAGGATATTTCAACCTTAACCAAATCTCTTTAACACCAATATCTTCGATGGTAAAATTCCAAGATATAATTCCGCTGGGGGGTTGTGGGGGATTATCTTTACACGCGAAGCCACCAAGGACTAGAGCAATCAATATTGTAAAACTAGCGAATGTATTCTTCACCACCACTTTACCTCCAGAGAGTCAATTCCGGGCCATTGACCATTATTGTATCACCTTTGCTTGATAAACGTGGATAAGAAACTTGGCCAAGGAATATTATCGAAAGCGAAGAACAAAGGCGAGGGTACATCACAAACGGACTCCCGCGCCGTCTGATTACTGGCAATCTATGAAACGACACTTCGATTGTCAAGCAATATTTCCGAAACTGGCATATTTATTTACAAGCCGCTTGCATATCAAACCTTCCGCTCAAAATTCTCAAGTTCGTTCATCTCCTTCAACACCTCCATCTCCTGGTCATTCCCTTTCACAGGCTCCGCACCCTCATCCAGTGTATCCCGATTCAGCGACTCAAGGATATTATCCCTGAGCCGCTTATCGTTCAGCTTTGCCAATATTCGTTTCGCTTTTTTACTCATGCATTATCTCCTGAATCTTCTGTGGAAATACGGGAACATTTCTGCTTTCGAGTGAGTATATTCTGTATAAAAAGAAGAAAAACATGCACCGACATCACCTCACTATCGCCGGAATATGTACCTTGTCGATTTTATCATTGGCGGGCTGTATTCATTTAAATCGGAATAATGGGAGAATTTACGGTGTACCCATTGAATGTGCTCCATTATCTGAACTTCCTTCCAACATTCCGGTGCCTTCTGACACATTTTCCTTTTTTGCTGATTTCGACCATCAGTTTACTCTCCCACACTCAGATTCATTGATGCGGTACATAAAGGTTTATTTTATAAACACATCTCCGCACGATAAATTACTATTGGGTGAAATTGGAAATCTCAATCTCGAGACTAAAACTATTTCGGGCAATTGGGAAAGAGTTTTTCCCTATTCATTTTTCCTGTCAGAATATCCCTCGTACATTAAAATTCCAGCTGGACAATATTATTCGATGAATGCGCCCTATCTTTCCAGAGGCTCACCACATCTTGTTCGGTACACCATCATTACCGGTAAAGAATACATACCCCCGTCCAACGAAGGCACTGAATATTTTTCAGATTCGATGCTCGAATTCGCCCGATACGATGATTTCGCAATTGCCAAGGGAGACAGCTTATTTTTGTTGGGAATAATCAAAGAACGGAAAAAGTTTCCCGAGAATTATCTCAAAGATTACTTCCAACGTTCCCATATTCCCACAATTGAGGTATACCGATCACCCGTATCGCCTGCAATAAGGCAACTCGCCGAACATTATCCGGGCAAAGGTACATTGCAATTGATTCAAGAAGTGCTTGGAGATAGTACCGAACCGATCGAAGATAGGGCGAGTGCAGCATATGCGATTGGAGAACTTTACTATCACGGGCTCCGCGATTCGAGCAGCATATTATTCATATGTGACATTCTTCGTCAAAATAACCTACCAACCAATCTACTTGACAGGTTATTCGGATCTCTGGCTATATTGTCACAGTCAGACGCCGCCAAGATCGCAGCTTACATTTTGCAGTACGGCACACAGAACAATGTGGCCCAAATGTGGAATACGTTGTCCCGCAGCGTGGGGTTCAATGGGCCGATGACAAAAGATTCATCGCTTTTTTACGTAGTGAGATCTCATCGATATGATTTCTCATCCAACGTTTTTGATCGTATCATATGGTGTTACGCATTTTATAAATCACCTGATCTGCACGACTATCTCTTGTCGTTGTGGAATAATCACGAGGTATCACCGTCCTACCGGGAAACTGCCCGCGAACGTTTTTTGATTTGTTTCCCCAACCCGATTATCGCGCCATCTCTCTCTATTATCGATACCATCATATCCCAAGGAGGTGATCTCCATTTGCGCTTTACGATGAGAAATATTGCCGCATGGTCGGTAGGCTTCAATTCCGATTCTATTTCTCATTTTCTAAGACTGAGATTGGCCATCGATGAGAGAACAGCAAAAAAAGAACAATTACCATTTACAATCGACAGTGGTGGAACGGCGGGATACCAGAAACTATCTCCCGGGGGCCAATGGAGTGTCATTATTGGTGTTGATATCAGCAAACGATTACCTGCTCGACATCCGGGGAAGGTCCAACTCTCAGTCGCAGAGAGTGAACTTCAAATACCCGGAATTCATGATTTACCGATCACAAATTTCACCCACCCATATTATTCCATTATCTCCTATTAATCGATCGCCACAACTTACATATCCTCTCGTTCTTTTGGTTGGCATCAAGTCATATTTCCCTGAAGTCCTCGAATTCATTCATTTCTTTCAACACCTTCACTTCCTGCTCTCCTCCAGCCACAGGCTCCGCCTCATCCAATGTATCCCGATTCAGCGACTCAAGGATATTATCCCTGAGCCGCTTATCGTTCAGCTTTGCTAGTATTCGTTTTACCTTTTTACTCATGCCGCCACCTTCTTCCCTTTTCCGTGGAGAACTATGACAATTTCCTGCTTCTTCTCACAATTTGTAATGTTGTACGGGAACCAAAAAAATAAAAGGCCCAAAGCCCAGGAAATATCCGGAAGACACTTCTTTTATTTTTTACGGTTCCCTCTTCCCTCAATTATAGGTGGATGCCCGTGTTAATTTTGAATAGCTTTTTGGTTTCAAATCTTGTGTGAGATCCAAAATAACAAAGTCCAAAAGCCACTCTTTAATTTTGTTACACTTGTTACGCATGTTACGCGTATTTCACATACTCTACTCCTTCATAATAACGTGACTTGTGTGTAACCAAAATTTAGTATATTCCTGCGCCACTCTATTCTGGAAAAGGAGCATTCAAACGAAAACATCATTGGGATTGATTTCAGCTTTCTGCCTTTTCATGGCAGGGTGCGTATCTGTTCAATCTGCCGTGGATAAGGAGTTCCATAAAACAATCTCTAAGATTTACATTGTCGTCTACAGTTCGGATGATATGACCGGCTTCTTTCATGATCTCGGAGTCGGTCTAGAGTCCGGTCTCCGGAATGTCGGCATCCAAAGCCGTGTGGCGGAACTTGGGCCGCTTTCGCTTGTAGGACCAAAAGATATCGAGCAGGCAGCGGACTCATTAGGTGCGGAGGTAATTTTAACGGCCGGAGGCCAATCGACAGAGGCCAATCGGGCTCCTACCTTTGTACCGAACCCCGCAGGAGTCGGTGGAGGATATTATACGCCTGGTGGATCGTATAAGAATGGAAGTAAAATGCAACTCGCGATGTACGAGGCACATGGAACCAAGCCAATTTGGAAGGCCACAGTATCGATCAATACTGTTGGATTTGGGACCGGGAGCGGTTCTCAGGCCGCTCGCAATATTATTGAACAGATGCAGAAGGACGAGCTGATTCCCACCACCTTAACCCCGGTGGACACCACTAAGGAAGGCCATTAATTTTGTTTTCGGTTTTTGGCGGGAGCCATAATCATAATGCTACAACCCTGATGTGTCCTGTGTGTCAGGTGTGTCCGGTGTATTTTACAACTCTTATATATTTTCTTTCTTAATTGAAAAAAAGAGGTGGACAGTGTGGACACTTTGAGCATTATAGATCGTTTTAAGAGATTTTAGTGTCCACTCGTTGATTCCGGAAATGGCACGGTGGACAGTGAGAGGCGGTTGTGCCATGACCAACTTCTTATTATATTCGAAACAGGAAACGCTCAACCCGGAATGTGATTGCCAAAGCTGAACGTCGCGGGTTCGATCCCCGTCTCCCGCTCCTGATCCCAGGATACGGGGGTCATAACCTAACCAACCGGGAAGCAATTTCCATACAAACACACCCGGTCTCAATCAATAATGATAGTCGGATCAGCATGTTTGTATTTCCTCCCTCACAATCCAAATAGCCGATGAATTGAATTTTACCTTCCGTGGTTGAAATCTTCTGATTCAATAACATTTTTCACGGATGGGGACCATGAAATTCATCGCGCTTATCCTTTTTGTCTTATCTTTTACATCCCGTGTTTTTAACCAGGTAGAATTCGGATATCCATCATTAGATGTACCGATGTCACCCGATGGCAATGGCATGGCCGGCATCGACGGGACCCTCTCATCGGATAATCCGCTGGCGATATTCTCCAATCCTGCTCAGCTCGGTATCTCCAGCATCAATCCCGCTCTCAGAGTTTCAGCACTTTCGTCGTTTCACAAGCCAAGCGATTTATTGCTCGACTATTGGTTATTGCCGGGCGGAGGATTCACCCGAAATGCCGTCGCCGCCGCTCTAGGATTAAATCTCAATGAATATATATCATCACCTGCCCGTCTCAGCGCAGGCATTGGATATGAACACAGCAGTTTTACAATGGGGACCTTCCGGTTCATAAATGAAACGCCTGTCGAACCTGAGATATCAACGAATGAATATTCAAACAATTATTCCATCGGTTTCGGTGCGGAATATTACGTAAAACTCGGGATTGGATTTACATATAAATATATTGGCGGTTTGAATTCAGTCTATTTTAATGAAATCTTTTCACGTACCATTGAAACGAACACATCCGCCTGTGATATTGGAATTATGATTAATATTCCGGTGACGGAAATCATTGATAAAACCGTCGGATATAAGCCGATGATTTCTGACAACATTACCCCAACCATCGATATCGGAACGGGATATGCCGAGAGAAACATCGGCGGTCAAGTGCAAAATAATGGGTGGATTATGGATGCCCTATTGCCGAGGAGCGCATTATGTGGGGTGAGCGTTGCATTTGGCTTAGAACATAAGGGAGTGTCTGATAATCTTAAAATTATAAACTGTACTCTTGCGCATGAAGCTGAGGATATGCTCATTGTGTTGATCCCTGAAGTAAATGATTCATTAGGGAACGAAATATCTCCGGAAACATATCGCTATGCCTCGGGACTGGGTACAATTCGATTTTTACAGGATGTTATTTTAGGAAACGGAAATAACCATGCGACTCTTCGGAAAGGATGGCAGATAGACCTCTGCGAAGCTCTTGTCATCCGTGGCGGTTCAGTTGTCGGCCATGATATCGGATATCTCACATTCGGCTATGGCTTCCGGCTTTCCGGGCTTCTAAAAACACTCGAACGTATTTCACCTGCTATTTCCTCGACAGGGGTTGTCTCATTCTTTATGAATCATATTGATTTGCGATATGATCATTCATCCAACAGATTTGACGACTGGTACGATCTGAACAATGATGCAACGTACGACTCGTGGATGATCGTGCTCAAATAGATTTTCACGGCCATCATTGTCGTTCCCAGACTGACCTTGCACCACGATATTCTATTACTTACATTTTTTAAGATGAGATGACCACATCGCCAACCAGAAATGTATTTGCACACCACGGGAAGTGAGATCAAACCGGAGCGTTATGGCAAAGAAAACCGTTCATGAACTGTCCCCCGGCCGGATCGTCGAACTCCTCGAGATACTGAAGACGCGTTTCGAGAAACATCCGGAGCGCCATACGGGCATCCAGTGGACAAAGGTGCAGGCGCGTCTGAAAGCCCGGACCGAACAACTCCAGGCGCTCTCCGAAATGGAACGGACCGGCGGAGAGCCCGATGTTGTCGCCTGCGATCCGAAGTCGGGAGCGTTCATCTTTTTCGACTGTTCGGTGGAAAGCCCTTCCGGCCGCAGAAGCCTCTGTTACGACCGCGAAGCTCAGACGGGACGGAAATCCTTCGCCCCGAAAAATAACGCCGTCGACCTCGCCGACGCCATCGGCATCGAGCTCCTCACCGAAGAACAGTACCGGTATCTGCAGTCGCTCGGAACGTTCGACACGAAAACCTCAAGTTGGCTGAAAACGCCCGTCGCGATCAGAAAACTCGGCGGCGCTATCTTCGCCGATCGCCGGTACGACACCGTCTTCGTCTATCACAACGGCGCACCTTCGTACTATGGCGGCAGGGGTTTCCGCGGATCGATCGCCGTCTGATTCCCGCCCGCATCACCACCAAACCCGCTTTCCCGTTTTCCGCACCCCGAAATCCCACCCCGTCCCCATCTCCTTCACCTGAGGTCATCCGGAAGAGCATACGGCAGGGAAAGAGAGGATTTGACGGTGGGGGGAAAAATCGGCACATTTACCCGATAAGAATTCCGGCCGGCCGGCGGGGCCTGCAGTCGGAACATGTGTCACAGAATTGTGAGAGAGGTGTATGATGCAGAGAGACATTTCCCGCGCAGTACCGCTGATCCGCCTGATGGTCGGTTCGGTCTTCCTCGCCGAGGGCATTCAGAAATTTCTCTACGCCGATGCGCTCGGCGCCGGACGATTCGCCAGGATCGGCATCCCCTCGCCCGAGCTTATGGCGCCCTTCGTCGGCGTCGTGGAAATCCTCTTCGGCTCCCTCCTCATCATCGGCTTCCTGACCCGCCTCGCTTCGCTTCCGCTCCTGCTGAACATTCTCACGGCCATCATCCTTACCAAGGTGCCGTTTCTGATGAAGAACGGAGTCTGGCCCGCTGTGCATGAATCGCGCGTCGATTATTGCATGGTGCTCGGCCTGCTGTTCCTCCTTGTTTCCGGCGGCGGCTCCTGGTCCGTCGATAGTCGCCTGAACGCGGGGAAACACGGCACCGGCTCCGCAGACCGCTAAACAGAACCGCTGGAAGAGACGGGGGTTACTTCGATCCCCGGCCTTCGTCCCTGTACATTTCGACAACCGCTTTGCCGTCTTCGCCGATATACGCCCTGTACATTCCCTCAGTGTTGAAGGAAATGCCGACGCGGCCGTGACGGTCCAGGGCGATCACTCCTCCTGTCCCGCCGAGCGCACCGACCCTGGCGATGGCCGAATCCGCCGCCTTCTGAAGCGGCAGTCCGCCGTATTCCATCAGCGCGGCGATCGTTCTGGCAACCGTCGCGCGGATGAAGTACTCGCCGTCCCCGGTGGCCGATACCCCGCACGAGCCGTTGTCCGCATACGTCCCCGCGCCGATCACGGGTGAATCGCCGATCCGTCCGGCCCGCTTGTTCGTCAGCCCCCCGGTCGACGTTCCCGCGGCAAGATTGCCGTGCATATCGAGGGCAACACAGCCGACCGTGCCGTGTCCGCCGCTCACGGAATCCGCGCGCAGTGCTTTTTGAAGTTCATCCCACCTCCGCTGTGTGAAAAAATATGATTCAGGCACAGTGTCGATCCCCAATTCCTTTGCAAACCGTTCCGCGCCGGCACCGGCCAGCATCACATGTTTGGACCGTTCCATCACAGCCCGCGCGAGCGATATCGGATTCCGGATATGCCGGATCCCCGTGACGGCCCCGGCCCGCAGATGGAGTCCGTCCATGACCGAGGCGTCCAGTTCGTTCGTCCCGTCGTGCGTGAAGACCGCCCCCTTCCCGGCATTGAAGAGCGGGGAATCCTCCATGACCCTGATCGCCGCCTCCACCGCATCGAGCGCCGACCCTCCGCTCTGCAGGACCGTATACCCTGCATTGATCGCGATCGTGAGCGTGTCGCGATATCTTCGTTCAAGATCGGGCGTCATCCGGGATCGGAGTATCGTACCCGCCCCGCCGTGAATCACGATCATCGGTTTTCCGGCGGGGGCCGGCTGTGCGACGAGCGTTCCCGCCATCGAGAGCGCGACAAAGAGTATCGCCGCCGGTGTCACGATAAGCCGCAGTGGACGAAAGGACATGGGATTCTCCTGCGATGTGTGATCCAATGTACGGAGACGGGAAGGCATTTTCAATACAACGAAGGGGGGAAGAGCTCTTCCCTTGGAAAGCTGTGCGTAAAAGCGTATCTTGGAAGGAATTCCGAACGGGTGCTTAGCTCAGCCGGTTCAGAGCGTTGCCCTTACAAGGCAAAGGTCGAAGGTTCGAACCCTTCAGCACCCACCAGTATAATGGAAAATTGTAAAGATGGCTTCCCGGTGTAATTGTGATTTCGGGTTTGGTCTTTTGGTCCGGATTTGATCTTGTGTTTCGGATTTGGGATTTGAAATTTTACACCCCCCTTCTCACACATGGTTCCTCAGCATCAGCTCCTTCGGATGAGGATTCAGGTAGACCTGCTCACCGATGTACTGAACGCGGTATTTTTTGACGTAGTGGCGGATCAGCGTGAGCGGCACCACCAGCGGCAACTGCTCTTTCCGGTATTCCTCTATCAGTCCGAGAATCTCTTCCCGCTCTTCCGGACCCAGTGAACCGCGGAGAAATCCGAGAATGTGATGGAGCACGTTGGTGTTTTTTTTCGGCGTCGACATCAGCGCGAGACCTTCCATGAACAGCGCCCCGTACTTCTGCCTCAACGCCCCCGGTGAAACGGAAGCCTGCCGCGCAACGAGACGGCCCAGCTCGACGTAGTGCTTCGGGCTGTGCGCCAGCATGAGGTATTTGTGGACCGTGTGAAAGTCGACCAGCGCGCGGCGTGACGGATTCCGGAAGAGCACCCGCAGACGGTGGTGGCTGAAAACCCGGACGATGAAGTTTTCCCTGATCCGCGCATCGTTGAGACGTCCCTCCTCCTCCACGGGGACAAGGGGAAGCGCCTGCAGGAACGCGCTGGCAAAAAGACCTGTGCCGCTCCTGGCGGGAGCTCCCTGCCCGGCATAAACCCTGACCCGGGTCACACCACAGCTCGGCGAATTGCTCTTGAAGATGAATCCGTCGAGATCCATCGGGGAAAGCTCCGCCGCTTTCCGTGCGGCGTACTCTTCCATTCGTGCGGTCCAGTCTTCACCGCTCCGGAGACCCACCATCCGCGGCCTGGCCGGAGATCCGACGAGGCGGACCGATTCACGCGGAACACCCATGCCGACCTCCAGCTCCGGGCAGACCGGAACCCAGTCGACATGCCCGCCCAGGACATCGGTCAGAAACCGTTCACGCTTGTGCCCTCCGTCGAAGCGCACGTTCTCGCCGAGCAGACACATGCTGACGCCGAGCCGGGGCCGGTCAATAATCGGATTCTGCATTACCTGTACGCGGGGAAAAAGGGTAAAACCGGGAATGAGCCATTGAACAGTCTGATCATGCGCGGATCCGCATTCCGGGTCAGCGCCGGCCCGCGGGAGCCAGGATCGACCTGAGGGCTCCTTCGAGGACCGGGTGGACAAACCCGAACTTGGCGTCGACGAGTTTTTTGGGGATGATCTTCTGGCCGGTCAGGAACATTTCCGCCATCTCGCCGAGAACGATCCGGAGAATGCCGGCCGGAACGGGAGCCCAGCACGGCTTGTCGAGCACTTTGCCGAGGGTGGTGCTGAAGTCCTTCAGCGACACCGCCTGCGGGGCGGCCACGTTGATGGGGCCGGTGAGATAGGGATTTTCGAGCGCTTCGATGATCGCCCGGACCGCATCCTCCCGGTGAACCCAGGGAAACCACTGTTCCCCCTCTCCCAGCCATCCTCCGGCGTACAGACGGAACGGCAGGACGAGCCTCGGGAGGGCGCCGCCGCCGCTGTCGAGCACCACGCCGAATCTCATGAGGGCGGTCCGCACACCCGCATCGGCGGCCGGTGCGGTTTCCTGCTCCCAGCTTCCGGTGAGCGTCGCCAGAAAGTCGCTCCCCCGCGGTGCGGATTCGGTCACGTCGAATTTCTTCACATCGCCGTAGAAACCGACCGCCGAGGCGTTGATGAGGACGAACGGTTTCCGCGGGCTCCGGACGATCGCGTCGACAAGCGCTTTCGTCGGCTCGATTCTGCTCTTCAGCAGAAGTTCCTTCCGCTGTGCCGTCCACCTCCCGCCGGCCACGGAGGCTCCGGTCAGGTTGATCACGGCGTCGGCACCGGCGACATGGCCGGCCCATCCGCCGACCGAGTGACCGTCCCACCGTTCGACGTTGACGGATCCGCCGGAGAGCGTACCGATCCGCGACGGATCCCGGGAGAGGACCACGACCTTGTGGCCGTCGATCACGAGGCCATGGAGAAGCGCACTGCCGATGAAACCGGTACCGCCGGCGAGCACGATCTTCATCTGTCAGTTACCCCTTTCCACGAGAGCTGGTTTCGCGTGCGGATTCGCAAAGAGGGATGCGATGACTGAACGCCGGTACCGGAAGATCTCTTCCAGTTTCGGCCGCACGAGCAATGGATGTGCCATCCGTCCCGCATTGCCGAACGGAAGGAGATACCGGACTTCGTCCCGAACCAGCGTCTCCTCCCCGACCGGGATAAAGGTGTGGGTGTGGCGCCAGAACGCATACGGGCCGATCAACTGTTCATCGGTGAACGACGAGAGAGGCACAAATTCGGAAATAAGCGTCCTCCACCGGACCCTGACGCCCAAAATCCTGATCGAATAGTCAATCAGCGCGCCCTTCCGCATTTCGACCGGGGCCGGTGTCAGCATGCGGAACCCCAGAGAGGCGGGGGTGATCAGCCCGAGATTTTCGGGCCGGGCGAAAAACGCGAACACCTTCTCCACCGGCCCCGGGACAGTCTGCTCGTCGCGGAGGATATACGGCACAGATCCGCCGGAAGGCACAGTGGGTCGGATGCTGGTCATCCGTTTCTCAGACCCGGCTGGAGTGGTTCGGCTTCTCCGACCGGAGCGGAGAGCGCTCGGTTTTTTTCCCCGTCAGCGACACAGGATGGTGATCCCGCTGAAAGAAGGAGACGGCGGTGGGAACCGACACCGTCTGCCGGTTTCGAAGAGCGCCGAAGCTCTTGATGGTCATCCTGCGCTGTTCCTCGTGATTCACGACGGGGAAGGGGTATTGTTTTCCGATCACGCAGCCGGTGCGGCGCTGAATTTCGATCGGCATGTTCCACGGCTCATGGATATACTGGTCGGGGACCCGGGCAAGTTCCGGCACATAGTACCGGACATAGGCGCCGGAGGCGTCGAATTTCTTCCCCTGGACGACGGGATTGAAGATTCTGAACCAGGGCTGGGCGTCGGTGCCGGACCCTGCGCACCACTGCCATCCCCCGTTGTTCAGCGCGATGTCGCTGTCGAGGAGGCGTGAGGTGAAATATTCCTCCCCCCGTTTCCAGTGGATCCGCATGTCCTTGGTGAGGAAGCTCGCCGTGATCATTCTCCCGCGGTTATGCATCCATCCCTCCTTGTTGAGCTGGCGCATCGCGGCGTCGACGATCGGGTAGCCGGTGCGGCCTTCGCACCAGGCAAGATACCAGTCTTCCCGCTCTGTCCACGCCAGTTCATCGAATGCGGGTTTGAAGGAGGAATTGAGGACATGCGGAAAGTGGGCGAGTATCTGATAATAGAACTCGCGCCAGATGATCTGGTCGAGAAAGGCGTCGAGGCCTTCGCGCTGGAGGCCGCGGAAGGTCCGTTCTGCTTCGTGGAGCGCCGCGTACAGCGTCCGGGGACTGATCGCCCCGATGGCGAGGTGATGCGAAAACCTCGAGGTGCCGTCGATCGCGAGGAGATCACGCTGACGGTGATATGCGCTGATACCGCCGGCAATGAACTTTTTGATGGCCGTCGCGCCTTCATCCTCGCCGGTATGCACCACGCGGAGTTGTTCGATGCCGGAGGGCGGTTTGGCGGGAAGCGGAATACGCCCCGGGTCCAGAACCGGCGTGCGCATGTGCTGGATTCTCGGCAGAGGCGGGGGAATCTCCCCCTTGCGGCGCCGCCAGGCGTTCCGGTACGGCGTAAAAATGGTGTAGGGCTTGTCGCCGCCGGCCGGCATGATCTGATCGGGCGAGAAGACCACCAGATCGTTGAACTGCCGCCACATTTTTCCCTCAGCTTCGAGGAACACTCTCAGTTTTTCGTCCGACCGCCGGACGTCGGGGTGATACTGGAGGGTCGAATAGACGCCGGCCGCATCCGTTTCCCGGATGAGCTCGGCGAAAACCGCCGCGGGGTCGCCGGTGCGGATGATCAGTTCGCCGCCGGCGACACGGAGCTTCTGCCGGAGAACCCCGAGTCCTTCAGCGATCATTCTGTGCTTGCCGGGATTCCGGCGGGCAGCCTCCGGATTGAGGATGTAGACCGGGATGACCTCGCGGGCGTCCTGGACCGCGGTCCAGAGCGCGAGATTGTCGTTGATCCGCAGTTCCCGCCTGAGCCAGACGATGATGCGATGAACGTTTTTCTGTGATGTGGACATTGCCGTGCCGCTGATGATGTTAGTGATTGTTGGCCGGAACGCCGGCCTCGGAATTCTTTTTCGGACCCGGACGGAGACCGAACCGGTCCCTGACGAACTGCAGTATGCCGGTCAGCGTCTCGCCAATGAAATCACAACCGAGTTCCTCCTTCGGATATTTCCTCAGGAAGAGACCGCCGCAGGTCAGCGTGACGCCGAACGACCTGCAGACCGCGCCGAAATCCCGGAACTGACCCGCCCGGCCGTCCTGGAGATCGTCGAACGTCGCCGAGAGACAGACCAGATCGGCCTTCGACGGACGGAGGAACGACGCGAGCGTCGTAAAGGGGGTGTTCGCGCCGAGGTATTCCACATTCCATCCCTCCGATTCGAGACTCACCGCAAGACAGCGGAGACCGATCTCATGGTATTCACCCTCGGGACAGGCGCAGATCGCGGTCCTGCCGTTCGCCGTTTTCCGGTGCAGTTCGGGAGCGAGCCGGATGATCCCCTCCATGACGGCGTGGGACGCCCGGTGCTCCTGGTTGATCTCGATTTCGTTCGACATCCAGAGCTCGCCGATCCGGGCCATCGCAGGCCGGATGATCTCGTCCGTAATGCGGAAGAGCGGGAGATGGTGCCGCGAACAGCAGAGCAGAAGATCGAAGACGCCTGCGCTGTCGCCGTGCATCGCCTTCATGCGGAGGCGTTCCGACAGTCGAGCGTAGTTCTTCGTGAGAATGGCGATCTCGATCTGCTCCTGTTCCCTCCGCGAGCCGTTCGCGGGAAGCACACCCGGAATTTCGTAATGATGATGCTCTGCGAATGCGATGACGTCCCGCATCAGAAATTTGCGGTGCCCGCCGAGGGTCTTCGTGCACGGAATCTTGCCGCAGTCCGCCCATCGCTTGATCGTCGTTTCCGTCACGGTGAACATTGCGGCCAGCTCCTGCGTCGAAAGCGTACTCTGCCCCATAGAACGGTATACGGAAAAAAGTGGTTTTATATTCGAAATGTTCGATTTGTACGATATAATATATTGAATTCGGACAATTTAGTCAAGATAAATAATTGATAAATTTTGGATTATTTACGGTAAGACTTTACATTGTAAGAGGTTATTTGATTCCGCGATGATCATCGAGCATATCGACAGTCTGGAAAAACCGGAGCTTCTTCCGTATCGAACGCTCCGCCGGCCGGCGGACCACAGAGATCAGGGGATTTTCGTCGCCGAAGGGGCCAAGGTCGTCCACCGTCTCCTTCAGTCGGAGATCGAACTTCTTTCGGTCCTCTGTTCGCCGGAAAGGCTCCCCGCCGTGGAAACTCTTCTCCGGAAGCGCGATGTGACGGTCTTTCTTGCTCCGCGGGAGGTTCTCGAGACGATCGTCGGCTTCGATCTCCATCAGGGGATCATGGCCGTTGCAAAGGTGCCGGCGTCGCCGCCGCTCGACCGCTTTATCGCCGGCCTGGGGAGCGATGCGGTCCTGGTGGCGCTTGACGGGCTTGCCAACGCGGAAAATGTCGGGGTGGTGGTGCGGAACTGCGGGGCGCTCGGGGTATCCGCCGTTCTCGTCGGGGAAACGTCCAGCAGTCCCTATCTCCGCCGGGCGGTGCGGAATTCGATGGGAGCCGTCTTCCGGCTCCCCGTCTTTCATACCAGCGATCTGGCGGGCGCCATCCGGTCGGTGCTTGTGCCGCACGGGTTTCGCACCTGCGCGGCGGATCCTTCAGGCCGGACAATTCTTGCCGATGCCGATCTGGGGGGAAAAATCTGTTTTGTTTTCGGGAGTGAAGGAACCGGCCTGACGGCCCCGGTGCGGGCCGCATGCGGTGAGCTGATTGCGATTCCGATGACGAACGACGTCGACTCTCTGAACGTCGCCAGCGCGAGCGCGGTGATCCTCTATGAGCTTTTCCGCCGGCGACAGCGGCGGTAATGCATTCTGCCGGTCAGAGCGTTTCGATGATCTCGCGGGAGGAAAAGAAGAAAGCGATTTCGATGAGGCCGTTCTCCGCCGAATCGGATCCATGAACGATATTTTCGCCCTTGCTGTCGGCAAAAAGTTTGCGGATCGTGCCGGGGGCGGCATCCTTCGGGTCGGTCGCTCCGATCAGCGCGCGGAAATCGGCGACGGCGTTCTCCTTTTCGAGCGCGATCGGCACGCAGGCGCCCGAGCACATGAATTCGACCAGGCTGTTGAAGAACGGCCTGCCGCGGTGGACGGCGTAAAAGCCGCCGGCTGTTTCGGTCGTGAGACGGATTTTTTTCATGCCGATGATCCGGAACCCCGCCTTCTCGATGCGTGCGATGACCTCACCGGTTAGATTCTTCCGGACGCAGTCCGGTTTCAGGATTGCAAGCGTGCGTTCTGCCACAAATGACTCCGTTGGTTGATGGATGATGATTCGATCAGTTTATTCGGTCGGATAGGCCCGTGCGACCCATTCGCGCCAGCCGCCGCTCATGGAACGCACGTTGGTGTAACCCATTTTCTGAAGATTGTCCGCCGCAAGCGCCGATCTGAACCCGCCTCCGCAGTAGAGGACGATCTCCGCCGATTTGTCCGGGATCTCCCGGGTGATATCGCGTTCGATGACCCCCCTGCCGATGTGCCTCGCGCCGGCGATATGTCCGGCATCCCATTCGCGGTCTTCCCGTGTGTCGACCAGAATCATCCCCTCCCCTTTCGCCTGGCGCGACCTGACCTCTTCGGGAGTGATCTCCCTGATCCGCTTTTTTGCATCGTCCACGAGACGGACGAATTCTTCAGCATGCTTCATGTTTCCTTTACCGTTTTCTGCGCGGCCGGGATCCCGTTCCGGCAGATTTTCCCTTCCCGGCGACGCTCTTTTTCTTCGCGCCAGCCTCCGGTGTTCTCTTTCCCTTTCCCAGAACCGACATCACGGCACTGCCGATCAGCGCCGGGCTTTCCACCACCACGATGCCGGCCCTTCGCATCGCTTTCTTTTTCTCAGCCGCCGTCCCTTTTCCCCCTGAAATGATGGCGCCGGCGTGTCCCATCCGCCGTCCGGGGGGCGCTGTGCTCCCGGCGATGAATCCGACCACCGGCTTCGTAAATTCCTTGGCGATGTATGCGGCCGCCTCCTCTTCCGCCGTTCCGCCGATCTCACCGATCATGATCACGACATCCGTCTTTTTGTCTTCGTTGAATAATTTCAGTGCGTCGATGAACTGCGTTCCGATGATCGGATCCCCGCCGATGCCGATGCAGGTCGACTGCCCCAGACCGAGCTCGGTCACCTGCCATACCGCCTCATAGGTGAGCGTTCCGCTCCGCGATATGATCCCGACCCTGCCCGGCCGGTGGATGAACCCGGGCATGATGCCGAGTTTGCATCCCCCGGGCGTGATGATCCCGGGACAGTTGGGCCCGATGAGACGCGAGCCGGTCCTGAGGAGGTATTCCTTCACCTTCACCATCTCGCGCACCGGGATCCCCTCCGTGATCGCAACGATGAGCGGGACGCCGGCTTCCGCCGCCTCCATGATTGCCTCCGCGGCGAACGCCGCAGGGACAAATATAATCGACGCGGTGGCCTTCTGCGCCTTTACCGCCTCAGCCACGGTATTGTAGACCGGGACCGGCTTTTTGAAGGGATATTCATCGTTTCCCTTATAACTCAAGCCGCCCTTCCCCGGCGTGACGCCCGCAACCACCTTCGTTCCGTAGGCGAGCATCTGTTGCGTGTGAAATGTTCCCTCGCCGCCGGTAATACCCTGCACCACGACGCGGGTCGATGAATCGACGAGAATACTCATATTGGTGTCTGAAAAATGATTGTGCTCAAGTTATTGATATGGCCGGTTCATGCAACGAGCCGGGTCGGAGTGAGCGGATACCGCATTGTTCTGACGCAGATAATATACTTTATTTTGCCGATGGAACCAAAATTCCGACGCAGAAGGATGATACGGTGCCGCGGAGATTCGTTTCGCCGACGGAAGGCCGGAGACCGCCGATCCGTTCAACCACTATGTCAGGTCTGCGCGGAAACCGCCGTGGACCGTCCCCGGTCCGGCATTGCCGACAGTGCCGCCTCGGCGCCGAAACTCCGGATCAGGGAGGCGAAAATTTTCATGCCGTCGGTGCAACCGAGGAGAGGATCCGATGCCCGCTCCGGATGCGGCATCATGCCCATGACGGTCCCGCTTTCGTTCATGATGCCGGCGATATTGGACATCGATCCGTTCGGGTTCGCCTCCGGGGAGCGGTTTCCGGACGTATCGCAGTACCGGAACAGCACCTGTCCGTTTCCCTCCAGCCTTCGGAGCGTATCCTCATCCGCACGGTAATTCCCCTCGCCGTGGGCGACCGGAATGGTAAGGATCTCTCCCTCCCGGCAGTCGCCGGTGAAACGCGTACCGGCCCGTTCCACCCGGAGCCGCACGTCGGCGCAGACGAAGGTGAGACAATCGTTGCGCATCAGGGCGCCCGGCAGGAGGCCGGCTTCACAGAGGATCTGAAATCCGTTGCAGATGCCGACGACAACGCCGCCGCGCCGGGCAAACGAAACAACTTCCTTCATGATGGGGGAAAAACGCGCGATCGCGCCGCACCGCAGATAATCGCCGTAGGAGAATCCGCCCGGGAGAATGATCACGTCCGACGATTGGAGCGAGGAGTCCTTGTGCCACAGAAACACCGTATCCTGTCCGCAGAGATGTTTAAGGACGTGGTAGGCGTCATGATCACAGTTGGAGCCCGGAAAAACGACGACCCCGAATTTCGGTCCCGTCACGCCCCCTCCGCCTCGCGTGCGATGGTGCAGGTGAAATCCTCCATCACGGGGTTGGCAAGAAGCTTTCTGCACGCCTCTTCGGCGATCGTTTTTGCCTCCTGTTCGGTCCGGCAGTTGATCCGGAGCTCGATCAGTTTCCCGATGCGGACCTCTTCGACGGCATGCAGTCCGAGATTGCCGAGGGCATGATGCACTGCCTTCCCCTGGGGATCGAGGATGGAAGAACGGAGGGTGATATTGATGCTGGCCCGAAACATACCCGGACGATCACACATCCAGGCTCGAGATTTCCGCTTCCTTTTCGCTCTCGACCTTGGACGGGGGATGGAGGAGCTGGCCGATGAACCGGGCAAAATAGCGGAGAGGACCGGTCGCGGTATAGAAGACGAAAAAGGGAAAGATCGCCGTGCCGTGCGATACCACGATCCAGGTGAGGCCGGCGATGCCGACCGCAAACCGGAGCGGATGCTGTTTGATGCCGCGCCGGGTGAACTGGGGGAATGTGTCGTACCTGATCGCGCTGACCATCAGGAGCGAGAGAAGAACGATGACCGCCATGAGGAGCACCGCCTCGAGGTCGCCAAACCCCGCCGATCCGGTGCGATAGGCCGAGACATATCCGGCCAGCAGGATCGCCGATGCGGGGATCGGAAGACCTTTGAAAAATTCCTTGTCGTAGCCGACGAGTTGTGCGTTGAAGCGTGCAAGCCGGATCGCCCCGAACACCATCGGCAGGGCGCTGATGAGCATGCCGGGACCTCCGAACGACTGAAGGCCCGCACGGTACACCAGAAAGGAGGGAGCGACGCCGAATGAAACGACATCGGAAAGGGAATCGAGTTCCACGCCGAAATCGCTCGAGGAACGGGTAATCCTCGCCATGACCCCGTCGAGAACGTCGAAGGTTGCGGCCAGCATGATGAACAGGGCCGCGAGGGAAAAATCGCCCTCCGCCGCATAGACAACAGACCGGAACCCGCAGAAAATGTTCAGAATCGTGAACAGGCTCGGGACCACCGCTCTTGTTATCTTCATTCCGCTCATGTATGGACGTGGAACATACGAATTAACCGTACAAGGTACGGAAATCAGAGGTAGCGTGCAAGAACGGATTCGCCGGCACGGACCCGATCGTGGAGCCCGACCCGCACGTCGATCTTTCCGGGAATATAGACATCGACCCGCGAACCGAACTTTATCATTCCGAAGCGTTCCCCTGCCCGGACCTCCTGCCCCGGCTTCAGCTCTGCGACGATACGGCGCGCCACCGCCCCCGCAATCTGGACAAAAAACACCCTGCTTCCGTCGGGCCGTTCCACCCCGATGCACATCCGTTCGTTCAGCTCCGACGACTTGTCCTGGAACGCCGCGACGAACCTCCCCGGAACATGGCGGCAGAGACGGACGACCCCGTCGACCGGCATGCGATTCACATGCACGTCGAGCGGCGACATGAAAATGCTGATCTGCACCGCTTCCCCGCCGATGAATTCACGCTCTTCGGTTCTGCGGACGACCACAATCCGACCGTCCGCAGGCGAAATCACCCCATTCTCCTCCGGCGGAACAGTTCTTTCGGGGTCGCGGAAGAAATTGAGCACCAGCCCCGCCAGGATCAGGCCGAGAACGGTGACGGCGCAGGTCAGGGCCGGCCAGGGGGAGAAGAAAAATACCGCAGAGAGAACGGCGAGGAGAAGCGCGAGAGAACCAAGGAGAACGTCGGTTCCGTATCGGGTCATGGAGCGCCGGTCAGGTTTTCATCAGAAGGCGGTCGCACAGAGCGGCCGGCGCCAATTCCGGCGCCGCGCCCCCCTTCGGATCGGCTTCGGCAAAGCGGCAGTTCACGGAGGAAACTTCGTCGGTGACGAAAATCTGACCGTTGTTCCGGCCGAAGCTGAATTCGCCGCTGAGAAAGGCAAGTTTTCTCCGTTCGGCGAGGGCGCGGAGGACGGCGTTCGTTTTCGAGGCGATCCGGTTCAGCTGTTTGAATTCTTCCGGAGAGACAACGCCGAGCGCGGAAAGAATATATTCGTTGACGGCGGTCTTCACGCCGCCGGGCCGGTGGACGTAGTGTTCGATGACCGGAAATTCGAACAGCCCGGCATCGGAAAGACCATACAGATCGGCGAGACGGCGGTGGCCGGCGTTCCAGAGGCAGACGGAGACGGGTATCCGGTCCGTTTTCCTCACAAGCATCTCCGCCGGGGAAAGCTTCTCGACGTAATGTGTGGGGATGTGAAAGCCGTTCAGGTATTCGAAGAGATAGGAGGAAATTTCATTCCGGAGGGCGCCTTCCGGATCCTGGACGCCGGCGGAGAAATCGAGGACGAGATAGTCCGGCGAATCGCCCCGGAAGATTTTCTTTCCCCCTTCATCGCGCAGGAGTTCGCGCTCGCCCGCATTCGCGGCGGCGGCCTTCCGTCTGGTGGGTGAAGATGCTGACGATTTCATGCGCTCGGGAATTCTTCCGTTATCACGGATTGTAGCGAAAATCCCTCCGAATGTCAATACATCCTGACATCAGGACATTCCGAATTCCTGCGGGATATCCGCCGCGTTCGGTCCTCTCAGGCGCCGGCGGTCTGCTGTTGGGAAGGAGGTTCTTTTTCCTCGGCGTGGTGTTTGACGACGCGGGCCTGGAGGATGAAGATCACCTCTTCGGCGATGTTCGTGGCAAGATCCGCGATCCGCTCCAGGTTGCGGCTGACCCTGATGATGTCGATGCCGCAGTCGATCGAGGTCCGGTCGGATTTCATCCTGGCCACCATTTCCTGAACAAGCCGCACGTTCATCTGGTCGATGATGTCGTCCTTCTTCAGGACCGACATGCTCATGGCGGGATCCTGGTGGATGAAGCCGTCGATCGCCTCGCGGAGCATCGACTCGGCGATCCGGGCCATCTGGGGGAGTTCCAGGAGCGACATCTCCTCGCCGCGGCTCGCAAACGTCAGAGCCGACTGTGCGATATTGACGGCATGGTCGCCGATCCGTTCCAGATCGTTGTTGATTTTCTGGGTGGCCAGAATGAGCCGGAGATCGCTTGCCACCGGCTGCTGGAGCGCGAGGAGGTCGACGATCGCGTTGTCGATCTCCATTTCCATCGAATTGATCCGTTCGTCGTTCTCCACCACCGCGGCGGCGCGTTCCCTGTCCACCGCCAGGAACGACTCGTTGGCTTCCCGGACGACCTCCTCGGTGAGGCTGGCCATCTTGATGAGGGTTGTTTTCAGGCTGTCGAGCTCTTTTTCAAAATGCCGTTTCATGTGTCGGTAGAATGATCGTGATCGGGACGGGAGCCGGCGGCGGTCAGCCGAAGCGGCCGGTGATATAATCCTCTGTTTTCTTGTGTTTTGGCGTCGTGAATATCCGCTTGGTGACATCGTATTCGATCAGTTCACCCATGTAGAAAAATGCGGTATAGTCGCTTACCCTCGCGGCCTGCTGCATGTTGTGGGTGACGATGACGACCGTGTATTTCTGCTTCAGATCGAAGATCAGCTCCTCGACCTTGGCGGTCGAGATCGGGTCGAGCGCGCTTGCCGGTTCGTCCATCAGGATCACCTCGGGATCCACGGCGAGCGTACGGGCGATGCAGAGTCTCTGCTGTTGCCCTCCCGAGATGCTGACGCCGGATTTCGTCAGCGAGTCCTTGACTTCGTCCCAGAGCGCGGCCTGGCGGAGGCTCCGTTCCACCGTTTCATTCAGGGCCTTCCGGTCCCGGACGCCGTTCAGCCGGAGGCCGGCCGCCACATTGTCGAAGATCGACATGGTGGGAAAGGGGTTCGGTTTCTGGAACACCATGCCGACCCGCCGGCGCAGGACGACAGGATCGTAATCAAATATGTCGATGCCGTCGAACAGGATGGATCCCTTCATGGTCCCCCCGGCAACCTCGTGCATCCTGTTGAGACAGCGGAGAAATGTCGATTTCCCACAGCCGGACGGTCCGATGATGGCGGTAACCTGGTGTGCGGGAATCTGCGTCGAGATCCCCTTCAGTGCCCGGGTCTTTCCGAAAAACGCGTCGACGTCCCGCGCCGCGATGACGACCGCCGCCTCGGGGACCGGCGGCGATATCTGATGGTCGTGCTCCTGTGGAGGATTCATGGTCTCTACTTGTGGTTCGAGAAAATCAACGCTCGCCATAGCGGCTCCGGGTGACATACCTGAACAGCAAGCTAAGGAGAAATATCAGCAGGATCAAGACAAACGCCGCGGCCCATGCCTGCCGGTTCCAGTCCTCAAAGGGCGCCTTGGCATAATCGAAAACGAAAACGGGAAGCGAGGCGATCGGCTGGAAAATGGAGGTCGACCAGAACCTGTTCCCGAGGGCTGTGAACAGAAGCGGGGCCGTCTCCCCGGCGGCCCGCGCAAGAGCAAGAAGAATGCCGGTGGTAATTCCGGTCAGCGCGCTCGGCAGAACGATGCGCAGAGTCGCCTTCCATCTCTGCACGCCGAGCGCCAGCGCCGCTTCGCGGTAGGATACCGGCACCAGCCGAAGCATCTCTTCGGTCGTCCGCGTGACCACCGGGATCATCAGGAGGCCGAGCGCAACTCCGCCCGCCAGCGCCGAAAAATGCTTCATCGGAAGAACGACGAGAATGTACGCCACCACGCCGATGACGATCGACGGAACACCGCTCAGAACGTCGGTGAGAAAACGGACGGCGCTTCCGAACGGATTATCGCCGTACTCCGCCAGGTAGATCCCGGCCATGATGCCGACCGGGAGCCCAATGAGCCCGCCGATGCCGAGGAGAATGCCGGAGCCGGCAATGGCGTTGGCCATCCCTCCCCCGCTTTCGCCCACCGGTTTGGGCATCCGGATGAAAAAATCGAGATTGAGCGTTCCAATCCCCTTCGAAAGCGTATAGTAGCTGATCATGATCAGCGGTACGATCGCAGCGGCCGCACTCAGAAAGCAGAGGCCGAGCATGAAAAAATTCTTTCCCTTGCGCCATCGCGCATGGACGGCAGGATTCAGCATCATGACGAGGCAAACCTCCTCGTGACCCCCCAGACGATCAGCCGGGCGGCGCCGTTCAGAACAACCGTCACCGCAAACAGGATCAGCGCGATTTCGATGAGGGAGCTGATGTACATATCCGAGGTCGCCTCGGTGAATTCGTTGGCGATCACGCTCGCCATGGAATAGGCGGGATCGAATATGGAATGCGGTATTTCCGGCCGGTTGCCGATCACCATCGTCACCGCCATCGTTTCGCCTATCGCCCGGCCCAGACCCAGGAGCGTCGCCCCGAAGATTCCCGATTTCGAGGCAGACAGGACGATCCGGGTGGTCTCCCAGGGAGTCGCGCCGAGCGCATATGCCGCCTCACGCTGTGCCCGCGGGATCGACCGGAGCACATCGCGCGATATCGATGTTATGATCGGTATGACCATGATCGCCAGGATCAGCGCCGCCGCCGCGAGTCCGAAGCCGAACGGAACGCCGTGAAAGAACGGAACCGATCCGAATTTCCGGATGAGAAACGGCTCAACGCCGGTCCGCAGAAATGGCACCAGCACAAAGACGCCCCAGAGCCCATAGACGATGCTCGGGATCGCCGCCAGGAGTTCGATCATGAACGAGAGCGGCCGTTCGAGCCAGCGGGGAGCGAGTTCGGCAAGGAAGATCGCGACGCCGATGCTGAGCGGAAGCGCGACGACAAGCGCCATCACCGAAGAGAGCAGTGTCCCGACGATGAAGGGGAGAGCGCCGTACTGCTCCTGCACCGGATCCCAGACCGTGCCGGTAAGAAAGCTCCAGCCGAATTTTTCGATCGAGAGGGACGAACCGCGGTACATCTCGTATGCCATGAGAAAGACAAACAGAAACACCACACCCGCGAACGCGAGCGTCAGGTATTTGAACACAGCGTCCCCCGGGTTCCGGCCCGGAGCGGCGGAACGGTGAAGAACGCCGACAGGCGGCGCGCTGGTGCCCTGCGCTCCGCCTGTTGACGGTCCGGTGGAGATGATGGATGTTTCCGTGCTCATCAAATCAATTTACTTCGTTTCAATCGAAGCGATCTTTTTCCTGCAGAGCGAGATGACCTCCTTCGGCAGGGGCGCGTAGTAAAGATCCTTCGCATACTTCTGCCCGTCGGTCATGGCCCATGTCAGAAATTTCTGGATTTCCTTCGCCTTGTCGTGATCCTTCCCCGATTTGTAGATCAACAGCCAGGTGAAGCCCGAAATGGGATAAGCGCCATCGCCGTCCGCATTTGTGATCGACACTCTCAGGTCTGCCGGCATGGCGGCGATCGAACCCGCCGCCGCGGTCGAAACGGCATCGAACGTCGCGTCGACGAATTTACCCGCTTTGTTCTGCAGATTCGCGTACATGAGGGAGTTCTTCACCGCATAGGCGAGTTCGACATACCCGATCGACCCTTCCGACTGCTTCAGCATCCCCGCCACGCCTTCATTCCCCTTTGCGCCGAGACCGACCGGCCAGTTCACAGAAGTCCCCTTCCCCACTTTATCGGCCCAGGTCTTGCTCACCTTGCTCAGGTAATCGGTGTAAATGCTGGTGGTTCCGCTGCCGTCCGAACGGTGCACGACGATGATGGCGAGGTCCGGGAGCGTCCTGTCCGGGTTGATCGCCTTGATCTTCGCATCGTTCCAGCCGGTGATCTCACCGAGGAAGATTCCCGCCAGCACATCGGGGGAAAGCTTCAGGCCCTGCCCCACACCGGGAAGATTGTAGCTGACCACGACGGCGCCCATGACGGTCGGGATATGGAGAATCTCGCTCCCCTGTTTATCGGCCGCCTGCTTGAGCTGATCATCGGTCATGGGGGCATCGCTCGCGCCGAAATCGACGGTTCCTTCGATGACCTGTTTGATGCCGCCGCCACTGCCGATCGACTGGTAGTTGAACTCAATGCCGGTGTTCTGGTGATAGAGGTCGAACCACTTCGAATAGATGACATACGGGAACGTTGCGCCGGCGCCGTTGAGCTTCATCTGCCCGACCGCACCGGTAACGGTGAGAAGAACCAGAACCGCAATAATCGGAGCGAAGAAATATTTCATATCGGATATCCTTCCTGAAAAATAACGTTTCGGAAAATGATCAGAGGAAAATAAACCAGACCGTGACCCGGGCCGTGACCGACGCATCAATGGAGACGCCGTTCGCCGGCGTTTCGTACGATTCCCAGATCACGTTCGGGGAGATGTAAACGTTCTTGTCCGGCTTGTAGACCAGCCCGCCCAGCGCGTAGTTCCGCGAATCATATTTTGCGGCAAGATCGCTTCCGGTGTTGGGATCGTAGTGGTCGTACCGCGCGACAACGCCGAGGTCGGGCATGAAATAATACTGGCCGTACACCCAGAACCCGAGGCCGTTCTTGGAGGCAAGCTCGCCGGATGAATTTTTGTATCCGTTCTGCTGGGACTGCACGAACACTTCCGCGCCGAAATTGTAATCCGTCGGCTCGGGCGATATCAGCGCCGACTTTCCGTAGCCGACGAACACCGCGCCGGTGACGGTGCTGTTGTTCACCGTGGCGGTCTTTGCGAGATTGGAAATTTCGGGGGCGGCGTTATAATCGACATACGCGGTGGCCTGGAGGTTCGTCACCGGCCAGACCTGGAGATTGGCATAATACCTCTTGAACTTGTTGTTCTCGGGGAGCGTTCCGCTCACGTCATTGTTCGCGATCATGAGCCAGTAGTTGACCGTCCCGTCGCTCGCGAGCTTTCCCTTGAGCGATGCGCCGAGATCGACCGAGGGAACCAGACCCTTCTGATCCATGAGGGTTTTTTCCAGAAACCGGTATCCCCACGCGGCTTCGGAGAGTGCGAATCCGGGGGTGAGCTGAAGCCCGAAGATCGCGTTGCTTCCTTCGAAGATGTTCTTCCAGGTGAGGTTCGCTTCCTTGATGAAAGGCGCAACCTTGCCGCTCAGAAGTTCGTCCGCAGACCCGATGGCGCCGGTGCTTGTATTTGCCGTCGGGCCGGTGACGCCGGGGGTCGCCGCCTGGTCGGCTTCAAGCCGGAACCGCGCCTGAAAATTGTCCGAAATCTTGTCGTCCATCGTGAAGTAGATCCGGCGGAACTGGAATGCCTGCATCGAATTCGGTCCGGGAGCCGCGGAATTCAGAGCCGAATTGGCCGGGGCGGTGTGGTTGAACATGGTGTCCCGCGCGGCGTTGAAATAATAATCGCCGAACATGTATCCGCTAAACGTTGCCTGCGAAAATGCCTGTACCGCGGCAAGCAGCAGAAGTGTCAAAACGAGAAGCAAGCCTTTCATGTAGGTTTCCCTCTGAAAACTGGTGAGTGATGGTGAATTTTGGTGAACGGAAGACACGGCGCGTTCTGAATGCGCCGTATAGTACACCCCTTACACTACTTTTGTGTTACTCCAATGTTATCAAATTGTTAAAGGAAATAATTCCATCAATTTACGCCCCTCCACATGCATTCCGCCGGCACTCCGGCGAAGATCGTGTGAGCAATCATGACTTCCGGAAACCCCAAGCGGAAAAGACTTCCACCCCGCACCGGAATAGCCGCGAATCACTCAATTTTCTGTCATGATTCACTTGTGTCGATCGGGAATATTCATCAGGTGCGATTTCCCGGAGTCCCTTCAGAGGCGGGGATTGAATATTAAAATATTGTAATGCTGAATTTATTGTTTCTCTCCCCCGCAGTTGATAGATTGTACCTCGATCAGTGACGCCGTGGAGTCCGTTCAAATCAGAGGACGCGTGTTCTTCCCGCCGGCAGACCGCCAACCAGGTTTTTCACGTCATCCGATCGTCTGCCCGCCGGCAGAGGATATTCTCTTTCTATGCCATTGCTCCGCACCGGATCCTGCATCCGCCGGAGATCTCTGCTTCTCCCCGGATCAGAAATCTCCGACCGGAATCTGTTCTGCGGAGATGAAAATATCTTCGGAGCCGGTCGTTTATGAGAATTGGAAAATTTCTCCCCGCGGCAGTTCTTCTCGCTTCCGCCGCCTCTTGCGCACAACCTGCTGCCGTGATCGGCATCCGGGCCGCGATCGATTCCGCCCTCCACTACTATCCCGAACTGCGGGCGAAGGAATTCCGGATTGCCGGCGCACAAGCATCGGTCACCGACGCCTCCGACCTCTGGCTTCCTTCGCTGAAAATCAGCGACCAGATGGATATCGGCACCGATAACGGCGTCGCAGGATCCTATTTTCCCCTCGGACTGATCCCTTCGACCTCGGGCGGCATCCGCGCCGACGCGAATTCCACACTCTTCTCCGGCAATATCGGCGTCGCGTACCTGGAACATGAATTGTACAATTTCGGCCTGAACGGCGCCCGCGTCGACGCCGCCCGTTCGCTCGCCGAATACAGCGCCGCTGATTACGATGAGGCAAGCTATCTCCTGCGGTACCGGGTTGCACAGCTCTATTTCGAACTCCTCCGTTATCGTCTGCTGGTCTCCGTCCAGCAGAAAAACGTCGACCGCTATCAGGTTCTCTACAACTATATCCGGGCCTACACCGGGAGCGGCATCAATCCGGGCGTCGACTCCTCCATCGCCAATGCGGAGGTCTCCCGCGCCAGAATCCAGTTCATTCAGACCGAAGAGACGTACCGGAAACTCCGGCAGGAATTCCTCTCCTACACCGGACTCAGCTCCGCCGGCTTCGACGTCGATACCTCGCTGTACCATATTCCGGACGACAGGATCAGCCGCATCCGGACCCTGGTGTCGGCCGATTCCATCACCAGCCGGAATCCGGTGCTCGCTTATTATACGGATCGGTGGCAGTATTCCCTGGCGCAGGAAAATCTCATTTCAAAAAGCTACCTCCCGAAGCTCTCGCTCATCGGCAGTGTCTGGTTCCGCGGTTCGAGCATCAGTCCGAAGGATGTTTACGGCAGTCTGGCCACCGGCTGGGATTACAGCCGGTCCAACTACATGGCGGGCCTGGCGGTGACCTACAATGTCATCGACCTGATCCACCGCAGGGACAAAACCGATGTCCAGCATTTTGAATCGGAGGCGCTCCGCGAGGAAATCGGCCAGCAGAAAACGATCCTCGAGAACCAGTATCAGCAGGCGGAGGTTGCGGTCCAGGCCGCGGTGAGGCGCGGACAGGAGGTTCCCCTTCTCCTTGCCGCCGCCCGCAGTGTGTTTGCGCAGAAATCGGCCCAGTATGACGCCGGCCTCGCAAACATCACCGACCTGACCGACGCATCGTACCTTCTCTACAAGGCCGAAACCGAGGAGGTCGAGCTCATGCCGGACCTCCTCAACGCACTGCTGAACATGGCGGTGACCAACAATACCCTGAACGCATTTCTGACAAATTTCTGAGGCGATCCGATGGTCGATTTCGCTCTGAAGCGGCCGGTCAGCATCACAATCATATTTCTCGGGATTGTTCTCTTCGCTGTGATCGCGCTCTTCACGATTCCGGTCGACATCTTCCCGAAGCTGAATTCCCCAACCATCTATGTCATCGAAACCTATGGCGGAATGTCCTCCCAGCAGATGGAAGGATTTTTCGCCACCCGGATGCAGGATCAGTTCCTCTACATCACCGGCATCAAATCGATCCAGAGCCGGAACATTCAGGGGCTGACGCTCCTGAAGCTCACGTTTTATGAGAACACCGACATGGCCGAGGCCTCGGCGCAGGTCGCTCTGCAGGTCGGGAGAGCCTTGAAATTCTTTCCACCCGGGGCAATTCTGCCTCAGGTCATCCGGTTCGACGCCTCCTCCCTGCCGGTCGGGGAACTCGTGTTCAGCAGTAAGACGCGTTCGCTGAAGGAAATTTACGACCTGGCGTCCACCCGGATCCGGCCGATGTTCGCCACCGTCCCGGGCCTTTCCGCCCCGCCGCCGATCGGCGGGAACTCGCGGACGCTGATCATGAACATCGACCCGCAGAAGATCCGGAGCTACAACATCACGCCCGACGAGGTGGTCCAGGCGGTCGTCCGGAACAACGTCATCACCCCCTCGGGGAACGTCCGCATCGGCAACACGATGTACGTCACGATGAACAACTCCCTCGAGGAGAAAGTGGAGGATTTCAAAAAAATTCCCGTCGCCACCGACGGCGCGTCGACGATCTTCATGAGCGATGTTGCGACGATCTCCGACGCGTCCGACGTGACGGTTGGGTACGCCCTGATCAACGACAAGCGGTCGATCTATATTCCCGTGGTGAAGACCGCCGAGGCCTCGACGATGGACGTGGTCAACGGGCTCAGGAGCCGTCTGCAGGAAATGCGCGACCTTCTGCCGGACGACGTCTCGGTCTCCTACGAGTTCGACCAGTCGGTGTTCGTTCTCAACGCGGTGAAAAGCCTTGCGGTGGAGGGCGCTCTCGGCGCACTCCTGACGGGTCTGATGGTCCTCCTGTTTCTCCGCGACTGGCGGAGCTGTCTGATCGTCATCATCACGATTCCGGTCTCCGTCCTGAGCGCCGTGCTCTGTCTGAAGCTGGCGGGTCAGACGATCAATCTGATGACGCTGAGCGGCCTCTCGCTCGCCATCGGCATCCTCGTCGATCAGGCGACGGTCACCATCGAAAATATCCATCAGCACCTGGAGATGGGGAAACCCAAAAAGCTCGCGGTCTACGACGCCTGCCGGGAGATCTCCTTTCCCCTGCTCCTGATTCTCCTCTGCATTCTGGCGGTGTTCGCCCCGTCGTTTGTGATGACCGGGGTGCCGAAGGCGATGTTTCTTCCGCTTTCCCTCTCGATCGGCTTCGCGATGATCGTTTCATTTCTCGCGGCACAGATGCTGGTCCCGGTCCTCACGAACTGGATTCTCCGGACAGAACGGTATGCCGTGAAACACGGGAAAGTGCACGCGCACGCGGGCGAAGCGCTCGACGCCGCGGAGTCGGCCGAGGTGCAGGAACATCTCGCGTTCGAGCAGGAGCACCCGGAGAAGAACGATCTGTTCCAGAAAATGAAACTGGGTCTTCTGCGTCAGCTCGGAATCCTCTTCCCGAAGCGGAGGACCTGGGTGACGCTCTATTTCGCTGGCGGGGTTCTGCTGGCCGCAGGCCTTCTGGTCTGGATCGGGAAGGACATGCTCCCGAAGGTCAACGCCGGGCAGTTCCAGCTCAGGATCCGTGAACCGGACGGGACTCGCCTGGAACGGACCGAGGAGGCGGTCCACAGAATCATCGCGATCATCGATTCGGCCGTCGGGCATCACCTCTCCATCAGCTCCGGATATGTCGGCCTGATCCCGAGCAATTACGGGACGAGCAACCTCTACGTCTTCAACAGCGGGACCCACGAGGCGGTCCTGCAGATCGGGCTGAGCGAGGGATACCGGCCCGATCCGGATGCTCTCAAGGAGCGGCTGAGAGAGGCGATCCGCCGGGATCTGCCGGAGATCCGGTGCAGTTTCGAACCGATCGAACTGACGGAGAAGATCATGAGTCAGGGAGCATCGACCCCGATCGAGGTGCGGGTGGCGGGAAAAAACATCCGGGATATCAAGGCGTATGCCTACCGGCTGCGGGATGCCCTGGCGGAAGTGCCGTTCCTGCGGGATGTGCAGATACAACAGCCGCTCGATTTTCCCGCGATCCGCGTGAATTTTGACCGGCTGAGAATCGCGCAAATGGGGCTCGACCTGGTCAGCGTCGCGAACTCGGTCACCGACGCCACCTCCTCGAGCAGGTACACCGAAAAAAATCTCTGGCTCGACGAGAACAACTCCTACACCTACCAGGCGCAGGTCGAAATCCCGGAATACATGATGAATGATGTCAGCCAGATGAAATCGATTCCGCTTGTGAAGGGGGCGAGCAGGCCGATCCTGTCGGACGTCGCCGATTTTTCCATCGACACCGTCGCGGGGGAATTCGACCGCTCGGGTCCGCGCCGGTTCATCACCGTCAGCGCGAACATCCACCGGATGGACCTCGGAACGGCGACGGCGGCGGTAGAGCGGGCCATCGACCGCATCGGCGAACTGCCGCCCGGCATGAAAATGGAAGTGCGCGGCATGTCGAGCCTCCTTACCGAGACATTTGCGAGCCTCCAGAACGGCCTGCTGGTGGCGATCCTGGTGATCCTCCTCCTCCTCACGGCAAATTATCAGTCGTTCCGGCTCTCCCTCGTGGTTCTCTCGACCGTTCCCGCCGTCCTCCTGGGCGCTCTGCTGATGCTTGTCCTCACCGGCTCGACGCTCAATCTGCAGTCGTACATGGGGATCATCATGGCTGTCGGCGTCTCGGTCGCGAACGCGATCCTCATCGTGACGAACGCGGAGGATCTCCGGCTGGAATACCGGGACGCGGTCCGCGCGGCGACGACGAGCGCCTCGATCAGGCTCCGGCCGATCCTGATGACCGGCATCGCCATGATCGCGGGGATGGTGCCGATGGCCTCGGGGCTGGGAGAGGCCGGCGACCAGACCGCCCCGCTCGGGCGGGCGGTCATCGGCGGCCTGCTGGCCTCCATGGGAGCCGCACTGTACATTGTTCCGATGATCTATGCCATGGCCCAGCGAAATGCATCGTTCGACGATCCGTCGCTTCTCCCACCGGCGGGAGAACGACAGACAGTTTCCATCACCAGCTGACGAATGAACATGAAACCGCACATCATCCTTGCCATATTCGCCGCGTCCGCATCCCTGTTCTGGACGGCGTGCAACAAGACCGAGAGCGCATCCCCGAAGACCGGACCGTCAGGGGGCGGCAGGACCCATCAGCTCTATCTGGTCAGGTCCCAGGCGGTCGGCAACGTTCTCCGTCTGCCGGCACAGCTTCATCCGTACGAGTCCGTCAATATTTACCCCCGGGTATCCGGTTTCATCAAGACCGTTCCGGTCGACATCGGTTCGCATGTGCGCGAGGGAGACGTTCTGATGGAGATGGAAGCGCCCGACATTGAACAGAACACCCTCGCCGGATACGAGCGGTATCTGAAGGCCGCCGCGGCGAGCAGTGCAAGCAGGGACAATTATGACAGGCTCGTGACGGCCTCCCGGACGGCGGGGGCGGTCTCGCCGAAGGATCTTGAGGCCGCTCATGACCGGTTCCTGGCCGACAGCGCCCTCTGCAACAGCGAACGGGCGAGCTGGAAGGCGCTGGAGTCGATGAAGGATTATCTCCTCGTCCGGGCGCCGTTCGGGGGTGTGATCACACAGCGGAACATCCACCCCGGAGCGCTGGTGACCGTCGGCGGAAAATCCGACGGTCCCCCGCTCCTCGAACTCCAGCAGATATCACGACTGCGGCTCCAGGTGAAGGTGCCGGAGACATTCGCACCCCAGCTGGCGGTGAGTCAGAAGGTCTCGTTCACGGTCGAAGCTCTGCCGGGGCGGATTTTTACCGGGGTCATCAGCCGCACAGCGGACGCGCTCGACGACAAATACCGGAGCGAGTCGGTCGAGCTCGACGTCAATAACAGAGACCGGCTGTTCATGCCGGGGATGTATGCGGAAGTGCTTCTTCCTCTGGAAGGGCACCCGAATGCCTGCGTCGTGCCGCAGACGTCGGTGCTGACGTCGACCGAGAGGAAATATGTCATCCGGGTGCACGGGCACACCGCGAATCTGGTCGACGTGCGGACCGGCAACGAGAACAACGGCATGATCGAAATATTCGGCGG
>DATKPE010000046.1:0-47581 GCA_035524335.1 Bacteroidota bacterium
GTCGCAGCATCAGAAGTAACTTGGTCCCAAACCGGTTTAGAAAGCCCCCAATAGAAGTCGTGATACCTTACTTTTTCCTCACCATATTTGGCAATATATGTCTTATACTCACCATGCTTTAGAGTATATACTCGTATTAAATCTCCCGTATTCACGATTATGCCCGATTGAAACCAATAGACATGCTGATTCAATACGGTTAATTTGCCTGCCTCGTCATGCTTAGTATTCACAATCAGGTAATCATTTAAATTACTGGTTTCTTTTGCTCTGAGTAAAACCCTCTCATCGTCAGTATTAACATCTCTCAAGCCAATAATTTCTATGCTCTTCACCGAAATCATCTATTTAACCTCTTCTTGATTTTGATTCGTTGGTGAAATATATCTCCACATCATAGCGAATGAAACGATAATTAATATTATCGCACATATACTCAAAAAAATGTCTTGGCGTTCAATCGCTTTTTCTATCAAAATAATGGCTATGCCGATTAAAACCGATGAAATAAGATCTAAAAAATGTTTCGTTTTTAATGCATCTTCGAGCCGAATGTTTGTTTTTTCTAATTCTGTTATCTGTTTTGACGAATCTCGTAATAATGATTCGATTTCAACGACCTTGCGTGCTTCCTGACGATAAAGAACCTTTAAAAATAACGACCCCTCTTTACTTGTGAGCACGTCGTCTGGAATAGATTCAACGGGGGTAATTAGTGCCTCTATTCCCTTTTGCGGGGGCTGGCCTCCTCGGGGCGGTGTTTCTTTTATTTCTTCTTCTGGCATGAATGGAATCCACCTGTATAGACGTTGAAATATACAGCGTAAACACTGTAAAGTCAAAATAATCGCGCGAGTAACTTTCTGTCTAATTGTCATCGCTTTAATCCCTTCCGTTTTCGCTATACTTTAGCACTACCCCGGAATTCCGAAAGTTGATATTTCCGGGAGGAATTTGTAGATTTTATCCGCTCACATTCTCAGAGGAACTCCATGCGTTTTATCCCCATTATGGCCATTCTGGTCGTGCTTTTCTCGTCCTGTTCCCGAAAATCGGCCGAACAGCTCTACTCGGAAGGAGTCAAAGCCGAGGCGGAACAGCAGTTCCCCGTGGCAATCGAACGGTACAGCGAGCTCATCGACCGGTTCCAGCAGACAGCCGTTGCCGAAAGCGCGCTCTACCGCTCCGCGCTGATTTACAGCAACGATGCGCACGACATTCCGAAGGCGATCGCATCGTACCAGCGGTATTACCGGACCTACCCGTCGAGCCCGCACGCTCCCTCGGCGCTCTTCCTCGCCGGCTTTCTCTGGAACAACGATCAGCATAACCTCGACAGCGCCAAAGCCGCATATCAGCTCTTCCTGACTCAGTATCCGTCGCACGAGCTGGCATCCTCGGCGAAATTCGAGCTCGACAATCTCGGGAAAGACCCGTCCCAGCTGACGCCCTCCTCCGTCAAGGGATCCGGCGGATCCCCCCCCGCGCAGACAGCCGCGAAATGATGCCGGACGGTCTCGAGGATTTCCGGAAATACCTTCAGCCCGACGTGGTTGCCCGGCTTGCCAACATGGAGCTGGTCGCGCGCCTGGTTGTCGAAGGGTTCATCACCGGCCTCCATAAAAGCCCCTACCACGGGTTCAGCGTGGAATTCGCCGAGCACCGGCAGTATATGCCGGGCGACGAGGTGAAGCACATCGACTGGAAAATCTACGGGAAGACGGACCGGTATTACATCAAGCAGTTTGAGGAGGAAACGAATCTCAAGGCCTACATCATTCTGGATGCCAGCAGGTCGATGACCTTCGCCTCGGAGGGGAGAATTCCGAAGCTTACCTACGCCTCCTACGTCGCCGCCGCACTTTCCCAGCTCATGATGCAGCAGCGCGACGCCGTCGGCCTCACGATCTATGACGAGACCGTCCGCACGTTCATGCCCCCGCATGCCACGAAATCGTATCTGAAGGAAATCCTCCGCCAGCTCGAAATGGTGAAGCCGACTCAGAAAACCGCCACCGCAACCGCCCTCCATACGATTGCGGAACGGATCAGACGGCGCGGCCTCGTGATCCTCCTCAGCGATCTCTTTGACGCCCCCGAATCGGTTCTGACCGGTCTCCGGCATTTCCGCCATAAAAAGAACGAAGTGATCGTCATGCAGGTCCTCGACCCGCTCGAACGCTCGTTCGCGTTCGGGCAGGATGCTGTGTTCCGGGATCTGGAAACGGCGGAGGAACTGACCACCCAGCCGTGGCACATCCGGAAGGCATACCAGGAGGAAATGGCGAAATTCATTGAAACCTACAAAAGGGAGTGCCGCGAGCACGGCATCGATTATGTCCTCCTCGATACGGCGACCCCCTTCGATATCGCTCTCACCGAATATCTGCATAAACGCCAGCGGATCGGCTGATCTTCCAGCCGCCGAACCAGGCGGTTCCCGGCATCGTCACCATGAGAATCTCCTAATGTAATTTTAACGGTTCTCTCATGTTTCTCCCGGTCCGATATCGTAGATTGGATCGTCAATTCACCCGAACTATTCATCCCCTGCACCACCGCGTGGAGCGTGTCATGACCAGACTGATTTTTCCGGCACTTCTGCTCTTCTCACTTTTTCTGCTCAGTTGTCAGGGACCGACCGGTCCGCAGGGGGAGGGTGAACAATCGCTCACCGATCCCGGCGTGCCCCCCTCGATCCTGACCACCTATCCGCTGAACCGGAGTACCGGCCCGTATACCGATTACAACAACAGAGTCACGATCCGGTTCAACAAGATCATGGACAGGACCTCGGTGAAGCGCGCGCTTCATCTCACATCGCCCCTCGGCGACGTGCAGGTCGATTCGACAAGCGTCTCGGTGACGAATACCGACGTCTTTACGATCGCGCCGCTCGATATCCGCGGATCGGCCTATAAATTTTACTGGAAAATCGGGACCGTCTACACGGTCACCATTGATACCTCGGCCTTCGATATCAACGGCAATCATCTCACATCCCAGGGCAGGATGTCGTTCACGCCGGAGCCGTATTTCCGCGTCACCGCGGTGACCCCGGTGAACGGATCGACCGAGGTCGCGACCGCCTCGACCGTGACCCTTTCGTTCAACAGCCAGGTCGATTCGACGATAAGTTCCCACCTCGCGGTCACGCCTGCGATTTCCGGCAGGTGGGGGTATGTGCCCGCTTTTCCGGCGCCCGATTCGACCCAGTACCGATATACCTACCAGGGTGCGGGCATCGATACCGTCTATGTCGTCACAATGGATTCGGCAGCGCAGGATAAATACGGACGAAAGGCGGGCGCCGCGTTCCGGTCGGTCTTCACGACGGCCACCTTCCGTCTGTCCGCCACGACGCCGACCACCGCCTCGACCGGGGTTTCGGTCTTCAATGCCGTGAAGCTGACCTTCACAGCGCCGGTCGACACATCGACCGTCCGGGGAGCGATAACCATCACCCCTGCGATTCCGGGGAGCTACTCATATTCACCCGCCGGCAGTCCGACCGTCGTAACCTTCACGCCGGCCGGCAGATTCGCCATGAACACCACATACACGTTCACCGTTTCCGACAGCCTGAAGTCGCTCAGCGGCGCCCGACTTTCCCAGCCGGCGGCTCTTTATTTCACCACGACGCCGTTTCAGGTCACCACGACCTCGCCGGCGAACGGCGCCACCGGGGTCGCGGTCAAACAGACGCTCCAGTTCACCTTCTCCGATATTCTCGACACTTCGACAATCCGCCGATCGGTTGTCATCAGCCCGGCGATACCGCTCAAGTTCACGCTGACCGACAGCTCGACCTCCTTCAGCATCGCTCCGGCGACGCAGTATGCGGATAATACGAGTTACCTCGTGGTGCTCTCGGGCGGCATTCATTCCACCCGGGGGGATTCGCTCCCGATCGATTACGGTTACGTCTTTTCGACTGTGACCTTCGGTATCTCGACGATCTCCCCAGCGGCAAATTCCGCGAATGTTGCACTCACACGCCAGCTCGCCTTCACCTTCAACGCGCCGATCGATACGGGAACATTCCGCACCGCATTCACCCTTTCGCCTCCGGCCACCGGTAAGATCACGTTCTCATCCGATTTCACCACCGCAACGTTTACACCGGCCGGATGGGCGTCCGCGACCGGTTATACGGCGGGCATATCGACCACCCTGCGGGCGCAGGACAGTACGTATCTGAGTGCGCCGGTGCAGAGCAGTTTTTCGACCGCGGCCTTCGTGGTGAGCAGCACATCGCCGGCTGACGGGGCCGTCAATGTGGCCCCTACCAGCACCGGGCTGAATATATCGTTCAACGGACCTCTCGACACGACTGGCATCGCCGGCGCCGTCACCATTACACCGTCCGTCAACGGATATGTTTCCGCGAACGAAGGGGCGACGATGCTCTCTTACAACGTTCTCGACCCCACCTATCTTCCGCGGACGACGTATACGGTGACTGTCTCCGGTTCCGTCGGCACGATTGGAGGGGGGACGCTGCAGCAGCCGTATCAGTTCTCCTTCAGGACGCGGGCGTTCAGCGTCACGTCGAGCGATCCCGTGGACGGATCGGTGGGAGTGCCGCGCGGTTCCGCGCTGATGTTCACCTGCAGTACCGACATCGATACGTCGAGTGTACGGGGGGCATTTTCGATAACGCCGCAGGTGGACGGGGATTTTGCGACCTGGTCCGGTCCGACGAACACCATCTACTTCTATCCCTCCCAGCCGCTCGATTCGCTCGCCTCCTACACGGTGCGGCTGTCGACCGGCTTGCGGTCGGTCTTCGGCGATACGGCGGTCGTACCGTACACGGTGAGGTTCACGACCGGGCGGTAGGTTGCTTTTCACGCTTCCTTTTTCTAATTTTCATGGCGACAATTTTGTCGCCATTTTTTTCAATCCCTGTGGATCAGAATCAGCTTATCGTCAAAGGGGCCCGGGTGCACAACCTGCGGAACATCGATGTCGCGATGCCGCGGGAGAGGCTCGTGGTCATCACCGGCCTCTCCGGCTCGGGCAAGTCGAGCCTCGCCTTCGACACGATTTACGCCGAGGGACAGCGGCGGTACGTCGAAAGCCTGTCGGCCTATGCCCGCCAGTTTGTCGGAATGATGGAACGGCCCGACGTCGACAACATCGACGGACTCAGTCCGGCCGTCTCCATCGAGCAGAAAACCGTCTCCCATAACCCCCGGTCGACTGTCGGCACGGTCACGGAAATTTACGATTACCTCCGCCTTCTCTTCGCGCGCGCCGGGGTCCAGCACTGCTGGAACTGCGGCAAGGCGGTGAAACGGCAGTCGGTCGACCAGATCATCGATACCGTTCTCCAGATGCCCGCCGGGACAAAGATCCAGCTCCTCGCGCCGGTGATCCGGGGGAGAAAAGGACACTACCGGGAACTCTTCCAGCAGATCATGCGGGACGGTTTTCTGCGTGTCCGGATCGACGGGGAGATCCGGGAAATCGAAGAGGGGATGCAGATCAGCCGCTACAAGATCCACGATATCGAAGTGGTGGTCGACCGCCTCAGCGTCAGACCCGACCTGAGATCCCGGATCGCCGATTCGGTGGAAACGGCTCTCCGCATCGGCTCGGGCATCGTCATCATCACGACCGAAAGCGACGGCAGGAAGGATAAAACGGCGGATCTTCTCTTCAGCCGTCACCTCGCCTGCGCTGACTGCGGCATCAGCTACGAGGAGCCGGCACCCAACTCGTTCTCCTTCAACTCGCCGTACGGTTCCTGTCCGACATGCATGGGTCTCGGCGAAACCAGTTCGTTCAACCTCAGGCTGATTATTCCCGATCCCGCCCTCAGCATCAATCAGGAGGGTCTCGCGCCGCTCGGGGAACCGCGCGAGACCTGGCTCTGGAATCAGATCCGGGCGGTGGCGGCGGCGCTCGACGCCAGCCTCGACACGCCGGTCGGGAAACTGCCGAAAAAAACGGTCGATATCTTCCTGAACGGGGCGGGGGATCAGAAATTCGAAATTCCCTACCGGTATTCCTCCGGCCGCGTCGTCAACTACCGACAGCGGTTCGAAGGACTGCTCGCCGTCATGAAGAAATACTACGAGGAAACCTCCTCGGAGGGGATCCGCCAGTGGGTTGAATCGTACATGAGCACATCGGTCTGCCCCGACTGCGGCGGCGGGCGGCTCCGTAAGGAAAGCCTCGCCGTCCGGCTGTCCGACACAAAAAGCGGCCGGTCGGTGAACATGCACGACATTGTCCGCCTCTCTCTGCGTGATGCCCACCGGCTCTTCACGACCTTGCGCCTCACCGATCGGCAGGAGGAGATCGCGCACCAGATCCGGAAGGAGATCGTCCAGCGGCTGGAATTTCTCCTGCAGGTCGGGCTGGAGTACCTGACCCTCGACCGGACGGCGAGGTCGCTCTCCGGCGGGGAGGGCCAGCGTATACGGCTCGCCACCCAGATCGGCTCCCAGCTGGTCGGCGTTCTCTATATTCTGGATGAACCGAGCATCGGACTGCACCAGAGGGACAACATCAAGCTCATCTCGAGCCTCCGCGACCTGCGCGACCTGGGCAACACCGTCATCGTGGTGGAGCACGACAGGGAAATGATCGAGCACGCCGATTACATCATCGACCTCGGTCCGGGTGCGGGTGAGCATGGAGGGCATGTCGTCGCGGCCGGTCCGCCGCGAAGTCTTTTCGCTCCGCGGAAAAAAACCGCCGGCGGACCCGCCTCCCTGACCATCGAATACCTTTCCGGCAGGAAAACCATCGCTGTCCCCGAACGCCGGCGAACCGGCACCGGCCCCGCCATCGTTCTGACAGGCGCCCGGGGGAACAATCTCAAAAACCTCACGCTCCGGATCCCGCTCGGCAAACTCATCTGCGTCACCGGCGTCAGCGGCTCGGGTAAATCCTCCGTGATCACCGAAACCCTCTACCGGATCCTGGCCGCGAAATTTCACGGCGCACGGGAAATCCCCCTTGAATACGGATCGATCGGCGGTCTCGAGCATATCGACAAGGTCATCGACATCGATCAGTCTCCCATCGGCCGGACGCCGAGATCGAATCCCGCAACGTATACCGGACTCTTTACCCTCATCCGCGACCTCTTTGCCCAGCTTCCCGAAGCCAAAATCCGGGGCTACAAGGTGGGCCGGTTCAGCTTCAATGTGAAGGGCGGACGCTGTGAGGAATGCGAGGGGGACGGACTCCGGAAGATCGAAATGAATTTCCTTCCCGACGTCTACGTCACCTGCGAGGTCTGCCGCGGCCGCAGGTACAACCGGGAAACTCTCCAGATCCTCTACAAGGGAAAATCGATCGCCGACGTCCTCGCGATGACCGTCGAGGAAGCGGTCGGATTCTTTACCGATATCCCCCGCATACGCCGTAAGCTCGACACCCTCTTCGACGTCGGCCTCGGCTACATCCGCCTCGGACAGCAGGCAACGACCCTTTCCGGCGGGGAAGCACAGCGCGTCAAACTCTCATCCGAACTCTCGAAAGTCGACACCGGCCGGACTCTCTATATCCTCGACGAACCGACGACGGGCCTCCATTTCGAGGATATCCGCCTCCTCCTCTCGGTGCTTAACAAGCTCGCCGACAAGGGGAACACCGTGGTCGTGATCGAGCATAACATGGATGTCATCAAAACGGCCGACTGGATCATCGATCTCGGGCCGGAGGGAGGGGACAAAGGGGGGGGCATCGTTGCCGAGGGGACACCGGAGCAGGTTGCGCGGGTGCGCGGCTCCTACACCGGACAGTTTCTGAAAACCGAACTTGCCGGCTGATTCCGTCTGCTACGGACGGCTGACGAACCGGTTTCCCCGGATGTAAAACCTGAAGGGGAATTCCTTTCCCTCGGATATTCCGATCCTTGGGCTGGTGACGACGGCACGTCCCGCGACCGGCGTTCCCCTCGTGAGATAAATTCGATCTCCCGCCAGATCCGCGCCGTTGTCCGCGCGCCCGATGCCGAACGCCTGGCAGAGTTTCGCCGGGCCGTTGGTGAGGAGGCGGTCGTCGCCCGCGGCCGGAGCGCCCCTCAGCTTCCGCATGACCGGGAGGCCTTCCAGCGGCTCCAGCGCCCGGATGAGCACCGCGCATCCGTTTCCCTCTTCCTCCGTCACCACGTTACAGCAGAAATGCATCCCATAGGTGAAGTAGACGTACAGATGCCCTCCGGTTCCGAACATCACCGAGTTCCGTTCTGTTTTTCCCCGATAGGAATGGCTCGCCGGATCGCGTCTGCCGAGGTACGCCTCGACCTCGACGATGGTGCCGGCGAGGAGCGTATTTCTGTACCGCCGGACGAGACAGCGTCCCAGGAGATCGGGGGCGACGAGGAGGGTCGGCCTCAGATAAAATGAGCGCGGGAGGGGAGTCTTCAGCATCAGCAACCGCACGGTGCGGCGGCGCGGTCAGCGCCGGGAGAATTCCCGGATCACTTTCTCGACGTCGGCTTCGGACATGCCGTTGCCGAAGGTCGTCCGTGTTCCCGCCTCCTTCTCCGCGGCAGGCGCTTTTCCGCCGACTGCGGGATTGCCGGCTTTCAGGCGGATCCGCTCCTCGATCTGTTCGATCCAGGAGGGTGCAGTGACCGGGGTTTCGGACTTCGGTCGTGACTGCTCCGCCGGTGCCGGGACGGGAGCCGCGTGGTGCGGCTGGGAACCGCCGGGTTTGTTGATTGGCCGTGTTTCGAACGCCAGGCGCTTGATGTTGATGAGATGTTTCGCGGAGACGTTGTCGGAAATGATCGATCCGCCGAACGTTCCGGGCCCGAGGGTGAGCGACGGGAGCAGTTCGTTGGTATAGCCGACCGCGCCGAGGGCGGCCTGCGTGTTGACGAGGATTCTGTTGGCCGGTTTCTCGAGGGCGAATTTCATGATGATGTCTTCATCCGTCGAATGGATGACGAGGGTATGTCCCATGCCGCCGAATTCGAGCAGTTCGATGCACCGTTCGCATCCTTCCCGCCAGTCGGTGACGGTGAAGAACGACAGCACCGGTGAGAGCTTTTCACGCGAAAGGGGATAGTCGCGCCCGACGCCGTTCAGCTCGGCGACCAGGACCCGGGTATTTTCGGGCACCTGGATGCCCGCCTGCTGGGCGATGTAGGGGGCGGGTTTGCCGACCATGCCGGCGTTGATGGTCCCGCGCGAATCGAACATAAGCCTGCTCAGTCTGGCCAGGTCTTCCCCCTCCGTGAACCAGCAGGACGCATTCCGGAACTCGTCCACGGCGTTTTCCCTGATGGAGCGGTCGACGACGACCGACGCCTCGGTGGAACAGAGGACGCCGTTATCGAACGTCTTGCCCGAGACGATGTCGGCCACGGCCTTCCGGATGTCGGCGCTTTTTTCGATGTAGGCGGGGACATTCCCCGCGCCGACGCCGTAGCACGGCTTGCCGGCGCTGTAGGCGGTTTTCACCATCGGCGTACTGCCGGTGGCGAGGATGACGGAGACCAGTTTGTGCTTCATCAGCTCCCCGGTGGCCTCGAGGGTCGGATGGGGGAGACAGCCGATGAGGCCGTGCGGAGCGCCTGCGGCTTCCGCGGCCTGGGAGACGACCTGAAGGGCTTCCGACGTCGACCGGGCCGAGCGCGGGTGCGGGCTCGCGACGATGCCGTTCCGGCCCTTGACGGAGATGATCGCCTTGAACATGGCGGTGGATGTCGGGTTGGTCGAGGGAATGAGGGCACAGACGACGCCCATCGGCTCGGCGATCTCGATGATCCGTTTTTCGCGGTCTTCCCGGATCACGCCGACGGTGCGGAGGTCGCGGATCGATTCCCAGACGCGCCGGGTGGCAAATTCGTTCTTCAGCTTCTTGTGGGCGGGGTTGCCGAAACCGGTTTCCTCGTGGGCGAGGCGGCCGAGCCGCTCCGCCGCCTCGTAGCCGGCGTCCGCCATCGCCTTGACGATGCGGTCGACGCGCGTCTGGTCGTAATTGCGGAATTCGAGCTGTGCCTCCTTCGCGGCGCGCACAAGGTCCCGCATTTCCTGGATCGACTGGAGATCTGCATCATGTGCCATAACGAATCCTTGCGTGAGAAATGAATTTCGTGCCGGTTTCAGGTTCCCGGGAGGGTCCCGTTCCAGAGGTGGAGACCGGTCCGCGGTTCCTGATTCCGGGTGAGCGGCGGGCCGTCGAACTCATCGACAAACACTTCGCAGGCGAACAGCCTGGTGCCGGGCAGGAGATGCCCGCCGAAGACCCGGCCGGCTGCGTCGCCGAGAACAATGTGGACATGGACGAACGGTTGACCGTCCCGCACCGATATATTTCCGTGCAGGTTGAGAATTTCCATTCCGCCCGGAAACTCGAGCGGATTGTAGACATGCGTTTTCTGATCATAGAAGGCGACCACGGCGTGCGTGGTGGCGCCGAGGCCCGCGATCCGGCCGCAGGTGATCCCCTCTTTTTTGACAAGCTGTGTCAGGCTCTCATAAAGGTCGGCTCCGTAGGGGAGCTGGCCTATGATCGTTCTCTTGATGCTGTAGGAAGGTGCGGCGGGCATCGCGGTCAGTCGAACTGAAGTTTTTCCTGGCCCCTGGCGGCCCGCGGCGTTTCGCGCCGGAGGTATCTGCAGGTCATGTCGGTAACCTCCCTTCCCCGGGGGGTGCGGACCAGAAATCCCTCCTGGATGAGAAACGGTTCGTACACCTCTTCGATCGTGCCCGGTTCTTCCCCGACGGCCACGGCGAGCGTATTGAGGCCGACCGGTCCGCCGCGGTACTTGTCGAGGATGGTCGTCAGGATCCTCTTGTCCATTTCGTCGAGTCCGTGCTCATCGACCTCCAGCCGGTTGAGCGCATAGGTGGTCACTTCGCGGGTGATGGTGCCGCGGTAGTGTGCGAGGTGCCGTTCCGCCTCCGCGAAATCGCGGCATCGTTTCAGAAGCCGGTTGGCGATGCGGGGGGTGCCGCGGGAACGCCGCGCGATTTCCGAGGAGCCATCCTCGTCGATCTTGATGCTGAGCACGCCGCTCGAACGTTTGACGATATGCTGGAGGTCCTGCGGCGGATAGTAGTCGAGCCGGCTGGAAACGCCGAACCGCGACCGGAGGGGTGAAGAGAGGAGACCGGCGCGGGTGGTCGCCCCCACCAGAGTGAAACGGTTGAGCGAAAGCTGGACGCTCCGGGCGTTCGGGCCGCTGTCGATCAGAATGTCGATTTTGAAGTCCTCCATGGCGGAATAGAGGTATTCCTCGACGAGCGGATTCAGCCTGTGGATCTCGTCGATGAAGAGGACGTCGCCGGTGTTCAGATTCGTCAGGATCCCCGCAAGGTTGTAGGGCTTGTCGATCGCCGGGGCGGCGGTCGACCTGATCTGGGCGCCCATCTCGTTCGCGATGATGTAGGCGAGGGTCGTTTTACCGAGTCCCGGAGGGCCGGTCAGAAGGACGTGATCGAGGCTTTCATTCCGCTGGCGTGCCGCCTGAATGAAGATCCGGAGATTTTCCACGAGCTTGTTCTGGCCGACGAAATCTTCGAACCGGAGGGGGCGCAGCTGCTGGTCGAGTTCCGCCTCTGTATCCAGACGGACCGGGGCTGTCGGCGCCGTGCGTTCTTTCATAACGGGAAATGTAGTGAGATTGACGACGAATAGCAATCACTGCTGGGCAGTGTGCCGGAGCGCCAGTTTGACGAGGTCTTCGACGCTGAGGTCGGCTCCGCGGGAGCCGGAGATGACCGCGAGGAGCGCTTTTTCCGCCACCGTCCGGGTGAACCCGAGCGACATCAGCGCGACGATCGCCTCGGAGCGGATCTTCATCTGCGCGCTTGTCGCCGGCTCGGCCGGGGCGTCGAATCCGATCTTGCCGAGCGCGGGCCTCAGTTCGAGCACGATCCGTTCGGCGGTTTTCCGTCCGACCCCGGGGATCGAGGTGAGCAGACCGATGTTGCCGGCCAGGATCGCTTCGCGGAGGTCGGCGGGCCGGAGTCCTGAGAGAATCGCGAGGGCGATCTTGGGACCGATCCCGCTGATCCCGATCAGGCGGCTGAAAAGCTCCCTTTCCGCTTCCGCCGCGAATCCGTACAGCTGAAGGGCGTCTTCGCGCACATGAAGGTACGTGAAGAGCGCCAGGTCCGGTCCTGCCGCTTCGAGTGCGGTAAAGGTTGTCTGTGAGATGTGCAGAAGGTAGCCGACGCCGTTGACGTCGAGGACCAGTTCATGGGGTGAAAGGGAGAGCTTTTTGCCGCGGAGGGATGCGATCATACGCTGTCGCCGGCGGAAAGCCGCTCCGGATGAGCCGCCACGAACGATTTCCAGCTTCTGCCGGGACCGGGCTGTGGCCCGGACTTTCTCTGATAGTGGCAGAGGGCGATCGCGAGCGCGTCGGCGGTGTCGTATCCGGTTTTCACCGACCGGAGCGAGAGGGAGCGGTGGACCATCGACTTGACCTGCGCTTTGGAGGCCGTGCCGTTTCCGACGACCGCTTTCTTGACCTCGCGCGGGGAATATTCGTGGACGGCGATGCCGCCGGTGACGGCGGCAAGAATTGCGGCGCCGCGCGCCTGCCCCAGCTTGAGGGCCGACTGGGCGTTTTTTCCGTAGAAAGCGGTTTCAATCGCGAGTTCATCGGGATGGTGGGCCCGGATCAGTTCGCAGAGCCCGCCGAAGATGGAGTGGAGCCTCTCGGGCATCGGCGTGGTGCTCCGGTTCCGGATCGTGCCGCAGGCAATGACGGAGAGCGAGCCGCGGTCGGCGCGGAGGATCCCGTAGCCCGTGCTGAGTGATCCGGGGTCGACGCCGAGGATGATCATTTCACCTGACCGGAACGATGCGACATGGCGGCCGCGGGCTCACTCACCGAGGGTGGCGAGGAGTTTTTCATCCATATCGAAATTGGCGTAGACATGCTGGACGTCCTCATTGTCCTCGAGCATGTCGAGAAGTTTCAGGAGCTGTTCGGCGTCTTTTCCCTCGACGCGGACGGTATTCTCGGGGACCAGCTGAATTTCCGCCTCTTCGGGCTTGATGCCCCGGGCCTCGAGCGCTTTCCTGACCGCATCGAACGATTCGGGGGAGGTGACGACGTGGTAGAGCTCGTCCTCGGTCCGCATGTCGTCGCCGCCGCTTTCGATGATGAGGTTCATGAGATCGTCTTCCGCCACGGCGGCGGTCGGAACGGTGATGATCCCCTTCCGGTGAAACATGTAGGAGACCGAATTGAGCGCGCCGAACTTGCCGTTGTAGCGTTCCAGCATGTGGCGGATCTCCGCGACGGTGCGGTTCTTGTTGTCGGTGACCGATTCGATCATGAGAGCGACGCCGCCCGGACCGAATCCCTCGTAGGTCACTTCCTCATACGTCACGCCGGGAAGTTCGCCGGTGCCGCGCTGGATCGCCCGCTTGATATTCTCCGCCGGCATGTTCGCGCCCTGGGCTTTTTCGATGGCGAGTCTGAGGCGGGGATTTCCCTGGGGGTTCCCGCCGCCGTCGCGGGCGGCGATGGTCATTTCCTTGATGAGCCGGGTGAAGAGCCGGCCCCGCTTCGCATCGTTCACCCCTTTCTTCCGTTTGATCTTGGCCCATTTATTATGACCTGACATGGTCGTTGCCTTCTGAATGTGTTTTAATATCCTTGATTTTTAACTGCGGAAACACCTCGGTATGGTTTGCATTCATGCCGAGCCATTCATGTTCGTCGACGGAAAAGACGATGTCGAAATCCTTGCCGTTCGCCTTCACAAACTCGAGGAGGGAGCCGAGCCCGAAGCCGATCGCGTCGAAGACCTGCTGGTGCTGGCGGACCTTGAAGCGGAGGTGGTCCTTGCCGACGATGCGGGGGGTGCCCACCAGCTCCACGGAGCGGGAGCGGAAGATCGGCCGCATGTTGCCCGGGCCGAAGGGGGCGAACTCCTTCAGGATCTTGATGAAGCGGGCGTTCAGCTCCGTCAGCTCGATGTCGGCGTCGATGCGGAGTTCGGGCGTGCGTATCTCCTCCGACATGAGCTCGGTGACGGCGACGTTGAACGCTTTGCGAAACTCGTCGATCTGATCGAGGGCGACCGACAGGCCGGCGGCATACTTGTGCCCGCCGAACTGGATCAGCTTGTCCTCCACCCGCTTGAGCGCCTTGTGGATGTCGAACCCGACAATACTGCGGGCGGATCCCTTGGCGACGCCGTCGACCGTCGTCATCATGATGGTCGGACGGTAATATTTTTCCACCAGCCGGGAGGCGACAATGCCGATGACGCCCGGATGCCACTGCTCCTGGTGGAGGACGATGGCGGGATCGGGGCCGGAGATCGATTCCACCAGCTCCTGGGCCTTGGCGAACGTGTCCTCGTCGATCTTGCGGCGGGTCTTGTTTTCATCCTCGAGCACCTGTGCCATTTCCCGGGCGCGGACCGGGTCCTCGCTCGTGAGGAGCTCGACGGCGCGCGATGCGTCGCCCATCCGCCCGACGGCGTTGATCCGGGGGGCGAGGATGAAGACGATCTGGCCGGTAGAGATGCCGCCGATTTCGGTTCCCGACGATTCGATCAGCGCGCGGATGCCGGGGCGGGGTGAACGGTTGATCTGGTCGAGTCCGATCTTCGTCAGCACCCGGTTCTCGCCGACCAGCGGAACGATGTCCGCGGTCGTGGCGAGGGTGACGAAATCGAGATAGTCGTAGATGACCCTCTCCATGTTGGTCCGGAGGGCGATCGCCTGCATGAACTTGAAGCCGACGCCGCAGCCGCAGAGGTGCTTGAACGGGTAGAGACAGTTCGGTTTCAGCGGGTCGAGGACCGCATGAGCACTCGGGATTTCCTCGCCGGGCTCATGGTGATCGCAGATGATCACGTCGATGCCGCGGGAGCGGGCATATTCGACCTGCTCGACGGCGGTGATCCCGCAGTCGACGGAAATGAGAAGCGACGCGCCGAAGTCTTTGCCCCGGTCGATGCCGTTGGCCGAAATGCCGTACCCTTCCTTTACCCGGTCCGGAATGTGAAAAATGGTCTCCAGCGCGAGGTGCTGTTTGAAGAAGAGGTAGAGCATGGCGGCGCTGTTGGTGCCGTCGACATCGTAGTCGCTGAAGATGAGGATCCGTTCCTTCTGCTGTATCGCCTGGAGGACGCGCCGGACGGCCGCTTCCATCCCGTCCATGAGAAACGGATCGTGCAGGTTTGTCAGCTGGGGACGGAAGAATTCCTTCGCCTGATCGTACGACGTGATGCCGCGATGGACCAGGATCGAGGCGATCGTCGGGGAGACGTTGATCTCCTTGGCGAGCGATTCGACCATGCTCCTGTTTTCAGTCGGCAGTAATGTCCAGCGGTATTCTCGTTTCATAAAGGTCATTGTTCATCCTCCCGTTGAGCAGGATCGCCGGCGGCGGGGCCGGTGCCGATAGAGGTATGTGACGGCGCGTCGATAAGCCGAATTCTGTTTTCCGCCGCCGCGGTGCGGCGGGGAACGGCAGCCATTGATCTCGACCCGTTTTCACAAACGGGCTCTGGCGACCTACCCGTTCCGCCTTCCGGCGCGATTACGCCGGTATGAGAGCGGATCACTCTCCGCCTGATGCGTCAGACGATCGGAACATACTTGGTCTTGCTCCGAGCAGGGTTTGTCGATCCGGGCATTACTGCACGGATGGTGAGCTCTTACCTCGCCTTTTCACCCTTATCGCCGGTGTTCGGAGAACGCCGGAGACGGTCTGGTTTCTGTGACACTTTCCGTTGCCGGGCGCTTGCGCGCTCGACACCCTTCTGTTAGGAGGTGCTCTATCCTGTGGAGTTCGGACTTTCCTCTCCGGAAAACTCAGGGCCTTCCGGAGCGACTGCCTGACGCGCTGTCACACAGATCTATCGGAAAGGCGTTGCGAATCGCCCTTCCATCTCAATATACGAACTTACCGGGAAATTTACCTAACGCGGAGGGGATTTTGAATCTATACCGCCGTTTGCAAGAAGATCCGCCTCTCTGTTCTGCCCCCGGTCGATATGTCTGATGGTGAAGGGAAACTTCGCCCTTCCCACCAACTGCTTCACTTCTTCGAATAATTCCTTCAGATGCGCGTCCTTGACCCGGTAGGCCCCGTTGATCTGCCGGACCATCAGCTCACTGTCCGAAAGCACCACCAGGTCGGAACAGCCCATCTCCACCGCTTTCCGCAGGCAGAAGATCAATGCCGAGTATTCTGCCACGTTGTTGGTCGTCGTGCCGATGTACCCGCCGCCCGCGTAGAGGACGATCCCCTCCGCGCTCCGCATGATGACGCCGATCCCGCTCTCACCCGGGTTCCCCCGCGATGCCCCGTCGGTGTGCGCGGTGATCTTCATGCCAGCGCGGAGCTCTGCTCGACGATCTGGTCCGAGACGAGGATCCGGCCGCAGTGCTCGCACTGGTAAAGATACGAATTCTGCCGGAGTTCCAGAATCTTCTGGGGCGGAACCCGTTTGAAACATCCGCCGCAGGCCCCGCGCTTCACCGGCACCACCGCCATTCCGCTCTTCGCCTTCCGGATCCGCTCGTACCGTTCGAGATCCGCCTTGTCGATCCGCACCAGGATTTTCTCGCGCTCGTGGTGCAGTTTCGACTCCTCCTTCTCGTGCTCCTTGTTCACTTCCTTCAGCTCCTTGGCCCGCTCCTCGAGCTCGGCCGCGGACTCCTCCAGCTGTTTGCCGACCGTCTCGGATTCCTCCTTCGCCGCAACCATCTTCCCTTCGAGTGCGTCCATCTCCTTCGCCAGCCGCTTCGACCGCTCCTCCGCCGATTCGATCTCCCGCGTCAGCGCGTCGTACTGTTTGTTCGACTTCACCTGGAGCTGCTGCTTCTTGTACTTTTCGACCTTCTCCCCCAGGTCGATGATCTCCACGTCGGCCTCGTCACGCGAGATTTTCGCCTGCTTGACCGTCTCGTTCAGCTGTTTGATCTTCTGCTTGAAACCGTCCACCTTCGCCTGAAGCTCGTCGACGATCTGCGGCAGATCACCCTTCATTTCATGGATTTCCTGCAGTTCCGTATCGACCAGCTGCAGAGAGTAGAGAAGTTGTAGCCTTTTTTCCACGGGGGTCATCCTTTTGACTTATGAGTAGTGAACAGAATTCGTATTCTGCGCCGTTACAAAAACTTTTACACCGCCGGTCCTGATTTCCGGCCGGGATTTCAGATATGCCCGAAGATGCCGGAGCACCACCACTTCCGTTTCGTAATGTCCGGCATCGATCAGGGCGAGGGCTCCGTCGCATCCCTGAAACGTGTGGTACCGGAGATCGGCCGTGACGAAGGCATCGGCTCCCGCCCGCAGGGCCGCGGGAAGATACTCCCCGCCGCTTCCGCCGCAGACGGCCACCGTGCGGACCGGACGTTCGGGCCGCCCCGCATACCGGAGATGAGGCGTGCCGAGCCGGCGCCGGACATGCGCAAGAAACCCGCGCAGGGTCATTGCGCGCGGAAGTGATCCGACCGCTCCCGCTCCGTACCCCGTCACCTCAGTCGCCAGATCGAAAAGGTCGAACGCAACTTCCTCATACGGATGCACGCGGCGCATCGCCTCGATGACGCGGCCGCTCTTCCATCGCGGGACGATCATCTCGATACGCTCTTCCCCGACCTGCTCAAGGACGCCGGCGGAGCCGGTGTAGGGACGCGCTCCGGAGAGCGGGCGGAAAGTTCCCGATCCCGCCGTCCTGAATGAACACCTGTCGTAGTTGCCGATCCGGCCGGCGCCTTCCCCGGCCATCGCTTCCATGACCGCGTCGCTGTGGGAGAGAGGGACGAAGACGACGATTTTCTGAAACTGTCCGGTGAGCGGCTGGAGCGTCGCGATCCGGTCGAGCCCGAGTTCCTTCGCAAGTGCGTGGCTGACGCCGCCCGGCGCGAAATCGAGATTGGTGTGCAGGGCATGGAGAGCGATGTTGTTCCGTGCCAGGGCGAGTGCGAGCCGTCCGGTTCTGTCGTCGGTGCGGAGCGCACGCGGCGGGCGGAACAGGAGTGGGTGATGTGTCATCACAAGATCGGCGCGCCGCCGTACCGCTTCCCGTACGACCTCGTCGGTGAGATCGAGTGCGAGGAGGATCGTCCTGATCTTCCCGGAGGGATTTCCTATCTGGATGCCTACATTGTCGCCTTCCCATGCCAGGGCTTTCGGGGCCCACTCTTCCAGAAGACGATCAATATCGCGAAGAACCATCAGTATGCGTATGCAGGAAAAAAAATGTCCCGGCGTTTGTCGGGACATGTGGTGAAGAACTTTGTCTGAATTTTTGCGGAATCTCTGCCTGCGTTGCTCTGTTCCTTCTTTTTTACTTGCTTGTTCAGTCTATCGGATATGGGAAATTTCGTATGTCGGAACACAACGCTCATGACGATAAAATATAGGAAAATCTGCGGAAATAATCAAGGTGGGATCCGCAGGGACCGGGACTGCCTCAGGCGGTGTCCGTATTTAGGTCCCGGAGTCTGACGATCTGATTCTCGAGCTTCGAGATGTTGACATTCAGCTTCTGGAGGAGCGCTTTCTGCGGTTCGGACACTTCCTGCCTTGAGAGGATGTCGACGCTGATTTTGATGGCAGCCAGCGGATTATTGAATTCATGACACATCGTGACGACGAGTTCCTGGATCGCCTCCGCGCCCCTCTGCGAAAACAGCTGTTCTTTCTCCATTTCCGCCGCCTGCTGGTGAAGCTGGAACCGCTCTATGGTGTTGATGATCGTGCGGGGGAGGATCGTATCCGAAAGATCTTCCTTGATGAGATAATCTTCGATGCCGTATTTCAGCGCCTCGATGGCCAGCCGGAGGTCCTTATTCGAGGTCAGGAGAATCATCGGCAGATTGATCCCCGATTCGAGGATGCGCCGGGCGACCTCAATTCCGTTCGATTTTGGGAGAAAATAGTCCAGAATGATCAGATCGGGCAGTTTTGGTCCCTGGAGGACTTCCAGAGCCTGATCGCCGTCATTTACCCAGGTGAGATTAAACTTCTTTCCGGGGAAGGTTTTGAGGTGATGATCGAGGACGGAAACGTAATTGGCATTGTCGTCGATGAGAAGCAGCTGTATCGTATTCTGATCCATTCCGGTGGAATCGATGTAAAATTAAAGTATACCAATCCTTCCGTTCAATAGCAATAATTCCGGAACTCCCCACGGATAACGCCCCCGGCGGGAAATGGCGGGGGTGCTCTGCCGGCGCGGCGTTTCAGACCGGTCCGGAAGGGCGGGAGGGGGGTCGGAATAGTTGACTTTTATTGCCTAATTCATTAGATTTAACCACTTTGCGAGAAATTTCAGGAAGTAAGTCACCCGATATTGATGCCATCCGGCGAAACCTCGACCAGTTGTTGAAAAAGGTCAGCGGCAGCGATGGCATTATTATTTCCATCGGTGTCTTCGCACTCATTCTGGGGGTGCTGGTCGATATCTTCCTGGTGCGTCTCGTGTGTCTCGTACTTGTGATCGGTTCGGCCGGTGTGATGATCGCCCTGCTCAGGTCGCGGCAGGCGGTCGGAGCTCCGCCGCCGCTCACCCCGACCCGGCCGGCTTCCGGCCGCAACGAATATGGGCACGGAGTGAAAAAACTTTTCTTCGACGATTATCAGCCGCTCGACGAGTCGGACGGGTTTGAGGTGGTCATCCCCCGGACCCGGACTGTCGCGGATCGTCCCGCGGTCACGCCCGTCGCAGAGACGGTTCGCCCCGCTCCCGCGCCGGTGGCGCAGGCCGAACCGCAGGTCCGCAGGCGTGAATTTCAGAGGTCCGATTTTTTTGACGCCGACGCCTCGATCTATCAGGCCGACACCGAGCCGCGGACGGAATTCAATTTCCTTCTCCAGAAGATTCTCCGGCTCATGAAGGATGTTCTCTTCGCCCATTCGGTCGTCTTTTTCTGGGCGAACAGGGAGAAACAGCAGATGGTGATGGAGGCGCGCGTCAGCGACAGCCAGGGGACCATGACGTCGCGCCGGTTTCCGTTCGGCCACGACCTGATCAGCCGCGTGGCGGAGACCAGCGCCCCGGAAATCATCGACGAGGTCAATCCCGATTCGGAGCGGGAACTGCTTCCGTATTATTCCGTGCCGGCCTCGGTGAAGTCGTTCGCGGGCGTGCCGGTCTATTATGCGCGCCCTCAACAGCATTCTCCCGGCCCGCCGGTCGGCGTGCTGGCGATCGACAGCAAGGCGCCGGATGCGTTCGGCGACGAAACGCTTCTCCTGATCGGCCAGTTCACGAAACTGATCTCCGGCCTGATCCGGAGCTCGGCGGAAAAGTACGATCTGCGCACCGACGCGGAGCTTCTGCGCGCCTTCGGCTCGATTCAGGACGGGCTCCGGAAAGAGTTCTCCATGTCCACGGTTCTCCAACAGCTCGCCGAGGAATCGTCCCGCCTGGTGAACTGGGATCATATTGCCGTCATTCTGTACGATGCGGAACGGCGGGCCTGGGTGGTGAAAAAGGTGCTTAACCGGACGCCGGATGGTCCGGTGAACCCCGATCAGCCGGTCGATTTTCCGGCCAGCCTGACCGGCCGCGTCATCCGCACCGGCACCTCCTGCATTGTCGGGTCGCTCGAAACAACCGCGGAACCGCGGTACAGCACCCGGGAACGGCCGGTGAAAAAAGGATCCTTCATGGCGGTTCCGGTCAGCTCGCCGACGAAATGCTATGGAGCGGTGACGGTGGAGGCGGTGGAGATCTCCGCCCACACCTCCCAGGACGCTGAGACGCTCCGCCGGCTCGCCGAATGCGCCGCGGCGGCGCTCGAAGTCCTCTTTCTTCAGGAGTATGCCGACGAATACGTCGTCATCGACGAGACCACCGGGCTCTTCGCGAAGAAATTCTTCCAGCAGCGTCTCGAGGAGGAACTGCGGCGCGCCGACGACTGTTCCTGCGATTGCACACTGCTTCTGATCAGCGTCGACAAGGCGCACGATATCGGACAGCGGCACGGGCGGACCGGCTACGACCGGATGATGAGCAGTGTTGCCGCGGTGGTGCGGCAGAATGTCCGGAACTACGATCTGGTCGGCAGGTATGATCAGGACCGCTTCGGGGTTACACTGCTCGATACGAACGTGAACGATGCCGCCATCTGGGCGGAGAAGATCCGGAAGACAGTCGCCGCCAGCATCATCACCTTCGAGGATAAGAGTTTTTCCGTCACCGTCAGCGTCGGTCTGGCGGGGAAGACGGAAGGGATCGGCTTCGCCGATCTCGCGGCGAACGCGGAGACGGTGTTGCGCCGCGCGTCAGACACCGGGGGAAATTGCGTCCGGGTATATTAATTCGTATTTCATCAAGGAGACATCATGGCCAAACAACAGACATTCGCAGACAAAGCCACCAAGGCGGCCGCACAGCCCGGGAAGAAATGCCCCCGCTGCGGCGCGATCAGACAGCCGGTGCTGTACGTCAATTCTGAACCCTCGAAGAAAGGAAGCGTCCGCTTCAGCCATCGCAGGGTTCAGGTCTGCAAGTGCAACGAAAAGGAAATTTTCGCGTAATTCCGTCTTCCTTCGGGAATGAACGTGAAAGCCGGACGGAAAAAGCGACAGACGCGGACGGAGTTCGAGTTCGATCTGCTGGTCGGTAAGGGAGGGAGGATATCCCTTCCTCCGGCGGTCGGGAAACAGCTCCGCCCGGGGGACCGGTTCCATGTGCTCCTCACCGAGCACCGGCTGGCAGCCGAGCTCCGGCGGCGGAATATCGACGATGAACTCGCCGGCAGGATCGCCGCGCGTCAGCACGAGCCGAGAGAAAACGTGCTCCGGTTTCTTCTTGCGGAAGGCAGTCTCTCCTCAGACCGGCAGTTCCGGCGGAGTGCGGAAAAGGGTTCCGCGCGCCGGCCGTGATTCCGGAGAGGATCATTGCGGATACGGACCTGCTTGTCGGGTACCTGATCGCCGACGGGTCGTCGGAACCGGCATTGAAGAAACTGATGGCATCGAGTTTCTGCTATACGACCGTTGTGAGTGCGGCCGCGCTGTTCGGGTATGCCGCGACGGCCCGACAGAGACAGTCGGTGTACAATCTCCTCGGCGCCCTGAAAATTCTCGGTATCAACGCCCGGAGTGCGGTGCTTTTCGGGGAACTCCGGCGGAGCAGTCCGCATCTCGGCGCGGACGACTGTTTTATCGCCGGGCTGGCGATCGAAAGCCGCCTGCCGCTCTGTACCTTCTCGCCGGAACGGTTTTCCGGCGTACGGAATCTCAGGCTGTATCCGGCGTCCGGCCTCTGACGCAACCGCGAAGGGGTCCCGGCCGTCTTACTGGAAAGGAGCTTATGTTTCTCGGAAAGGTCATCGGAACCGTCTGGGCGACCCGGAAGGATGAGGAGCTCGTCGGATTGAAACTGCAGATCGTCCGGCACATCGGACTGGATTACAAGCAGAAGGAAACCTTCGTCGTCGCGGTCGACACTGTCCAGGCGGGTGTCGGGGATGTGGTGCTGGTCTGCAGCGGGAGCTCCGCCCGGCAGACGGTCACGACGAAGAACAAGCCCGTGGACGCCGTCATCATGGCGGTGGTCGACAAACTCGACATTGCGGAGTAGGGGATGTTCTTCGGCAGGGTGATCGGCACCATCTGGGCAACCCGCAAGGACGAAGCGATGCGGTCGTACAAACTGCAGATCGTCCAGCCGATCGACGGAAACCGCCGGCCGGCCGGCGATCCGATCGTCGCCGTCGATACCGTCGGCGCCGGACCCGGGGAGACGGTGTTGTACATTACCGCCCGGGAAGCGACGATTCCGCTTCCGGTGGAATTTGCCCCGGTCGATGCGAGCATCGTCGGGATCGTCGACAGAATCGATATGGATCCCGTTCCGCAGAAGGGACGGCAGGGTACGCGGCAGTCTGCATGAATATGACAGGATGAAAATGGCGCGTCAGCAGATACTTTGATCAGCGAGAGGAACGAATGGCGAAAGTCAACAAGCAGTACACAAACCGGGAAAGTCAGTCGCTGGATAAATATCTCCAGGAGATCGGGCGGGTCGAACTGCTCGATCCCGAAGAAGAAATTGAACTGGCGAGGAGGATCAAGAAGGGCGATCAGAAAGCGCTCGAGAAACTGACCAAGGCGAATCTCCGGTTTGTCGTCAGCGTCGCGAAACAGTACCAGAATCAGGGGCTTTCGCTCGGCGACCTCATCAACGAGGGGAACCTCGGCCTGATCAAGGCGGCGAAACGGTTCGACGAGACGCGCGGGTTCAAGTTCATCTCCTACGCCGTGTGGTGGATCCGGCAGTCGATCCTGCAGGCTCTCGCAGAGCAGTCGCGCATCGTGCGCCTTCCGCTGAACCGCGTCGGCGCCCTGAACAAAATCGGCAAGGCGTTCAGCACCCTCGAACAGGAATTCGAACGTGAACCGAGCGCCAGCGAACTGGCCGAGGAGCTCGACATGTCGCTCTTCGAGGTCGCCGATACGCTCAAGATTTCCGGAAGGCATCTCTCCATGGACGCACCGTTTGCCCAGGGAGAGGACAACCGCCTCCTCGACGTCATCCAGGACGAGCGGACGCCGCTCCCGGATCATTCGCTCATCAAGGAATCGCTGAGCAAGGAGGTCGAACGGGCTCTCGGAACCCTCACCGAGCGGGAAGCCGAGGTCATCCGGCTCTATTTCGGACTCGGCCGCGAACACTCGCTGACTCTCGAGGAGATCGGGGAAAAATTCCAGCTGACCCGTGAACGGGTGAGGCAGATCAAGGAAAAAGCGATCCGGCGACTCCGCCACGCTTCCCGGAGCAAACAGCTGAGGGCGTACCTCGGCTGACCGCGCGCCGGCTCATGCGGCACTTCTCAGGTCGGTCCGTGAGGATCCGGGGCTTACTCGCCGCGCTGGCGGCACTCCTGTTCGCCGCCTGCTCGTCGGCGCCCGTGCGGAACGATGCGCGGGAACCGGACGCGGTCTCTGAATACCGGCCCCCGGCGCGCCACCGGATGCTCGAGGCGATTCTGACATCCGTCGCGGTGCCCTACCGGCCCGCGGGAGACGACGAAACGGGTTTCGACTGTTCCGGATTCACACGAAAAATCTTCGCCGATGTCCTCCACGTCGTGCTACCCCGTTCGGCCGCAGAACAGTACGCCTTCGGCCGCGATGTGAAGCCGGACCGGATGGAATTCGGCGATCTGGTATTTTTTCAGACCGAAGGGAACGGCCCCTCCCATGTCGGGATCTACATCGGGGACGGTCTCTTTGCACATGCAAGCGTGTCGCGCGGCGTGACCATTTCCCTGCTCGGGGCCGCGTACTACCGGCAGAGACTCTACGGAGTCCGCAGGGTGGTCGATTGATGTCCCCGGATACTGCACGGAGACCGGACAGCCGGTGCCGGCACATCTCTATCACTTAACGGATACTATGCCGCTTCTTCCGATATACACCTACGGGACGCCCGTTCTCAGAAAAAAAGCCGCGCCGGTCGGCGTGGTCGGCAACGATGTCGTGGAACTGGTCATGAACATGTTCGAAACCATGCGCAAGGCGGGCGGGATCGGCCTTGCCGCCACCCAGGTCGGCGAACTCCGGCGCGTCATCACCATCGACCTGAGCGAAATGGAGGAACGCCACGAGGACAAACCGCTCGTCCTGATCAATCCCGTGATCGTCGTGAGCGAAGGGGTCTCCAGAATGGAAGAGGGCTGTCTCAGCATTCCCGACGTCAGGGATCAGGTCGAACGGCCCGAATTCATCCGGATCCGCTATCAGGATTCAAATTTTCAGGAAAACGAACTTCAGGCCGACAGAATGCTGAGCCGCGTGATCCAGCACGAAATCGACCATCTCAACGGCGTTCTTTTCCTCGATCATCTCTCGGCGGATCAGCTGAAGGCTCACGAGGAGGAACTGCAGAGAATCAAGCGGGGCGAAATGGAGGTCGACTATCCGGTCATCGCCGCCTCCGTTCCGCCGCGCTAAACCGGAGGCCGGAATCGGTCATGCGCATCGTGTTCATGGGAACGCCTGAGTTCGCCCTGCCGGGCCTCGATATCCTCCTGCAGAACGGATATCCTGTCGTCGGCGTGGTGACGGTGCCCGACAAACCGTCCGGAAGGGGGCGGGAGCTGACCGAACCGGCGGTCAAACGCTTCGCGAGGGAACGCAACCTGCCCGTTCTCCAGCCCGCGAATCTGAAGGACCCGGCGTTTCTCCGGGAGATGCGGGAGCTCTCCCCCGACCTGTTCGTCGTTGTCGCATTCCGGATCCTCCCCCGGGAGCTGTACACGATTCCTCCGCGCGGCGCGTTCAATCTGCATGCCTCCCTTCTTCCCCGATACCGCGGTGCCGCGCCGATCAACTGGGCCATCATCCGCGGTGAGAAAGAAACCGGTGTGACGACCTTCTTTCTGGAGGATTCCGTCGATACCGGGAGCGTCATCCTGCAGGCGCGGGTGCCGATCGGCGAGAATGAGACAGCAGGCGAACTGCACGACCGCCTGATGGAGATCGGGGCCGAAATCATCCTCCATTCGGTCAGGCTGATCGAACGGAATGCCGTCGTGTCCCGGAAACAGGCGGATGGGGATGCCACGCCGGCGCCCAAGATCTTCAGGGAGGATTGCCGGATCGACTGGACCAAACCGGCGCGGGAGGTGCACAACTTCATCCGGGGACTCTCCCCGAAACCGTGCGCGGTCACGTCGCACGAAGGAAGCGAGCTCAAGATTTACATCACCCGGTGCGCCGACGAGTCGGCTCCGGGCGTTGCCGGATCGGTGCTGGAGACAGCGCCCGCGATCCGCATTCAGTGCGGCCGCGGCGCCGTCGACATTCTGGAACTGCAGCAGTCCGGCCGGCGGCGCATGCCCTGCGGGGAATTTCTGCGGGGGTACCGCCTTTCCATCGGAACAATCCTGAGGTGAGCCTGTATGAAAAAACTTTCCACCGGTAAAGAAGCCGCACTCATCATCGGGATAAGCGTCGTTCTCGGGCTTCTCACCAATGCCTTTTCCGCAAAACCGCTTCCCCTGATTCCCTCGCAGGCTCGGAACGTCGCCGTTTCGGACGAGTCGCTCTTCGGAGCGCCGGTCCGCGGCTCCGACACGCCGGCGCCGCCGCCGGTGAAACGATCGGACGCTGTGAAGGTGATCGCACCGCTCCATGATCAGGCACTGAAGAATCCCGATTCCACCGCGGCGGCCGCCGCTTCCCCCCGGAAAGAGGAAACCACGAAGATCATCTCCCTGGCCCAGTTCCGGCGCCTCATGAAGGACGCTCATCCCCTCATCATCGACGGCAGGGAATCCGATGCCTACGCCAAAGGGCACGTGAAGGGGGCGCACAATGCCTACGGCCTCGAGATCGAACATTATTTCGAGCGTCTTGCGGTGCTTCCGAAGGATACGCTTGTCCTGGTCTACTGCACCAATCCGGAATGCCACCTGGGCCGGATGGTGACCGAGTTCATGACCGCTATCGGCTTTACGAACATTTATCTTTATGACGACGGATGGGACGGGTGGGAAAAAGCCGGCCTGCCCGCCGACACAACCGACGTCCCGTGGTGACCCGCCGATGACCCGGCTCATACGAAATCCGCTCTTCCGGTTTGTCGTCCGGTGGTTTCTCGGGCTCGTCTTCATCGTGGCGGGCATCGAGAAGATCGCCCGGCCCGACCTTTTCGCCATCGCGGTGGACGCCTACAAACTGCTGCCCCCCGTGACGCTCAATCTGTTCGCCATCATCGTGCCGTGGGTCGAGCTGCTCTGCGGGATATTTCTCGTGGCGGGGGTCTATCTCCGGGGCGGTTCCGTGATCCTGATGTCCCTTCTCGGCGCCTTCATCGTGGCGATCGGCAGTGCCCTTCTGCGCGGGCTGACGATCGACTGCGGCTGTTTCGGGGAGCATTATTCCTCGCCGGTGGGTCTCCCGAAGATCCTGGAAGACACCGGCATGCTGGTCCTCGCTCTTCTCGTATTTCTGACCCGAAATGGGGACGCGGAGAGCGCGGAAGGCGGTTCCTCCGGCGGTTCGTTGCATTCCGCCTGAAAAAATTATATATTTTGCAGACAACTTTGTTCACCAATCAACGCTGACGATCGATTGAATTTTCTTCTCTGGGCGTGCCGCGGTATGCATCTGTTCGGGCTGGTGGTATGGCTTGGCGGACTGATGTTCCAGAGTGCGGTCGTCATGCCGGTTCTGCACGCGCAGACCGAATATTCGCGCGGCGTCCAGCGGTCCCTTATGCAGAGGTTCACGGGGTTCGTCTGGATGAGCGCCTGGACCATCGCGGTGACCGGATTTCTCCTGATGCTCATGAGCCCGAAATTCTTCTGGTTCCGGTATCGGGATACGTGGTCGGTGCTCCTCGCGGTCAAACAGGTGGTGTTCGTGCTCATGGTATTCTATTCGTTCGGGTACGCCCGGATGCTCGATTATCTCAGTTCGCCCTCGTCGAACGGCGGGTTCAATGAAAAAGCGGAGCTGTACCGCCATCGTATCAACCAGTTCCGCATCATCAATATCGCGCTCGGGATCGCAGGACTGCTTCTCGGCGTCGCCATGGTAGTCTATGGGTAAAGTCATCACAATTGCGAATCAGAAGGGCGGTGTGGGGAAGACCACGACCGCCATCAACCTGGCCGCCGGCGTGGCCGTCGCGGAATATCCTACTCTGCTCATCGACATGGATCCGCAGGCCAATTCGACCAGCGGTCTCGGCGTCGATCACCGCGACGATATCATGAACGTCTATGATGTTCTGATCAACGACACCGATCCGCGGTCGGCCGTCCGGCCGACGGAGATGCCGTATCTCTCCCTCCTGCCGTCCCACATCAATCTGGTCGGCGCCGAGGTCGAGATGGTCGATCTGGAACGCCGCGAGCACATCATGCGCGAGGCGGTGCAGAAAATCCGGGATGAGTTCGAATACATCTTCATCGATTGCCCCCCGTCGCTCGGCCTGCTCACCCTGAACAGCCTCGTCGCGTCCGATGCCGTCCTGATTCCCGTCCAGTGCGAGTATTATGCCCTCGAAGGCCTCGGCCAGCTTCTCAATACGATCAACATCGTGAAGAAGAACCTCAACCCGTCGCTCGAGATCGAAGGTGTGCTGATGACGATGTTCGACAGCAGACTGCGGCTGTCGAACCAGATCGTCGAGGAGGTGCGCAGGCATTTCGGCACGAAGGTCTACTCGACCATCATCACGCGCAATGTGCGGCTGAGCGAAGCGCCGAGTTACGGCAAGCCGGTTCTCCTCTACGAAGCGGTCTCGTCCGGCGCGCGGAATTACATGGAACTCGCCCGGGAATTCATCCGGCGGCAGTCGCCGGCACAGCTTACTGAGAATATCCATCTCTCCTGAACGAACATGGCGAAACTGAAAGGCGGACTCGGCAAGGGGCTCTCTGCGCTGATCCGCCCGGAATCCGAGATCCCCGGTGCCGCACAGCGGACAGCCGCCGCCCGCCAGACGGCGCCCGACGGCGTGATCGCCGAGCTTCCGATCGCGAGCATCGCCCCCAATCCCTTTCAGCCGCGAGCCGATTTTTCCCCCCAGGCCCTCGATGAACTGAAGGAATCGATCAGACAAAAGGGGATCATACAGCCGGTCACCGTCCGGCGGAAGGAATCGGGCACCTACGAGCTCATCTCGGGGGAACGCCGCATCCGCGCCTGCACCGAGATCGGCGTCAAAACCATCCCCGCATATATCATCGATGTGCGCACCGATCAGGAAATGCTGGAACTCGCCCTGATCGAAAACCTCCAGCGGGAACATCTCAACCCGATCGAGATCGCCATTTCCTACCAGCGGCTCGCGCAGGACGTCGGGCTTTCGGCCGAGGAGATTGCCGAGAAGGTCAGCAAGGACAGATCGACCGTGGTGAATTTTCTCCGCCTCCTCCGGCTCCCCGAAGAGATCCGGGACGCCCTCCGGAAGGAACTGCTCACCATCGGACACGCCCGCGCAATCGCCGGAATTCAGGACGAAAAACTTCAGCTCAGGATCTTCAAACGCATCGTCTCCAAAGGGCTCAACGTCCGGCAGGTCGAACAGATCGTCCGGGAACAGGGAAAGAAAACCGAAAAGAAGGAATCCCGCACCCGGAAACCGGGGAATCCGCTCGACGATCTGGCCCAGCGGATGCAGCAGATTCTCGCCACGCGCGTTCATATCGTCGCCAAAAGCGCGGACCGCGGGGAAATCGTCATCGAATACTACTCCACCGACGACCTCGGCCGTCTCTTCGACCTCTTTTCAACGATCGAGCGATAACATCTCATGAAACGACAGAGCGTTTTCACACCGAAGGCGCCTGCACCGATCGGACCGTACCAGCAGGCGATCATCGCACAGGGGGCATTTCTTTTTACCGCCGGCCAGATCCCGATCAATCCGGCTGACGGACAGGTCGCATCCACCGATATCCGCGTCCAGACCCGGCAGGTGTTCGAAAACCTGAAGGCGATCCTCGAACAGGGGGGAACCTCCTTCGCATCGGTCGTGAAAACCACCGTCTTTCTGAAGGACATGGCGGAATTCGGCGCCATGAACGAGGTCTACGCCGAATATTTTCACGATAACCCGCCCGCCCGTTCGACGGTGGAGGTTGCCCGCCTTCCCAAAGACGTCAAAGTGGAAATCGAGGTCATAGCTCTCCTTCCGGAGAGCCGGCGTGAACAATAAACCGATGCCCTCCCGGCTCTTCCTCTCCGGCGTTCTTCTCATTCTCCTCTCCGCCCGCTGTGCCGTGTCCGCGCCGGCGTGTGCCGTTCCGTCCGCCGCCGATACGATCGGCGTCGATTCCCTCCGCGGAACCGATTCGCTCGCCCACGGGGGTACGAAACCGTCAGGCGATATTCCCCATCGCGAGCATAAACATCCCTGGATCGCGGTGGGACTTTCCGCGGCGCTTCCCGGTGCGGGACAGATCTACAACGGGTCGTACTGGAAATCCCCCATCATCTGGGGCTTTGCGGCCTACTGGATTTATGAATGGAATCAGGACAACACGCATTACTGGACCTACAAGGGGGAGTATGCCGGGAGTATCGGACCTTATTCACCGGGGGGAGATCCTGTTCTGAAAAATCTGCGGGATGCGTACCGCGACGACAGGGACAAATTCGCCTGGTATCTGGGAGCGCTCTATTTTCTGAACCTGATCGACGCGTACGTGACCGCGAACCTCGTCGAATTCGACGTCGGTCCCGACCTCAGCCTGACGGGCAGGCAGGCGCCGGCGATGATGGCGACGGTACGGGTGAAATTCTGAGCGAACCCGGGAGGCGGGTCAGAGGAGGGTCTGCTTGAAGAGGAGGTAGATCGCCGATTCGGCGATCAGGGTCCGGAAAAGCTTCTGCCGGATGTCGCTCCTCGAACGGACGACGTAAAATTTCTGCTGTGAGCGGGAGCTCTCCCGTTCTCCGCCGCGGTCGGAGAGAAATGCGCCGTGGGGGAAGAGAAGCCTCACCTGATCATCCATCGGTGCGATGGAACAGCAGTGGGATTTTGTTTTCCCGTGGGGAAGATGGTAAGAGAGCAGTTTCCGTTTCGGCTGGAGCGTTTCTTCCGATTGCGGGAGCGTGGTCCGGACGATCGTCCGGAGTTGTTTTGTCAGGGTCCGGATGGAGGGGGGATGATCGGCGAGGAAACGGTCGAGTGATGTCCCGGCGGATTTAACCGCCCGGCGCGTCGGGGACCGCTTTTTTCTCGCTGTCATCGGATTCCTGTGTCGGATCATGGTCTGACAAATTTGTTGAAAGGAAAGTACAAAGGCCGCGGCGGAAAATCAAGTTGCGGCGGGGAGGAGGACGTCAGGCGGAGGAGCGTCTGATCTCCTCGATCGCTTCGGAGAGTTCAGCCCATCGTTCATAATATCCCTCGAGCCGGGAGCGGAGTGCATGGTATTCCCGGGAGGTTGTTTTCGCCTCTTCCCCCATTTTGTAAAAATCCGGATCTGCCATGGCCGTCTGGAGGTCGCGGACGCGGGCCTCATCGGCGGCGATGTTCTTTTCGAGCGCGTCGAGTTCCTTCCGCAGTGGTTTCAACTGACGGGAGAGGAGCTGCCGGCGCTCGGCTTCCTGCCGCTTCCGTTCCTTCTCCGTCGCGGCGCCCGGCCTGCCGGAGGGGATGTCTCGTGCGGGATCCGATGTCAGCGACTCCTTCCGTTCAAGGTACTCGCTGACATTTCCGGGGAAGATGCTCAGTTTCCCCGGTGAAAATTCGAACACCCTGGTGACGATCGGGTCGAGGAACGCGCGGTCGTGGGAGACGATCATGAAGGTGCCCCCGTATTCCCCGAGCGCCTGCTGGAGGACCGTCTTCGAACGCATGTCGAGATGGTTCGTCGGTTCGTCCATGATGAGGAAATTTGCGGGCTGGAGGAGCATCTTCGCAAGGGCGAGGCGGCTTTTTTCGCCGCCTGAAAGGATTTTCACGCTCTTGAAGACGTCGTCGCCGTGGAAGAGAAAGGAGCCGAGGAGAGTCCGGAGTTTCGCTCTGATTTCTCCCGTCGCGATATCGTCGAGGGTCTGCAGGACCTCTTTGGAGAGGTCGAGTTCCTCGGCCTGATGCTGTGCGAAGTAGGCTGTCACGGTGTTGTGACCCGTGATCCGCTCGCCCGCTTCGAACGGTTCGATGCCGGCGAGAATGCGCGCGCAGGTCGATTTTCCCGCGCCGTTGACGCCAACGACGGCGATCCGGTCTCCCCGCTCGATGACGAGGGAAAGGTCGGTGAAAATCGTTTTTTCCCCGTACCGTTTCGAAACGCGCCGGAGTTCCATGACGACAGCGCCGCTCGGTTTCGGCCGGGGAAAATGGAACCTGACCTCCTCCTCCTGGTCCGGAAGTTCGATCTGGTCCATCTTCTCGAGCATTTTGATCCGGCTCTGCACCTGCCGGGCCTTGGTGGCTTTGTACCGGAAACGGTCGATGAATTCCTGGGTTCTGCGGATTTCCTTCTGCTGTTGTTTGAGCGCCTGTTCCGCCTGAGTCCGCCGGAGTTCCGATTCCTTCTCATAGAAGGAATAATTTCCCGCGTACACGTCGAGAGAGGCGTTCGCCAGGGCGATGGTGGTTTTCGCGAGCTTGTCGAGGAACGCCCGGTCGTGGGAAACCAGCACCACCGCGCCGTTGTAGGCGGCGAGGTATTCCTCAAGCCACTGCAGGGATTCCAGGTCGAGGTGGTTGGTCGGTTCGTCGAGGAGGATGAGGGACGGCTCGCGGAGGAGGATTTTGGCGAGCGCGATGCGCATCTGCCAGCCGCCGCTGAACTCGTCCGTCGGGCGCCGGAAATCGGCGGTGGAAAATCCGAGCCCCATCAGCACCCGCTCGATCTTGGATTTCATTCTGAACGCGTCGAGATCTTCCAGCTTGTGCTGGAGTTCACCGGCGATTTCGAGGAGTTCGCTGTGCTCCGGGTCCGCGGGATCGAATGAGGAGAGTTTCTGGCGGGTTTCTTCCAGCTGTGCTTCGATGTCGAGGATCGTGTCGAAGGCCAGAGCCGCCTCGTCGTACAGCGGTTTGCCGCTGGTGAGGACGATTTCCTGCGGGAGGTATCCGACGGTGACGTACCGCGCCCGGGTAATCGTGCCGCTCTCCGGCTCCGTCAGTCCCGCCAGGAGACGCAGGAGCGTTGTTTTTCCCGAACCGTTCGCTCCGACAAGACCGATGCGGTCGTGCGGCCCGATGACGTGCGAAAAGCCGGCAAAGAGGGTCCGCCCCCCATACTGCATCGTCAGTCGGTCGATGGAGATCATATCCCTGAAGCGGAAAAGGCGAGGGTGATGGACGGACGGATTCTCATCGGTGGGCCGCCCGGCGAAGCCGGTCCATGACGGCTGTGCCAAGACCTTTGGATGCTACCTGCTGACAATAGATCACCGGGATCCCTTCCCGGTCGCAGAGGCGTAAAAACGCATAGAGCCTGTGTCCGTAGGATGCTGAGCTCCGGCAGACGAGCGTGCGCCGGAATTTCATCCGCGGACGATCGATACCGATATACGCCGCGTTCCGGGGATCCCGGACCTCTCCTGGAGATCGCACGATGACAACATCTGCAGCAGGGGCATAATGGCGGTATTTCATGCCGGGACTCTTAACGCGCCTGCTCCGGTTTTCGGTGTGGATCCTGATGGATGGAATCATCTTCCGGAGCTGTTCGACCGGGATCGCTCCGGTGCGGAGAATCACCGGCCGGGCCGCGGTACAGTCGACCACCGTCGATTCGAGTCCGACGCGCGATCGGCCGCCGCGCAGAATGCAGGGAATCCGCCCGCCGAGATCGGTTTCGACGGCATGCCAGGTTGTCGGGCTCGGATGGCCCGACCGGTTTGCCGAGGGTGCCGCGACCGGACGGCCGCAGAGCTTCAGAAATTTCCGTGCAACCGGATGGTCGGGCATCCGGATGGCGACGGTCGGCAGTCCCGCTGTCACCGCCGCCGGAACAGATTTCGTTTTCCGGACGATGACGGTCAGCGGGCCGGGAAAAAACCGGTCGATCAGGAGACGCGCTGCGCGCGGCAGTGAGGAGGCGAGGAGCGACAGCTGGTCCCGGGCGGCGATATGGACGATCAGCGGATTGTCGTGCGGCCGCCCCTTCGCGCGGAAAATTTTCCTGACCGCACGATCGCTCAGGGCATCGGCCCCGAGACCATAGACGGTTTCCGTCGGAAATGCCGCGATGTCGCCCTTCCGGATGTAGCCGGCGGCAATGCGTTCGGATCTGGTGATGCGCGTTTTCATGACGGGGTTCGGACGGGGGGAAATATACGAAATATGCGCGCGGAAATTAAATCAGCCGGCGGGAGCGGTGCGGAGGAACGGCCCGCGGTCCGACCGTTACACGGCAGGGTCCGGGAGACCGGCGCAGACGGGGCAGAACCTTTGGAACGAAAAGTAACTCGTGAGCCGCAGTTCGGGGGTGAGATATCCCGGTTTGACCGGCTCGGTGTTGAGGAGATCGGTGCTCAGATATTTTTTGTTGTCGTCGGGGAATATCGTGACCACGGCCGTGCTGTCGCCGAGCATGTTCTGAACCTGGACGGCGCCCAGAAAATTTGCCCCCGACGAAATACCGACGGCGATCCCGAGCTGGCAGGCCAGCTGTTGGGCCATCAGGATCGCATCCCCGTCGTGCACTGCAATGACCTGATCGATTTCCCCGAGCCGCACGATGGCGGGGATGAACTCGTCGGAGATGCCCTGGATGCGGTGGCGGCCGGTTTTTCGCCCGGTGCTCATCGTCGGCGATTCGGCCGGCTCGAGCGGAAATATTTTAATCCCGCTGTTCTGAGAGCGGAGATATTTGCCGACGCCCATGACCGTACCGCCGGTCCCGATACCCGCGACGAACGCCTGAGGGGTCGGACCGGTCGGTTGGAGCTGACGCCAGATCTCGGGCCCGGTGGTCAGTTCGTGCGCTTCGACATTGGAAGTGTTGGAAAACTGCCGCGGCAGGAAAACCTCTCCCCGTGTTTCGGCGAGCTCCTCCGTCAGCCGGATACTGCCGAGAAATCCTCCCTGCTCGCGGCTCACGAGGACGATTTCGGCGCCGAGCGTCCGTATCAGCTCGATCCGTTCCTTGCTCATCCAGTCGGGCATGTAGATTCTCACGGGGTGGCCCAGCGCCCGTCCGATCGCGGCGAAGGAAATGCCGGTGTTCCCGCTCGTCGCTTCGGCGATCAGATACCCCGGCCGGATGTCTCCCGATTGGTAGGCCTTGTGGAGGATGTGAAGCGCCATCCGGTCCTTGATGCTTCCCGTCAGATTGCCATGCTCGGCTTTTGCATAGATGATCCGCTCGGCGCCCCGGTAGGAATACCGGATGCCCAGAAGCGGGGTGTTCCCGATCATGTTGCGGAGATAGCCGAATCGTTCGAGACGGTTTGCGGCTGTTTCGGAGGATGTCTGCATTCAGAGTTGTCGATGAGGAGTTCCGGCCGGAATTCTGACCGCTATGATCTGCCGGTCCATGGCCTGCCGGATATGGTACGAACTCATCGGGTGAAAATCAAGCATGGACCCGGAACCCTCAACGCGTCCTCTCCTTCCGGAAAAAGACGGCGAGGAACGTCAGTCCGCCGATGAGGAGCGCTCCTCCCATGGCGGTATAGGGGACCGAGAGATAGGTTTTCGACACAGCCGAGTTCCGCAGGAGATATCCTCCGCTCATCATGAGGCCGATGAGGATGTATCCGCGCCGCGCGGTGAAGAGGAACACCGAAGGCCGTTCCGGCAGTGAGGATATCCGCGCTATGTTTCTCCGGGTGATTCTGGAGAAACCGAAGTAATAGAAGATACAGCCTCCGGCGATTCCGATCGATTCGAGCAGAAAGGTCTCGCCGGGCGTCAGCGCCGATACCCAGAGCCAGCCGCGCGTGCAGAGGAGGGATCCGACTCCGCACCAGATGATGCCGCTGACCGCGTACAGCCATCGCCGGGGAACGGGCCAGGCCCCGGCGCTCGTCTTCGTCTCTGCAGATTCCATCGTGCCGTATCGTGAAGAAATGTGATGGTCTATCGGATCCGTTTTCGGAACGGTTCGTCAAGATAGGGAGAATTGCGGACTATTTCACCATCTGTCCGGTCAGCGGATCCCTGTGTCGAAAAAGAGTCTGATGCGGATGAGGGAATCGGGAGGGACGAGATAGAGTCCCTGCGGCCGCGGGATCATCGATTGCCGGAGAAGAATGTAATATTCGCCCGGAGGAAGAAGCACCCTGAACCTGCCTCTTTCATCACTCGTCAGCGTCCGCACCGTGTCCTTCTGTTTTCCGAGAATGATAAGGGGGGTCGCTATGCGGAGAGGGAGAGGCGTCCAGTCCACCGTGATGGCCGGCGGCCCGGTCGTGTAGATCTGTCCCTCGATGCCGGACAGGTGGTGCCGGGTGCCGGACGTGTCTCCCGCGGGGGCGGGGGGAGAATACGAAAGGATCGTGAGAAGAGCCGCAAGGTGCAGAAACATATGGGATATTCCGCCCGTACGCCGGGAGGGAATGCATCCGCCGGAGATGGGGCTTCCAATCGGCTGTTATACCGCCGAAAGGGTCGGTTTGTTCCCGGCCCGGCGGGACGCAGGCGGTACGCTTCTCAGTCGCTGTCCCGGTGCACCGTCAGGGGCGAAAACGCCGGAAGGCAGACCGCAATGTATTCCGCACCGTCGGTTCCCTCGGTGCTGTACTGGACCCATTCGCCCGCCTGCACAATGACCGCTTCTCCCGCCTTGATATCCCTGGAATCGCGGCGGGTTTTTACCCGGAGCGCTCCCTTCAGGACGATCGTGTACTCGCTGAATTCCGGTGTCTGGCCCGGTTCGATCCAGCCGGGAGGGCTGATCATCCGGGCGATGCTGAGGTCGGCGGTTTTGGAATTGACGCGGCCGATATACTCCTCGATGATTTTCGGCTTGTTGCCGGCGGCTTCGATGACGGAGGGTCTGTTGATATGTCGGATCATACGTGTTTGGAGGTTTGAACGTGTGTGATGGCCCCTGTACAACAGGGTTCCCGTGATTATGCGTGCGTCAGCTTTTCTGAATATGCCCAGAGATCGTGCGCCGCCTGTTCGTCCGTCGCCCGGGCATCCGGAACAACCGGCCGGTCGAGTTCGAAATACATATTATCCGCGCCCGCTCTGTTCCCGGATGCCGCCAGCCGAACGATCGCCGCGGCCGAAGGGTCTGCGTCGGAAAGGCTCCAGCCGAACAGTCGCAGGAACATGCGCCCCTGCCAGGTCGATGCGTAGATCGGTGTCCGTACTCCGCCCGGATGGACGGCCACTGCGGTCACGCCGCTCCCGGCGAGACGCTTCCGGAGCTCCAGCGTGAAAAGGATATTTGCCAGTTTGGATACTGCGTAAGCCCGGAACGGTTTGAAACGGCGCCGGTCCTGGAGCGTACTCAGGTCGAGGCGCGCGTACCGGTAGGTGGCCGAGGTGATGTTGATGATGCGCGCCGGGGCAGACGATCGCAATCGCCCGAGCAGAAGACCGGACAGCAGAAAACCGGCCAGATGGTTGAGCGCAAAGGTCGACTCGACGCCGTCGGAGGTGGTGCGATAGGACGGGAACACGGCGCCTGCGTTGTTGATGAGGAGATCGAGGCGGTCGTAGCGGTTGAGGAACTCTTCCGCGACTCTCCGGACCCCGCGCTGTTCCGAAAGATCGCCGACGAGGAGGCCTGGCGCGGTTCCAGACGGCGGAAGGGCAAGTTCCCCGACTGCCGCGCGGCCGCGGGATTCCGTGCGGCTGACGAGAACTGTCGTTGCCCCGTGGGATGACAGGAGGGCGGCGGTCGCTTTTCCAATCCCGCCTGTCGCTCCGGTGATGAGGCAGACTTTGCCGGCGAACGAGGAAGGCCCGATGCCGTCGGAAGGCGTCACTGGCGGGTCAGCTTCTTGTACCGGATCCGGTGGGGACGGTCCGCCTCGACGCCGAGAAGCTTTCTCCGGTGCTCTTCATACTCCGAGTAATTGCCGTCGAACCAGGTCACCATGCTTTCCCCCTCGAATGCGAGGATATGGGTCGCCACCCTGTCGAGAAACCAGCGGTCGTGAGATATGATCACGGCACAGCCGGCGAAATTCTCAAGCGCCTCTTCGAGCGCCCGGAGAGTGGTGACGTCGAGATCGTTGGTCGGTTCGTCCAGGAGAAGGACGTTGGCTTCCTCCTTCAGAACTTTGGCGAGGTGGACGCGGTTTCGTTCCCCTCCGGAGAGCACGCCGGTCGGTTTCTGCTGATCGGTGCCGCTGAAATTGAACCGGGCGACATAAGCGCGTGAATTGATGTCGCGGTTGCCGAGCTTCAGGATCTCCTCGCCGCCCGAAATTTCCTGCCAGATGGTCCTGGACGGATCGAGCGGTCTCTGCTGGTCGACGTACGCGAGCCGGACGGTTTCGCCGATGGTGATAGTGCCGGCGTCGGGTTTGTCGGCCCCGGTGATCATCCGGAAGAGGGTCGTTTTGCCCGCCCCGTTCGGTCCGATCACGCCGATGATTCCGCCGGGGGGGAGGGCGAAATTGAGGTTCTCGCAGAGGACCGTCTCGCCGAAGGCCTTCGAGACATTCTCCGCGGTGATGACCGTGTTACCGAGCCGCGGACCGGGGGGAATGTAGAGTTCGACATCCTCGTGCCGCTTATCGCGCTCCTCGTCCAGCATTTTTTCATAGGCCGCGATCCGCGCTTTGCTCTTTGCGTGGCGGCCCTTGGGATTCATTCTGATCCACGCCAGCTCGTTGGCGAGAATCTTCTGCCGTTTGGATTCCTGTTTTTCTTCCACCGCCAGCCGCGCGCGTTTCTGCTCGAGCCAGGAGGAATAATTCCCTTCGAACGGGATGCCCTCGCCGCGATCGAGCTCCAGAATCCATCCTGCCACGTTGTCGAGGAAATAACGGTCGTGGGTGACGGCGATGACGGTGCCGGGATATTCGGCGAGGTGCTTTTCGAGCCATGCGACCGATTCCGCATCGAGGTGGTTGGTCGGCTCGTCGAGCAGGAGCACGTCCGGTTCCTGAAGGAGAAGCCGGCAGAGCGCGACCCGCCGCCGTTCGCCTCCCGATATGAGGTGCGTCGGCATATCGCCGGGAGGGCACCGGAGGGCGTCCATCGCCTGCTCCAGCTTGCTGTCGAGATCCCAGGCGTTGAGGTGGTCGATCCGCTCCTGGAGTTTGGACTGCCGTTCCAGCAGTGTGTCGAAATCGGCGTCGGGTTCCGAAAATTTTGCGCTGATCGCTTCGAATTCCTTCAGAAGGGCCGCGGTTTCGGCGACTCCTTCCTCAACGATCTCGCGGACATTCTTTGCGGGGTCGAGAACCGGTTCCTGCGGAAGGTAGCCGAAGGTGATTCCCTTCTGCGCAGTGATCTGGCCGAGATAATCCTTGTCGGTTCCCGCAATGATCCGGAGAAGACTGCTTTTCCCCGACCCGTTGAGGCCGAGAACCCCGATCTTCGCCCCGTAAAAAAATGAAAGATAGATATCTTTCAGTACCTGGCGGTTCGGGGGATAGACCTTCCCCACTCCGACCATCGAAAAAATTATCTTATTGTCTGCCATGGCGATGCTGAAGTCTCACGTGGTATGGATGAAACGGGCGGACAGGGTTCGAACCCGCCGGTGTTATTTGTTGATATGCTCGGTCTGATCGATCTTCCGCAGGTCGACGCCGAAGATGCCGTGATCCGAGGCGATGAACATGTCTGCGAATTTTTTACCGAAATGAATCTCGCCGTAGGTGTAGGAGGAGCGGGAATGGACCGTCTGAGAAAATGTTTCCTCCACGCCGGAGAGGAGGATCAGGATTTCCGTCTTTTCATTCGCCAGCGATTCGGGCGTCGCCCCGGCCAGCGGGCTCGTTGCGTCGATGGGATGAACGATGACCCAGTGCAGAGGGAAAAAGGTCACCTTCGTCCGCTCCAGGGCGAGCGGGTAGAATTTCCTGATTGCGCTCCCCCCGGGACCCCGTTCCGTGCGCGCGAGCGTCACCGTCGCATTGACCTCGAACAGTTCGCTGTTCCGCACGTTCGCGATCCGGAACATCAGACCGGTGCCGTCCCGGTAGGGGGCGATGACCGCATGGGTGCTGTACTTGATGCGGGCGCTCGGGCGCGAAAACCTGGCGAACAGAAGTCCGGTGGCAAGGGCAAATCCGAGGAGGCCGAGGACTGCCTCAAAACTGACGATGATATTTGCCGCCAGGCCGCGCGGTGCAAGATGTCCGTACCCGACCGTCGAGGAGGTCTGAACGCTGAAAAAGAAAGCCTCCAGAAACCGGTCCGCGGATGTGACGGCCTCTGATCCGTGGAGGGCGTCGGCGCCGCAGAGGGTGTAGAGAAACGCGAAGAGGAGATTCATAAGCGCAAATCCGGCGAAGATGAGGAGGAAAAACCGGATCCACGTCATGGTCAGCAGATGATGGTAGAAATTCTGCGTGCGGTAGAAGGGCAGGCCGGTGCGGCGGACGTTGAAACTGCCGTCCCGGTTCAGAATGCGCCGGGACGAATCGTCTGCGACCCTGGAGCCGAGCCCAAGATCCCGGTCGATCTCTTCCTGCCGGAGGGGTGGCACCGTCGCCATTTTTATGAATGCCCTGCGTACATTTTTTCGCCCGCTTCGACCCTCACCGGGAGCCGGTTCTGTTTCGGGGGAATCGGGCAGGTGGCGTACGGCGTGAAGACACACGGCCAGTTGTAAGCCTTGTTGAAATCCAGGATCACGGTGCCGTTCGAATCGGGAAGCGCCGTATAGAGCTGTCGCCCGTTGGCGTATGTTTCCGTTCCGTTGGTCGCGTCCCCGAACATGATGAAGAGCTGATTCTCGCTCCCCGTCTCCCTGACGGCGTCGAGCCGGCAGACGGAATCGCCGAGCGTGAAGACCAGCGCGCCCGGGCAGGTGTCGTCTTCGATCGTGTTGATGACCGAGGCGATCTGGATCAGTCTGGGCGGCCTGTATGCCTCGAACCTCGCACTCACGCGCCATTTCGCGTCGACGGGGTAGTAGTCGAGTCCCTTGAAATTCAGCCGCGGCGGATTGTCCCGGTCCTTCACCCTGACGCCGAAACGGTCGCTCCGGCGGATGACCTGGAATGTGACCGTTCCGGTTCTGAGTACGGTGGGTGGACCGGCGCCGTCCAGATCGTCACGAAGCGCGATGCTCGTGATCAGCGAGTCGCCGAGCCGCACATCCGCACCTTTCACGCTCTGAAACCGGAGCGTGCCGTGATCGAGGGAGATGATCCCGACCCGGGCCGGGGTCTTCCCGGAGGGAAGGACAACCGCGCTGGCGGGATCGCCGCCGACGGTGTTTTCCCCCTCCCGGAGCCAGGAGAGTCCGCAGAGCGTGAGCCATCCGTCCTCGCGGAGGAGGCGGTCGTGCCGCAGGGTTCTCCACGCTTCGATCTCGTGCTGGTAGGCCGCCAGGTCGAGCGGAGGAGTCTTTTTCGCGCATCCGGAAACGGCTAGAACCAGGCACGCGATGGAAAACAGGAATGCCGGAAGAGATGATGTCGGTTTCATAAGCATGGCCGGATTGATGAGTGCGGTAATATCGCAATTCTCCGGCAGACGGGCAACTTATCCCGCAGGGTGGAGCCGGGGGGAAAAAAAACGGCACACAACCGGCGCGCCGGTTTCAGATCCGGCTGCCGGCGGTGTGCCGGTCTGCTGATCAGAACGGTTACTTGATGGCGAGCAGTTCCACTTCGAAGATCAGGACGGCGTTCGGACCGATCTGATGGCCCGCGCCCTGCGATCCGTATGCCAGCTCCGAGGGAATGAAGAGCTGATATTTGGAACCGACGGACATGAGCTGAAGAGCTTCCGTCCATCCCTTGATAACGCCGTTGACGGGAAATTCGGCCGGCTGGCCGCGCTTGATCGAACTGTCGAACTCCGTTCCGTCGATCAGCGTTCCGCGATAATGGACCTGGACGGTCTGTTCGGCTTTCGGTTTGGGGCCGGTTCCTTCCTTGATCACTTTATACTGCAGTCCGCTTGCGGTGACTTTCACACCTTCCTTCGTCTTGTTGGCGGCGAGGAATGCTTCACCCTCTTTCATATTTTTATCACCCATTTCCTTGTTTTTCGCTTCCTGTTTGCTCATGAGATCCTTCTGGAATGACATCATGCATGTCTGTGCGTCGGAATCGCTGATCATGGTTTTGCCGCCGGCAATGACGTCCTTGATGCCCTGGGCAAGAAGTTCCGGATCGACGTCGATCGACTGATGTGAGAAGTCGCGGCCGATGTTCATCCCGATGCAGTAACTCACGCTGTCCTTGAACGATTTCATGTGTGCCTTGTCCTGGGTGCTTCCCTGGCACGCGATAAAAAATAGCGATATAACTATCGCGACCCATGCGAATTTCATTCCTCATCCTTCCAAATTAAGTGAAAAAAGGGGTCAAAGGAGGTCCCCAGACCCGTTGTGGTCTGTTAAAGTAACATTTTGCCCGGGGATATCCAAATTCCGGGCCTGGTTCCGGCCTTTCCGGGCCGTCTCAGTTCGAACGGACGCCCAGAGCGGGCGACTGCGATGAGACGGGAATCCCCTTCCGGTGCTCCCCGATCTGCTGACGCCACATCGCATAGTAGAGTCCCTTCCGGTCGAGGAGTTCCTCGTGCCGTCCCGATTCCACAATCGACCCTTGTTCGAGGACATAGATCCGGTCGGCGTGCATGATTGTCGCAAGCCGGTGCGCGATGAGAATGGTGATGAGGTCGCTCCGGAGCGATACGGACCGGACGGTGTCGCTGATTTCCTCCTCGGTGAGCGAGTCGAGCGAGGAAGTCGCCTCGTCAAAGACCAGCAGGTGCGGCGACCGCAGGAGCGCGCGCGCAATGGAGAGCCGCTGTTTCTCGCCGCCGGACACTTTCACGCCCCCCTCGCCGATGACGCTGTCGAGCCCCTTCTCGGCGCGCGCGAGGAGGCCGGTGCACGATGCTTTCCGGAGAACGTCGAGTATCTCGGCGTCGGTGGCGCGGGGATTGACGAAGAGAAGATTTTCCCTGATGGTGCCGGAAAAAAGCTGTGTGTCCTGGGTGACGAACCCGATCCGCTCCCGCAGACCGTCCAGATCGATCTGGTCGCCCGGAATGTCGTTGTATTGAATACTCCCGGTCTGGGGCTGATAGAGGCCGACGAGGAGTTTGACGAGCGTTGTTTTTCCCGCCCCGGATGGACCGACAAACGCGATCGTCTCGCCGCGCCGGACGGTGAACGTGATGTCCGTAAGAGCATTGGCCGTTCCCGACAGATGCCGGAACCCGACCCGGTCGAACCGGAGGGTCGCGATCTCCTTCACCGGAACCGGGTTCGCAGGTTTCCGTTCTTTCGGCATCCGGAGAATGTCCTCGAAATTTTTCAGCGAGACTTCGGCCTCACGGTAGATGTTGATCATGTTGCCGAGCTCCTGAAGCGGTCCGAAAATGAAGAAGGAGTAGATCCAGAGGGAAAAAAACTGGCCGAAGGTGATCTCCTGGATGAAGATGAGATAGAGCATCAGGCCGAGTATGCCGGTGCGGAGAAAATTGACGGCCGATCCCTGTATGAAACTGAGGCTTCTGAGATACCGCACCTTCTTGAGCTCCAGCTTCAGGATTTTTCCCGTCGTCGAATTCAGGCGGCCGATTTCCTGCTGGGCGAGCCCCAGACTTTTCACCAGCTCGATGTTCCGGAGCGATTCCGTGGTCGCGCCGGCCAGCGCCGTCGTCTCCGCCACGATCACCTTCTGGATGGATTTGATCTTCCTGCTGATCACCGAGCTCAGCAGGCCGAGGAGCGGTACGGTGAGGAAATAGACCGGCGCGATGAGCCAGTGGACGCTGAACGCATAGACCATCACGAAGACGACCCCCACGAAGGTCGTGAACAGAATGTTGATGGCGCTCGAGATCAGCCGTTCGACGTCGGCGCGGACTTTCTGAAGCTTGCCGAGCGTTTCGCCGCTCCTCTGATCCTCGAACACCTGATAGGGGAGTTCGAGCGAATGCTGAAGTCCGTCCGAATAAATCTGCGCACCCAGCTTCTGCGTGATGGTGTTGATGTAGTAATCCTGAAAATTTTTGGCGACCCGCGAGACGAACGCGGCCCCGACCGCCGCGGCCAGCAGAAGGCCGACGCCCCGGAAAAATGACCCGGAACTGTATTCCCTGAACCGGGTGACATATTCGTCGATGATGTGACGGAAGATGAGCGGGTCCAGAAGGGAAAAGACCTGATTGATGGTCGCTAGAACAAGCGCCAGAACGATCAGCTTCCAGAAACGGCGTGAGTAAGCGAAAAGCGTGCGCATGAAGGTGGAGAACGGGATCCTGATTGATGATTGATGGACAACGCACCAGCGTCAGGAAATATACCGAAACGGAACGAGGAACCCAATTTATCCCCGCTCATGTGATCTTCTCCGGCCGAACGAGGCTGTTGACATCTCACCCGGAATCCGCTATATTGGTTCAATTTTACCGGGAAGAGATGCTCAACTACATCTGGCTCGCGCTTATTATCGTCGGAATTCTGATCGCGGCGGCCACGGATATACACGATCTGACGGCCGACCGGTACGGGAACGGGCAGTCAGACGCGATCGCGATCCGTTTTGCCGACAGCACCGTCATTCTCCCGGGATCCGTCTCCGCGCTCGCATGCACCGTCATTCCCCGCCGGCCTGAAGAAGGACGGTCTCTTCCGGAAACAGCGCCCGCAGTTCAGAAAGGTATCTTCACCTGTACCGGGTCCGGCGAGGGAGTTCTCCGCATGACTCCCGATTCCGGCGCTCCTGCCCGGTGGCGCGACCGGATGGCTCTCCAGGCAGACCGCCAGGCCCTGACCGCCCGCGTCCGATGGAACGGCTCTGCACGCGGCGGGATCCCCGAAGCATACCTGTCGTTCGATCCTGTCCGCTTTGTCAGGCTCAACGCCGTGACGAACGATGGAATCCTGAAATCGGCGATGACCGCGGTTGAACTGGCGATCGGACTCATCGGCGTCATGGCGCTCTGGCTCGGCGTGATGAAGATCGCCGAACAGGCGGGACTTATCACCCTTCTCGCGCGTCTCCTCCGGCCCGTGACCCGCCTCCTCTTTCCGGATGTGCCGCCGGAGCATCCCGCGATGGGTGCCATGATCATGAACATCTCCGCCAACATGCTCGGCCTCTCCAATGCGGCGACACCTCTCGGACTCAAGGCGATGGAGGAGCTGAACCGGCTGAACCCCAAAGCGGGGACCGCCACCGACGCGATGTGCACGTTCCTGGTCATCAACACGAGCAATGTTCAGCTCATTCCGGCGACGGTGATCGCCATCCGGGCATCGGCAGGTTCCGCCAACGCCGCCGAGATCGTCGGCCCGGTCCTCGCGGCAACCGCGCTCTCGCTCATCATCGGGATTGCTCTGGTAAAAATATTCGCGCGATTTCCCGTGTTCCGGAAACAGCTCGCGGAGGAACGGTAGCATGACCGGACTCGCAGGCACGATGCAGGTTATTTCGATTATTGCCGTACCTCTGCTGATCGCCGTGATCGTCTGTTACGGCGCCCTGAAGAAGGTGCGCATCTATGAAGCGTTCGTGGAAGGGGCGAAGGAGGGGTTCACCGTGGGGGTGCGGATCATTCCCTACCTCGTGGCGATGCTCGTCGCGATCGGGATCTTCCGGGCGAGCGGCGCCATGGATCTGCTCTCCGCCCTCGTTGCGCCGCTGACGAAGCTGATCGGGATGCCTGCCGAGGTGCTTCCGATGGCGATGGTGCGCCCGCTTTCGGGGAGCGGGGCGCTCGGGGTGATGACGGAAACCATCCGGGCCCACGGTCCGGATTCGCTCATCGGCAGGATGGTCTCGGTCATGATGGGAAGCACCGAGACGACGTTTTACGTGCTTGCGGTCTATTTTGGGGCTGTCGGGGTGACCCGGGCGCGGCATGCCGTTCCCGCAGGCATTCTGGTCGATCTGATAGCCATTATTATCTCCGTGTATCTCACCAGGCTGATTTTCGGCTGATCAACCGCGGCGGTTTCCCCTGTGCGTCCGGTTTTTATTTGATTTTCAGCCCCCTTGTGGCTATATTCAGCAGTCTGATCCGCAAGATGCGGATTGTGCAAAGATACTCAACTCCGATTTCCCACACTCGCGATGAATGTGTTAAATAAGCTCATTGTTGCGACACTCCCCACCATCCCGAAATCGATTGTCAGAAGGTTTGCCAACCGTTACATCGCCGGCGAGGAGATCAGCGATGCCGTGCGCGTCGTTCGTGAATTGAACGGGCGCGGGATCATGGCGACGCTCGATGTTCTCGGCGAGCATATAACCCGGAAGGAAGAGGCGGCCGCCGCCCGGGATGCCATTCTGGAGGTGCTGAGCACCATCCGGAAAGAGGGGCTTAATTCCAACGTTTCCATCAAGCTCACACAGCTCGGTCTGAAGCTCGACCGGCAGTTTTGTCTGGAGAATGTCCGGAGCCTCGTCAAGGCGGCAGGGGCGGTCGGAAATTTCGTCCGGATCGATATGGAGGAGTCTGCCGTCACCGATGACACCCTGTGGGTATACCGGGAGATCCGGCGGGAGTCGGCGAACTGCGGTATCGCCCTTCAGGCCTATCTGCGGCGGACGGGAAAGGATGCGGAGAGGCTGATCGGGGAGGGCTGGGGCAATTTCCGGTTCTGCAAGGGTATATATATAGAACCGGAGGAGATCGCATACAAACAGCACGATGAGATCAACGGCAATTACACCGCTGTTCTCCGGTCGATGCTGGAGAAAAAGGCCTATGTCGGCATTGCGACGCACGATCCGGTTCTTGTGGAGAACGCCTACCGGCTTATCGCCGAACTGGGTCTGAAGAAATCGGAGTATGAATTCCAGATGCTTCTCGGGGTCAGGCCGGATCTGCGGGACAAGATCGTGAGGGACGGACATCGTCTCAGAATTTACGTTCCGTTCGGCCGTCAGTGGTATCAGTATTCGATACGGCGATTCAAGGAAAATCCGCAGGTCGCCGGCCATGTTTTTCGTGCGCTCTTTACGAAATATTATTACAATTAAACGCATTTCCCAACAGTAAAGGAGACTCCGATGGCCGAAGTCAAAACCGGGAGCGATCAGCCGGTGTTCCGGTCGTACGTTCCCGCAGACACCGACATGAAAGAATTCACGGTCAGGGCGCTCATCATCGGGCTCGTCATGTGCGTGGTGCTCGGCGCCGCGAACGCGTATCTCGGCCTGAAAGCCGGCATGACGATTGCCGCCACTTACCCTGCCGCCGTGATCGGGATGGCGGTCCTGCGCCTTATGAAAGGCTCCATTCTGGAAGAGAACTTTGCGCGGACCGTCGGCTCCATCGGCGAATCGGTTGCCGCCGGGGCCATCTTCACGATTCCCGCCTTCGTCGTGCTCCATATCTGGAATTTCACTCCCGACAGCATGGTGACAGAATATGCCACCGCCGCGTCGCTCATGATTCTGGGCGGCATTCTCGGGATCATGTTCGTCACGGTCCTCCGGCGCGTGATGGTGGAGGACAAGAGCCTGCCGTTTCCGGAATCGGTCGCGGCGGCGGAGATCCACAAGGCCGGCCAGCGCGGGGCCGATGCCGCAATTCAGCTCTTCAAGGCGATGGCGGTCGGCGCATTCATCAAGCTGATGGACGGGCTCAATGTGTTCCACTCATCGAACGATTTCCAGGTGATGGTCGGACGGGTGAACGAATCCTTCGTCAAGCTCGGCCTGAAATCGAACGCGGAAAAGATCGTGACCGGCGGGATCACCACGATTTCCGCCCCGGCCGCGACACCCGCATATATCGGCGTCGGATATATCATCGGTCCCGAGCTCGGTGCGCTGAACTTTGCCGGCGGCCTTCTTGCCTGGGGTCTTTTCGTCCCCCTCCTCGTCTACTTCATCGGGCCGCATGAGATCGACAAATATCTCGCCATGAACAACAACGACACGCTCGGGGCATGGTCGGCCCTGGCCGGGCATCTGTACCGCTACATCGTCCGGCCGATCGCCGTCGGGGGCATGCTGGTCGGCGCCTGCTTCACCCTCTGGAAAATGAGAAAAAATCTGCTCCTCGGGATAAAGCGGGGCATCGCGGATGTCAGAAAATCGGCCACCGCAGTCACCGCCACCGTGAGAACGGAACGGGATCTCTCCTTCAAGGTCGTGATCTTCGGAATTGTGGTC
>DATKPE010000047.1:0-139095 GCA_035524335.1 Bacteroidota bacterium
GCGCGCCGGCGCGGCATTCGTCTACAATGCCCTGAAATCGTACACACTCTCGCTGGAGCAGGATACCGCCCTTCTCCGGATCTCCCCTTCGTGGAAATTCAGCCACGATACCGCGGTCAACTACCTCGACCTGCATCTGCTTGCGGCGGAGAATTATTTTGCCCTCGAAAACTTCTCCGCCAGCCTGGCGGAAGTCCAGTTTCTGAATCCCTCCTTCGGCAATCCGGACGTCAACACCATCGCCGGACAGATTCTTCTGGCGAGGGAAATCGAACGGCTCGGGACCGTCATCTGACCGGTGACGGAATGATCGGGAGGAGGACCCGGTCAGTACCTCGACACCTGCCTGACAATCTCATCTATTGTAAGTCCAACCCGGCGGTCGTCCGTTGAGATGACGATATCCGCCCGCGCGTAATAGGGCTCGCGGAGTGCGAGGAGCTGGGCGATTCTTTCCCGCAGGAGCGGTTCCGGAAGGGTGGATCCGTCCGGGGAGAGGATAAGGGGCCGGTTGGTTTTATTCCGCAGACGTTTCACGATCTGGTCAAGATCGGCCTTGAGGTAGATAAGAATGCCGCTGGCAACGATGACGGCGATGTTCTCGTCCGTTGCGATCGTTCCACCCCCCAGCGAAACAATGCATTCCGCCGAGCGGCTTGCGGTCATCAGCGCTTCGTGTTCGATCCGGCGAAAGCCGGTTTCGCCTTCCATGGAAAAGAGTTCCGGGATACGTCTGCCCGAGATTCTTTCGATTTCCTGATCGATGTCGATGAAAGAATAGCCGAGGGTATTGGCCAGGATCGGTCCGACGGTCGTCTTCCCGCTCCCCATGAATCCCGTAAGATAGATGAGATGCTTGTTTTTCACGGTCATCAGAAGCGGCAGACGAACTGGAGGGAAACCGTCATGCCGTCGGCGACCGTGGTCCGGTCGGGGAAGTCGTCGACGGAGTCGAAGTGGATGCTTCGGAACTTTGCCTCCGTCCGGAGGGCGAGAAGGGGGGAAAGGGGATATTCGACATCGCTCAGCACCCGAATACCGTAGCCCGGGGTGGCGCCGAGGGTGACCGACGCGGCCGAGCCGAAGGCGGAGCTCCGTCTTCCGAAGTATGCGCCGCCTCCGCCGCCGATGGTCCAGAGAACGTCCGGTCCACCGACCGGGATCGGAAGATATGCGGATAGTTCCACCGGAACGACGATATAGCCGTCCCGGACGTCGATCGTCCTTGTATTGTCATGGGGGAGAGGGACAGCAGACGGGTTTGTGATGTATTCCGCCGCCACGCCGAGCCAGAGTCTGAGATCGGGAATATATCTGCGGTAATCGGCCCCGATGCCGGCGGCAGCGCTCAGCTGCAGAAACTGTCCCAGCGTGAGATCATCGGGGCTGTCCGGGTGGGGATAGAGTTTCGGAGATGTTGTCAGGGAGCCGGGGAGCGCAAGGGAACTCAGGCGTTCCTGTGCGCAGACCGCGTACGGGGATGCGAGGAGCAGGAGAAGCGTGCAGAGCCGGCACAGCGGCATGGTCGCTCCTTATCCGGCGTGAGATGCCGGCGGCCCGAAGAGCCGCTACCTGTAGAACTGGTCCCGGTTGTCGACGATATCGGCCGATTTCTTGAGCTCGTCCGTCCAGTTGGTGAGAACCCGGTTTTTCTTTTCGTTGAGGATCTGGGTCCGGAGCAGATCGTGCTGGCCGAGGAAGGCCGTGGTATCGAATCCGGTTCTCTCCGTCAGCTGGACGAGATAGATGCCCCGCTGGCCTTCGAACGGTTTGGAGATCTCACCCTGTTTGAGGGCGGAGACTGCGCCGACGAAATTATTGTCGCGGCCGATGCCGGGGATGAAGGTGCCGGCGGAAAACGATTCAAGGTGCTGAACCTGAAGATCGGGCCGTTTGGCGCTGATCTGGGTGAGCGGCTGTCCCGCAGGAATCTGCTGGAGGAGATCGGCGGCCGTGCGGCGGAGAACGTCGAGCTTTTTCTGACGGCTGACCTGCGATTCGATCGCGGTCCGCACGTCTTCATAGGGGCGGATCCCCGCGTCTTTCGCCTCGGTGACCATGAAGACGCCGTACCCGTTCGCAAGCGTGAAGGCGTCGCTAACCGATCCGACCTTGTTTTTGAAGGCAAATTTGTTCACGGCGTTGTTCATGCCGATGCCGGGAATGAAGGCGTCCTTCTGAAACGGCTGTGTTTCCTGGATGGTGTATTTGCTCTGTTCCGCTTCCTTCTGGAATGAGCCGTCCTTCGCGAGGTAGGCGAAATCCTTTGCGCGCTGGGAATTATCGCTTTTCGTCTGGGGGCCGATGTGGACGGCCATGAGGAGATCGGAGACCTTCACTTCGCGCGCATCCCGGGCGATCACCTTGATGACATGATAGCCGTAGGGCGTGAGAACCGGTCCCGCGATCTGACCCGGTTTCATCTTGAGAGCGACATCCTCGAACTGCTTCACCATTCTTCCCTTGGTGAACCAGCCGAGATCTCCTCCGCGGGCGGCGGTCGCGTCGGCTGAATTCTGTTTTGCAAGCTGGGCAAAGTCTTCGCCATTCTTCGCGCGGGCGGTGAGATCCCGGGCTTTTTTCAGAGCGGCGGCTGTGTCGTTATTCTGGATCCGGATGAGGATGTGGCTTGCATGAATTGCTTCGTCCGTCCCGTTCCGGTACTCGAGGACTTTCACAAGGTGATACCCGTTCGGTTCCGCGATCGGGCCGATCAGATCGCCGACCTTTGCGTCGGTCAATGCGGCCTCCCGCTCGGGCGAAAATTCGCCGTGCTTGAAAAACTTGTCGGCCGCGGGGAGTTCGCTGTAGGTTTTCTGCAGGTCGATGAAGTCGGCTCCCTGGAGAGCCCGCTGTTTGACGTCTTCCAGCTCCTTGATCACGCCATCGGTGTCGCTTTTCGACGGGAGGTCGGGAAAGACGATATATTTCAGTTTCCTGGTCGCCTCGGTTTTGAACTGATCGGAGTTGTCGCTGTAGTATTTCTTCAGTTCATCTTCGGTCGGCCGGAGAGTCGTATCACGGAGGGTGGAGGGATCGAACAGGACGTAATCCGCCTTGTACTTCACGTTCTGATCTGCGAACCGCTGACGGATTTCCTCTTCCGACACGCGGATGCTCGCGAGTATCACGCTTTCAAGTTTTTCCCGGAGCCGCTGTTTGCGGAGGAAATCCTCCACGCTGATCATGATCGTCTTGTTCCGGGGATCGAGGATGGTCTGATCATAGAGGGCGCGGTTGAACGTTCCGGTCGAATCGATGAAACGCTGTTTGAGAAAATCGGGCGGGTTCTCGCCGCGAACCCAGTCGACGATTTCTTCGTCCGTCACCGTCAGATTCATCTTCTCCGAAGCTTCCTGGTAAAGCCGGTCGTCCACAAGCTGGGTCCAGACCTGATCGCGGATTGTGTTCATCTGTCCTTCATCGGGATCCGTTCCTGTACGGCTCTTCTGATTGTCGGCCGTCTGTTTGACCAGCTCCTCGAATTCGCGGTAGGTCACCGGCTGTCCGTTGATCTTTCCAATCTGCGACGCTTCCGCGGTCTGTGTGCGGTGTCTGCGGCCGGTGATATCCATACCCCAGTCGAGCACAATATAGACAACGAAAACGCCGGCAAAAATCGAAAAAAACGTAGAGAGGTTTTCCCTGATTTTGGTCATTAACGGCATGACAATTGGATTCCTTCAGAAAAATGACGGTAAAAACGATGTTTTCAAATATACAAGAAAAATGCTTTAGAAGCAACGAACAGAAATGTGCGCAAACAGCAAAAAAACCCTTGACACCGGCGGGATTAATTAGTACCATCTTCCACCAGCGGATCCCTGAGGGGAAATGAACCGGACGGGATGATTCGGAGGGGCGGATCCGCACGGTACCCGATACGCCGGCCCAGCCGGTCCATGTTCTGTCCGGAGTCCCGATGAATACCGCCGCTATCGAACGGCATCATATCTGGTGTGCCTCGGTCATCATCCTGCTCGCCGCAACTGCGGCGTGGAGCCAGAGATTCGTCCAGGACGACGCATTTATCTCCTTCCGGTACGCGGAAAATCTCCTCAACGGACAGGGGTTCGTCTGGAATGCCGGCGAACGGGTGGAGGGTTACAGCAACTTTCTCTGGACGCTCCTCATCGCCGGAGGGATGGCCGCAGGCTTCGACCCCGTCGGCTGGTCCGAACTCCTCGGGATTCTTTCCTTCGCCGGATCGATGGCGTTCACCTACGCCATCATCCGGAGGATTACCTCGTCGTCGGTGGTGGCGCTGGTCGCGATCGCCGCGCTCGCCTGGAACTTTTCCTTCCGCTCGTTCGCAACCGGCGGGCTGGAGACCCAGTTTCAAACCTGCCTCTTCATCGCAATGGGGTATCTGCTCCTCCGTCTTCTGAATGATCCGTTCCCCGGCCACAGAGCGCTTCTTGCCTTTTCGGCACTCGGCTCGGCGGCAATTCTCACACGGCTCGATTCCGTCCTCATCTGCATCGTCTTCGAGACGGGTCTGGCGATGCGGCTCATCCGGAGCGGCAGGTCTGCCCCGGAGATCACCTCCCGTCTCGCGGCACTTGCGGCACCCAAGATCATTCTCATTCTCCCCTGGTTGCTCTGGAAGCAGGCCTACTACGGCGATATTCTCCCCAATACATTCTACCTCAAGATGCCCGGCTCGGCACTTCGTTATTTTTCGCAGGGCGCGGCGTACCTCGGCAGGTTCATTCTCTCCTACTGGACGATTCCGCTTCTCCTCGCCGGCATTTTCGGGATCCGCAGGTTCTTCACCAGACCGGACCGATTTCTCCAGCTGATCGGCGTTTCGATCATCTGCTGGACTCTCTACCTCCTCCTTATCGGAGGGGATTTCATGGAATTCCGGATGATCGTTCCGATCCTTCCCTTCATGGTGATACTGACCGTCTGGCTCCTCGGCACGAGTATTCCCTGGAAACCGGTCAAGATCGGCATCATCGCTCTCCTTCTGGCCGGATCGGTCTATCATGAACAGAGGTTCGAATACCGGCAGGCGGAGGGGATCGAGCCGGTCGGTCAACTGCGGGGTCATCTGGAGCGGGAGGACGAGAACTGGGCGGGAATCGGAAAAATGCTCGATACGCTCTTCCGGCACGACCGCTCCGTCACAATCGCGACGACAGCCGCCGGGGCCATTCCCTACTTTTCAAAACTGCCGACGATCGACATGCTCGGCGTGAACGAGCCGTGGATCGCGCGGTTCGGCATTCCCGCAAGCGACATCCCGGGACATCAGCGGATCAGCCCGCTCAGCTATCTTCTCCGGAGACGCGTGAATCTCGTCCTCTCCCACCCGCTGGTCCTGCCGGTCGACGAGCCGGTGAAATATTCGCTCATCGTCCCGGTCGACTGCGGCACGCCGCGAGATTCCGTACGCATCATGGAACTGCCGTTAGGGGGGAAATACAAACTCGTGCTCTGGTACCTGACCCCGCACCCTGCGATCGATACGCTCATCAGTTGCGGCCGGTGCACCGCCTATCCCGTGGCGATGCGGTGATCCGGCGAACTACTTCTTCCGCTGGTAGATGTACAATTCCTGTCCGGGCTTGACCGCGATCGATTTCAGCAGATTCCATTTCAGGATCTGCTCGACCGAGACGTTGAACTTTTTCGCAATGAGCGTCATCGTCTCGTTCTTTCCCACCGTATAGACGGTCAGGTCGCCTTCATCGTCGTTTGTCACCGGGGCGGCCTGATTCTGCTTGGCGAGCGGTCCTCCTGCCTGCGGAACGGCCGGAGGGGTCCTCTTGCCCGCAGGGGCGGGAGTGGTGTCGGTGTTTTTAGTGACGGTCTTCGGGGTTGTTGCCGCCGGTTCCGTCGATTTTACGACCGGCCGCTGTACCGGCGGAGCATTTTGTCGTGTGACGGGAGGTTTGGTGACAACCGGTTTCTGGACGGCAGGAGCGGGCTTCTGAACGGCAGGAGCGGGTTTCTGGATCGCTTCCGCGACCTTCCGGGCCGGCAACTTCGAAGGAACTGCCGCGACGCCCGGATGGAACGGCATTGCCTGCGCTTCCACCGGTTTCAGCAACTGCTGTGCGGTCCATTTCGTGATGACGAAGGTCGACTTTGAGCCGGGGAGCTGAACATAATATTTTGATGAATCGGCTGCGGGGAAGAGGGAGAGCGAAGCGGGTTCGGCTCCCTTCACCTGAATCGAAACCGGTTTTCCCGCCGGTGCGACGGCTGAATCGACGAAATCGTCCGCGCGGAGGTTCGCCAGGGAATTGAGCGAACTGTTGATCGTGCCGGCATCGACCGGTCTGTCCTGGGTTTTCCATCCGCTGCTGTCGCGCCGGAAATTGTATTCGGCCGATCCCACGCCGAACGTCAGCTCCCTGATGCCTTCGGCGTGCGCCGAGAGTATCGATTTGTCGCGCCATTCCTTCACATCCTTTGTGATCGACCAGCTTTCGATTCCTTCGCCAAGATAGACGTCCTTCGATTCGGGGAGGCGGAAGTAAATCTCGGAGAAGGAGGGACCCATCTTGCCGAGAATGACCGCGGATGTTTTTGACGAGCGGTCGGTGACGGAAAGACGCGTGCCCGAGGAGTCGACCTGGAAAAGTCCCTGTTTTTCGGGATTGGAGGAAATGAGACTTCCGACCTTGAACTTCGCGAGGCCGCTCAGGAGCTGTTCGACTCCCGCCCGGTCTGCGGCGTAGCGGATCGGCTGGGTGATCGTCCATTTCCCGCCGATATTTTCGAGCGTGACGGATTTTCCCTGCCGCTGAATGTCGATTTTCACCACGCTCGCCGAGTCGACGGTAAACCGGACGTCGGACGGAGCATAGCTCGTCTCCCGCTCCTTATCGGACGGGAGGAGAAACAGAACAATCGCCCCCAGCACCACCAGGAGCAGGATGAGATACAGGGTCGAGCGGTTCATGGTTCTCTCATGAAATAAGACTACAGGTTGCGTGTTTCCAGCCGGCGTCTGCCTGCGACGCGCCACCGCCAGCGGATGATGCCGAAGAGAATTATGAGGAGCGGCGGGAGCGCGAGGTTGGCCGCCTTCACCCACCCCTTGGCCCCTTCCGATATCTCGTCGAGCGGCTTGCTCCCGGCATCCCGCGCCCGGATCGCCGCAAGCCCAATGTCGTCGGCCAGCCAATCGACGAGATTGCTCGCCAGATAGAAATTATCCTTGCTTCCCGCCAGCTGATCCTGGCAGAAATCGCCGTCCCCGATCGCCACGATCTTCGAGAGCCTGCCGCTCACCAGCCTGTTCGTGGTGTCGATTAATCGTGCGGAGGAATCGGCTGCGACCGCTCTGGTGCCGAACAGGCTCGGGAACGCCCCTTCGACGGTGACGCAGAGCGGTATGCCCGATTCGTGAAACATTTCGGGCGACATCTGCATCGCCGCGCTGATGAGGAAGGAATTCTCCTGCCTGCCGCTCCGTTTCGACGATTTCACGAGGACATGCGCCGTCAGCCCGCGGTTCCGCGCAAGACTGGTATCGATCGAGCTGGCAAAATAGAAGACGACGGAACGGAGATCCTTGACGACCGGACTGGTCTGATCGAAATCGCTCGCCTGCGGCAGGTAGTAAAACGGCACCTGATTCTGGATGATCATGAATCCGGCCTGCTGCTGCACGTTCACGTACGCACAGCTCGCATCCCGCACCAGATCGGTATTGATCCGGACGCCGTAATTTTCAAGCATGTCGTCGAGATCGAGGGCAAGCGGTCTGCCCATCTGCATCTGGAGGTTTGCGCTCACCTTGTTGAGGAAGAAGGCGATGCGCCCTCCCCGCATGAGGTACTGGTCGATCAGGAATTTTTCCCACGACTTGAACGGCTTGTCCGGTGCGATAATCATCAGGACGGCGACATCGGGGGGAACCGGCCTGCCGCCGGTCAGGTCGACTGTCGTCACGGTATATTGTTTTGCGAGCACATCCTGAAACCGGCTCATCTGCTGAAGACCCGGTTCGCCGTGGCCGGTGAGGAATCCGATCTTTTTCAGCTCCTTCGCGGTGAGTTTTTTCACCGCCGAACTGATTTCATACTCCAGATTCGACGTGGTCTGGATGACGGGGAGCCGTTCCTGCTTGTCACCGTACAGGAAGACCAGTCCCATGTAGGCGTTCTGCACCTGCAGTTTGTCCTGTTTCAGGACCTGGACCTGGACCGGCGGAATGCCGTACCGCTGGGCTTCCTGCTCGAGGTCTTCCTTCTTCGAGGGATCGATGAACTCATACTGGAAGTTCCCTCCCGAGTAGGCGCGGTACTCGTCGAGCTCGTCCTTCAGGTACCGCCGGTTGTTGGCGTATTCCGGGGGAAGATCGGAGGTGAAGTAGGCCTTGACGATGAATTTGTCGTCCAGGTTCCGGACGAGGTTTTTGCTCGCGTCGGAGAGGGTGAAAATCTTGTCGCCGGTCAGATCGAACCGTTTGAAGAAACGGAGGGAAATGATATTCGCGAGGATGAGGATCCCGACGATGAGGAGTGTGCGGAGGATGAGCTGTTTTCTGTTCATGTCCGTCTGTTCTCCTATGCCCACCGTCGTTTTTGGAGCACCGCCGAGGCGAGGCGCAGTGCGAGGCCGATCGCGGAGGCGTAGTACACGAGATCGCGCGAGTCGATGACGCCGCGCGCGATGTTGGAGAAATGGTAATCGATGCTCAGGTATTCAAGCACCATGCCGACCGAGCTCGGAAGGTAGAAGAGGATCTTGTCGAGCATGAAGAGGCTGAAGACGATGAACAGGCTGACGATGAAGGCCACGACCTGATTTTCGGTGACGGCGGATCCGAAGACGCTGATGGCGATGAAGACTGCGCCGACGAGGAGGAGGCCCAGGTAACCGCCGATCACGGCGCCGGTGTCGAGCGACCCGATGATCGAGACCGTGATGTAATAGCAGACGGTCGGGAGGAGGGTGAAGAAATAGAGTGTCCAGGCGGCGAGAAATTTGCCGACGATGATGTCCCCTTCGCCGATCGGTTTGGTGACGAGCAGTTCCAGCGTGCCGCTCTTCCGTTCCTCGGAGATGAGCCGCATCGTCATGGCCGGAGCGAAGAAGAGGAGGAGAAACGGCGTCATCTCGAACACCGTCCGCAGGGTGGAGAGATTGTAGATGAAGAGGTTGCTCGTGAAGAACCACCCGAGGATGATCAGATAGACCACGATCACGATGTAGGCCACGGGGGAATTGAAGAAGGAGCGGACTTCTTTTCTGAAGATCGAAGCAATGTTATGGACGTTCATTTTGCAGCACCGCCTGTCAATTGTCGGAAAATGTCTTCGAGGCTCGTCTGTTCGCGGTGGAGTTCGAGGATGGTCCATCCGCGGGTGACGCAGAGCCGGAAGAGTTCCTTCCGGATGTCGGTCGCCTGGCCCGTTTCGATGGTAAACCGTTTTGAAGCGCCGTTCTGTTCCTGGAGGCTGACCGCCGTGACGGCCGGGATCGACCGGATCTGCACGGCGATGAGGTCGAAGGTGTCGGCGTCGCCGGTCTCGATTTCAACGACGACCTTCTCGCCCCCGTGGAGGTTGCGCTGAAGAACGGCGATCGGCCCGTCGGCGACGATCTTGCCGCGGTTGATGATGATCACGCGGTTGCAGGTCGCCTGGACCTCGGGGAGAATGTGTGTCGACAGGATGACGGTTTTCTCCCGGCCGATGTTCTGGATGAGGCTTCGGATCTCGACGATCTGATTCGGGTCGAGACCGCTGGTCGGCTCGTCGAGCACAAGGACGCGGGGATCGTGGATCATCGCCGCCGCCAGGCCGACGCGCTGGCGGTACCCTTTCGAGAGCTGGCCGATGTCCTTGTGCTTCATCTCCTGGAGGCCGCAGACATAGACCATCTCCCGGCGCCGCTGGTGGATCATCGACGCGCTCACGCCCTGCAGTTGTGCGGCGTATTCGAGATACTCCAGCACATTCATGTCGAGGTAGAGCGGGTTCTGCTCCGGCAGATAACCGACGAGCCGCCGCACCTCCAGCGACTCCCTCTGAACATCCCGCCCCTCGATTCTGACCGTTCCGCCGGAAGGAGCAAGATAGGAGGTGATCATCCGCATGGTGGTCGTTTTCCCCGCACCGTTCGGGCCAAGAAATCCGAGAATCTCTCCCGCGTGCACGTCGAACGATATGGCGTCGACGGCTCGTGCGGTCCCGTACGATTTCGAGAGATTACTGACGCTGACAGACATTTCTTCCCTTTTTTGATGAGATGTGAAAAACCGTGGGAAATTCTCAAATACGAACAGAAAATATGAAAATTTTTAACTAAAAATGCAAGTTGGGAAAACCCGTTTTCTCCCCGTTCTCCGGCAATTTTAATGAATTCTTAATCCGGGGGCAACAACATTCTGATGTTTGTTTCGAATAATGGAAGGAACAGAGGATGGAGCGGCGCGGTTCCGCGACTGCCGAAAGAGATGACGGCACCTCGCGCCGGAGATGGAGAGTGGATGTGATCGGGATGACGGCCGCCGCCGTGCTCTGCTTCGCCGACGCATAGGCCAGGCCATCCCGCGATGGGCACAGGATTTCCGGGTTGACGACGTTCCCGGACATCCGCGGCGTGATCTATCGCAGGTGATCCATTGTGGGGTGGTCGCTCGGCGCTCCCTCGCCGTGCGCGGCGGCCTCTCCGGTCAGTTTCGCGAGAAGCGGATGAAGCCGGATTTCCCGCTCTTCGCCGGTTCCTTCGGAAGACGCAGAATGTAATCGTTTCCCTCCCGCTGGAACAGAATCTTTCCTTCCTTCATCGCAAAGTAGAGGGTGTACTCGACATCGCGCGGATGGTACTGGGTCATCCGTTCCATGAGATCGGTCTGTGCGATGCGCGGATAACTCAGGACAACGGTGCGGAGGTCGTGCAGGATCCCCTTGTAGAAATAATCGAACCGGTCGAAACAGCGGTATTCTTCTTCCGCGGCATGGAGCTGTCCCATGAAGAGGGGATGGATCCGGCTCGCCTTCTTCCATGAATCGATGCAGAGAAGGTACGCCATGCGCGCGCCGAGCGGATCGTTCAGGCGGAACGATTCGCGCGCGAGTCGGAGATAATATTCGGCAGATTGCGACAACAGCAGTTCCATGGGTCGGTCTCTCAACACTCAATCATCACCGGCCGGTGAGGCCGGGCAGGTCTGTATGGTACACGTAATGAGCAAAAAGGGCCGGCGGGATCACGTGCTCCAGATCACGAACGGCCGGGTTTACCTGTTTTATGAGGCTGTTTGACGCGGTTTTCCGGAGACTCCCGTGTTCCGGGGCGGACTGCCGGGAATCGGACCGGGAAACGGAGGCCCTTATCGCCGGCGAATCGGAGAGAACGGGAAAATGACGGCGGGAAGCGGCGATGCCGGCCGGAAAAATTCGGGGAAGAATAAGGGTAAATGTACCGCGAAGGCTGGAGAAACGAGAGCCGGGGGAGGGGTCGGAGACGCTCCCCCGGAATCGGAGATCACTTTTTCGTTTTGAATGCCGCCATCGCGCGATCGACGGTCTCATAGGTGTCGAACACCTTCACAAGCTGGGTGATCATGAAAAGATTCTGAACCTTGCCGCCCACCTGGGCGAGGCTCAACTGACCTTCGCTGGCGCGAACCCGGTTCAGGACCGAGATAAGCGAACCGAGACCGGAGCTGTTCATATAATTGACGCCGCCGAGATCAATGATGATCTTTTTCAGATTGTCCCCGAGCAGGCTGTCAATCTTCTCGCGGATTTTTGTCGTATCCGGTTCACCAAGAAGATCGCCCTTGAAATTCAATACGGCGACATCTCCCTCGATCTTTTCTTTGATCTGCATAGTGTTTCCCGAAAAATAAGTAATGTGGTAGGAAATTGATGCCGTATCATACAAAAAGCCGGGGAAAAAGTCAAACGAACCGTAAAATCTGCATCAGTTCGCGGTATTTATACCCGCTCCCGGTGTTGAAGATGACCGTTGTTTCCCCGGGCTCGAGCCACCCCGTCCCGGTCAGATGTCGGGCCGCCAGGATCGTGGCGGCTCCCTCCGGTGAAAGCAGAATTCCTTCCTGAGAGGCGCACTCCGCGATGGCCCCGGGCAGATCCCGGTCACCGACCGCGACCGCAGTTCCCCCGCTCTCTGCGATGATGTCCAGAATGGTCTTGTCGGCGAACGCTTTCGGGACGCGGAGTCCGGCCGCAATGGTTGCCGCGTCGGGCCAGAATTCCGCCCGCGCCTGCTTCCGCTCGACCGCCGCCACGATCGGCGCACAGCCGCTCATCTGCACGGCGACCATGCGCGGTTTTTTCCCCGACGTCCAGCCGAGCTCTTCCAGTTCCCCGAATGCCTTCCACATGCCGATCAGACCGGTCCCACCCCCCGTCGGATAGATGACGACGTCCGGGAGCCGCCACCCGAGCTGGCCCGCGATCTCATAGCCAAGTGTTTTCTTTCCCTCCAGACGGTACGGTTCCTTCATCGTCGACATGTCGAACCATCCCTGCCCGCTCCCCGCCGCGGACATCGCCTTCGCCGCGTCGCTGATGACGCCGTCGACAAGGCGGACATCCGCTCCGAATGCCGCCGCTTCTTCTCGGTTGACGATCGGGGTGTCGGAAGGAATGAAGATGTGCGCCTTCATCCCGCAGTGTGCGGCATAGGCGGCGAGCGCGCTTCCGGCATTCCCCGCCGACGGCATCGAAATGTCCCGGATTTCCAGCTCACTGCATTTCGAAATTGCGACGCTCACACCGCGCGCTTTGAACGAGCCGGTCGGATTCCCTCCTTCATCCTTCAGGAGGAGACGTTCGATGCCCAGACGCTTGCCCATCCGTTCGAGCCGGAGAAGCGGCGTTCCCCCTTCGCCGAGCGAAATGATGTGCCGTTCGTCGAAAACGGGAAGCAGTTTCCGATACCGCCAGAGCGATTCCCCGCCCCCCTCAAAGGCCGACCGGTCAAGCCGGCTCCGCGCCGCGCTCAGATCATACCGTGCAAAGAGCGGCTGTTGGCACTCCGGGCAGAACGTCCGGATGGAGCGGGGTTCGAATGTACGGGTGCAGGACTGGCACCGCAGAGTCTGGAAGAAAGTTTCTGTCACGGGATGTCGGGACGGTTGACGCGGAAATATAAAGGTATTTCGTGCAGGAGTCAATCGCCTCTGAAATCGGTTTTTGGAAGAGAATTTTGTACATTCACCGCACAGGTTCGACCATGGATAAAACGATTCTGATCCTCGGTAGCGGCATCGGCGGCATCGTGACGGCGAGGGAACTGCGCCGTCACCTCGGCGAATCTCACCGCATTATTCTCGTCGACCGGGAACCGGTCCTTGCCTTTCCGCCCTCATTTCTCTGGGTGATGATCGGGTGGCGCACCCCCGAAGCGGTGCAGAAGTCTCTCGCCCTTGTCTCCAAATACGGCATCGAATACAGGCGCGCCACAGTGGAGGAGATTTCCGTCGCAGACAGGAAAGTGCGCACCTCCGCGGAAACTATTCCGTTCGATTATCTGGTCATTGCCCTGGGCGCCGAACCGCTGGAGAATGCAGCGGTCGGGTCCCGCGCGGGGTTTCAGTCGCTCGACACCCTCCGCTGTGTGGAGGACCTGCGCAGACGCATCGGGGCGTTCGGGCAGGGGAGCGTGGCGGTCGTCATCGGCGGCACGCCGTACCGCTGTCCGCCGGTGCCGTATGAAACCGCCTTTCTTCTCGATTCCTATTTCCGCCGGCGGTCTGCATCGGTTTCGATCGAAGTGGCCACGCCGGAGAAGGAACCGCTGAGCGGGCTCGGACGGGCCGCGGGAGGGATGATCCGGACGATGACCGGCGAGCGGGCGATCGGTCTCCGGACCGGGATCGCCGCGGCGCCGGAAGCCGATCTCGTGATCTATATTCCGCCGGTGGGAGCGCCCGGCGTTGTGCGGGATGCCGGCATCACCGACGCGTCAGGCTGGATTCCGGTCGACCCGCACTCGATGGAAACCGCGCATGAAAATATTTTCGCGATTGGAGATATTGCCGGGATCCGACTGCCGGAAGGGTTCGCGTTTCCGAAGGGGGGCATCCTCGCGGCGGATCATGCCGAGACCGCCGCACATATCATCGCCCGCAGGATCCACGGGCGTGAACCAGTGAAGTTTTTCAACGGTGTCGGATCCTGCTTTCTGGAGGTTGGGAACGGCAGGGCAGGGTTTATCCACGCCGAACTTTATGCATCACCTGAACCGAAACTTGTATTTCATGAACCGAGCGTAGGTTATCACTGGGCGAAGGTGGTCCATGAAAAGTACTGGTTATGGCGCTGGTTCTAATAAAAAAACGCGTTAAATAAACGAAATTAGAGCATTTTTTAGGAAAAATTAATATTTCCTAATTTTTGAAAAAAATGGAACTTTTTAATAAATAATTTCGTTATATTAACGAATCCCGTCCTCAGTGGATTGTGGTGAATGGTGGATTAGGCTTGGTGGATGAAGTCGAGGATGGGGGTACGGAGCCGCTGAATTTTCAGCGGCTTTTTTTATTTATACCATGAATTCCTGCGAATCGGGAATTCCTCATTCCTCCAGGGTGGTGATATTCCCGGGATCCACCCCCAGCGCTTTTGCCTTCAGGACTCTCCTCATTATTTTGCCGCTTCTCGTTTTCGGCAGTGCGTCGACGATCGTGATGTGCTCCGGTTTGGCAATCGGGCCGAGTTCATGCGCCACGTGTGTCCGCAACTCCTCGATGAGATGCTCATGCTTTTCGGCGCCGGCGCGCAGAATGACGTAGGCGTGGATCGCATTTCCCTTCACCTCGTGCGGCAGTCCGATCGCCGCCGCTTCCGCCACCGCATGATGGCTCACCAGCGCGCTTTCGATTTCCGCCGTTCCCAGACGGTAGCCCGATACCTTGATGACGTCGTCCACCCGGCCGATGATCCAGTAGTATCCGTCCTCATCCCGCCGCGCCGAATCGCCGGTCGTGTAGACGCCCGGATACCGCGACCAGTACTGCTGGACATACCGGTCGGGATCGCGGTAGACGGTCCGGAGCATCGCCGGCCACGGCGATTTGATTACGAGAAATCCCTCTTCGTTCGGTTTTGCCGGCGTCCCCTCCTCGGTATAGACATCCATCACCACGCCCGGAAATGGCCTGGTGCCGGAACCCGGTTTCAGCGGCATCGAGGGAACGGGACTGATCATGAACATGCCCGTCTCCGTCTGCCACCAGGTGTCCATGATCGGACAGCGGTTCCTGCCGACCACCCGGTGATACCACTTCCACGCCTCCGGATTGATCGGCTCTCCCACCGACCCGAGCAGACGGAGCGACGACAGATCATGACGGTTCGGCCATGCCTCCCCGAACCGCATGAGTCCCCGGATCGCGGTCGGCGCCGTATAGAGAATGTTGATGCCGTATTTCTCGATCATCTGCCACCAACGGTTCGGATAGGGGTAGGTCGGCGCCCCTTCATACATGAATGAGGTGGTTCCGTTGAGCAGTGGTCCGTAGACGATGTAGCTGTGTCCGGTGATCCATCCCGGATCCGCGGCGCACCAGTACCGGTCCTCCTCATGAATGTCGAAAACGTACTTGAGGGTGGCGTAGGTCCCGACCATATATCCGCCGTGCGTGTGGAGAATGGCCTTCGGCTTTCCCGTCGTGCCGGATGTGTAGAGAATGAAAAGCGGGTCTTCGGCGTCCATTTCCTCGATCTGACAGCTGTTGTTCGCGATCGGGAGGGCCATCAGCTCGTGGTACCACATATCCCTTCCCGATTCCATGTTGACCGGCTCGCCGGTCCGCTTTACCACCAGGACGCTCTCCACCGTTGCGGCCCGCTGGAGCGCCTCATCGGCAATCTGTTTGAGAGGAACGATTTTGCCCCGCTGGAATGCGCCGTCGCAGGTGATCAGGACTTTCGACTGGCTGTCTTCGATCCGTTCCGCCAGCGCCTCCACGGTGAAGCCGCCGTACACAACCGAATGGATCGCACCGATACGGGCGCAGGCGAGCATCGCGATCGGGAGCTCCGGAATCCTTCCCATGTAGATCGTGACCCGGTCGCCCTTCCGGACGCCCAGACTCCGGAGGACGTTTGCAAACTTGCACGTTTCGCGCCGCAGTGCAAAATAGGAAAACGACCGGAACTCTCCCTTTTCCCCTTCCCAGAGAAGCGCAAGTTTGTTGCGCCGTGCCGTCAGCGTGTGCCGGTCGAGACAATTGTAAACGATGTTCACCTTCCCGTCGACGAACCAGCGGTAAAAGGGTTTTTTTGTCTCGTCGAGAACCTTCGACCATGGCTTGAACCAGTGCAGTTCGCGCGCCTCTTTTCCCCAGAATCCCGCCAGATCGCCTGAGGCGGCGGCCGACATCGCTTCGTAATCCTTCGCGTGCGAATATTCCACCGTATCCTGCGACGGATAGAATACCTCTCCCGACAATGAACGCTGGCTCATGATTCCGGTCCTCTCGATATGTGATCAGGTGGTACGATGCCTGCCGTGATTGATCCGGCGCCTCTCAGCGGTCCGCAAGGTGTGCATGCCCGCTCCGGCACCTCAGGAAAAGGTAAGAAGGGAGGAGGAGGAATTCAAGTGGCCGTCCGTCCGGCGGTGCACCCGGTATCGCGGAACCTCCGGTTCAGTGGGCCGGGGTGCGCGCCAGCTCCGCCGTCCGTTTCCGCTCGGCAACCGACAGGAAGCCGACGGCAATGAAGATGAACACCAGTGAAAGCCAGTCCTGCGGCTTCGGAAACCTGTCCTGAAACAGAAGGTAGGAGATGATCGTCGCCGTCGTTCCGGCGACCAGGGAGGTCAGGCGGTTCACCAGACCCGCAAATGTGGCGGTCCGCCCCTTGAACATGAATATGAAGACCGAAAAGAAGGCGACCATGCCGTACGCAAGCCCCGAAACGACCGCCCATGGCCAGATCGGGTGCGGACTGATGAATGCGGTGTGAAATTTCAACAGCACCCTGCTCGTACTCCCGGTCCAGGCGGGGAGAACGAAGAGAAGAATTCCCGCCAGCACCATCGCCGCCGACGCGGAAATCTGCTCGATCGCGAAAAATCCCTGGTTGTCCAGCTTCGTCCCCGCCGGTCGCGTGTTTTTATAGTAATTCATGATGTAGATCCGGATGCTGTAGGCGACGATGTAACTTCCCAGGATCACCATCGCCGGAACGGAGTGCACAAACTCAAAATCGCCCGGTCCGACCCAGAGGATATTGACCGCCGCCGCGGAGAGCGCGAACAGGACGGCGATATTCTCCTCGCGGTATACATGTTTTTTGAGGATCCCCTGCCGGATCTGCAGGGCGTCGACGGTCCGGCTGATGATGATCACGCTCGCCCGCATGATCACCATGGCGACCATGACCGATATCGGCAGGAGATACATGAGCGTCGTCGTCGGAATGACGATCGCCGTGCATATTCCCGAAGGAATGATATAGAGATATTCCATCGGAATGGTCACCGGCCCGGCCTTGATGCGCCGGATGGTGGTGAGGTGATACCACCCGAACAGAAGCACCACCACGAGGCAGATCAGATTCCCCCCGATGGTGTTGAAGGCGAGATACTCAATTTCGTTCATGCCGGGAAGCCCCGCGGCGGCGCTCCCGGTGAAATATTTCACCGTCACCCCGGTTACGACGTAAAATGAAAAATAGCCGATACAGAGCTGAAGCAGTCGACCGGTACTTCCCTCGGTGGTCTTGAAAAGATTCATTTCGTATCCCTGTCCCTCTGCCAACTTCGCGGAATTAATAATTTATTAACAGTATATCATTATTTGATAAAAAACGCAAAGAATTCAGACTATTTTGATGGGATGCCCCCCCTTGTTACGTATTTTTTGGGAAATCCGGTGACGCAGTGATCCAATCGTCCGTGAGAGACCGTTCAAATGAAGTCCGCGGTGACATTCCGGCGCACCGGTGATGATCGCGAACGGGGGGTCGGTTCATGTGGGATTTGATGATGGGAAAGGGTCCATACTCTCCATCCGGGCGGAGGGGGGGATGAAAAAAGATCGGATGTCTGCTTGGAAATCTTACACTTTTTTGCTATCTTTTCAAACATTTTTATGAAAATTTTCGCTTTCCAACCGATTTCGGTACGTTTTCCGAACCTACCGGCTATCGGGGACGGGATTGCCGGCGGGGGAAATCCGCATTCACTCAAAACCCGGTCCGGCGTAGTTCCCGGAGTCAATCGTCCAGAAGTCAGATCATGATTGCAGGTATCATTGCCGCTGGCGAGGGTAGCCGTCTTCGTGCGGAGGGCATGGACGTTCTGAAACCGCTGGTCCGGGTGGAGGGGGTGCCGCTCATCGAGCGGCTGATCAGGATTTTTCTCCGGCACGGGGTGACGGAACTCTGCTGTATCGTGAATGAATATTCGCTCGAAGTGAAGGAATACGTGGAATCGTGCGGGTTCCCGGTGCCTCTCTCCTTCGTGGTCAAAACGACCGAGAGTTCAATGCACAGTCTCTTCGCGCTCGAACCGTATCTGAGGAAGGAACGCTTTCTGCTCTCGACGGTTGATGCCATATTTCTGGAGGAGGAATTTGCCCGCTACCTCCGGGCATCGATGGCAAGCAGTGCGGCGGGGGTGCTGGCGGTGACCGATTTCATTGACGACGAGAATCCGCTCTACGTCAGCCGCGACGACAGCGGTGCGATCACCGGGTTTTCGAAGACGGAATCCTCGGCCTGGGTGACGGGGGGACTGTACGTCTTTTCGCCGGCCATCTTCCGGGAGCGGGAAACGGTCCTGAAGGCGGGGATTGAGCGGCTCAGGAACTATCTCGGGCATCTGGCTTCGAAGGGATACCGTCTGGAAGGATACCCCTTCTCGAAGATCGTGGACGTCGACCACGTGAGCGATATTGCAACGGCGGAAAAGTGGATAGCCGGCGGTTACGGCGGACGCACGGCGGGCTGAATACGATGACGGGAAAGCGCGACATACTGATTGTGAGAAAATTCAAACTCATGCTCCTGCAGCTGCAGGAGTACTTCACCTTTACCGTCGAGAATGTCAGGTCGTTCGGCGCGGTCTGGCGGTACCGGCGGGACACGCTCGAGCAGATGTACATCATCGGCGCCCAGGCGTTCCTGATCGTTTTTCTGGCGGGGCTGTTCATGGGCGTCATCATGTCGATCGAGGCGGGCCACCGGCTGGAAACCTTCGGCGCGAAACTGCTCGTCGGCCGGACTACGGCCCTCGCGCTGATACGGGAGCTGGGGCCGGTCATCACGGGTCTCATGCTGGCGGCGCGCACCGGGGCGAAGAACGCCTCGGAACTTGGTTCGATGCAGGTGAGCGAGCAGATCGACGCTCTGCGCGCCTTCGGAACGAATCCGGTGGAGAAGCTGGCGGTTCCGCGTCTGGTTGCGTCGCTGATCATGTTTCTGCCTCTCACGCTCGTTGCCGATCTGGTCGGCCTGGTGGGGGGGATGTTCGTCTCCGATCTCTGGCTTCACGTCGACAAGGCGTTTTACTGGCATTCGGCCGTGTACGATCTCAAGATCAAGGATCTGATCGTGGGATTCAGCAAACCGGTGGTGTTTTCCTTCTTCATCTCGACGATCAGCTGTTACTACGGGCTGGGAACGACGGGCGGGACGGTGGGAGTGGGCCGTGCGGCCGTGAACGCGGTCGTCGTTTCGTCGGTGGTGGTGCTGTTCAACGATTTCATTTTCACCAAGGTTATCTGGTCGATCCTGTAGATGATCCGGCTCGAACATATCACGGTGGAGTTTGAAGGCCGGAAGATCCTAAGCGACGTCTCGTGCAGTGTTGCGAACGGGGAAACGAAGGTGATGCTCGGACCGAGCGGGGCGGGGAAGAGTTCCGTCCTGAAGGTGATCCTGGGCCTCTGGCGTCCGACGGCGGGACGGGTGTTCATCGACGGGGTCGAACTGACGGCGCTGAACGAGCGGGAGCAGATGCCGATCCGCCGGCGCATGTCGATGGTGTTTCAGGGGAATGCGCTGTTCGACTCCCTGACGGTCGCCGAAAACGTCGCTTTTTTTCTGGAAGAGCACTCCGATATGTCCGAGGGGGAGATTGCGGACCGGGTTGCCGAATGCCTCGAGTTCGTGAATCTGCCCGACGTCGGGAACCTCCTGCCGGAGGAGATCAGCGGCGGCATGAAAAAGCGGGTGGCGATCGCGCGTGCGATCGCGTTTCACCCTGAAGTGATTCTGTACGACGAACCGACGACCGGTCTCGACCCGATCAACGCCAGGACGGTGACCGAACTGATCATGAAGCTCAAGCAGGAACGCCGGGTCACGTCGATCGTGGTCACCCATATTCTCCGCGACGCCTTTGCGGTCGGCGATTCGCTCGCGGTCGTGAACGACGGGCGCATCGTCTTCGACGGGTCGTCACAGGATGTGCTCCACTCGCCGGATCAATTCGTGCAGGATTTCATCGCGGAAATCCGGGCGGAAGCGAATCTGCTGAATCTCCATCACTGAGAAACGGAATCCTATGGATGCAGCCAAAATGCGGTGGTCGAACCTGAAGGTCGGAATCGTTGTTCTGATCGGTCTCATCGTCTTCATCTTCATCGTCTCGATCGTCGGCACCGAACAGAATATTTTTTCCTCCACCTATCAGGTGAAATTCTTTGTGACAAACGTTCACGGACTCGTGAACGGGGCCATGGTCTCCCTCGGCGGTCTGAAGGTCGGCTATGTCAGCTCGATGGAATTCGTCCGGCAGAACAACGTGGAGGGGGTCGACATCACCGCGGATGTTCTCACGAAATACCGGCCGTCGATCACGAACTCCACGACGGCCCAGTTCAAGACGATCGGTCTCCTCGGCGACAAGTATATCGATCTCACGATCGGCAGTAAGACCGAGACGCCGGTGCCCGAACGCGGCTACATACCGGTCGTCGAATCGTTCGACCTCGAGGCTGCCGGGCCGCAGTTCAAAACCACGCTGAACGAATTCACGGAACTTCTCGCGAATGCCCGGCGCATTACCGCCTCGATGGAACGCGGCGAAGGTTCCATCGGCCGCTTTTTGAAACATCCCGGAACCGCCCAGGAAACGGAAAAATTCCTCCACTCGCTGAACGACCTCATGGCGGCGGTCCGCGAAAAGAAAGGGACCCTCGGGAAGGCCGTGTATGACGAATCGATGGCGAAAAACATCGCGGATATTTCCGAAAACATGAAGATCGTCACCGATGAGCTCCGGAAAGGGCAGGGGAGCATGGGCAAACTGCTGATGGACGACCGGCTGTACAACAATCTCGCCTCGTTTTCCGAACGGGCCAACACCCTCATGACCCGCGCGGCCGCCGATACGAGCAGTGTCTCCCAGCTTGCGGGATCGGGATCCTTTTACCGTGAGTTGATCTCGCTCATGAAGGACCTGAACCAGCTCCTCGTCGACCTCAAACTGCATCCCGAACGATACGTCAAATTTTCCGTCTTCTGATCCCGCGTGAAAATCCCGTTCAGCAAAATATTCTTTTTCCTCTTCGGGCTGGCCGCCTTCGTCTACCTTGTGTCGCGCTTCGGGATCGACCAGATCGGGGCCAACATCGCCCGGGCCGGCTGGAGCCTCCTCTACATCGTCGGCGTCTGGTTCGTGATCTATCTGCTGAATACCGCCGCATGGCGCCTCGTCCTGGGAGAGGCCGGAAAAAAGATTTCGTTCTTCCAGCTCTTCCTGGTCACCGTTTCGGGCTTCGTCATCAACTATGTCACCCCGGTGATCGCCCTCGGCGGTGAACCGTATAAGGTCCGCGCCCTCAGCGGTGTCTTCGGGCGGGAACAGTCGCTCTCCGCCGTGGTGCTGTACAGGATGGTTCATCTGCTCGGTCACATGATCCTCCTCCTCGCGGGCATCCTTCTCGCGCTTCTGTTTCTCTCGCTTCCGGTCGCCCTGAACCTGGTCTTTGCCCTGACCGCGGTCGCGATCTGCGGGGTGATCGGACTGACACTCGCCGGTCACCGGCGCGGCATTTTTGAACATCTCCACGGCTGGATCGGCCGCCGGCGGATCTTCAGCCGGCTGAACCCCCGCCTCGATGCCTACCGCGACGACGTGCGCCGCATGGACGAACTCCTCACCGGCGTCTACCGGCGGGAGCGGACAAAATTCATGACCGCCATCGCCCTCGAATCGCTCAGCAGGGTCTGCATGGGCGTCGAGGTCTATCTCATTCTGTACGGCATCGGGGTGCCCGTCTCCCCCGTTACCGCCCTGTTTCTCTATGTCGTCTATTCGCTGATCATCAACCTCCTCTTTTTCGTTCCCCTGAATCTCGGGGCCCGCGAGGGAGGTCTTGCCCTGGGACTCGACAGCATCGCCCTCCCGGCGCTTCTGGGGGTCTACCTCGGCGTGGTCATGCGGATCCGCGAATTTATCTGGATCATTCTCGGACTTGTCTTCATATTTTTTACCGCCGACCGGCGCAGGCCCTCATCGGCGGAAACAGCCTGACCGGCTTCCGACCCGGCATGATGCGCAACCGGAATCTGACTGATCGACTATGACCATTCTGCCACATCTTCTGCTGACCACCGTCGGCGTCCAGGCCCTCGGCCTCGAGGGGAAGGATATCGTTCTCGCCTATACCTTCGGGTACGGAGTCGACCTCGTGGATCATCCGATCAAGCTTCCTCTCTATCTCAAAAAGAACGGCCGGAAGAACGAGACCCATTACCACTGGCGGACGCCGCTTCAGGAACCGGTCGCACTTCTCTGGATCATCCCGCTCTCAGTCTATCTCGGAACGATGGTGCCGGCTCTGTTTTTCATTTCGCATGTCGCTCTCGATTACTGCGTCAGTTATGAGAAACGGCCGTTTTATCCGTTCAGCACCTATGCCACGGAGGGCGCATTCCGGGGATATTCGGACAGTATGAAGGAAATCGTGGTTTGCGCGGTCTGCGCCGTCCTCATTCTGATTTTCTATCTTGCAAAAGGAAGGGTGTTCTGACCGCGCGCGCGGCGGACTGCGTATGTCATCCCGTTCCGATACCATATTGAACATCCCGATCCGCTTCTTCCATGAGACGCTCGGCCTGACTCCGAATCAGATTTCCGCAGTCGGATTCGTCATCGGCATCGTGGCGGCGGCGGTGGTCGCGGCCGGTCACGTGCTCGACGGGCTTCTCCTCATGGCGCTTTCCCAGATCGTCGACGGCATCGACGGCGGCGTCGCCCGCACCTATAATCTCCAGTCGCCGCTCGGCCGGAAGCTGGAAGTTGTCTTCGACCGGACGAACGAATTTGCGATGTTCGCCGCCCTGGCCTTCACCGGTGAAATCAGCTGGACGATCGCGTGGCTCGCAGCGGCGGCGATCCTGCTGGTGACGATTCTCGAACCGCTCTCGGGGTTCGATCCGGGGTTCAAGCGGTTCATGCTCTATTTCGGTTATCTTGCAGGCTATTTCTTCAATGTCCGGGGATTTCAGATCGCTCTCAATGTCGTGTTCTTCGCCAACCTGGCGGCCTTTGCCCTGGGAACGATCATGGTCGATTACCGCTTTCAGCGCGAGATCGACAACGAGGCGATTCTCCGCCGGGAACGGGAGATCGCGCTCGGCATTCCTCAGCCGCCGGACGATCCTCCATCATTCTTATCCAGACTGTTTTCATGAAACTTCGATTTGCCGCAATACGCCGGAAGACTGAGTTTTCCCCCAATCACGTGGTGAACGATCTTCTCATCATCAATCAGACCGCGGAGGTCCTTCGCGAACTCGGGGATGAGGTCATGATGTACGATGAGGGTGTCATCACCCCCGAAAGCGTCAGGGAGCGCCTCGTGGTCTCGATGGCCCAGGGTCCGCTCGGCTCGGCGACGCTTCTGAAGATCGAGGAAAGCGGCGCGCTCGTGATCAATTCCCCCCGGGCGGTGATGAACTGTTACCGGATCGCCATGGTCCGGCTTCTTCCCGCCGCCGGAATTCCGTTTCCGCGGAGCGTCGTGGTCGCCACCGATTCCGACATGACGCCGCGGCAAGCGGGCTTCACCAGCTCGAAGGTGTGGATCAAGCGGGGCGACGTGCATGCCGTCCACAAGGAGGATGTCTCTCTGGCGAATACGGACGACGAGGAGGGAACGCTCCTGCGCGAGTTTCATGCCCGCGACATACGGGAAGCGATTATTCAGGAGCACCTCGAGGGGGATACGGTGAAGTTCTATGCCGTGCGGGAATCCGAACTCTTTCACTGGTATTACCTGAACGGCATTTACATGACGAAATTCGACGATCGCCGTCTGCGGGAACTCGCGGCCGCATCGGCCGAAGCGCTCAACCTGTACGTCTACGGCGGCGATGCGATCATCGCGCGCGACGGGACGATCACCATCATCGATATCAATGACTGGCCCAGCTTCGCCCCGGTGCGGGACGCGGCGAGCCGGCATATAGCACAACTTATCCACAGAAAGGCACTTGAATATGAAAGGTAACGAGCCGATGACGAAGAAAGCATCCGTGAAGACGGCGATTCCAGGTCCGAAATCAAAGCGCATTTTTGACGATGAACAGCAGTTCATCTCCCCCGGTGTTCAGACGATTGCGACGCTCTCCCAGCTGGTCATGGAAAAAGGGGAGGGATGCGTCGTTGAGGACGTCGACGGCAACCGCTACATCGACTTTTTTGCGGGCGTTGCGGTCGCAAGCCTGGGCTATAACCATCCGAAATACGTGAAGATGATGCAGGAGCAGGTGGCCAAGATCCATGTCGGTAGTTTTGCGACGGAGGTCCGCGCCAATCTTTCCCGTTACCTGGCCGAGCATGCGGTCGGGGACCTTCGGCGGACGCAGTACTACAGCGGCGGGGCAGAGGCGGTGGAAGCGGCGCTCCGGCTCGCAAAGTCGTATACGAAGAAGACCGAAGTGATCGGGTTCTGGGGCGGCTTCCACGGCAAAACGCTCGGCGTCATCGGACTGATCGGGGATAACTTCAAACACCAGCTTGGCCCGCTTCCGGCGGGGATCTACAATACGCCGTATGCGAACTGCCGGCGGTGTCCCCTCCATCTGACCTATCCCGACTGCGCCTGGGCATGCGTCGATTTCATCAAGGAGAAGATCCGGATCGAGACGACCGGCGACGTCGCGGCCCTGATCGTTGAGCCGATCCAGGGCACGAACGGCAACGTGGTGCCGCCGGAAGGCTTCCTCCGGGAACTCCACCGGCTCTCCCGGGAGATCGGTGCGGTTCTCATCGTCGACGAAATGATCACCGGGTTCGGGCGGACCGGAAAACTGTTCGGCTGTCAGCACGACAACGTCGTTCCGGACATCATCACGATCGGGAAGAGCTTCGGCGGCGGCTATCCGATGACCGGTCTGATGTCGAGGGATGAGATCATCACGTCGAAACCGTTCGCGAATCCGAGCGGCAGTTCCTCCAGTTACGGCGGCAATCCGCTGGCCTCCGCCGCGGCCTACGTCACCGTGAAGACCATCATCGAGGACGGGCTGGTGGAGAATTCCGCGCGGGTCGGCGCCTTCATGCTCGAGCGGTTCCGGGCGCTCCAGAACAAGTTCCCCTTCATCGGCGAGGTCCGCGGTAAAGGTCTCCTCATCGGGATCGAGCTGGTGAAAAACAGGCAGACGAAGGAGAAGCTCGACAAGGAGACCTGCAAGCTGATCTTCAAGGAATGCCTCAAGCGCGGACTGATCATCATGGGGTACAACCCCGATATCCGCATCAATCCGCCCTTGATCATCGACCAGGCGACTGCGGAAGAAGGCATCAACATCATGGAAGAAGTCTTCACGCATGTCGCAGATCGAATCAACATATAAGGCCCGCGACGTCGAGGAGACGATCGACATCTATTTTTACAGGCCCCTCGGTTACGTCGTCGCCCGGGCCTGCCGGGGACTCAGGATCACGCCGAACTGGGTAACGATCGTCAGCATTCTCATCGGCATCGCCGGCGGACGCCTTCTCTATTACAGGGATCTCACCCTGAATATCTGGGGCATCGTCCTCTGGATCGTCGCCGATACGCTCGACAGCGCGGACGGTCAGCTCGCGCGGATGACGAACCATAAATCGAAGATCGGCAGAATCCTCGACGGCTTCGGCGGAAATCTGATCTTCCTCAGCATCTATCTTCACCTCTGGGCGCGGATGACCGAAACGTATCCCGCGATCGGCTGGGGGTGGATGTTCCTCTTCGTCCTCGCCGGCGGCATCAGCCATTCGCTCCAGAGCTCGCTGGCCGATTACTACAGGAACGCCTACCTCCGCATCGTCGTCGATCCGACGAAATCGGAGCTCGACCAGTCCGAGACGGTGCGCGCGGAGTACGCGGCGATCAGATTTTCCGAGCATCCGATGCGGAAATTCCTGATGCGGGTCTATCTCAACTATACCCTCCAGCAGGAAGCGCTCTCCCGGAACTTCCAGCGCCTCCGGAGGGAAATCGACCGGCGCTACGGGCAGAATATCCCCCCGTGGCTGGCGGACGACTACCGCCGACTGAACAGGCCGCTGATGAAATACTATGCGATCCTGACGACGAACACCAGAATGATCGTGCTTGCGGTCTGCGTGCTCATCGACATGGTGCCCCTCTACTTTATCGCGGAGATCGTGATCATCAACCTTGTGATGGTCGGTGTGACGGCCCGGCAGGAACGCCTGAGCGCCGGCCTGCTGAGGACAATCGCCGAACGGAGCGGCGCATGAGCCTGAGAGGAGCGATCATCGGTCTCGGCAATATCGCCGTGCGGGGGCATGTTCCCGCCCTTCTGTCGCCCTCTGTTGCCCGGCGGGCATCGGTTATCGCCGTGGCCGACGTGGTCGAAGAGAATCGCAGGAAAGTGCCGGGACTGTTTCCCGGCGCGGCGGTCTATGCGGATATCGGTCAACTGCTCGATGCGGAGAAGCCCGGGTTTGTCGACATCTGCACACCTCCGCACACTCACCGGGGAATCCTGGAGTTGTGCGCCGCGAGGGGAATTCATGCGGTATGCGAAAAACCGCTTATGGAATCGTATGCGGCGGTGGAAGAGCTGGCGGGGGTGATCTCGCGTGCGGGGATCGTTTTCGTTCCGTGCCATCAGTACAAATATTCACCCCTCTGGAAAGGGATCCGCGATGTTCTGAAATCGGGGAGGCTCGGAAGGGTGACGCTTGCCCAGTTCAACGTCTACCGGATGCAGGCGGACACCGGAACCGCCGGGTGGAATCCCGCCTGGCGGATCAACCGCCAGCAGAGCGGCGGCGGAATCCTGGCCGATACCGGGGCGCACTATTTTTATCTCGCCCAGTACTTCTTCGGGCTTCCGGAAAAAATCTTCACCCTGCTCCGGACGCTCAAGCACGACGATTACACGGTCGAGGATACGGCGCTGGTGACCCTCGAGTATTCGCGCCATCTGATGCAGGTCAATCTGACGTGGGCGGCGGGTCAGAGGGCGAACAGCGTCGCGATCGCCGGCACCGGCGGCAACCTCCTGTACGACGGGTCGAGAATGACGGTGAGCACGCCGGAGGGTACGGCGGAAATTCCGATGCCCGACGTTTCCGATAAAAATCAATATATTAGCTGGTACGAAGCTCTTTTTACGGAGTTTTTCGATAGAATTGAAGCGGGCAACAGGTCGACCGATCTGCTCGATGAGGCCCGGCATGTCATGAAAATGCTCCATCTCAGTTCCGTGTCGAGCGGGCAGGGAAGCGCGGTGGTGTACCGGTGAAGGCGGTCATGTTCGACTTCGGCGGCACGATCGACACCGACGGCGTCCACTGGAGTGAGAAGTTCTGGGAATATTACCGGCGGTTCAGTCTCGGGACCGACAAGAAATCGTTCGAACGGGCATTCGTCGTATCGGAGCAGGAGCTCGGCAGTGATCCGGGACTGCGGACTGCGACGATGTACGGAACCCTTCTCCGGCAGTTCGGTCTGCAGTTCGCGATCCTCGGTCTCCCGGTGACGCAGGATGAGACAATAAAAATCGTCAACGCCTGTTATGCGGATGTGGGGCGGACCATCGCCGGAGCCAGGATGGTGATGCAGGCACTGCATCCCCGGTTCCGGCTGGCGATCATCTCGAATTTTTACGGCAACCTGGAAGTGGTCGCACGGGAATTCAACCTCGACGCTCTCTGTTCGGTTCTCATCGATTCGGCGCTCGTGGGGGTCCGGAAGCCGGATCCGGCTATTTTCCGGCTCGGGACGGACCGGCTCGGTGTTCCAGCACACGAAGCATACGTCGTCGGTGATTCGTATGAACGGGACATTGTCCCGGCAAAGTCGATCGGTTGTCGGACGATCTGGCTGAAAGGGAAAAGCTGGACGACGCCGGCATCGACGGACGCCGCGGATGTCACGATAGAACGATTTGAAGAAGTATCATCCATCATTACCCGTTCCGCCTGACCGGCGGGCGGTTTATCACAGAAAGGATTCAGTCATGAACAAAGCTCCCACCATCGAAAAACCGAAAGGAAAACTGGGCGTCCTCGTCGTCGGCCTTAACGGCGCGGTTTCGACGACGTTTCTCGCCGGCGTCATGGCGGTCCGGAACGGTTTTGCCACTCCGGTCGGCTCCCTCACGCAGATGGGAACGATCCGGATCGGGAAACGGACGGAAAAAAAATCGCCCCTCATCCGTAAGTTCATCCCGCTCGCCGATATCAAGGATCTCGTGTTCGGCGGATGGGACATCCGGAATGAAAATTGCTATCAGTCGGCGGTCCACGCCGGAGTGCTCGAACAGCACGATCTCGAGAAGATCCGCAAGGAGCTCGAGGGACTCCGCCCGATGAAAGCGGTCTTCGACCAGTATTATGTGAAGCGCCTGAAGGGAACCCACGTCAAGAAGGGAAAGACAAAGTTCGAGCTCATGGAACAGCTCCGGGCCGATATCCGCGAATTCAAAAAGACCGCCGGGACGGACCGGTGTGTCCTGATCTGGTGCGGAAGCACCGAAGTGTTCATCAAATCGGGAGCTGTGCATAAAAACCTGAAGGCCTTCGAAAAAGGGATGAAGGAAAATCACGTCGACATCGCTCCGAGCATGCTCTACGCCTACGCGGCTTTGCAGGAGGGAGTGCCCTTCGCGAACGGCGCGCCCAATCTCACCGTCGATGTCCCCGCCATCGTCGAGCTGGCAAAACAGAAAGGCCTCCCGATCTGCGGCAAGGATTTCAAAACCGGCCAGACGCTCGTCAAGACCGTCGTCGCTCCGATGCTGAAAGCCCGCCTCATCGGTCTGAACGGCTGGTTCTCCAGCAATATCCTCGGCAACCGCGACGGCGAAGTGCTCGACGATCCCGAATCGTTCAAGACCAAGGAAGAGAGCAAACTCTCCGTCCTCGAAGGCATTCTTCAGCCCGACCTCTATCCCGTCCTGTACAAGGATTACTATCACAAGGTCAGGATCAACTATTATCCTCCCCGAGGCGACAACAAGGAGAGCTGGGATAATATCGACATCTTCGGATGGCTCGGCTATCCGATGCAGGTGAAGATCAATTTCCTCTGCAGGGATTCCATTCTTGCCGCGCCCATTGTCCTCGACCTGATCCTCTTCGTCGATCTGGCGCACCGGGCGGGTATGAAGGGGATACAGGAGTGGCTCTCCTTCTATTTCAAGAGCCCCATGGTCGCACAGGGCCTCTACCCCGAACATGATCTCTTCATCCAGCTGATGAAGCTGAAAAACACGCTCCGCCACCTGAAGGGGGAGGAACTGATCACCCACCTCGGACTCGAATACTACGATTGACCGTCCCTACGGCGATCGAACAGCGGCCTGCACCGGAACCGGAGCGGGCCGTTTTTTTTGATGCGGTCCGCTCTGTACGGTGACCCTCCACGGCCATGACGGATAGTCAAAAAATGTCAAATTATTGATCGTTTTGAAGATTTTCAATTCTTCGCCTTCCGTTGATGTGCGTCTTGAATCAGACCCCGAAATTTCTTATGATTCCGGTGGGGGAGGGTCTGGCGCGTTCCACTGGGATGGATTGATATGTCGGATCGCAAAGCGCCTGAGCGTTCTGCGCAGGTTCCGGTCATATGTGCCGCATCAATGTTGTGCACTTCCTGTCCGTTCTTGTCTTCCGCCGGTCGCGATTCCGGCGACGGCGGTTCTTTCACGTTCATGAACGATGAAGGAGGATGTTCATATGACAAAATCGCACAGCGCATATTACTCGCTCCTGATCATTGCGGCGATCGAGATCGGCAGGGGACTGCACGATCTGTTTCTCGTTCCGTTCCGCGAAGCGGGGACGGACGCCGTCGTCAGGATCCTGATCGGCATTGTGGTGTACATCTCCGCGAGGTATCTCAAACAGACGGGAATCCCGACGCAAAGGTCTTCGTAAGCGGCCGCGCGGTCCGCCGACCTTCCGCTGGACCCGAAGGAGAATTGTGTGTTCGATAAACTGAGCCGGACGCCTCTGCTGTCCGCCGTTCTGCTGTTCTGGTGCCTTCCCTTGTTTTCTCAGACGGCCGGCATCCGGGCATCCTTTCAATTCATGGAGCCGGACACCGGCTCCCGGACCGACAGCCTCCCGCTTTTCGTGCCGGTCCGGGATACGGCACGGCTTGCCCGCCTGCGCGTATGGACGGCGAATGAACCGGCCGCCTGGGCTCTGCGCCTCTTCGGCAGTGCGTCCGGCCTCATGAATCCCGCAGACCGCGCGCCGGTCTATCATGTCGCACTCGTCCCCGGGGGAAATCACGCGGCTGTCGGATTCCGGCTTGCTGACGGGAACCGGATCGATACCTTCCCTCATCTGCCCTATATCAGACTTTCGGAGGAGGATTGGGTATTCACGACCACACTTCTCCACGAAACGGGCCATGTCGTTCTGGCCGTCCTCAACAGCGGCAATGAAATCCCGAAGAGGCCCATCGCCTCGATTCCTCACTCGACTGCGGCGCTCACCGACCGGGGAACCGCATTCGATGAGGGGTTTGCGATCCACCTCGAAACGCTTGCGGGACGTCTCAGTGATGATCCGGTTGTCCGGAAGCGGTACCATCATGACAGATTTCTTTTCGGTACCGGGGATATCGGAAGCGAATATCACCGGCAGACCATCGATCTCCTCACCTACGCGCAATCCCGGGCGCGTTATGCCGATGTGACCGAAAATTGCTTCGCGTTCTGCTCGGCCTTCCGCGGCGCCGATTATCTCCGGGTACAACTGGAGAAAAGCCGGGATTTTGCTGCGCTCCGGGATGCCGACCAGCTGCTCCAGTCGGAAGGTTTCTACGCATCGTTTTTTGCATCACTTATCCTGCGGGGAAATGCCGGAACAGGACCTGACTCCGTCGCGTCGCGGCAGGAGCGGATGCTGGAGGCCCTTGCCGGAATGTTCCGGAACGGCGGCATCGACACTGAAACTCCCTTCCTGATCCGTTTCACGACAGCGTATATGGCGAAATATCCTGCCGAGGCGGCGGGCGTGGCCGACCTTCTGAACGAGCTCAGCCACGGTGTGTTCGTCGACCCGGAGGCGAAGACGGTGTGGAGAACGCATTATCTCAACTCGCTCCATCTGGATCTTGCGGAGCGGGAGAATAAGCAGCTCGAGGCCCGTCTCGTCCGGTGGCGGGCGTCGGTCCTCGGGACACCCGAACTACTCTCCGCCCGGATCGGACCGCAGCTCGTCTGCACGGTGCCGGACGATTCCGTCAGGCTCGTCGCGTTCGGGGATGCGGAGGAGTTAAGCTTCGATCTCAACACCGCCGAAGAAGGGGTCCTGCGGCTGATTCCCGGCATTACCGATCAGGAGATCGGCGCGCTGACGGCCGCACGGGACGCCGTGCCGTTCAGCGATGCGGCGGATTTCCGCACGCGGTCGGGACTGAGACCCGGAGTTCTGAGCCGGCTGAAATTCTGAAAACCGCACCCCCGCGGTTCCTGCCGTGGTGAAGAGAAAATAACGGCTCTGACGAACCGCATCTGTCCCGGCGGAGACATGACAGGTACAGACCATGACGAACGACTTTACGAACGTCTACGAAGATCCCCATCGTGCCGCATCGTACGATCGCCTCGAGTTCCCGGGAACCTACTATCTTGCGTTCAGGGATCTTCCCGCGGTATTTTCCAGCCATATCCGCGGGCGGCGGGCGCTTGATTTCGGATGCGGAACCGGACGGTCGACCCGATTCCTGAAGCACCTCGGATTTACCGCAGACGGCATCGATGTCTCCGAGGCGATGCTGGCCCGCGCCCGACAGCGGGATGCGGAGGGAATCTACCTCCTTGTTCCGGATGACGGCCTCGATGCACTTCCCCCCGCCTCGTACGATCTGATCTTCTCAGCCTTCACCTTCGACAATATTCCGACACTCGGGAAAAAAACCGCGCTGTTCCGGTCGCTGAAGCGGCTCCTGGCTCTGCAGGGCCGGATCGTAAATCTTGTCTCATCCCCCGAGATCTACGTGCATGAGTGGGTTTCGTTTTCCACACGGGATTTCCCGCAGAACCGCGACGCTGTCAGCGGCGACCGCGTTTCGATCATCATGCTCGATGTGGACGACCGACGGCCGGTGGAGGACATCGTCTGTTCGCATGACGATTATCTCCGGGTCTATGATGCCGCCGGGCTCGCCGCAGTCGAGGTCATCAGGCCTTTGGGACGCGCTTCGGAGCCGTATCCCTGGGTGAGCGAGTCCACTGTCGCCCCCTGGACGGTGTATGTCCTGCGGCCGCAGGCCTGAGCACCCCCGCCGGTACGGATTGTTTTCCCTTCGTAAAAAAGATATATTCCTGCATGCCTCTTGGACGGTGGAAAAAGAAACGGCAGGAGTTCGAAATCCGGAACCCGTGGTGGGCGTACCGGAAGGATGAAGTTATTCTGCCGTCCGGCAAGCGGGGGGAGTATCACTTCGTCCATGTCAGGGGATCGAGCATGATCGTTCCTGTGACGCCCGATGGGAGCATCCTTCTGGTCAATCAGTACCGGTATCTGGCAGACCGGGAAAGTCTCGAATTTCCCTGCGGGAGCGTGAAGGAAACATCCGATTATGACGAAACGGCGCGTCATGAGCTGGCGGAAGAAACCGGCTTCGGAGCGTCATCGATGGAGCGGGTCGGTGAATTCAATCCCTACAACGGGGTCACCGACGAAATCTGCAGAGTGTATATTGCGCGCGGTCTCACGCCTGTCAGCGTCGCCCACGACGAAACGGAGGAATTCGAGATCGTCTGGCTTTCCCCCGCCGGTCTGGACGCCGGGATCGCCGCCGGATCGATCTGGGACGGCATGTCGCTTGCCGCATGGGCTCTCACCAGAAATCGCTTTGTCCCAGGATGAAGAAACCCGTATTTGTTCTGCTCATTGCGGTTTGCATGATGTCTGCCTCGGCGCGTCAGGTGAAGACCGGTGCGGATGTTCTGCTTGCCCGGTATCTCGATTCGCTGGCGGGACGCCGTGTCGGGGTGGTCTGCAATCAGGCGTCGGTTCTCGCAAACGGCACCCACCTTGTCGACACGCTCCTGGCCCGCCATGTCAGCGTGACCGCGCTCTTCGCCCCCGAGCACGGCATACGGGGAACGGAAGCGGCCGGCGCGGTGATCGCGAGCGGGAAGGATCCCGTCACCGGGCTCCCCGTCTATTCGCTGTACGGCGCATCGCATAAACCGACGCCCGACATGATGAAGAACGTCGACATTCTGCTGTTCGATCTGCAGGACGCCGGCGCCAGATTTTACACCTATGCGAGCACCATGGCATCGTGCATGGAAGCGGTGCGGGATGAGGGAAAACCGATGATCGTTCTGGACCGGCCGAACCCGATCAACGGAACGGACATCGAAGGTCCCGTGCTCGATATGGATATGATCTCCTTCTTCGGTCTCTTCCCGATTCCCGTGCGGCACGGGCTGACGCTCGGCGAGCTTGCGAACATGATCGTCGGGGAGGGGTGGCTGGAACACAACTCCCGGGTCGATCTCCGGGTCATCCCGATGGATGGATGGAAGCGCACGATGTGGTTCGACGAAACGGGACTGCCGTGGGTGGCGCCGTCGCCGAGCATGAAAACGCTGGCGACCGCGACGGTGTATCCCGGGACCTGCCTCTTCGAAGCGACGAATGTCTCGGAGGGGAGGGGAACGGAAAAGCCGTTCGAATGGATCGGGGCGCCGCAGATGGACGGTGCCCGCACCGCGGCGAAGCTGAATTCATTTCACCTTCCCGGCGTCCGCTTCGAGGAGGTACGGTTCACCCCGAAGGCGGATACTCCTTCGGTTCCCGACCCGCTCTACAATAAGAGGAAGTGCGGCGGGGTGTACGTCCGTGTCACCGACCGGAAGGTATTCCGGCCTGTTCTGACAGGGGCGATCATGGTCGGTGTTTTCCGGCACATGTCCAGATTTCAGATGCGGCGGGGACTACTCGACAGACTGGCGGGAGATACCTTTATCGGGGATCAGGTGGAGAAGGGATTGGTCGATACAACGATGATGCGGAGGTACCGGCGTGAAGTGGAGCGGTTCCGGCTGATGCGGGCAAAATACCTGTTGTATGGCGGATGAGGCCCGGGGAGAAATCCCAAACCGTTGACATTCTTCCGAATATTGCGTATATTTTTCGGCGTTTCAGGTCCAAAGCAACACATGCCCTCTCAAAATCCCCCAGAACGAAGGAAAAACCGTCGATATACGGTTATCCTCGTTCCGGAAGGGGAAACGCGCAAATCGCGGACGGTATCTTTTTCGTCGATCGGTTTACTGGCGGTCGTCGCCGGGTCGATTCTCGTTATCATGAGCATCGTGGTTGCGGCGGTGATATACACGCCGATCGGTTCGCGTCTGCCGATTCACAGCGCGGAGGTCGAGCAGCGGTACGGGCGGCAGATCGTCGGAATTCAGGAGCAGTTGCGGTCCCTCGTTCAGGAAATGTCGGTACTGCGGGCCTACAACGTTCAATTGCGTCGGGCGCTCGGTGAGACGGTCGATACGACGGAAATAAATGCCGCGCGGAATGCCCGGCGGGATTCGGTGATCCGCGCCGACGAAGATGTCATGCGGCGGGAAGCAGGTGAGGAGGGGCCGGAGCGGAACGAGCAGGTGCAGGCGATTCTGCCGGAGGGAACGAATCCCGTCCAGACACTGCAGGCAAGGACGAAGGTCGAGCAGGTGGAATTCCCCCTGCTTCAGCCGGTGGAAGGATTCGTCTCGCGGGGATTTGATCCGACGCAGTTTCATTACGGAATTGATTTTGCGGGAAAGCCCGGAAGCGTGGTGCTGGCGGCGGCGGACGGAAACGTGGTCTTCGCGGGCTGGACGTACGACGACGGCTATATGCTGATCATCGGGCATGAGCTTGGATTCATGACGATGTACAAACACAACAAGTCGCTGTTGAAAACCACCGGAACATTTGTGAAGCGCGGAGAAGCCATCGCGCTGCTGGGAAATACGGGCCGGACGAGTTCGGGACCGCATCTGCATTTTGAGGTCTGGAAAGACGGCATCGCCCGGGATCCCGGCGATTATCTCCTCACCATACAATGAGGTTGCGCTATGCCGACGAAGGATTCTGTAGGCAGTGAGCTGAATTTGATTGCGGCAGGCACGGTGTTCGAAGGAAAAATCCGCACACCCGGAAGTCTGCGGATCGACGGGCGGGTTGTGGGCGATATCATGGCAACGCAGAACGTCTCGATCGGATCGACGGGCGATGTGACCGGCAATATCTCCGCAAAAAACGTCACGATCGGCGGCAAAGTCTCCGGAAGCGTCCTGGCCCAGGAAAAACTGGTCTTCGAGTCGAAGGCCGTCATGCGGGGGGACATCCGTGCCGCGAAGCTGGTGATCAGCGAAGGGGCGGTGTACGACGGGCAGTGCGTGATGTCGGATGCGAAAGCGCCCTCGAATCTCGTCGAGCTCCGGCAGGATCTGCGGCGGGCTGAAGAGAAATAAGCAATGACCGAACCGAACCGGGACGAAGACGACCGGTCGGGATTGGCTCGGGCGCTCCGGTCGCTGGGTCCGCTTCTGAATGCCGGCCTGCAGATCACCGTCGGCATCGGCATCTTGGGTTTCCTCGGCTACGCAGGAGATCACACCTGGGGTACTTCCCCGTGGTTAATGGTAACGGGTATATTTTTCGGTGCAGGCGCAGGACTGTATCAGTTCATCCGGACGGTGCTGGCACTCGACAGGAAAAACGGTCCGGACAGCAGAGCGAAGGGATAAAGCCGCAGATGTCGTTTCCGAAACAGATCGCTGTCGCGCTGGTGGTGGTGGGCGGCATCGGGTATTATCCTCTGACCGTGTACGGTACCGAACAGACGATCAGAGCGGCGGAGGCCGGTGCGATCCTTGCAACGATCAACGTCCTGCTCGGGTATGCAGCGGTCGCCTATTCGATCGGTAAATCGACCACCGTGTTCTTCAAATATGTTCTCGGCGGGATGGGCATCAGAATGTTCCTGCTCGCCGGACTTCTGGCGGTTCTGATCAGGATGTTCGGTTTTGATCCCGCTGCGCTCGTTATCTCGCTCGGAATATTTTACATCGTGTTTCTTGCGCTGGAGGTGCTCTTCATCCAGCGTCAGATATCTCTCAGACAGAATACGTGATGACTTTCTTGTTCATGCAGGAACATACGCAGACACTGCAGGCCGCCTCCGATACGGCGCACGCCGCGGCCGCGGGTCATGCCGCCGAGGGCGGCAACCTGTTCGGCGAGCTTCTCCACCACGTTTACGATGCGCACGAAATCGACCTCCCGTTTATCGGCGTGGTCGAGCTCCCGCACTTCGCGCCGGTGCACATCGGCGGGCTGACGATAGATTTTTCACTGACGAAGCACGTGATATTCCTCTGGTTCGCCGCGCTCTTCCTCATCGTTTTCGCCGTTTCGGCGGCGCGATCGCTCGCGGCGCGCCCGGTGCCCCGGGGGATCGGCAATTTCGCCGAGGCGTTCGTGATCTACGTCCGCGACGAGATCTGCCTCCCGAACATGGGGCCGGCCGGCATGAGGTACATGCCGTATCTCCTGACGACCTTCTTCTTCATTCTCATCATGAACCTGTGCGGCCTCGTGCCGTACGGCGCGACAGCCACGGGAAATATCAGCGTGACGGCCGGCCTCGCACTCATCGCCTTCGTGATGATCCAGCTCTCGGCGATCCGGGCACAGGGAATCGGCGCATATCTGAAGCACCTCACCGGCGGCGTCCACTGGGCGCTCTGGCCCATCATGGTGCCGATTGAAATTCTGGGACTCTTCACGAAGCCGTTCGCGCTCATGATCCGTCTCTTTGCGAACATGATCGGCGGCCATATCGTGATCGTCTCGCTTCTCGGCATGATCTTCATCTTCAGAAATTATCTGGTTGCCGTCGGCCCGGTATTTTTCGTCCTCGGCATCTCGATGCTCGAACTGTTTGTCGCTTTCCTGCAGGCATACATATTCACCATGCTGACGTCGCTCTTCATGGGGCTCGGCATGGTGCATGCGCATGAAGAGGGCGGACAGGGGCATGAACACGAACACTGATCACTGAAGCAAACCACTCACCCTATACCAAGAGAGGAGAACTGATGGATATGCAACCAACCGCATTAGGATATCTTGCAGCCGGCATCGGCGCCGCGTTAACGGTCATTGGCGCGGGACTCGGCATCGGCAAGCTCGCCGCCGCCGCAATGGAAGCGAGCGGCCGCCAGCCCGAAGTCGCCGGCCAGGTCCGGACCTCGATGCTGATCGCCGCGGCGCTGATCGAAGGCGCGACCTTCTTCGCGCTCGCGATCTGCATCATTCTCGCAACCAAGTAAGAGCGGTTCCCCGCGCGGATCGCCCGTGCGGGGCTGGCACCCAATCATCATGGCGGAAAACGTATGTTAGATCCGAATCCCGGATTGATCATCTGGACGATACTGACATTCCTGCTCCTCCTGACGGTTCTGCGGATGTATGCGTGGAAACCGATTCTGGAAGGATTGCGGAAGCGCGAGGAGGGAGTCAAATCGACCCTGGAACGCGCGGAGCAGGCCCGGCAGGAGGCGGAACGGCTTCTGCAGGAAAACCGGAAACAGCTCGAACAGGCGGAACAGCAGGGCCAGAAGATCCTGAGCGAGAGCCGCGCCCTTGCCGACAAGCTGAAGAACGAAATTGTGGAGAACGCCAACCAGCAGTCGCGGCGTCTGGTCGACCAGGCCAGGGAAGAGATCGAGCGGAACAAGGACGCCGCGCTCTCTCAGCTCAGGGGCGAGGTGGCATCGCTGGCAATCACCGCGGCCGAAAAGATTCTCGGTGAAACGCTCGACGAGGCGCGACAGCGCCGGCTCGTCGATGCGTATCTCAAAGATCTTCCGAAGAACTGAACATGTCGCAGCACCGGGCCGCATACCGATACGCACTTTCGCTTCTCGAAGTCGCCGTCGACACCCGATCGCTCGATGCGGTCGGCGCCGATCTCTTCATGATCGACGGGCTGATCTCCGCCTCGGGTGAATTTATCCGGTTCCTCCGGAGCCCCGTCGTCAATACCGTGAAAAAGCGGGGCATTCTGACCCTGATCTTCGAGGGAAAGGTAAGCCCCCTGACGCTGAAATTTCTCCAGCTCCTCGCACAGCGGAAACGGGTCGCCATCCTCCCCGAAATTATCGCGAGATTTTTCAAACTCCGGGACGAACAGACCGGTGTGCTGGATGTCGCCGCCCGGAGTACAATCCCGTTTTCAAAGGATCAGGAATCGGAGCTGACGAAGCGCCTGAGCGAGGCGACGGGGAAAAAGATCAGCCTCCGCTGGCGGATCGACCCCGCTCTGATGGGCGGATTCACCATACAGTACGAGGACACGGTGTGGGATGCCAGCGTTCGCCGGCAGCTCGAACTTCTCCGTGAACGATTGACTGCCCCCGTGTCGTAGCCGGCCCGGGGAATTCACCACTCAACGAAAAGGAATACGGAATGGCAGAAGTCAGACCCGACGAAGTTTCCGCGCTTCTGCGGAAACAGCTCTCAGGATTTGAAAAGGAGGTCGATGTCTACGACGTCGGCACGGTACTGCAGGTCGGCGACGGCATCGCCCGCGTCTACGGCCTCTCCAAGGTGATGGCGAGCGAACTGGTCGAGTTCCCCAACGACGTCTACGGCATGGTGCTCAATCTCGAGGAGGACAATGTCGGCTGTGTCCTCTTCGGCGAAAGCACGCTCATCCGGGAGGGAGATACCGTCAAACGAACCGGCAGGGTGGCTTCGATGCCGGTCGGTGAGGCGATGCTTGGACGGGTCATCAACCCGCTCGGCCAGCCGATCGACGGCAGAGGGCCCATCAAAACGGAAAAATTCCTTCCTCTCGAACGGAAAGCCCTCGGGGTCATCCAGCGCCAACCGGTTAAACAACCGATCCAGACCGGCATCAAGGCGGTGGACGGCATGATCCCGATCGGGCGCGGACAGCGCGAGCTGATCATTGGGGACCGCCAGACGGGCAAGACCGCGGTTGCCATCGATACGATCATCAATCAGAAGTATACGCATTCTCCCGAAGCGAAACGCCGCGGCATAAAACCGGTTTTCTGCATCTACGTCGCCATCGGACAGAAAGGCTCGACCGTTGCGCAGGTGGTCGCGAAGCTGGAGGAGCACGGTGCGATGGAATATACCACGGTGATCTCCGCCACGGCGAGCGATCCCGCGCCGATGCAGTTCATCGCTCCCTATGCGGGCGCGACCCTGGGGGAATTTTTCCGGGATAGCGGCCGCGACGCGCTTGCGGTCTACGACGACCTGTCGAAACATGCGCAAGCCTACCGTCAGGTCTCGCTCCTGCTCCGCCGCCCTCCCGGCCGCGAAGCCTATCCGGGCGACGTCTTTTACCTTCATTCGCGTCTCCTGGAGCGTGCGTCCAAGCTGAGCGACGACCTCGGAGGAGGGAGTCTGACCGCGCTTCCTGTGATCGAAACCCAGGCTGGCGACGTCTCCGCCTATATTCCGACGAACGTCATTTCGATCACCGACGGTCAGATATATCTTGAGCCCGGGCTGTTCAACGCGGGCATCCGCCCGGCGATCAACGTCGGGATTTCGGTCTCCCGTGTCGGCGGCAACGCGCAGATCAAGGCGATGAAACGGGTCGCGGGACGGCTCCGGCTCGATCTTGCCCAGTATCGTGAACTCGAAGCATTTGCAAAATTCGGTTCCGACCTCGACAAAGCGACGCAGCAGCAGCTCCGCCGGGGTTCCCGTCTGGTCGAACTGCTCAAACAGGGTCAGTATGTCCCGATGCCGGTGGAAAAACAGGTGGTCTCCATCTATGCCGGGACGAACGGATTCCTCGACGAGGTGCCGCTGGAACAGGTCCAGCGCTATGAACGGGAACTGCACCAGACGCTCGACCTGAAGTACCGGGAACTGATGGATCAGATCTCCGATGTCAAGGAACTGACCGACGAAATCCAGAAAAAGCTTCAGGATATCCTGAAGGAATTCACCGCCGCATTCAGGCTTTCCTGATACCGGCGGACGACGCAGACAACGGGAAGAGACGGGAACACGCATGGCAACACTCCGGGAAATCCGACAGCGCATCAGCGGTGTGAAGAGCACGCAGAAGATCACCAAGGCGATGAAGATGGTCGCCGCGGCGAAACTGCGCCGCGCGCAGGACGGCGTTATCGCCGCCCGTCCCTACGCCCGGACCATGCGCGACCTTCTCCAGCATCTGGGCGGAATCGTCGACGTCAGCGCACACCCGCTCTTCGTTCCGCGTCCGGTCGGCCGCGCCGCGGTCATCGTCGTCTCCGCCGACCGCGGTCTCTGCGGGGCGTTCAACACCAACATCCTGAAGACGTCCGTCAACCATATACGCGATGCCTTCGGGCCGCTTCACGCTTCCGGAAATCTCAGTGTGATTACAGTCGGGAAAAAAGCGACCGATTTCTTCACAAAAAACGGGTATGCGGTTGCCGCGAGTTACCCCGGCATATTCGCCGCCCTCGATTTCGGCAAGGCACAGGGCATCATGAGCGGCATCGTCACCCGCTACCTGAACGGAGAATTCGACCGGGTCGACGTCGTCTATAACGAATTCCGCTCGATCATCCAGCAGAGAGTCGTCATCGAACAGATTCTCCCGATCCCGCAGATCTCCAACCGCGACGACGAAGGGATCTCCTCACGGCCGGACTACATCTACGAACCTTCCAGCGCCGAGATCGTCGCCGCACTGGTACCCAGACACCTCAATTTCCAGATCTGGCGGATTCTGCTGGAATCGTATGCCGCCGAGCAGGGAGCCCGCATGACCGCAATGGACAATGCGACGACGAATGCATCCGACCTGATCCGGGGCCTCCAGTTGTCCTACAACAAGGCGCGGCAGACCTCCATTACGAAGGAATTGCTCGAGATCGTGAGCGGCGCCGAAGCGCTGAAAACCTCCGCCTGAGGCGGGACTTTCCCCTTCAGTCTGCCAGCGGTTTCCCTGACCGCCCCGTCTGATTGTTTTTCGCCCGTTTCTTTCCTACCTTTCCGGTATATCACCGGATCAGCAGGACAACAGGATTCATCCCTGCGGCCACGATCCCCCGTTCTTCGACAGGCGGCATCATCTCCCCGATGTCCCGACCATTCACTCTGGAGACCGGTTATGAAAGCAATTCTCTTCCTCCTGGCTGTTCTTCTTCCGGCCGGCATCGCCACCGGCCAGGATACCTCGGCGAGAAACGATAAAAGTTTTTTCCGGCATGAAATTGAACGGTACAAGGCCTATCGCACCAGATCCGCTTCCGGAGTGACATCCGACGGGGATATGGATGCGACATATTACCGCCTCGACCTCAAAATCACGGCGACGCCGAGTTATGTCCGCGGCAATGTCACAATGAATGCCCGGAGCCGGATCGACGGTCTCTCGCTCATCGCGCTGGACCTCATGAGCGCGCTCACGGTCGATTCCGTTCTCGTCAACGGCTCGCAGGCGCAGTTCATGCAGAGTTCCGTCTCCATCGGCATCGCCCTCGACCGCACCTATAATACCGGCGAATCGTTCACCACCCGGGTCTACTATCACGGGGTTCCCGGCAGCAGCGGGTTCGGCAGTTTTGAGTTCTCCTCCCATAACGGCACACCGTGGATCTGGTCGCTTTCCGAACCGTACGGCGCGAAGGACTGGTGGCCGTGCAACGATCATCCGCACGACAAGGTCGATTCAGCCGATATCTTCATCACGACCGACTCCTCCTACAAGGTCGGATCGAACGGCGTGCTCGTCAGCACCGCCGATAACGGCGACGGCACACGGACCGTCCACTGGCACGAAGGATATCCGATCGCAAGTTATCTCATCTCGGTTGCGATCACCAATTATTCGACCATCACAAACTGGTTCCGGTACAGTCCGACCGATTCGATGCTCGTGCTCAATTATGTCCTTCCCGAACATCTCTCCAGCGGTCTGTCCCAACTGCCGAGAATTCTCGATATCCTTTCGGTCTATTCGAATCTCTTCGGCCTCTATCCGTTCATCACGGAAAAATACGGACACTCTGAATTCGGCTGGGGAGGGGGGATGGAACATCAGACCATGACGTCGGTCGGCGGGTTTGGTGAATCGCTCATCGCCCACGAATGCGCCCATCAGTGGTTCGGGGACATGATCACCTGCGATACCTGGTCGGATATCTGGCTCAATGAGGGATTCGCGACGTACTGTGAAGTCCTCTATCAGGAACAGGAGTACGGAAAATCGGCCTACTGGGCGGATATCAATTCCGATATCTCCTCGGCGAAAGCCGCCATCGGCTCCGTCTCCGTGGCCGATACGTCCGATGTCGGGAGTCTCTTCAGCTGGAATCTGGTCTATGCCAAAGGGGCATGGACCCTCCACATGCTGAGGCATGTCCTCGGCGACAGCGTTTTCTTCCATTCCATGTACGCCTATGCCCATGATCCGCGCTTCCGGTTCGGGACGGGTAATACGCCGGGATTCCGGTCGGTCTGCGAGGCGGTCTCGGGCAAGGATCTCGGCTATTTTTTCAATGAATGGATCTACGGGGAAAATTATCCCGTCTATTCCTACGGGTGGACGTCCCAGCAGGTTGCCGGAGGATATCAGGTGACCGTCGGGATCAGCCAGGCCACTGGCACCGTCAATCCGTCCTTCTTTACAATGCCTGTCGATCTTGAATTCACCGGCGGCGGCATGGACACCACAGTGAGCGTCTTCAACAATGCCGCCAATCAGTCGTTCTCCTTCACGCTTCCCCAGTCCCCCGGAACGGTGACCCTCGATCCGCAGGGCTGGATATTGAATTCCAAAAACGTTTATCATTATTTCACCGCCTATCCCAACGCCCTGCAGTTCGACAGCGTTTACATTGGCGATACGCGGGCGGAGAGCCTGCAGGTCTCAAACACCGGCCCGACCCAGCTGGTGATCTCCTCTGCGGCGGCGGACGACTCCTCGCTCACGGTTTCCCCCTCCTCGGCGGTGATCCCGTCCGGTGGCATGGTCGTTTTCCATGTCGGTTATGCACCCGGAACCGCAGGGCCGACCTCCGCGCACATCGTCTTCATCCACGATGCGCCGACCTCCCCCGACATCATCACGGTCAGCGGCAGTGGCGTGTCGCGCCAGTTTTCCGTTGTCGACGGCTGGAACATGGTCTCGCTCCCGGTGAGCAGATCCGACACGCGGGTGGGATCCCTCTTTCCCGGCGCCGACTCGCCTGTCTTCCGGTACGCCGATTCACTCGGCTATCAGACCGTCGATTCCTGCCGGACCGGCGCCGGCTACTGGGTACGGTACGGCGCGTCGACGTTGCTGACCATCAACGGCGCGTCACGTCTGATCGATACCGTTCACCTCATCCGGGGATGGAATATGATCGGCGTCCTTTCCGGCAGCGTCCCGATCGACTCCATCACCTCCGTTCCGCCGGGGATCGTCGTCTCCGGATATTTCGGATATTTTGCCAGCTATATTCTGCCCACTGAGCTCTGGCCGGGCTCGGCTTACTGGGTGAAAGCGGACACCGAAGGCGGCCTGATCCTCCGCGCCTCTCCGGGGACGATCGCAAAACGGACTGCGGGTGATCATGCGCTTGCGCGGCTGAACAGACTGACATTCACCATCCCCGGCGGCGCGTCGCAGACGCTCTATGTCGGGGCGGAACAGGATGATCCGGGCGAACGCCTCCGATCGGCGTCCGAACTTCCGCCGCTTCCTCCTCCCGGTTCATTCGATGTGCGGTTTGGATCGGGGAGGTATGTGGAGACATTCGGCGCGGGAGCTGCCGCGGCGTTGTCCGTCTCCATTTCTTCTCCTGTCTACCCCGTCACCGTCACATGGTCGATGCGCGACGGGGCCGCCGGCGGAATCCTCAGATCGGGCGGAAAGGCGTACTCGGTCGTGGGTGACGGGAATTGTATGATTGCGGGTCCCGGGCCCGTGACGCTCGAATTTTCGGACCGCGGACTCCCTGCACAGTTCTCGCTCGATCAGAATTACCCCAATCCCTTCAATCCTTCAACGCTCATCCGGTATGCACTCCCCGCCGACACCAGAGTATCGATCACCATCGACAACATTCTCGGCCAGGTGGTCGCCCGGCTGGTGGATGAAGTTGAGACTGCCGGATACAAGTCGGTTGAATGGAATGCGGGGGAATTGCCGTCCGGCACCTATTTCTGCAGGATGCAGGCCGGATCGTTCAATTCCGTCAGGAAGCTTCTTCTCGTAAAATGACATGAAAAACCCCGGCCATAGGGCACCGGGGTTTTTTCGCACTCCCTGAGCTTCAGTCCGGAACCGGTTCCGGTCCCGTCGGTGATCAGCGGTTCTCACCGGGCTTCCGCAGATCGCGGTGGTCGCCGCCGGGGCGGGCGCCGTTGACCGAGAATCGCCGGTCATCGTGACGCATGGCGCCGTCGCGCCGTTCATTTCTGATGAGCGCCTGGCGGGGGATGCCGTTGTGCCAGGTCAGACGTTCGCTCTCAAATCCGCGGTAGGGAACTCCAGCCCGCGCAAAGATCCGATCGAATCCTACACCCCGGAGACGAAGTCCCCACAGCTCGCGGAGCGGATAATGGGCCCGGGCGTGAATGTACAACAGGACGGGAATGTCATCGTCGCAGATCCCCGCCTGGTGCATCGCATATACCTCCCGATACGGAATATGATAATAGTTGCCGAGATCGATGTAGAACCGGCTGACCGGTCCGATGCCGCCGATATTGACGCGGACATCGACGCCCGGCCGTGCGGCCGAGGACGCGGGGAATGCCGCGATGAGCAGAAGGGACGCGAAGACTGCGACTGCCATGATCCGTTTCATATGAGTGCTCCTTTCAGATTGTTTGTTTGATCGTTCACTCTTCTGTCATCTCTTCATCAACTACCGTGCCGGTTCTCTGAATGGTTGTGACGGCCCGTTTCCGGCCTGTATTTTTCACCGGAATCGCATGGCCTCATCCGGCGTGTAGAGCTTTTTGGTCATCGATGGTGAAAACGAGACGGATCCATTAACGGATTTTAATGACGATCGCGCCGGAGGAGCGTGAAAGGGGATGAATGGGATCAGATCAGGTTTTCAACGGAGCGAAGTCCGTGCTAAGGGTCAGCTTCTAAGTTATTGATAAATAATATGGTTGGAATTTTCAGCGCGGGAATCATGCCGGTCCGGAAAAGGAGATAAATGTTTTGAAATCAACAGGGGAAAGCATATCATACCGATAGATCAGGATCGGTCCCCACCCTCGAAAGGCGTACACTCATGAATTTGCGGATACAACTGTTGACGGTTGTGATTTTCTTCGCGGCCGGCATCGCGGCCGTCCTCGGCGGCAGAAATACGTCCCACAGGGAACGTTTCGTCCTGCGGGATCGTCCGGAAATCTCCGGCGAGAGAGAGGGAAAGGAGGCGGAGAACGACTGGTTCATGGTGCAGAGGATTTTTCCACGGAACGATCTTCCGAAAAATGCCGCTTCCGCCGTCCGGAGCGGGATGAAATCTCTTTCCCGTTCGACTGCGTCTGTGCAGACGTCCGACTGGACTCTTGCGGGCCCTTCCAATGTTGGCGGCAGGGTCACTGCGGTGGTTCTCGATCCCGATGACGTCGATGTCGTCTATGCCGCCGCCGCCTCCGGGGGGGTGTGGAAATCGAATGATCTCGGCACGACCTGGTTCAACATCTTCAACGAGAGTTTTTCGGTCGGCGCCCTTGCCATGGATCCGCTCAATTCCAACGTGATCTACGTCGGCACCGGTGAGGCAAACCCGTCGAGCGTGGACACCTATCCGGGCAACGGGATCTGGAGGTCGTCCGACGCCGGATCGACCTGGACGAATCTCGGACTGGGGCAGGTGGGGCAGATCGGCCGGATTGCCGTCAATCCCCTTAATCCGAACACCATTTTTGTCGCTGCTCTCGGTCTCTATCGCAGTCAGACCCCCGACCGGGGAATCTACCGGTCGACCGACCGGGGCGCCAGCTGGACGAAGGTGTTGTTCGTCGACGACACCACCGGAGCGGCGGACATCGTCATCGATCCGTCCGATACCTCGAACGTGATCGCGGCAACCTGGACCTATTACCGCACCCTGGCGTATGTCTTCCGCGGTGGACCGGGGAGCGCACTGTACCGTTCCACGAACGGGGGATCGGCATGGTCGAAAGTGACGGCGGGCGTCCCGCACGACGATCCGAACTACGGCAGATTTTCACTCGCCTTTGCCCCCTCCAATCCCGCGATTGTCTATGCCCTGGCCTCGAACGGCGGCGGCTACAACTGGGGAGGCGTCTACCGGAGCACCGATCACGGTGCGACATGGTCGCTGAAATACGCCGGCTCCTCCGGCGAGACACAGGTCTGGTACAATAATATTATCACCGTCGATCCGTTCGACCCGGGAAAGGTGTGGGCGGGGATGACGACACTCTATCTTTCCACCGACAGCGCAAAAACGTTCAGCGCGGCGCCCATCTCCGGCATGTATCATGTCGATCACCACGCTCTCGTCTATTCCCCGATCTTTCCGAACACGCTCGTCCTCGGAAACGACGGGGGAATATACATATCGACCGACAACGGCGGGAATTGGATGAAGTCGCTGAACCTGCCGATCACGCAATATTATGCGGGCGCGGTATCGAACCTGAATCCCCACCGCCTGCTCGGCGGCACGCAGGATAACGGATCATCGGAAACCTCCAACGGAGAGGATCCCTGGTCGTTTTTCTGGGGCGGGGACGGATTTTACTGTCTCATCGACCCGACCGACTCCAATTATGTCTACGCCGAAACACAGAACGGCGGCATTGTTTATTCGACCAACGGCGGCGGATCGTTCAACGGCGGTACGTCCGGGCTCGACTTCTCGGAGTGGAACGGGTGGGAAACGCCCATTGCATTCGATCCCAGCCATCCGAAAACGCTGTACACCGGATTCGAAAGCGTCTTCCGGACGCGAAACAATATGCAGAGCTGGACGAAAATCAGCCCGAATCTCACCTATCAGATCTCCAGCGGATACAGCACCGTTTCCACCATCAGCGTCTCACCGGTCGATTCGAACGTCATTTACGCGGGCACCGGCGACGGCAGGGTTTGGGTGACCACAAACGGCGGAGGTCTCTGGACCGACGTCAGCGCAGGCCTTCCGCTTCACTGGGTATCTCGTGTCGTCACGGATCCCGCCGATGCCGCGACGGCGTATGTGACCCTCTCCGGATTCCGGGAATATGATTCCGCCGCGCATGTCTACCGGACCACCGACGACGGCGCCTCCTGGACCAGCATCGGAGGCTCGCTCCCGGATATCCCGGTCAACGATCTCGTCGTCGATCCCGCCAACCGGTCGCACCTCTATATCGCAACCGACCTGAACGTCATGGCCACGACCGACGGCGGAGCAACCTGGAACGTTCTCGGGAGCTCTCTCCCCGAAGTGACCGTCCACCAGCTCGCCTTCCATGCTCCTACCCGCCAGCTTGCGGCGTTCACGCACGGCCGTTCGGTCTATACGATCCGGATCCCCGACGCCAACTTTGCGACGGCCACCATCGAACTGAACGCCCGGTGGAATCTCGTGTCCCTGCCGCTCCGGTCCCAGATCGATTCGGCCCATTACCTTTTCCCGATGAGCGGCGGGCCGGCTTTTTCCTATCAGCCGGGGAGCGGATATCTCGCCTCTCCGGTCATCGTTCCGGGCACCGGATACTGGATTCAGCTGCCGTCGGGGCCGGCTCAGGCGGAGATCTCGGGATATCTTATCCCTGCGGAAACGCTCGCGGTCACCGCAGGATGGAATCTTATCGGTTCGATCAGTTCACCGCTTCCGGTCGGGGCTGTCGGCACCATCGGGACGACGATCATCTCGAGCGTTTTCGGCTATTCGAACGGTTATGTCGTCACCGATACGATTCTTCCCGGCGGGGGGTACTGGCTGAACATGTCCCAGGCGGGGGAGATCATCCTGCAGTCCGGGAGCCGGAATCCCCGGCCACTGCCGGTCGTCGGAGTGCGGGAGCTTCTCGCAAAGTACGGGACACTCACAATCAGGGACGCCGGCGGAAATTCCCAGACGCTCTACGTCGGGCGTGCGTCCGCGGGAGTGACCGAAGCATCATGCCTCCTGCCTCCCGTGCCTGCGCCGGGGATATTCGATGCGAGGTTCGCGACGCAGTCCGCTCTTCTGCTCGAAGAAGATCATCCGGCGGCATCGGTCCCGATCCGGGTGCGGGCCGGCTCATATCCGCTGAGGATTGAATGGCACGCCGCGGGCGGTACCGATGCCCGTCTGACCGCAAATGGAACAGAGACCCCGATGAAGGAGCACGGGTCGATCACGGTGCCGCGGGAGGGAGAGCAGATTTCCGTCCGGTTCGGACCGTCGGGAAACACCCCGACCGCGTTTGCGCTTGCACAGAACTACCCGAATCCGTTCAACCCCTCGACGCAGATCGGCTATTCGCTCCCGGCGGACGCCCGGGTCCGCCTCACGGTCTACTCCACGACGGGACAGCTTATCTGCACGCTGGCGGATGGTGTGCAGGCGGCCGGTGAAAAGAGGGTGGTCTGGAACGGGACCGCGGCGTCCGGACTTCCGGTTTCGAGCGGTGTCTATCTCTGTCGGATCGAGATACAGCCTCTCGGCAATCCTGCGGGCGCCGTCACCTTCATGAAAAAGATGGTGTGCATCAGATAACCGCGGGTCCGGTGACGCGCCGGCGCACAGCAGGCGCGGGCTTCGACGGAATCGAACACAGCCATGATGTTTGACAGGCCGGGTGCGGCGGCGGAACTGAACCGCCTGGGCGCGGCGGGGATTCCCTGTATCTTCATCATCGACTTCGAGATGGAAGCGCCGCTGGTCCTTCCTCTGCGGGAGGTCCGGGCGGATGCAATTCTGTATGATTTCCGGGGAAAGCGGAATTTTACAGCGTCCACGGGTGCGATATCGGAGGGAATAGAACTCTTCCCGCGGCCGGTTCCGTTCGAACGGTACGAAGAAATGTTTCAGACCGTTTTCCGGCACATTGACGCGGGCAATTCCTACCTTGTCAATCTGACCGTCCCGACCCCCGTTGAATCACCCCATTCTCTTCGCGATATTTTTCATGCCTCCGCGGCAAAATACCGCCTGCTCGTCGAGGGCCGGTTTGTGGTCTTTTCCCCGGAATGTTTTGTCCGCATGGAGGATGGGATGATCGCGACGTTCCCGATGAAAGGGACGATCGATGCGGCGGTGCCGGACGCGGAACAGACGATCCTGACCGATCCGAAAGAGGCCGCCGAGCAGGTGACGGTCACGGATCTCCTCAGGAATGATCTCAGCATGGTGGCGTCGGATGTTGCGGTGAAATCGTTCCGGTATACCGAACGGATCAGGTCCACCGGCCGGGAACTCATACAGGTGAGCACCTGCATCGAGGGGAGACTGCCGGCGGATTATCCCGACCGGCTCGGGGATATCCTGTTCGCGCTCCTCCCCGCGGGTTCCGTGACCGGAGCGCCGAAACGGAAAACGCTCGGGATCATCCGGAGCGCGGAGAACGGTCCGCGGGGTTATTATACCGGAATTGCGGGGATCTTCGACGGCCGCGCCGTCGATTCGTGTGTTCTGATCAGGTTCATCGAATCGTCCGGAGGGACCCTGGTCTACCGAAGCGGGGGCGGCATAACGGCGGGGAGCGAACCGCGGAAGGAATATCAGGAACTGCTCGATAAAATCTATGTCCCTGTTGCTTGAAACGATCAAGGTCCGTGGGCGGAAATATTATCATCTCGAGGAGCATGCTCGCCGGATGAACCGTTCGCGCAGGGAACTCTTCGGGGCGGAACATCCGATTCCTCTCGGGGAGGTTCTGCGCATGCCGGACGATCTGGATGACCGTCTCTGCAAGTGCAGGGTTATCTACGACCGGGAGATCAGGAAGGTCGAATATCAACCGTACGTGTTCCGGACATGCCGGTCGCTCAGGTATGTGCGCGCGGATAATCTCGTATACGATCATAAGTACGCCGACCGGAGCGCAATAGACCGGCTCCTGAAGGAAGCCGGAACGGATGATATCGTTCTTCTCCGCGAGGGAAAGGTAACAGACGCATCCTATGCCAATCTGATATTTTCCGACGGTAAGGATTGGTACACACCGCGCGAGCCACTTCTGGCAGGTATCCGGAGGGGTCTGCTTCTCAGGTCCGGTGCGATCCGGGAGGCCGATATCACCCCGGAGGCCGTAAAAAGGTTTTCATCCGTTATGCTGATCAATGCGCTGTTGCCGATTGAGGCGGAAAGAAGTCTGCCGGTTACGGCGATATTGGATGAATGACGGGAGAAAACGACCAGTCCGCCGGCGGAGGACAAGGGGGAATCAAGGGGGGCGCGTTCTGCTTGCAATCATGACTTTTTTTCTGTAAATTTGTCCTGTCTTTTTAAGATGCCGGGAACCGGAACCTGGCATTTTTTATCTGTTTTCGCCACTTTTCCTTCAGGTCGGTTCCTCGATGTTTGAAGATCTCAGTCAAAAACTGGAAATAGTCTTCAAAAAGCTGCGTGGTCAGGGCAAGATCACGGAAGCGAACATCGGAGAATCGTTACGCGAGGTCCGTCGGGTTCTTCTGGACGCCGATGTGAACTACAAAGTCGTCCGGCAGTTCATCGAGGATGTCCAGAAAAAAGCTGTCGGTACGGAAGTTCTCCACAGTCTGACGCCCGGCCAGCTGATCGTGAAGATTCTGCACGACGAGCTGGTGCGGCTGATGGGGACCACGAAGGCGGATATTGCGATCGCGCCGATGCCGCCGACGGTGATCATGGTGGTGGGTCTTCAGGGCTCGGGGAAGACGACCTTTTGTGCGAAGCTCGCACATTATCTGAAGAGGAAGGGACATTTTCCGCTTCTGGTTGCGGCGGACGTCTACCGGCCTGCGGCGATGGACCAGCTCGAGATGCTGGGGCGGCAGCTGCAGATTCCCGTTCTCGTCGATCGCGGTAAGGGAGCGGTAGAGATTGCGGAAGGGTCCGTCGAAGCCGCGCGACGGAGCGCGCGCGACGTGGTGATCATCGACACGGCGGGTCGCATGCATATCGACGAGGCGATGATGCAGGAAGTCGCCTCGATCAAGGAAAAAGTAAAGCCGAATGAAATCCTGTTCGTCGTCGATGCGATGACGGGGCAGGATGCGGTGAACACAGCGAAGGCATTCCACGACCGGCTCGATTTCGACGGCGTGGTTCTGACGAAGCTGGACGGCGACACGCGGGGCGGGGCGGCGCTGTCGATCCGGTCGGTGGTCAATACCCCGATCAAATTCATCGGCACGGGCGAGAAGCCCGACGCGCTTGAGGTGTTCCATCCGGACCGGATGGCCTCGCGCATCCTCGGGATGGGCGATATCGTGACGCTCGTCGAGAAGGCGCAGGAGCAGTTCGATGAGCAGAAGGCGAAGAAGCTCGAGGAGAAGCTCCGGAAATCGCAGTTCACGTTTGAGGATTTTCTCGACCAGCTGCACGAGATCAGGAAGATGGGGTCGCTCCAGCAGATTATGAGCATGATCCCGGGCCTGAACAAGCTTCCGGCGAACGGCGCCGTGGACGAGAAAGCGCTTGGACGCGTCGAGGCGATCATCCAGTCGATGACGGCGGAGGAACGCCGGCGGCCGCAGATCATCAACGGGACCCGGAGACGCCGGATCGCGATGGGGAGCGGGACCTCGGTGCAGGACGTGAACAGGGTGCTGAAGCAGTTCGGTGAAATGCAGAAAATGATGAAAACCTTTTCGAAGGGAAAACTGCCGCGGATGTTCCGGGGCATGCAGCTGCCCGCCTGAGACCAGGTGAAGGCAGAGGAATACGCACACATACAAGGAGCAGAACCAGTGGTAAAAATTCGATTGCGGCGCATAGGAAAGAAGAAGCAGCCGATTTACAAGATCGTGATTGCGGATTCGCGCGCCTGGCGCAACGGCAAGTTCATTGAATCGCTTGGCCAGTACAATCCGCGGGTGAATCCGATGGTCATCGAGCTGAAGGAAGACCGGTTGTTTCACTGGCTGAAGAGCGGCGCACAGCCGACCGATACGCTCAGGAGTCTTCTCCAGCGGAAGGGGCTCTGGCTGAAATGGTCGCTTCTCAAAAAGGGTGCCGACGAACCGACGATCGCCGCCGCGCTTGAAAAGTGGCAGTCGCTCCAGGCGGACAAGCTCCGCCGGGAGAACGAGAAGAAGGCCCGCAGGAAAATCGCCCGGAAGAAGAAGGCGGCCGCCGAAGCGCCCGCCGCAGCCGGTGCGACGCCCGCGCCCGCGCCTGCCGCTGTTCCCGCCGAGGCGGGACAGACGCCTGCGGCATCCTGACGCCGCCGGCCGGCGGTTGTTTCCTGCTCCGCCTCTGCTGACCAGCTTATAGTTCGATCACCGTATCGCTCCCCCGGCTCCGCACTTCGGCCGAGACCCGGACGAGGGTGCGCGGCACGCGAACGGTACATAAGCCAACCTGGAGGGTGCATGAAAGAATTCGTCGAGTATATCGCGAAGCAACTCGTGGATCAGCCGGATCAGGTGAATATCGAAGAGGTGACGGAGAACGACAAGCTGCTCCTGAAATTGCAGGTGGCGCAGACCGATATCGGCAAAGTCATCGGGAAGAAGGGACGTACTGCCTTCGCGCTCAGGACCCTTGCCGCCGCCGTCGGCAAGAAACAGGGGAAAAAAGTTTTGCTGGAAGTGCTCGATTGAGCACAGGGTACCGTTGACCGCACAGTTCATATGACTGACGACAAATATGCGATTGCGGTGATTGTCGCCAGTTTCGGAGTCGCCGGCTGGTGCTCCCTTTCACTGCTGACCGAGAGCGCCGAACGGCTCAGAAAACTCGATGATGTCGAGGTCGGCCCGGCTGAGGGCCCGACGCACCTCCTGAAGGTCGAAAAGGTGAAAGTCTCCGGCCGCCGGCCGCAGATAAAATTTGCGGAGATCGGAGACAGGACATCCGCAGACCGGCTGAGAGGATTGTATCTGTTCGTTGAAAAAAAGGATCTCGCCGTCCCCCGCACAGGGCGGTATTACATCCACGACCTTGTCGGTGCTGACGTCGTCGATCAGCACGGTGCAGTCATCGGTACGATCGTCGACGTCTATAAACATGCCGCACCCGATTACTGGGTGGTCCGGACCGCCAGAGGCGATGCGCTGATCCCGGCGGTGAAGGAATTTGTGAAGTCCGTCGACATCAAAGGGCGGAAAGTCGTGCTTGAGGTCATTGAGGGATTGCTCGATGTCTGAAGCAGGATTGCGGTTCGATATCGTGACCGGGTTTCCGAAGCTGCTGCGGAGCCCGCTCAACGAGAGCATCATCCGACAGGCCAGGAAAAAAAAGCTGGTCCGCGTCCGGGTTCACGATCTGCGGAAGTTCACGCACGACCGGCACCGGACGATCGACGACACCCCCTACGGGGGCGGCGCCGGCATGGTGCTGAAACCGGAACCGATTTTTGAATGCGTCGACTATCTCCGGTCGCGCCGGTCCTACGATGAAGTGATCTACATGAGCGCGGACGGCGAGCGGCTCTCGCAGGCAGGAGCGAACAGGCTGTCGATGTGCAGGAACCTGCTCGTCCTCTGCGGCCACTACAAGGGAATCGATGAGCGGGTCCGGTCCGCTCTGGTGACGCGGGAGATCTCGATCGGCGACTATGTACTGACCGGCGGCGAACTGCCGGCGCTGGTCCTGGTCGATGCGGTCATTCGCCTCCTGCCCGGTGTGCTCGGCGACAGCGAGTCGATGCTGACGGATTCATTCCAGGATGGTCTTCTGGACGGACCATCGTATACCAAACCGGCGCTGTTCCGGGACATGGAAGTTCCTCCGGTCCTCCTCTCGGGGGATCACACCGCGATTGCCCGATGGCGGCAGGAACAGCGGGTTACCCGGACGACCGCACGGAGAAAAGATTTACTTACATAAGGATTCACAGGAGAAACCATCATGGATAAGATGAAGTTGGTAGAAGCGACACAGATGAAAAGCGACATTCCCGCCTTTAAGCCGGGCGATACGCTGAATGTCCATGTCCGCGTCATCGAAGGCGACAAGGAGCGGATTCAGCAGTTCCTCGGCGTTGTCATCGGCCGGCGCGGCGCGGGACTCGGCGAGACCTTCACCGTCAGAAAGATTTCCAACGGCGTCGGTGTCGAACGCATTTTCCCCCTGCACTCCCCCCGGATTGCAAAAATCGAGGTCACCAAGGGGGGGAAAGCGCGCCGGGCAAAACTCTACTACCTCCGCGAGCTCGCGTCCAAACAGATCCGCCAGAAGACATCCGTCTGACGTCTTATGCCGAAGCGGATCGGCGTATCGACGTCGCTGTTTGCGTCACCGCTCTTCAGCAGGCTCCGCCCGCCGGGACCGTGCGGCCCCTTTCTGGTCTCGGCCGATGTCCCGGCCGCTCTTGCGATCAAACTGCGGGAAAAATCCCTCGATGCGGCTTTTTTATCGCCGATCGATTACGCCCGGGAATACCAGATGTACGGCATCATGTCGGACTGCTGTGCAGCCGCGGGCGCAGGCGCTCCCGGCGCCGTCATCATGTTCCGCGATCAGCTCCGCTCCGTCCGCTCCCTGGCGGTCTCTCCCGCATCAGCATCTGAAATCATCCTGGCCGACCTGATCTTCCGCGAACAGTTCGGCGGACCTCCCTCACTCATCCCCTTTCTCGGCACGCCGGAAGACGGGCTCGCAAAAGCCGACGGCGTCCTCTGTGTCGGCGACGATGCCCTCCGGATTCGCAACGAGGGAAGACCGCTGTTCGACCTGACCGGCGAATGGGTGGCCGGCACCGATCTGCCGTTCGTCCACGGTATCTGGGTCTCCCGGCCGGAGGCTCTTACCGGCGCGGAAATAAGATTCCTCGGCGAGAGCCGGGATGAAGGCGTCGCGGCGATCTCGGCGGATTCCGCGCACGGCCCGTACCTCTCCACGTTCACCTATACGCTGGACGATACCGCCACGGCATCCCTCTCTGAATTTTTCCGGCTGGCCTACTATCATGGCATTCTCGCCGATCTTCCCGATCTCCGCCTCCTTTTCCGGGACTCGACCGCCGCACCGGCGGTGAACTGACCCTCTTCGCTGACCCGCACCCGGATTGTCAGAAATGTAATTATTTTGTACATTTCCCGACGATATGCTGAGCTCTCTCCACATCAAAAATTATGCGCTGATCGAGGAACTGTCGGTCGCATTCGAGCGCGGGCTGAACATCATCACCGGAGAGACCGGAGCCGGGAAATCGATCATCATCGATGCCCTCGGGCTTCTGCTGGGCGACCGGGCTGACAGCGGTTCCGTCCGCAAGGGCGCCGAAAAGGCGGTGGTCGAAGGAATTCTGACCGTCAGCGGCGAGAAGAAACTCAAGCGTCTGCTCGGAGAGAACGAAATTTCGTGCGGAGATGAGCTTATACTCCGCCGGGAGATCTCGGCAAAAGGCCAGAGCCGCGCCTTCATCAACGACACGCCGGTCACCCTTGCACTTCTCAAGGATGCGGGGGATCTGCTCGTCGATCTGCACGGTCAGCACGAACACCAGTCTCTCCTCCGCTCGGAAACTCACATCGATCTCCTCGACGATTACGGCGGGCTCGCAGGTCTGGCCGAAGAATTCGGCCGGGCGTTCGAAGAATACACCGCCATCCTCTCCCGCCTCTCCGAGCTGAAAGCCCGCGAGCTTCAGCTGAAGGAAAAGAGCTCCTTCTACGAATTTCAGGTGAAGGAGATCGACGCCATCGGACCGAAACCCGATGAGGAAGCCGCGCTGGAAGGCGAACTGCTGATCCTGGAAAACGCGGAGACGCTCTATACCGCCACCGAACGGCTTTACCAGCTGTTGTACGAGGGGGATAATGCCGTTCACGATCAGCTGGTGGTGCTCCGGAACGAACTCGAACATCTCGCGGAGGTCGACAAGACATTTCAGGAGTCATACGGAGAAGCGGGATCGGCGGCCGCCATCGTCGACGAGCTCGCGAAATTCATCCAGCAGTATAACTCCCGCATCGAATTCAGGCCCGACCGGCTCGAAGAGATCCGGAACCGGCTCGGGGCGATCGCACTTCTGAAGAAAAAGTACGGCGGTTCCCTCGGCGCGGTGATAGCGCACCGGGAAAAGATCGGGGTCGAACTCGATCTGGCCACGAACTTTGATGCCGAAATTGCGGCCCTGACCCGGGAGGCGGGAACGTGCGCAAAAACATGCGCCGCCATCGGACAGCGTCTCTCCGGCAAACGTCTCGAAGTGTCGAAGAAACTCAATGCCGCGGTCGCCGAAGCGCTCACGGAACTCGGGATCGCCTTTCCCAGATTCGAAACCTCGGTGATCAATGATCCGGGAGACGGCTCCCCCGCCGCTCAGCTGGCGCACGCGACATCCCGGGGAACCGACCGGGTGGAATTTCTTCTTTCCACCAACAGGGGAGAGGACTGCAAACCGCTCGTCGAGGTCGCCTCCGGCGGCGAGGTGTCGCGGGTCATGCTCGCGATGAAAATGATCCTTGCCAAATCGGACCGGCTTCCGATTCTCATTTTCGACGAGATCGACGTCGGCGTCAGCGGCCGCATCGCACAGGCGGTCGGCAGAAGCATGAAAAAACTTTCCAGATTCCATCAACTCATCGCTATCACCCATCTGCCCCAGATCGCAGGATTCGCGGACTGCCATTTCATCGTGGAGAAGGCGGAAACCGCCGGCCGCTCCGTTACGCGGATCCGCAAGCTCGCCGAAGAGGAGCGGGTCGAGGAAGTCGCCCGGCTCATGAGCGGCTCGGAAGTCACGCGGCACGGCCTGGCCTCGGCAAGGGAACTGATGGGGCTTGCCCCGGGCCTGAAATGACGGCAGGGAAGAGCGGCCCCGTAAACGACCGTCCTCACGGACATCCATACTGACTATACCGGACTTTCGCATGACATCCCCGGATCGCACACAGCTTACTCTGTATAACACACTGACCCGCCGCAAGGAGCGGTTCGCCCCTCTGCAGGGAAACACCGTTGGCATGTACGTCTGCGGCCCGACCGTCTACGGCCATTCCCATCTCGGTCACGCAAAGAGTTACGTTTCCTTCGACATTCTTCTCCGGTATCTTCGGTTTCTCGGCTACCGGGTCACCTACGTTCAGAATATCACCGATGTCGGGCATCTTCTCGGCGAGACGAACGAAGGGGAAGACCGGCTTCTGCGTCAGGGCCGGCTGGAACAGAAGCACCCGATGGAGATCGCCGAATTCTATACAAGAAGCTATTTCGAGGATATGGATGCCCTCGGCGTCGTGAGACCCGATATCTCTCCCCGGGCGACGGGCCATATCACCGAACAGATCGCGCTTATTGCGGACCTCATCTCGAAAGGAGTCGCCTACGAAGCGAACGGTTCGGTCTACTTCGATGTCGCGAAGGATCCGGAGTACGGCAAGCTGTCGGGAAGGAATACGGAGGAGGCGTCCTCGGGAACCAGAATAGAGGTGAAATCGGAGAAACGGCACCCGAACGATTTTGCGCTTTGGAAAAAAGCGGAACCCGAGCACATCATGCGCTGGCCGAGCCCCTGGGGCGACGGATTTCCCGGTTGGCATATCGAATGCTCCGCCATGTCGATGAAGTATCTCGGTGAGACGATCGATATTCACGGCGGCGGGCTGGATAATCAGTTCCCCCATCACGAATGCGAAATTGCCCAGAGCGAGACGTCGACCGGGAAACAGTTTGTCCGGTTCTGGATCCACAACAACCTTGTGACGGTCGACGGACAGAAGATGAGCAAGTCGCTCGGGAATTTCACCCTCCTCAAGGACATCTTCGGGCAGTACCATCCGCTCGTCATCCGGTTCTTCATCCTGCAGAGTCATTACCGGGGGACGCTCGACTTCAGCACCACCGCGCTCGACGGAGCGAAAGCGGGACTCGAGAAGCTGACGAACGCCCTCGGCAACCTGCGCCGGCAGATCGGTTTCTCCCTGAAAGGCTCCTCGTTCGGAACGGTCGATGCCTCCGCGGATCTCTCGCGGATCGAAACGGCACTTGCCGGAGCGCTGAACGACGATATCAATACACCGCGGGCGCTTGCAGAGCTGTCTGCGCTGAAGGATCTCGTCAACGGCTGGTTTCTGCCGGGGAAGCTGGCAACGAAGGATTCACTCGAAGGGGCGCTTCGCCTCTTTGAGGAGTACGGCGGCGGGATTCTTGGGATCTTTCCGCCACCGGCCATGGCGCCGGCCGGCGAGACCGGAATTCCTGCGGGCGACGTCATCGACCTGCTGATCGAACTGCGCCTCGAGGTGCGGAAACAGAAACTCTGGCCGCTTTCGGATCAGATCCGCGACCGCCTTCTCCAGCTCGGCATTATTCTGGAGGATAAAAAAGAGGGGACGACCTGGCGGCGATCCTAGGCGCCTTCCTTCCGCCATTCATAGACTTCATACCCGTCGACCATCGTTCCCGCCGGCTCGAACCCGGAGCGTTCATTCAGCGGTTCGATCGCGGGTTTCGCCACACAGACACTGTTCGGTTTCGCTTTTTTCTGGATATGCGCCGCGATATCGAGCACCCGGTCGCTGAGCTGTTCGAGCGGCATCGATTCGTCGAAATAGACGAAGCCCGAATTGACACCGCACCTGACGGTGAATTCCCGCCGCATTGATTTCACTTCGGCGTTGAACCGGTCAAGGTTCCGGATCACCTCGCGCGCCGCCCGGACGGCGGCGTCGACGTTCGCAAAGGCGCTCATCACCCCGTCCGGCGTCCAGGTCGCTTTCACGCACCCGCATGCGGTAAATGTCCGGTCGACCAGCCGCCGGTATTCCCGGAAGTCATGCTCAACGCTCGCACGCTCCTCTCCCTCCTTCATCCCCGTCGAATCCACCACATCTATTGAGAGAAACGCAAGATCCCTTCCCATGGCGTCAAGTTTTCTCTTGGTATCGGCGAAGTCGCGGAGGAGCTGTTCGCGGTCCTTTTTACCGGCATGTCTCAACTGCTCCAGCTTCTGGTTGAGAGGGTTCAGCACAATTGCGTTGTCGGAGAGATGCATCGTCTGTTTCCATTCCTCGAAAGATGCCTTATACCGGATGTACTGCGCTTTCCCCTTGAACGAATCTGCCGAATGGCTGAAGGTACTGCCGATGACGAAGGAGAGAACAACTCCGATCAGACGGGTCATGTCGTGACGGGCGATGATCGTCGGAATGTTCGCCCGGAGGGCGCCCGTGATGACATGGTCGGCCGACAGGAGTGCCCGGATGTAGGAAAACGAAGCGGCATTGTCGAGGAACGGGACCGCAAGCGGTACGAGAAGGATGATGATGACGGCTCCGGAGGCAAAAGCGAGGAGCCGGCAGATGAACGAGACGGATCTGAAGATTGGAATGAGGGGGGAACGGGTCATGGGAGTCTCCGGTTCGTCGGCGGTTGAGATGGTGGCGGGGGGAACATCACGATTGTTCCATGAGTACGCGGATATGCTGGACCGCGCTGGCGGCGAGCGCGGGGAGATTGTACCCGCCTTCCAGCACCGAGATGACCCGCCCGCCGCAGAGCCGGCGGGCGGTGTCGGTGAGGATGCCCGTAAGGAGTCCGAAACTGTTCTCGGAGAGCTCGATCTGTGCGAGCGGATCGTCCCTGTGGGCGTCGAAGCCGCAGGAGATCAGAATGGCTTCGGGCCGGAATTGCCCGAGCGCAGGGACGATCTCGCCGGTGAATGCCTTCAGATAGACGGATTCTCCCGCCCCGGGAGCGACGGGGATGTTGATCGTGGCGCCCCGCCCCAGTCCGGATCCCTGCTCCATGCGGTCTCCCGTCCCGGGCCAGAGCGGCATCTGGTGAATGCTGATGAAAAGGATGTCCGGATCATCGTAAAAAATCTCCTGTGTTCCGTTGCCGTGATGCACATCCCAGTCGACGATCGCGAGGCGTCGCACGCCGTACCTGCGCTGAATATGCCGGGCGGTGACGGCGATGTTGTTGATGAGGCAGAACCCCATCACGCGATTGCGGCAGGCGTGATGCCCGGGCGGGCGGACGGCACAGAAGACATTCCGGAGGATTCCGCGCATGACGGCATCCGCCGCGGCGATGCATCCGCCGGCTGCCAGGATCGCGACATCGGGTGAGGACGCCGAGACGAACGTGTCGCCTTCATCCAGGAGGTGCCGGCCATCCCGGCAGGAGGTGCGGATGAACCGGAGGTGTTCCGGGGCATGGACGGCGAGCAGGTCGTCCTCCGCGGCGGGGTCGATGATCACCTGGTGGAGATGCTCCCGGATTTTCGCTTCCTTCAGGGCGGTGACGATTGCCGTAAGTCTGGAAGGCCGTTCGACATGGGCCGGCCCGGTGTCGTGTTGGAGAAACGCCTCGTGATAGACTATTCCGGTACCGGACGGCATGCGGCGGGGGGGTGGATGTGATTTCTCCGTACCGGGAGCAGATGGGCGTTTCCGGGGCGGGTGGGGGATTGCATTTCAGACCCCATGTGTGTATATTGATGATATCGTCCTGACGGTCCGCACGGCCGGTACAGTGGACGGTGATGCAGAGGCCTCATTTTATCCCCCGGTTGGTTCCGTCTACCAGAAAATACTTTTTGATTTCTTTTTCGCCAGGAGAGAATCGATACCGGCCCAGCGACCAGCGCGTGCCAGGAGCAGGATGAGGAGTGTCGCCAGAATCAGGGCAGACCAGGGAGTTTCAAAAAACGCAAACGAGTAGAGCGATCCGTTCGCCGCGCAGAAATTGATCAGCATGAAGATGCCGGCGACCGTTGCCACGGGGACGAGACACCCGAGCACGAGCGAGGAGCCGAGAAGGAATTCTCCCGCCGGTATTGTTCTCGACCATACTCCGGCGTGGGGGAGCGCCACGGAATCCATGTAGAGTTTGTGGTATCCGGTGGCCTGCTGTTCGTAGCCGGCCAGGGCGGTCTGCAGATGTACGGAAGAGGAAAACCAGCCCTCATTGTATTTCTGAATTCCCATGTGGAGGAACAGCAGACCGGCGACCAGCCGGAGGATCAGAATCTGAATGTTGGTATGTTTCATTTGACAGGATTGAAAGTGAATGGCTGAAGATACGAAAATTTTCCCGAAAGTAAAGAGTGCGCCGTCAACTGCTCTTGCAGAGGGAATTCTCGAATATGACGGAAGGGGCGGCGGGTTTCTCCGTCAGCGATCGCTCACGATGGAAAGGAAATCGTCCGATCCGAAAATCTCCCGCGAGGCGATTGCCCGCTACGCCATCCGGGAAGGTTCCATCGTGGTGCTCCGGCAGTCCGCAGGCCGGACGGCCGACGCCGGCATCGAAAGTATCAACGGGCTGACCCCCGACCGGTGGCTGAAGATTCCGGAGTTCAGCAGAAGAACCGCAGTCGATCCGCACGAACGGCTGACCCTCAGCAACTCTCCCGCTGAACGGGAAATGCGCATCGTCGATCTGATCTGCCCCGTCGGCAAGGGCCAGCGCGCGCTCATCGTCTCCCCGCCGAAGGCGGGAAAGACGATGCTGCTTCAGAATTTTGCCCGGTCGATAGGCGGGAATCACCCCGAGGTCGACCTCCTCATGCTGCTCGTCGACGAGCGCCCGGAAGAAGTGACGGAAATGCGGCGGCAGATCCGCGGCGAGGTGTTTGCCAGTTCGAACGACAGCGACAGGGAAGATCATACGCGGCTTGCGAAAATTGTGCTTGAGTACGCCCGCCGGAAGGTGGAAACGGGACGCGAAGTCGTTCTCCTGATCGATTCCCTTACACGCATGGGCCGTGCATTCAACTCCGTACAGCCGGGAACGGGCCGGACGATGTCGGGGGGCGTCGACATCAGGGCGCTCGAAATCCCGAAACGGGTCTTCGGCGCCGCCCGCGCGCTGGAAGGCGAAGGATCGCTCACCATCATCGCCACGGTGCTGGTCGATACCAACTCCCGGATGGATGAACTGATATTTCAGGAGTTCAAGGGGACCGGCAATATGGAACTCGTCCTCAACCGGGACCTCGCCAACGAGAGGATTTTTCCGGCGATCAACATCGCCGAATCGGGAACCCGCCGGGAAGAACTTCTTTTTGGCGGCGATACCGGCCGTTACCAGTCGCTCCGCCGGACCCTGAATGCCATGAAGCCGAAGGAGGCGATGCTCGCACTCCGGAAGGCGATCGACCAGTATCCGACGAATGACGCCCTTCTCAACCGGTTCCGGCCGGACCATGGCTGAGTGTCCGGGTCGCGCGCTCCTTTATCCGGTCCTGCATCCGGATCCGCGATGAGAAATGTTCTGACAATTGAGGCGGGGAAGAGGTTCAGTTTCTGGCGAACCGTGTTCAGCCACGGGTGGTGCGCCCTGCCCCCCTTTTATGTCGATAAGGCGGACCGCTCGCTCTCCCGGGTCCTCCGGCTGGAGAACGGCCGGACGGTTCTCCTCCGGATGGAGGAGGTTCCCGGGGGGATCCGGGTTTCCTCTCCCGGCAGTGTAAAATGCGACGCCCGGTTCCGGAAGGATGCCGGCCGGCAGATCGCAGACTGTTTCCGGATCGGCGAGGACTTTTCGGATTTCTACAGGGAAGCGCGGCGGCTGACCGGTTACCGCTGGATTGCCCGCTCCGGCGCCGGACGTCTGCTTCGCGCCCCGACGGTGTTCGAGGATGTCGTGAAAATGATCTGTACGACGAACTGCAGTTGGGCGCTGACGGAAATCATGGTCGGAAATCTCTGCGCAAAACTCGGCGAAGAGGCGGAAGGAGGCCGGTTCGCGTTTCCGACGGCCCGGGCCATCGCCCGCTCGGGCGAGGCATATCTGCGGAAGGAAATAAAAACCGGATACCGGTCTCCGTACCTGCTGGAATTTGCGCGGCGCGTCGACCGGGGCGAGATCGATCCCGAATCCTGGCGATCGTCTCACCTGCCGACCGATGAGCTCTTCGCTCAGGTGAAGGATGTGAAGGGAATCGGACCCTATGCCGCCGGCAATATCATGAAACTTCTCGGCCGGTACGATTACCTGGGCATTGACAGCTGGTGCAGGGCAAAATTCTTCGAACTGCACCGCAACGGAAGAAAAGGTCCGGATCGGATCATCGAACGGTTCTATGAACCGCTCGGCAAATGGCGGGGTTTGTTTTTCTGGCTGGATGTGACGAAGGAGTGGTACCGTCAGAAATTTCCGTTCTGACACGACCCGAACATACGCGTTACCATCATGAGGATCGATATCGTTCTTGAGGATATTGGAAGGGAACTTTCAGCCGCAGGGTTAGCTCTCGCAGGGGGGAATGAGGGAAAAGCCCGCGTCTGCGCACGAAGAGCTGCCGGCAAAGCGATCGGGTGGCGTCTCTCCCAGTCTGACAACAAGCCCCCCACCGGCGACGCGGTTGCCCTGCTCCGGGAATTATCGCGCGATGCGGCCGTTCCGGGCGACGTCAGGGATGCTGCCGGCCGGCTCTCTTCGAGAATTTCCGGGGACTTCTCCTATTCCCCCCCGTTCAGCGCTCTAAATGACGCGCGCGCGATCGTTGCGTTCTGCGTTCCGCAGGAGGGCGGGGACGATGTTTGCTGACTACAGGCGTTCCCTGAAATTTCCCGACGCTGAGGAATTTCTCGATATCCTCCTCTACAGACCGGCGGCCTACCTCTTCGTCCGTGCGGTCCGAAATACACCCGTCACGCCAAATCAGATCACCCTCGCATCACTCTGTGCCGGACTTATCGCGGCCTACAATCTCTCTCTCGGCGTACCGGCCGCCTTCATCGGCGCGGCGGTATGGTATGCCGCCGCCAACGTGCTCGACTGTGCGGACGGTCAGCTCGCACGGCTGAACGGGAGCGGCACTCCTCTGGGCCGGATCATCGACGGCCTGGCCGATTATCTATCGAGCATCGCCATTTTTCTCGGGATCGGATTCGGCTATGCGCATGGCCGTCCCGGATCATGGCTCCTTGTTGTGGCCGCGGGGGTCAGCAGTGCACTGCATGCGGCGGTGTTCGACCACAGGCAGAGCGAGTTCATCGCGCTCATGAGGAATGAACCCGATGCGCGGGCGAACGAAGCAGGACGCTTCCGGAATGAAATCGCGGCGCTTCAGGCCGGCGGCGGCAGTCGTGCACGGATCCTGATCCTCCGCGTCTACCTCGGATACCTCGGACTGCAGGCGGCGGGCGCTCCGGCCCGTCCCGCTCTCCCACAACGATCGACAGCAACCGCGGGGCGGAAAACCCTCATCCGTCTCTACAGTTTTCTCGGTCCCACGACGAACAGGACGCTGCTCATCCTCTGCGCACTCTGCAATGCTCTTCCGGTCTATCTCTGGTCGGTCATCGTTCCCCTCAACGTGTGGCTGATCATTCTCCTCGTTTTCCGGGAAAGAATTCTCGGAAAGGAGCCGCTTTCTCCGGTTCCCGCGGAGGAATTGAGATGAACCGGTCCGATCGCTGGGGATTATTTCTGCAGGGACTGAAATCGGATACCCTCTATGCCGACGAGGTCATCAATATCGTCCTCCTCCGGCCGCTCGCCTCACTCCTGGTCCGTCTCATCGGAAGAACCAGCATCACGCCGAACCAGGTCACTATCCTTTCCGTGATCATCGGCGTCACCGCGGGTGCCGTGTATCTCGCCGGCACGCCGGTCGCAACCGCAATCGGCGGAACGATGGTCCTCCTGAAGGATATCACCGACGATGCGGACGGCCAGCTGGCGAGGGCAAAGTCGCTCTATTCCCGGCGTGGCCGATTTCTCGACTCAATCGGGGATGCCGTCGTGAGCGTTGCGGTTTTCGGGGGAATTACAGCGGTTCTCTGGCGCGGCAACCCGTCCCTCTGGACGGTTCTTCTCGGCGCGGTCTCACTTGTCGGAATGACTCTGCGGGTTTCCTACCATGTCTACTATCAGGCGTCCTTTCTCCACACCGAGAACAGGTATGTCCTCAACCGCACGATTGAGACGGTGACCGAGGAGGATCTGCGGGGCGATCCTTTCACCCTCCGGCTCCAGAGGATTTTCATTCTCATCTACGGCTGGCAGGACAGGATGATGAACCGGATCGACCGGTGGTCGCTTCGTCCGGATCCGGATCTTGCCATGCTCCCCGTCTGGTACGGCGACCGGCTCTCGCTCATCCTCTCCGGTCTTCTTGGCTTCGGAACGGAACTCTCCCTCCTTGCGGTCTGTTCCTGGTTCGATGCCCTCTTCACCTACTGCGTCATCAATTGCCTGGTCATGAACGGCATCTGGCTCCTGAATATCTGTTACCGCAGGTATATGCTATCCCTCAACATTCCCCGCCATCCCCCCGAAATCTGATCCGCCGGCAGGCTGATCAGGGCCGGGATGCTTCGCCGGACGCCAGCCGCGCGATCATCCGGTTGTGCATTCCCGCAAATAGGAACACCATGCAGAGCGCGCCGAGAAGGGCAAAGGCCATATCCGACTGGGTGTCCCACGGATCGCCCTGTGTCCCGAGGAACGCATCCGCGTTCTGGCCCGACGCGAGGGCGACGACCCATTCAAAAAGTTCATACAGGAGAGAGATCGACAGGCAGGTTGCGACAGTCAGAACCGCGGTCCACGCTCCCGGCCGGACGATGTTCCGACGGATATACAGCTCGCGCGCGATAAATGCCGGCACAAACCCCTGTGCGAAGTGACCCAGTTTATCGTAATTATTGCGCTGCCAGTGAAAAACCGGCCTGAGCCACTCGAACAGCGGGACGCGGGCGTACGTATAATGTCCCCCCACGAACAGGATGCAACAGTGCAGGAGGATGAGCGTGTAGACAACATCGGTGAACCTGAATTTTCGGTACGTCAGAATGAGGATCGCGAGTCCGGCGATAGCGGGAAATATTTCCAGCATCCAGGTGAAATAATCTAAGGGATTGATGACGGACCAGATCAGCACCAGGATGTAGACCAGGAAGAGGAGGCGGTGGTAATTCATCGGATTCTGCCGTATGATAGTGAGGTTCTCTGCTGAAATGGGGGCGGAAGCGGCGGCTACAGGCGTGCCGGTTTCTTCCGGCGCGGCCTGTCGAGCCGGTACCCCCAGATGACGAAAATCCATGCGGCATTGCCGGCGACGGCGATTTCCAGACTGTTCTCGGGCGGAGGGCCGAACAGGCTGGCAAAGTAAATGCCGGCGAGGACCGCTGCGAACGAAGTGAACTCCACTGTTCCCTTCCGGCGATTTGCCGGCACGGAGGCAAAATAGACGGCGAATCCCGCGAGGAAGACGAGGAGTTCCAGGACGATCGTGCCCGGGAGGGAATTCCAGAGGCCCAGACCCACCTTCGTTCCGGAACCGAAAGTCAGCGGAAGGTCCGGCCGGTGGGTGACGAAGTCGAGCACCCAGTGGCTGAACACCAGAACGCCGCCAGCCGCGGAAGATCTCGGATTTTTCGACAGGAGATAGATGCCGCCGCCGAAGAGAACCGACAACAGGAGCGACCCTGTCAGGGAATGGGACCAGGGATAGTCGTAAAAATCGAGCGGTGTAACGGCTGTAATGCCGGGGGCAATGCGCACATGTTCCGCATGGAAAAGGAGGAGGAGGGGCCAGAGCAGGTCCATGAGCTGGGATGCCATGATGAGTGTCCCAAGCGGAAGTGCGGGGGCGGCTTTCTTTGCCGCAAGAGCGGCGCCATAATGTCCGAGGAACATTGCCGTGCGGTTCCGACGACGCCGCTATCCGGGCCCGGCCGTCATGCCGGTTCTTCTTCCGGATTCAGATGGAAAAATTGGGTCATGAGGGTCCCGAAGCCGAGTCCGATGCCGGAGAACAGACCGATGAATCCGTTCAGTGCTGCGGCGGTGATGTACCCCGTCGTGTGGTACATGTAGACGAGAAGGGTGGTTGCGATAACGTTCGATGTGGCGAGCAGTCCCCCGAGAAAGAGGATGTCGATCCACCGGATCTGCGGCTGGTTGGCGATTGAGAGGTAGTAAAAGATCAGCAGAGAAAGCGCAAGGGAGAGGGCGAAGAAGAAATCGCGCATGATGAATCCGGTGCTGATCCCCTCCGACACGAACGCCGAGTCGAGCACAGCAAGAACGATATAGATCCCGACCGCATTCTTGACATTGGTGCACCTGAGGAGGCAGAGGAACACGGCGCCGATGATTCCATTCGAGACGAACTGGAAGGCGGCGTGGCTTACGGTAAAGATGCTGAGCCCGAAGAAACAGAATCCGGCTGTCATGCAAAGGACTGCGGGCATCAGGGTGCGGAGGAACAGCCATTTGATTGTGCGCGTTGTCAGCATAGGACACGTTTCCTGGAGAAAATATTCAACATCGCCGGCGAATCCCGCCCGGCCGGGATGAAAGGCCGGATTCGGTTTTCGCGTGACATCTTCCCCTTTGACAAAGGCTACGTACGGCTACCCCTGATGCTGCGTTTCGTCGTTAAGGTAATCTATTTTCCTAACGTTTTCAACTTTGCCCCTTTTTCCCGTCGTGCGGCGGTGGTTCAGAGTCCTTTTGATATATTCCAACCCCAGTTGAGGAGGAGAAGAAATATGCAGGCCGCGGCGGCTGTCCGGTGCCGACGGAACCAGCAGCCGACCGCTTCGGAGAACCGGAACAGACTCGCGTCGGATCCGGACAGATCGGCGGCCAGCCACCACGGCAGGACGAGGAGAACGGGCAGAAGAACAATTCCCAGAGGATTGCAATCCACCGCCCCCCGGAGGTTTCCGTGCATCAGCATCGCGATCGATCTGGTGACGCCGCAGGAAGGGCACGGCAGGCCGGTCAACCGGTGAAACAGGCAGAGCGTGGTTCCGGCTGTGCCGGCGTCCGGCGCGGCCGAGAGGCGCCAGATCCAGAAATAACCGGCTCCGGTGAGGGTCGTCAGGATGGTATAAAACCTTTTGTGCGGCATTGACCTCAGTACAGGACCTGCTGGATTTTCTGCATGTTCATTTCCCGCGTCTTCCCCATGATGATGAACCAGTCGACGATGGTCCATATCCCCAGACCGCCGCAGGTGAGGAGTTTCGCGATCCCGAGTCCGATGTCGCCGAGCAGAAAACGATCGATGCCGAAATGCCCTCCAATGACAGATACAATGAGAATCATCGTGGGATCCTTGAGGTTTGCCGCCTGCAGTTCGACCATTTTCGCGTCATCGAGTTTCAGCAGTTTCTCCCGAATCGCCATGAGCTGGTATCCCTCGAAATATTTGCTGTACGACATCAGAAACATATCGACTTTCTGCTGATCCATGCAAATGCTCCTTTCTGACAGCGTTCGACATCATACCTGTTCAGGGAATGTGCGTTCCCCGGCCACCGGACGCAGGGAACAGGGGAATATCAATCCTGGCGTTAATGTACGCTTTTTGAGGTCTCAATTCAACAGCCGGTCACCCCTCCTCGATGACCCATGGCTCGACGAGGGATCCATCGAGTCCTTCGAGAAATCGGGAGGGCTTGGTCAGGATGAGGCCCGATTCACGGTCGTAAATATTGACCGGATAGGTGATAAAGAGGTGCTCTTTTGCCCGGGTGCAGGCGACATACATCAGCCTCCGCTCTTCCTCGAGTTCATCCGGGCTGTCGACCGACCGCATCGCCGGAAATCTTCCGTCCAGCGCGTAGATCAGAAAAACACTGTTCCACTCGAGCCCTTTTGCGCTGTGGATGGTCGAGAGAACGAGCAGTTCGTCGTCTTTGCCGGGCGCCTCGACGTCCGCGATGCTCTCGGTCGGCGGCTCGAGGGCGAGATCGGCGAGGAGGGTTTCGATCGAGGAGTATCGCGCGGCGATCTGTTCGAACGCATCGAGATCCTTCCTGCGCTTCGGATGGTCATCGTACTGCTTTTTGAAGAGCGGATGATAATATGTCAGAATCCGGGAAACCGTATCGGCCGGATCGCGCTTTCCTGTCGCGAGGCCGCGGAGAACCTGGAACAGCTCCCTGACGGATGTCGGATAACCCGAATACTCCTCCCAGAAACCGGCTGATCCCCCCGGCAGGCGTTTCGAAATAATATCGTCGATGACATGCTCCGCCGTCCGGGGTCCGACACCGTCGATCAGCAGGAGGATCCGGTTCCAGGCGACGACGTCGCGGGGATTTTCCAGGACCCGGAGGTAGGCGATCACATCCTTGACGTGTGCCGTTTCGATGAACTTGTAGCCGCCGTACTTCACGAACGGAATATTCGCCTTCGTCAGTTCGATTTCCAGATCGAAGGAGAGGAACGAAGAGCGGAAGAGAATGGCGATCTCCTCGAGCGGAATCCCGCTTTCCCGGAGCTCGAGGATCTTCTGAACGACGAATTTGGACTGGGTGTGTTCGTCCGAGGCTACAATGAGCTGGGGGAGCTCGCCTTCCTGTTTGTTCGTGAACAGCTTCTTCCCGTATTTGTGCCTCATGGCGTCCTCGCGCGACGGAGGTCGAAGTCGACGATCAGGAGGCGGCCGAACACCGTTTTTTCAGACCTTGCATCGCGAACGGTCAGCGAACTGTCCCGGGTGTACCAGAGCGAAGGTGCGTCGGGATGCCGCACCGGGAGCGGGACAAAGGCCGCCGGGGGATTCATCACCGCCGTGTGGGGGAGATTCCCGCTGACGATCACCGGCGTCCGGGGATATATCGTCGCAAACACACTGATCGTACCGAGCGCGCTCGTCTCTTCGGCTACCCCTGGTTTTTCGGGAAGATGGGTGCTTGCGACCACCACGTCCCGGAGCCCGCAGTCGATCACCGCCTGGAGGACTGCTTCGAAGCCGATTCCGTCCATTTCCGTGTAATGGGTGTTGACGAGCGAGTCGATCGGAAACAGGGAAAAGACCGCGTTGCCTCCCTGGCGGTTGTTCAGTGTGATGGTCTCCCCGAAGGCGGTCCGCATGCCGGCCGCCGCCGCAAAGCGGTCGACGAAATCGGTCCTTGTCGCAACCCCCGGATACCGCGTGATTCCTTCGACCGCCAGGATGTCGATTTTTTCGCCCTGGACCGTTTTTGCGAAGGCCGCGATGGAGCTGTCCTCAATCCGTCCGTGATATCCTGAGAGATCGAGAGTACCGAGGATGAACGACATCTCCGGCGCGGAAGGCGTTTTCCCGGCCGGTGACGGAGGCGGGGCTTCCTTTCTGACCGCTTCCGGGGCCGGACAGCCCGAAACGAGGAGCAGGAGAACGGCGAGGAATATCTGCGGGTGCGTTCTCATTTCTGTCTACTCCATCGCCCGCCGCAGGATCTCATTGGCCACATTCAGAATCGCCTGTGTGCTCCTGTAATTTTCCTCGAGAGTGATGACCGTGCAGGGTCCGACCGACTCGGGAAAATCGAGGATGTTCCTGATGGTGGCTCCGCGGAACGAATAAATCGACTGGGAGTCGTCTCCGACGACCATCACATTCCCGTGGCGGCCCATGAGGAGCCGGACGATATCGGCCTGGAGGCGGTTGGTGTCCTGGTATTCATCCACCATGATGTACCGGTAGGTGCCGGAGATCTCGTTCCGGAGCGCTTCATGCTCGGTGAGCAGTTTAGTGAGGAAGAGAAGCAGATCGTCGTAATCCATGAGATTGTGCGCCCGCTTGTACTCCGTGAAGAGGGCGTGCACGCGGGCGATATCCTCCCCGAGCTCCAGATAGTGCGGGTAATCACTGCTCAATATCGCGTCGACCGGGATTGTTGTGTTGACTGAACGGCTGTAGAGGTCGTACAGCGTTTCCTTTCTCGGGAATCTGCGGCTTCCGGTGTCCAGCTTCAGCCGGGTGCGGATGAGGTTTACGACATCTTCGGCGTCGCGCTGATCGAGGATCGTGAAATTGCGGTCAAAACCGAGGACGGGAGCGTATTTCCGGAGGATAAAATTGGCGAATGAATGGAAGGTGCCTCCCGCGACGTTTTCACAACGGTGATCGAGAAGGAGAGAGGCCCTGCGGAGCATCTCCTGCGCCGCCTTCCGGGTGAAGGTCAGGAGAAGGATGTGCTCCGGTTTGACGCCGAGCTCGACGAGGTAGGCGACGCGGTAGACGATCGTCCTTGTCTTGCCGGTACCGGCGCCCGCGATGACGAGATAGGCGCCGTCGACGGAGACGACGGCTTTGTACTGTGCCGCATTCAGCTCCTTCTCGTAATCGATCCGGAACTGCCGGGGGTGCACGATGTGCAATTCCCCGGTGCCCGGTTTTTTGAGGGTATATTTTTTCACCTGCGGTAAAAGGAAGTATCACGGAACAGCGCCGTCGACGAACGGAATTGTCCCAAATATATCAAATGCCCGGGGAAATGGCAACGATTCCGGCTTTGTCCCCGGGAATGAGCATCCGCAGGTGCAGTCCCTCCCTGAGGAGTTACCTCCAGCCGAGTGCGCCTGTCTTAACCAGATCTTCGATGTAATGCGCCACCTCTTCGGCGGGGATCTGACCGAACTCCAGATTCAGCTCGGCGGCAATCGCACTCACCGTCTTTTTTCCGTCAACAAAATTCACCAGCTCGAACCGTGCATCGCCGTCGAGCGTGAATGCGGGTGACCGGTACCACGCGGCGGCGGCCGAATCGAGCTTCCGCTCCGGCAGACCGAAGTCGAGAGGTCCCCGGGTTGTACGGATCGGAACCCGGGAGTCCGTCGGTTCCGGCCGGTCGGGCGCGGTCCCGCCGGGGGGGAGCGATTCCGCGAGAGAACGGGTCAGCATGCCGGTCAGTACCTTGATCTGATCGAGGTGTGCGCCGACCGCGCGGCGCGCCTGCGGCGACGCATTGAATTCGAGTATGGATCCCATTTCCTCCAGTTCCACCCTCTGCTGAAAATCGAGCAGGTCGCTCCGTTCGGAGGGACGTGCGCTGGGGGGAAGCTGGATCGCCTTGCGAGCCGCCGCAGCCAGCCGGTCTGCTCCCCGCTCGTAGACGAGCGACGCGAGATCGACGGCTTCCGCCGAATCGAGATTGGCGAGATACCAGGCTGTCCCGGCCGCAATCATTTCGTTCCGGAGAAGTTCGGTCTGATCGACTTTGTCCGGGGTATCCTCGGAGGTATGGTGTGTGTAGTCGGAATGACTGAACATGACCGCGGGAATTTTTCTGTCGATGCACATCATATGATCGCTTCCGCCGGTATAGGGACTGATACGGTAGTTGAATGCCGCGCGGCTCCCGCGAAGGGAGGTCAGTCCCAGCCGGTCCGTCATCCCGGCCATGTTTTCGATCACTTCGTTCAGACAGGACGGGATCGACGCCGGTGTTCTCGTCAGGTACAGCTGGGAATGAAGGAGTTCGGGATGCTCGCCCACCATGTCGAGATTCAGATCGGCCAGGACGGAGCCCTCGAGCCTTGGTCCGCGGAATTCCACATGCCGGTCGATGTAGGCCATCGTCCCATTCCACTCGGGAACCCAGAGGAAACGCAGAGATCGCCGCGGCCTCGGGAGGAGATGCTCGTCGATCAGCGATTTGAGCGATCGCACGATATCGAGGATCGCCCCGGATCCGCTCGCATTGTCATTGGCCGATTCTTTCGGATGATCGAGATGGGCGGTGAAGACGATTTCCCTGTCCGGCTGTTCCGTCCCGGGGATCCGTGCAACGACGACGTCCATGAAGTAGGGCTCCAGCCCGGTGCCCTCGACTTTGCCGTGGAGAACCACTTTCGTTCCCGCCAGGAGCAGATCCCTGAGCCTGTCCCCCTGCCGTTTGGTGAGATTGAATCCGAACGTGACGCGCGGGAGTTCTTCCGTCCGCGGCCAGAGCCCCGTATACTGGAGCATGTCGGGATATGTTTTCGCCCGGTCATCATCGAGGTAGCAGACGACCGCCCTGGCGCCGTATTTCAGGACGGCGAGCCGGTGCACGTCGCCGCCGTAACCGGTCGCAAGGACGATCTTGCCCCTGACGTCCTTTCCGGCGTAATCCGCCTCGTGCGTCCCTTCCCCAACCCAGACCAGTTCCGCCGTCACATCGCCGGGATTCGAATAGGTCATCACGCTCATGGCGATTTCGGGATATCCGACAATGCGTTCCCGGGAAGGTGAAACCATCTCGAGCTCCGCCGACCGGATGTCCCATCCGGACGGGGATTGCCATGTCTGGTAGACCTTTTTCCCGTCCGACGGATAGCTTTCGATGAAGGCATCCTGTTCGGTCAGGCCGTACGCGCGGAGCCGGCCCAGAACGTAATTGGCGGCGTCCCGGTATCCCCTCGAGCCCTGAATGCGGTGATGCCGCGTAATGGCGATGACATGTTCCTTCGCGATCTCTCCGCTTAAATGATTTTTGAGCAGATCGCGCGTCGCGCTGTTCATGAGATCCTGATGCGGCTGTGCCACCCCGGCCGAAATCATGAGGAAGGCGAGAGGCAACAGCAGGACGAGTCGTTTCATATGGGTGTCCCGAAGATTCAGATGGTGAGGAGAGGATTCGGATCGATGATCCCGTCGGAAGGGCCGTCGATCTCAGGTGTCTCTGGCACTTTCCGGGCGAAATAGGAAGTCTGAACCGCATAGAGGATCAGTCGCAGTTTGACCCTCCCGGCGATGTAGGCCTGCTGGAGGCAGATCAGAACGATGAGGCCGGCGGTTGATGGAGAGGGAAACCCGCCGGTCACGAGGTTATAGAGAATCAGGAGGAGCAGTCCGGCGAGGAACACGGGGAGCGCGATTCCGATAACCGGGAGGAAGTGCCGGAAGACGAATCTGATCCCGTTTCCGAGCGCACGGCGCATGTTCCTCTCGTCGGAGTCGATCGCGAAGATCCGGGCGTAATCGAAGATGACGGCGTAGATCAGCAGACCGAGATACCCGAGACCGGTCCGGATCCACACACCCCAGTAGAGAACGGTCTGATACGGGTCGGGGCCGTAGACGATCCGGACGAACGCGGTTTCCAGGAACTGGATGCAATAACAGATGACCAGCACCGGCAGACTGAGGAGGAAGAGGCGGAGATACCGCGGAAACATCCGGCCCGCGTCGTTCCAGAATTCGCCGGCGTCGAAGCGGTCGTTCCGCAGGTAAAGGCCGAAGACTCCTCCTGAGAAAAACAGGATTCCGATGCCGTAGACCGCGGCGGCGAGGGCGATGAGCGTTTGGAACACCGGTCCGACGACGGTATTCCTGGACATCAGCTCCAGGATCACCTCCGCGTCGAAGCCGGAGGCGAACGCACCGCCGGTAAACGAGTGTCCGGCGACAGTGCCGAGGACCGATCGGAACGGAAGGGCGACGATCAGCGCACTTCCGAGATTGAGGAGATAAAAGAGCAGGATCAGGGTTTTCGTCCGGAGGAGTTTGTGAAGCGCTTCTCTATAGTATCTCATGGATTCTCCGTCGCTCAACGCCGTCAGAACAGCCCCGCGACGACGTTCAGCATGTTGAAAATTTCCGGCTGGTCGAAGAGGGACTGGAACCAGAAGAGGACCCGGAGAGTGGCCGTGGTGACTCCGAGAGTCTGGTAATCAACCGTTCTGCTGTTGTTGGTGAGGTTGATGTCGAGCGGGATGAGCCTGTCCGGATCGACCGTTGCCGACACCAGCCGGGCACGGCGGGTGTACCGGAAGCGGGTCCAGGTATCCTTTCCGTCCCACTGTTCCCGCACGCGGGATCCGTCCTCGAATTTCGCCTCCACCGTAACCGGAAAGATGAACGTCCCGAGCCGCCGTACGTCGACCTCGCTTGCGTAGAGACGGCCGGTATCCGGGACGGAAGGGGCCGAATCGGCGGCCGGTCCGTTTCCCGTGAGGCGGTCGGTGAACCCGAACCCGCGCCCCGGGGAAATTTCCCGCGTCGTCACCTTGTCGATACTGTAGTCGAGGACCGCATTGGAATAAATTGCCTGATCGAAGAACCAGTTCAGATTCCGTCCGCTGACCTCGTTCGCAACGGCGATGAAATCCTTCGTCGTCGGGTGTCTGAACTTCCACCGGTTCACGTACGCTCTCATGATTCTGCGCATGGTTTCGGTGCCGAGATAATTCTGCAGGGTGGTCAGGAGAACTGCCGGCTTCGCGTAGGAATTGACCCCGTAGCTTGCCCCGGAATAATATTTCCATGCAAACCGGAGGGTGGGATCGTAGGAAGCGGCGCCCAGGTATTCGACGCGGTTCAGGGTCAGATCGTCGACGGTGAAACCGAGCAGATCGAGGAGATTGCCTGTCTGTCCGTACGCTTCCCGCATGATCTGGGTCTCGGTGAAGGTGTTGATCCCTTCATCCATCCAGCTCTCTTCGAACTCGTTCGATGCGAGGAGGTGGTACCAGTAATTGTGGCCGAATTCGTGGATGATGATCATTTCCGGAATCCGGCATCCCGCGGGAATGCCGTGCGTCGTCCATGCGGTGAAGAGGGTCGGATACTCCATTCCGGCCGATTCCCGCGCGCCCCGGCGCGGATCCACGACGGTCAGATTGGGAAACGGATAGTCGCCGTACCAGTCATGAAAATACTTCAATGCCGTTGCGGCGGCGGCCAGGTATCGCGGACCCTGCTCCCGGTGGTCGGGCTGCATGAGCACCCGGATGTCGACCTGCTCCGCGCGGCCCCTGAATTCGACGTACTCCGGACTGGCCGTCCAGGCGAAATCGTGCACGTCTTCGGCATGGAAGCGGTGAGTTGTCGTGCCGTCGCTGTTCTGTTCCGATCCTGTTTCGAGACCGGTGGCGCCGACGATTTCGTTTTGCGGTAGGGTAATGTTGACGTTATAAACTCCGAAGTCGGCGAAAAATTCGGACTGCGCGTGATACTGATGACAGTTCCAGCTCCCGTTCTCGAAGACTCCGATTTTCGGAAACCACTGGCCCGCGAAGAGGTACTCCGCCTTTCCGCCGCTCCGGGCTACCGGCGGCCGGGGGAATTTCGATGTAAAGACGGACGAAAGAACGAGAGTATCACCGGGCAGAACCGGGGAGGGGAGCGGTATCTCGATGACCGTTCTGTCGTCGGTGTTGTCGTCGTCCGGATGGATATACCGGATCCGTCCGGTCAGCTCCTCACCGTTCTCGGTCAGAAGGGAACGGATCTGGCAGAATCCCCAGCGGGCGCTGTCGGCAGGAGACTGGTCCGGAAGATCCTCCGATTCCATCATGAAGGTCGACCGGTTGTTGCGGAATGCATTCAGGTAGAGATGCATCTCGATGGACCGGACGGTGTCGGTTCCTTCGTTCCGCCAGCGGAGCTTCTCACGTCCCTCGAGCGTGAACCGTGCGGGGTCGTACCTCGCATCGATATCATAATTTGCGATCCGGGGACTGAGGGGAGACGGAAAGATTGTGTTTTGCCCGGAGGCGGCGGTCACCGGCAGGAGAAGCGCGGTGCAGATGACCGGGAGGATGCGTGAACGGCGGAAGCTCATACAGCGTTCCGGAAGTAAGTGGAAGTGTGCCGCCGGTTATCGTTTCACGACGAGACAGCCCGACATGATATCATGAAGGGCCTGTTTCTGCTGTGTGAAGCCGGCGATAAGAAAGCCGATGCCGAGGATCAGTGAGGAAATCAGCCGGCCGAAATAGCGGCCGCTTGCCCTGCCGAACGAGACCGGCCCGCCGGTCATATCGACGACCTGAATTCCGAGGACCAGTTTTCCGATGGTCGCGCCCCGTTTTGATTCCATCAGTGCGTAATAGAGCCAGCAGAGGATGAAAAATCCCGCCGACGTGAAGAGATACGCCCCAGTGAGAGCAAGGAGAAAGCCGAGCGGGGCGTCGGTCACGTCGTCGACATTCAGCGCGCCCAGACCGAGGATGCCGGCCGTGGGGAGAAGAAGGATGATGAACAGGATCCCGAGAAGGATTTTATCGATTATCCATGCACCGAATCTTTTCCAGAATCCGGCATAGGAGAACACCGGGGGCGTCGTCATTGAAGGAGTCTGTGCGTCCATGGTCGTACCGGCTGTCGATGTGAGGGGTTGTTTTTCCTCTTGTACGGAAAAGGCATACGGATGTTCGGCCGCGGAATAGTACGAAATTCCGGAGGAGAATTCAACATCTTCCGATTATCCGTTCAGAATGAGCCGTTTCCGGAGGTAGCCGGCGCATTCTTCCGGTGAGGAGACGACCCGGACGAGGGAGGTGATTTTCCCCGGCCGGCCCGGAAGGGCCTCGTCCCTGAGCAGATCAAGAACGCCGGTCCAGAACGGTCCGAGGAGCATCAGCGGTTTTTCCTCCATCAGCTTCTTATTCAGCAGTTCCCAGACGGCGGCGAATTCCAGAAGTGTGCCGGTGCTCCCGCGAAGAACGACGTACGCATCCCCGGTCTCGATCAATGTGGTGATCCGTTCAAACAGCGTGGTCCGCTCGATGATGCGGTCGAGATAGCGGTTGGGATTTCTGCTGAAGAGGGGAACGGTGACGCCGATTGCGGCGCCGCCGGCCTCCTGTGCGCCCCGCGCTGATGCTTCCATGGTGCCGCCGTATCCGCCGTTGCAGATGGTGAATCCCTGTCGCGCGAGTTCCCTGCCGAGGGCGAGGGCGACGCGGTATTCATCATCCCCCGGATGCGGCGTCGAACTCCCGAAGACGGTCACCACCGGGCGGCGGTTGTCCGCAGCTCTGCTCGCGTCCATCCGGAATCAGTTGAGAAAATTCCAGCTCACGCCGAACCGCAGGGACCGGTCGAGCATCGGATAGAACGAATTCATCACGTACTGCGTATCGAAGAGATTTTGAATCACGATGTGGATGTAGGCGTCGCCGAGGTGTGCAACGACCACGAAATCGAGAATCGTATTTGCCGGCAGAAGCAGATCGTTGGGGCCCGGCACATAGAGGAGATATTCCGGCAGAAAGGTCCTTCCGACATAAGAGGTAAAGGCCCTGACGTGGAGGCCGGTTTTGAGATTCAGCCGGTGGTTGAGCAGGGTGTCCCAGAAATAAAAGCCGCCGTTCACGTTCCATGCAGGAACGGTGACGTCGGTATCCGCCGGATCGACGGTGTTCAGGTATCCCGCGCCTGCTTCGAGGACGAAGGAGCCGCATCGGGCAAAGAGATCTGCGGTGGCGCCGCGCAGAAGCCGCCGGTCCCGGTTGACGAAGGCGAGCGCGGCGGGGTTGTCTGTGGTCGGCGAGGGGGAGACCGCGATGTAATTCCGGATGGTCCGCTGGTAGGCCCTGAGTTCCAGAGAGAGGCTGTTCGGAACGGCGAGGCGGATCCCGGCTTCGACCAGGTGATGACGCTCCGGAGCGCCGTTCAGGAGGGAGAAGAGCGAATCGGTCGCAACCGATTGTTCTTCCAGGCTTGCAAAACGGTAGGACCGGGAATAGCCGCCGAAGAATTCAAGGCCGTCGGCCGGACGGAATCTGAGCGTCGGGCCGAATCCGAAATTGTCCGTCCCGTCCGCGCGGTCGAAGCGTCCGGAAAAGGTGAGACGGAACGAATCCGGAAGGGGGATATGGACGATGCCGAAAAGACTGCGGGTCGTGCGGCTGAGAGAGACATTCCCGCGTTCGGTGCGGAGTTCGGCCCCGAGGACGAGGGATCCGGGCCCGAGCGATCTCTGGTGGTCGAGTTTCAGGCCGATCATCCGCGAATACTGGTCGTCGTGGATCACCTGGGTCTCGTAATTGAGGTTCGGTTCCTGCCGGTATTCCCGGAGCTGGGAGGAGTACGAGACGGTGAGGGTGGAGATGCCGCTCGAATCGCCCGGCAGTCTGCCTGCGATGATCCCCGCGACATCATGCCGTGTCACCTTTTCGTATGTTTCGCTGTTTGCGATGACCGCCTGATACTGACTGTACAGGAGCGAATCGGGTGTGACAGCCCGGTTGATGCCGCCGAACAGGCCCAGATACGTCTGATTGTAATTTTCTGAAAATCCGATATCGAGCGCATTCGAGATGTTGTATCTCATCTTGAAACGCCCGTTCCACTGATCATAATTGCTGTTTTCGAACCGGCCGGCGTAGGTGTTGTGGGAAACCCCGGCGGTGGCATTGAGCCCCCGCATGATGTCTTCGCTGACCATGCCGTCGACGAATGCCTGGCCGTAGGCATTTTCGAAGTAACGGAGGCGGGAAAACGGTTTGACCGCCCGCCGGCTCGTGGTGAGGAAGTTCACGACGGCGCCGGGGCCGTTGAGGCCGTAGGCGAAGGCCTCGGTGCCGCGGATGACCTCGACCCGTTCCATGTACTCCGTCGGCAGAAAATATATGTTGAACAGCCCGTCGAAGGCGTCATTCAGCTCAACGCCGTCTGCCATGAACTTCACGGAAGTTTCCGGGAGCCCGTCGTAGAAAAGCTGATGCCACTCTCCCGGCGAACCGAAATCCTGGAGGAAGAACCCGCCGATGGGAAGGAGAAGGTCTGCGAAATTCTGATAATCATCGAACCGGATGGAGGAATCGGACAGCTCGGGCAGTCCGCTCAGGCCGCGGTCGACGGATCCGAGTCCCGGAAGCGGAATGCGGGGACGGGCGGTCGTGTCGGGTCCTGCGCTTTTGGAAGCCGGCGTCTGAAGTGAATCGGACGGACCTGCTGTGGCGTGGACTGAAACGGCCGGAATGATCAGGAGGAGTGTTGCCAGGAGGGGAATGAGGGTCGGCCGCTTCATCGATGAAAATATAGAGAAAATATTGGTGAATGTAAACGGCGCGCGCGGCCGGTCAGTCTGCTGGCGGAGAGAAATGAGGGGGGGTGAGATAAACTTTGTACCGTGAGGCGAACAGTTGTGCTGCCCCGGAGGCGGTTTGAGCGTCGGTGTACAGGCCGAAGAGGGACGAGCCGCTCCCCGACATCCCCGAATAAAATGCGCCGGTCGCTTTCAGTTCGTGGCGCACCCGGGCGAGTTCCGGATATTTTGGGAAAAGGGAGGGCTCGAATTCGTTCACGACGGCCTCCTGCATCCGATCGGGATCACGTATGGCGGCGAGAAGGGCGCTCTTCAGGCCGGTCGCCCGCCCGGTTCCGCCCGGGGTGCACTGCGCGTATGCCCACGCGGTGGCGATGTGGATTCCGGGCCAGACCACAAGTACGCTGAACGGCAGGTCGAGCGGAAAATAGCTGAGGACCTCGCCCCGTCCGGTGGCGAGTGCGCTCCCCGGCCGGAGAAAGTATGGGACGTCGGAACCAAGCTCGGCCCCGATCTGGGAGAGATGATCGTGGGTGAATTCCAGATTCCAGAACCGGTTCAGTCCGGTGAGGGTGGCCGCCGCGTCGGAGCTCCCGCCACCAAGTCCCGCGCCGACGGGGATTCTCTTCGTCAACTTCAGGGCCACGCCGGACCGGGTGCCGGATGCTTTTTGAAGGAGCCGGGCGGCACGGAGGCAGAGATCCGGCTGATCGCCCGGGATGGGGAGTCCTTCCGCCGAGAAAGTGACATCGGGGGAAGGGCCGAGTTCGAGCCGGTCCGCAATATCGACCCGGTGAAAGATCGTTTCGATGTCGTGAAAACCGTCGTCCCGTTTCCGCAGGATGCGCAGACCGAGGTTTATTTTCGCGTAGGCGTGGAGGACCATCGACCTCAAAATACGCGAATGCGGTTTGAGAAGCAACGGCGTTCCTGCGGAAACGGCGCTACCGGAGGGGTTCTCTTCCTTTGAATTCGTCCCCTTTTTTTGTACTTTCTTGGGCGGAATGATCAGACTGAAGAATATTAAAATCGGCGGAGGGTTTCCGCTTGTCCTGATTGCCGGCCCGTGCGTCGTCGAAGGGCGCGAGCTGACCCTCCGGACGGCCGCTCGCATCGCGAAGATCACCCGCGCGCGCCGCATCCCCTGGATTTTCAAATCTTCCTACAAGAAGGCGAACAGAACCAGCGGCGGGTCCTTTACGGGCCTTTCGATGGACGAAGCCCTCTCTGTCCTCGCCGAGGTGAAAGAAGAATTCGATGTTCCGATCCTCACCGATATTCACTCGGAGCTCGAGGCGGCTCCCGCGGCCGGGGTGGCCGACATCCTCCAGGTGCCTGCCTTCCTTTCCCGCCAGACGGAACTGCTTCAGGCCGCCGGCCGTACCGGGAAGATCGTCAATATCAAGAAAGGCCAGTTTCTCGCCCCGCAGGATATGAAACTGCAGGCCGAGAAAGTGACCATGACCGGAAATAAAAACGTCATGCTGACCGAGCGGGGAACCACGTTCGGCTATCACAATCTTGTGGTCGATATGCGGGGGCTGGTGATCATGCGTGAATTCGGCCATCCGGTTATTCTGGATGCGACCCATTCCGTACAGCTCCCGGGAGGCGGGACCGGCGTCTCCTCCGGCCAGCCCGAGTATATCTTTCCGATCGCACGCGCCGGCGCCGCTGTCGGCATCGACGGTCTCTTTATAGAAACACACCCCGATCCCCGCTGCGCATTGAGCGATGCGGCAAGCCAGCTCAAACTCGATCTGCTCGACGATCTCATTCGCCAGGTAATGACCATCGATGCCGTCGCCAGGAAAAAAATCGGGATCCGCTGAAGCCTCCCTTGCGGCCAGACTGGCTGCCATCCGCCTGATCATCCTGGATGTCGACGGCACCCTCACGGACGGAACCATTCTCTACGACGCCGGCGGCAGGGAATTGAAATCGTTCCACGTGCACGACGGCTTCGGGATTGTCCGCGCCTCCGCCCTCGGTCTCCATTTCGCGATCGCCACCGGACGATCCTCCCCCGCCGTGACCCTGAGAGCCCGTGAACTCGGCATCAGGGATCTTTATCAGAATTGCCGCGACAAGGGAGCGCTCGTCGAACGGCTCCGGAAAAAATACCGGCTCACACGCTCACAGATCTGCTGTATGTCCGACGATGTGCAGGACGGGGAATTCCTCCTTGCCGGCGGGCTCCGGGTTGCTCCGTCTGACGCCGACCCTGAGATCCGGCGTCTGGCGGATATCGTGACCCGCCGCGGCGGCGGCAGGGGAGCCGTCAGGGAAATCATCGACCGCATTCTCCGTTCACAACGGCTCATCCCGCGATGACGGCGGCGGGTGATACCCCGCTCTACCCGCGCGGGCTGACGCCCCGGGAGCGCGAATGGATCGAATGGATTCTTCCTGCGTCACGGAGCGGCTATGCGGCGTACAGGAACAGGATCGCGGGAACCGTCGTCATCGGTGAAGGCCGACGCGGAACCGGTGAGCTGATTCTCGGCCGGCGCGGCGACGAGCCCGATTTTTCGGCGCCCCTCGCTCCGGTCTTCGCCTACGGTATGATCGAATCGGATACCGGAGGCGTTTCGGTGACCATTCGCCAGGAATCAGGCGGCCAGATCTCGGTTGAAATTGCGGCTCATGCGGGGGAAAGCGTGCCCGATGAACTTCCGGTCCGCCGGAGGTGGAGCTACTCCGACTGGCTCCCGGGCGGTGTCTGTCCCCAATGCCGGGGCCCGCTCAGGGAAGTGCCGATGCGGCCTGCGAACAGCCCGGAGACGGAATTCACGCTCGCTCTCTGTCCCGTCGACGGAAGAATATGGCTGTACGAACGCGCCTCCGGCATCAATCACCTGATTCCGGTGACGAATTACTACAACGAACTGATGCTCAAAAAAAATATCAGGGATCCGATCGTCGCACTCTCTTCCGCCCGTCTCTTCACGGACATCGGCGGATATTCGGACGCCGATCTCACCGCGGCGTTCGAATCCTACAACCGACAGCGGCATAAAGTCCGCATCGATGGACCGCTTGTCCCCGCCGCCGGGCCGGCTGGATCCCCATTATCTTCCATTTTCCGCATCTTCCGCACGCCATGAACCAGTCGATTATCAAGGGAAAAGAAGTCATCCGCATAGAAGCCGATGCTGTGGCGGCGCTCGAAGAACGCATCGGAGCGGAATTTTCGGATGCCGTCGAACTGATCTGCCGGTGTACCGGCAGGGTCGTCATCGCCGGCATGGGAAAATCGGGCATCGTTGCACGCAAGATTGTCGCCACGCTGAATTCCACCGGCACGCCCTCCCTCTTCCTCCATCCGTCCGACGCACTCCACGGCGATCTCGGGATGGTGCGGAAGGAAGACGTGGTCATTTTCATCTCCAAGAGCGGCGATACCATTGAGCTGAACACGCTCGTCCCGATGCTCAAACGGATCGGCGTGCCGATCATCGGCATGCTCGGATCGCTGACCTCCAAACTCTCGTCCGCGGCGGATATCGTGCTGGACGTGAGCGTCCGCACGGAAGCGTGCCCGTACGATCTGGCCCCGACCTCCTCCACCACCGCCACCCTAGCGCTCGGCGATGCGCTCGCCATGGCGCTTCTGGAACGGAAAAAATTCACCGAAGAGGATTTTGCCCTCTACCATCCCGGCGGAAATCTCGGCAAACGGCTCCTCCTGCGGGTGGGCGAGCTGATGACCACCGGCGACGCGGTTCCGAAGGTCCAGAAATCGATCCCGCTCAGGGATGCGATACTCGAGATGACATCGAAACGGCTCGGCGCGACCTGTGTCGTCGATGCGTCCGGGAGACTTGCCGGCATCATCACCGATGGCGATCTCCGGCGGCTCCTGCAGACGACAACCGATGTGACCGGCATTACCGCGGAAATGGCGATGACGCGGCATCCGAAGACCATCAGCCGCGACCTCCTTGCCGCCGTCGCCCTGCAGGAGATGGAAGCGCACAATATTACCCAGCTGATCGTGGTTGACCGGGAGCAGAAACCGGTTGGAATGCTCCATATCCATGAACTGGTCAAGGCCGGTCTCGGGGGAGAGAATCAATAGGATGTTCTCCCGTGTCGCCCGCAGGCGCCGGCTCCCCGGCCTTCTGCGCATCCCCGCCGCCGGGGCTGTAATCCTTACCGCCATCCTTCTGCTGGCCTCGTGCTCCGAGGAAAAGATCAAACCGGCGATCGTCTCGGGGGTCGGGCAGGATCTTCCGAGCCAGGAGAGCTGGAACGCAAAGATCGTCTTCACCGATTCCGGACGCCTCACGGGCATTCTTCACGCGGGGCATATTGCGATGTTCGAACTCCGCAAATTCACCCTCCTCGATTCCGGCATCACCGTCGACTTTTACGATCAACAGCAGAGGCATACATCCGTACTGACGGCGAAAAGAGGGCGGGTGAACGACATCAATCATGATTTCGAGGCCCATCAGAATGTTGTCGTCGTCTCTGACAGCGGAACCGTCCTCCGGACGGAAGACCTCTACTGGAGCAACCGCGCACAGAAGATCAATACGCCGGCATTTGTCGACATCACCTCGCCGACTGAACATATCCAGGGCCACGGCCTCGAATCGGACCAGAGTCTGAAGCATTACACCATCCTCAAGGTCACCGGACAATCGACACCCCATGAATAGACGCTCCTTCAGTTTCCTCCTTCCGGTCCTCACTGCCGCGGTTGTTCTGTCGGGCGGGAACGGCCTCCGGGCGCAGGAAGCCGAGACTCCGGTCATCCTCAATCATGCCGACAGTCTGGTCGGCTCGGAAGTCGCGGGCGAACAGGTCAAGGAGCTGATCGGCAATGTCCGCTTTACTCAGGGACGGGTGGTGGTTTCGTGCAGGAAAGCGGTGCAGTACCTGGTCAGCAAAAAAATAAGTCTTGAGGGGGAGGTCGAGGTTCTCGACAGCACCATGCGGATGGTGGGAGATCACGGCATGTATTACAGCGCCGAGCGGACCGCCGAGGCGTTCGACCGCGTGATGGTGGAGGACGGCCAGACCATCCTGAAATCCGGGTACGGCAAATATTTTGCGAAGGACAAACGCGCGTTCTTCACCACGAACGTGCACGTCGAGGATTCGAGCTCCATTCTCACCTCCGACAGCCTGATCTATTTCCGGGAGGATCAACATTCCATCGCCATGGGACGCGTCGCCATCCAGAACCCCGCGAACCGGATGACGATCTACGGGGGACATTTTGAGAACTACAAACGGCGGAAGACGAGCCGCATGACCGTATCACCCAGGCTTGTCCAGGTCGATACGGCAGGGGGACGTGCCGATACCCTCACCGTCACCAGCCTCGAGATGGTCTCGGTCGAGGATACGATCGAACAGCTTCATGCCATCGACAGTGTCCGTATCCGCCGCCGGGAGCTGGAAGCGGTTGCCGGGACGGCGCAGTTCTTCACGAAGCTCGACAGCATCGTGCTCCGGCGAACGCCGTTTATCTGGTACCGGAGCGACAGCGGGGAGGTCAACCAGCTCTCCGGCGATTCGGTCTTTCTTCATCTGAAAAAAAGGAAACTGGAACGGATTTATGTGCGCGGCAACGCCCATGCCATCGCGCAGGTCGATTCCTCCTGGCCCAACCGCTATAACCAGATGATCGGTCAGCAGATCGTGATGAAATTCGCCGACAACAAACCGACCGAAATCGACGTTCATAAAACCGCCATCAGTCTCTATTATCTCTTCGACGGCAGGAAACCGAACGGGGCGAACCGGACGTCGGGGGATGAGGTGATCATCTATTTCCGGAGCGGAAAACTTGACCGGCTGAAAGTCGTCGCCGGCGTCGAAGGACAGTATTTCCCCGAACGGATGATCCGGAAGCGGGAAACGGAGTATAATCTTCCGGGTTTCGTCTGGCGGGCGCCCGAGGACCTGTTCCGTTACCGCCGTCCTCCGTCGGGAGACGTCAAATGACTGTTGTGTCTTATCGCGGTTTTTTCTATCATCAGGCATGCCGGACGACAATCCGCTGAACGGAATACAGACGCCCGCCGGGGATCAACTTTCCACCCTCAGGGCCGAGGGACTCTGCAAGCGCTACCGGAAACGGTATGTCGTCAGCAATGTCGACATCGAAGTCCGCCAGCGTGAAGTGGTCGGTCTGCTCGGACCGAACGGCGCGGGAAAAACGACCACCTTCTATATCGTCGTCGGCATGATCCGTCCCAACGACGGCAGGGTCTTTTTCGATCAGTATGATATCACCCGCCGGCCGATGTACCGCCGCGCGCGCATGGGGATCGGCTACCTTTCGCAGGAAGCATCCATCTTCCGGAAGATGACCGTCCGCGACAATATCCTCGCCGTTCTTGAGACGATGGACTATACCCGCGCGGAACGGGCGGAACGGTGCGACCGGCTGATGGAGGATTTTGGCATCAGTCACATCGCGAACAACAGGGGATATATGCTTTCGGGCGGGGAACGGCGGCGGACGGAAATCGCGCGCGCCCTCGCCACGAATCCGAAATTCATCCTTCTCGACGAACCGTTTGCCGGTATCGACCCTATCGCCGTCGAGGATATCATGCGGATCGTCCACGATCTCAAAAACCGGCAGATCGGCGTCCTCGTGACCGACCACAACGTGCACGAAACGCTTTCCATTACCGACAGGTCGTATCTCCTGTTCGAGGGAAAAATCATCAAGTCCGGCTCGGCGGAGATGCTTGCGAACGATGAGGAGGCCCGGAGACTCTACCTCGGGGAGAATTTCAAACTCGACCGGTATGAATGACCGGAGCGGAGAGGGCGCGGACATCCTTCAGGAGTCCGTGCTTCTTCGTCGACAGATCGGGAGGATGTAAGGAGGGGTTCGGGAAGGAGACATCAGGGAGTCGGGGGCCAGATCCGGGATCCGTCCCTTCCGATATACCCCGCATGACCGCCGGCGGTTACCCGCGCACAGCCATGCCAGAACTGTTCGGCGATGTCGAATTTTGGTTCGATGACGATCCGGCCGGTCAGATCGCAGTAACCCCAGAGGGAACCTATGGCAACGGGCGCGAGACCTTCCGAAAAGGGGAGAACATTGTCGAACCTGGGGGGAATCACCAGAGAATCCGCATGGTTGATGAAACCGACGCTCGAATTTACCACGACGTACGCCAATCCATCCGAAAACGTGCCGGCGCCGGCATAGCGCGGAGGTATGACCTGCTCTCCCCTGCGGTTGATATACCCCCAGCCTGAGCCGATGCGGACGCAGGCGAGGCCTTCCGAAAAAAGAAATGCCTGATCGAAGGAAGCCGGGATCACCACCGTTCCCGTCGTGTCGATGTACCCTCGTTTGTTATTCACGCCGACCGGGGCGAGTCCCTCGGAGAAATCGCCTGCAGACTGGAAAACCGGCGGGCTGATCATGCGGCCGTTCATGTCGATATACGAATAGGTCGTAATGACCGCCATGAAGACCCGCTTCACGAATTTCACCCAGGCGAACCCTTCGTGGAAATCGCCGACGTCGTGGAATGCCGGCCTGATCATCGTCACGCCCCGCTTATCGATGAATCCCCATTTCGGATCCTCGAAGACGCCGCTCCGGTCCTTGACGGCTGCGAGCTCGCAGGAAAATCCGCGGGCGTCGGAGAAATCGGGTTCGAGGACGAGCTCACCCGTCTTATTGATGTAACCCCTCCCGGTGCGGCTGTATTTGCCGTTGACCATGTAGTCGCCCCAGGTCACAATCGCGCGGGCGTCCGAAAAACCGTCCCCCTGATCGAACTGCGGCGCGATCACGACCCTGCCGGTGGAATCGATATATCCGATTTTACCGTCGACGCTCACCGGATAATAAATCACGGGAGGTTCGGGGGGAATGGGTCTGTAGTCCGGAGGGGCGCTTGAACAGCCGGAGATCAGAAGCGAGGCAATTAATGCAGGAAGTAAAAATGACGGAAAGACCGGGGAGGTGCGTCGGATCGCGCGGGGACCGATGTGCCGGCTGTCCGTTTCAGAATCCATTGCGTCTGCGGCACTCGGTGATCTGTGCAGTGTGGTGCCTGCCATGCCAGGCATAGAGCTGGAGAACCCAGGAGAGTTCCCGCGTGCCGTACTCCGGATGCCGGAACGTCCTGGAAAAATCGGCCGGTGAGAGGGAGGACAGAAGCATGGTCCATCGTTCGTGGAGCGCAGAAATGAGCACAAGGGAAGTTTCCACCGGTGCCCGCCGCGCATCGGGCGTCTCCGCCCAGAGATTTTCATGATAGGGCTTGATTGTCGGCGACTCTTCCGTGACGGCCAGTTTGCACCTGCCGTAGGCCTGCATATGACTGTCGGCGACATGATGGACAACCTGCCTCAGCGTCCATCCTCCTTCGCGGTAATGCGTTTCGAGCTGTTGATCGGTCAGGCCGCGGACGGCCTCGCGGAGTAATCCGGGTGCGTCGGCAATTTCGCGGATCAGGGCGGTGCGATCGGGTGAGGAAACCGGCTCAAATTTGCCGACGGGGTACCGGGGATCGGTGGAGTTCATGGGAAATCAGTGCGATAATAGGAAATATAACTCTCCGGGAGGAGAGAAACAACCTGTTCGGCGGATTTTATTCGTACCGGAGTGAATCGACGGGGTCGACGGAGGAAGCCCGGCGGGCGGGAAACAGTCCGGCCATGATGCCGATGCAGGTCAGGATCCCGGTTGTGAGCAGCATGGTCGCGACCGAGAGAACCGGTTTGCCGAGGAATTGCATCACGTCGCTGTCCGACGGGAAGAGATGAACGATCGCCACGACCGCCCAGGAGAAGAGCATGCCGATCGATCCGCCAATGAGCGCGATGAACAGCGCCTCGAAGAGGAACTGGATGAGGATGTAACTCCGCCGTGCCCCGACGGCGAGCTTGATGCCGATCTCCCGCGTCCGCTCCTTGACGATCGCGTACATGACGTTTGCGACTCCCACGCCTGCCGTCAGCAGGGTGAGAAAACCGACGGAGAAGAGAAAAATGGCGACGCCCATGGAGATCTGACGGTTGATCTTTTCGTTCTCGATGAAATCCCAGATGTAGAGCGTTCGTTCATCCGTCGGATCGAAATGGTATTTCCGGCTCAGGACGCGGAAAATCTCCTTTTTCAGTTCCTCCTGCTTCGCGGGATCCGACGGGCGTACGACGATCGAATTCACGTGTTCGTTCCCGTACATGGTCCGGAAGGTCGCGAAGGGAATGACCGCGCGTTCGTCATCCGGGCCGTTGTTCATGCTGGTCTGGATCTTTTTCTGGAGGATACCGACGACCGTGAATGGGACATTGTCGACCAGAACGACCTTGCCGATCGGCTCGGCGGGGCCGAACAGCGTCTGCGCCACCACCGGGCCGAGCACCAGAACACGGCGCTGGAGGATCATGTCCTGCGCGTCGAGGAATCTTCCGCCGCTCATCGGAAACATCCGGCGCATTTCCTCGAACGCCGGATTCACCCCCTCGCATTCGGTGTTGGTGGAATTTTTCCCGACGGTCAGCTGGACGCCTCTGCTGTACTGCGGACTGATCATGCTGATCATCGGGATCGCCTGCTGGAGCATGGTCACGTCCTCTTCCACCATCCGGATCTTGCGGCCTTTGGGCATGCCTTCATACTGCTTGCCGGTTTCCCCGCCGTAGAGGATCATGATCCGATCCCCGGCGTTCAGGAGACCGTTTTCCATCTGGGTGCCGAGACCTTCCCCGAAGGCCAGGAGAAGAACAACGGCCACCGTTCCCCACGTGACCGCGACGATGGTGAGGATCGTTCTCGTCCTGTTGATCCGGATATCCTGAAGAAATTCCTTGATGAGCTCGGTCCACATGGGGTCAGGTCCTCAGACAGTCGACGATGTCCAGGTTCGCCGCGCGCTTTGCCGGCATCAGCCCGGAGGCGAGGGCGACGGCGAGGAGCACGGCGGCGGTCGCGATCGCGACCTCGATGGAGATTTCCGGTGTACCGACGAATTCCTTGATCGGAATAAACTGCAGGGCCTGGGTGATGCCGACGGCGATGGCGAAGCCGATCGACGATCCGAGAAGAATGATGAAGAGCGTTTCGGTGAAGAACTGGGTGATGATGGTCGAGCGGCGGGCTCCCACAGCCCGTTTGATGCCGATTTCCCGGATCCGTTCCTGGACGACGATGTACATGATGTTGGCGACGCCGATGCCCCCCACCGCCAGGGTGAAGCTTCCGATGACGCCGAGGAAAATATTGAACGCCAGGAAAAAGTAGAAGATGAACTTGTCGATTTCGGTGGTATCCCAGAGAAAGATCGCATCGTGGTCGGTCGGATCGAAGCGATATCTGCCGCCGAGCACCGCCCGCACTTCGTCATTCACTTCTTCCGCTCTCCGCGCATCCCGGGGGGTGTAAATGATGTTGTTGATGTGGCTCGCCCCGAACACCGAGGCGAAGGTGGAGGTGGGAATGAAAACCCTGTCCCGGTCCTGCCGGTTGTAGGAGGAGTTCTGAATCTTCTTCGTCATGACGCCGACGACGGTGAAGGGGACCTGGCCGATGTAGATGATTTTCCCGACCGGGTCGGTTTCGCCGAAGAGGAGATCCCTGACGTTATCGCCGATCAGGGTGACGCGCCGCCGGTCGCGGACGTCGAGATCGTCGATGAACCTGCCCCCGGGGGCCGGATTGATGTTCCGCATATCGCAGTAGATGGGGCGGACACCGGCGACGCTGCTGTTGATGATATTCGCGCCGACGCGGAGGGGAGTGTCGTGCGAACTGTATTCGGGGCTGATCCTGTCGATCTGCGGCACCCGGAGCGCAAGCAGATCGGCGTCGTCCTCGGTGAGGGTGATCCCGCGCCCGACGCCGAATCCCTCGTAGGCCTTCGTGGTCGACCCCGGGAACATGATGACGATCCGTTCGCCGATGCCGTGCATGCTGATCGCCAGCTGGCGCTTGAAGCCCATCCCGAAAGCAAGGAGAACGACGATCGCAACGGTTCCCCAGACAATCCCGAAGACCGTCAGCGCCGTGCGGAGCTTCTGAGAGCTCAGGTCGCGGATGAATTCCCGGGTGGTGTTGATGATCGTGCGCATCGCCTATTCAATCTTTTTCACCGGTTTCTCGAGAATTTCGTCGTGTTCGGCGAGGCCCTTGATGACTTCTATATTGATGGCGTCGCTCAGACCGGTCTTGACATACTTTTCCTCATCCTTCCCCGGACCGAGGGAGATTTTCACAAAGGCGGAATCGTTCCGGAAGGTGACCGCCCGTTCCGGGATCATGAGCACGTTGTCCTTCCGCTGGATGATGATGTTCGCGTTGGCGGAATACCCGGCCCGGAGAACGGAATTCTGGGAGGTTGGCACCAGGATTTCAATCGGAAAGACCGTTGCGTTCTCCTTCTTTTCCGCCTTCAGGGAAATCCTGTGGAGAGTCCCCCGCACGGTGTCGTTCGGTAACGCCCCGACCTTCAGGAGGCATTCCATCCCCTCCTTCAGCTTGCCGACGTCGATCTCGTCCACCGTCCCCTTGAAGATCAGCCTTCCCATGTTGGCCATCTTCATCAGAACGGTCCCTTCCTGGTACGATGTGAGCGGCGTAACCGGATCCCCCACTTCCACCGCCTTGCTCAGCACAAATCCATCGATGGGCGCTTTGACGATCGATTCGATCTCCAGGTCGTCGAGTTTGATCTTTCCCTCTTCCAGCAGGGCAAGATGTTCGCGGGCGACCTTCAGCTTCAATTCCGTCCCGAGAAACTGGCTCTGAAAATTATCCAGCTCCTTTGCGGATATCAGCCCTTTCTTCGCCAGCGATTCCTCCCGTACTTTTTCCTTTTTGAGATTGTCGAGATCGTTATCCGCCAGCTGAACCTGACGCTTCGCGTCGTCCAGTTCCAGCGGCGTCGGATCGGGCTTCACTTCCAGAAGAGGCTGGCCGCTCCGCACGAATGTTCCGGCATCGGCAAAGATGTGCTTTACAACGCCCTCGACCTTCGATTTGATCGATATTTCGTTCTCCGGCTCTATCGTCCCTATCGCCAGCGCTTTTTCCGTGATCGTACCCCGGGTGACTTTAATCGGAGGCAGGGCTCCGGCATCGGACGTTTTCGATCTCCCGAAGAGCAGGATTGCCACAACGACTATCGCGATGATGATCCCGCTGATGATCAGTATTTTTTTCTTCATAAGGAAATACTCCGATCTGGAAGTACGGTGGGCTTGATACATCGTCGTACGGTACTGCATGATGAAAGTTTCAACACCGGACAGCCGGCCGGCCTGCACTTACCGGCGGCGGAGAGAGGTCGGAAAAGGAATGAGAGCGGGAGTAGACTCCCTGTATTCCTCGTACGAAGCGCCAAACTGGCTGAGGAGAAGAGCTTCCTCTCTCCCGGCCCGGATGCTGAATCCGACGAGATAGATGCCGCAGGCGACGATCAGCCCCGCAGTGGAACTGACGCAGATGCCGGTGGCGATCATAAGCCCGAATAAACCTGAATAAATGGGGTGACGGACCAGGGAGTAGGGGCCTGTGGTGATAAGGCGGTGGTCTTCGACAAGCCGGGCGGAGAGTGACCAGAATTTCCCGAGCGCATTTATGGCGGCCATGACAAGCCAGACCGATAAGAGTGAGATGACTGCGGCGAGCAGGTGCAAAGGGACGTCGATGGTTTCAGATATGAACCAGTGCTGGGGATTTCTCCGCATTATCCAGGTTGCGGCGATGCCGGCCGCCTGGAGCAGAACGCCGAACCTGGCTTTCCGGTCGGATTTTACGGAAGGCCCGGACGGATAACGCCTCCTGAGAAAGAATGCTCCGGCAAAAAGAAACCAGCTGAGCATCACGATGTACGTTGAAACCGACGAGGGTGTGATCTTATTCATGACAGAGCGTGCCGGGCGTAATTCTTTATAGTATGAACGTTTCAGCGGAAGGATTGTTTCACTCCCCGGGCAGGGTACAGGTACCGTGTCCGCGGAAAAACGAAAGAGAGGTCCGAATAGCCGAAGATGGCAGGTTAAATGGCAAATCTCCCGGAAAGTTCGTATCTTCATCAATCAAAATCCGACATGCCGAAGCGTTCTGATCTCCACTCCATACTCATCATCGGTGCCGGACCGATCATCATCGGCCAGGCCTGTGAGTTCGACTATTCCGGCACACAGGCCTGCACGGTGCTTCGCGAAGAGGGTTTCCGCGTCATCCTGATCAACAGCAATCCGGCGACGATCATGACCGATCCGGAGTTCGCCGACCGCACCTACATCGAACCGATCACCCCTTATTTTGTCGAAAAGATCATCGAACGGGAACATCCCGACGCGATTCTGCCGACCATGGGAGGTCAGACGGCGCTGAACACCGCGGTGGCGCTCGCCGAACGGGGCGTCCTCGACCGCCATAAGGTGGAGCTCATCGGGGCGAAGCTGGAGGCGATCCGGAAAGCGGAAAACCGGCAGTTGTTTCAGCAGACGATGCGTGATATCGGACTTGAGACGCCCCGCGGAGCCTTCGTCCGCTCGCTCGATGAGTCGCTCCGCTTTGCGGAGAAGACCGGATTTCCGATCATCATTCGTCCGTCGTTCACCCTCGGAGGGACGGGCGGCGGCACGGCCTTCAACATTGAGGAATTCCGGACCAAGGTACAGTATGCCCTCAATGCGAGTCCGATCCACGAAACGCTCGTCGAGGAATCGGTCATCGGGTGGAAGGAATTCGAGCTCGAGGTGATGCGCGATCTTCAGGATCGCGTCGTCATCATCTGTTCGATCGAGAATTTCGATCCGATGGGGGTTCATACCGGTGATTCCATCACCGTCGCCCCGGCCCAGACGCTGACCGACAGAGAATACCAGTTGATGCGGGACGCCGCCAAAAAGATCATCCGGGCGATAGGGGTGGAAACCGGCGGCTCGAACATCCAGTTTGCCGTCAATCCCGCCAACGGCCGGATGCTGGTGATCGAGATGAATCCGCGCGTTTCACGCTCTTCCGCGCTCGCCTCGAAGGCGACCGGATTCCCCATTGCAAAAATTGCCGCTAAGCTGTCGGTCGGTTATACGCTCGACGAAATACCGAACGACATCACCCGTCAAACCCCGGCCTCCTTCGAACCGGCGATCGATTACTGCGTCGTGAAGATCCCGAGATGGGATTTCGAGAAATTCAAGGGAGTCGACGACACCCTCGGCGTTCAGATGAAATCGGTCGGCGAAGCGATGGCCTTCGGCCGGACATTCAAGGAGGCGCTCCAGAAAGCGCTCCGCTCCCTGGAACAGGGCCGTTACGGTCTCGGAGCGGACGGGAAGGATCCCTTCGATCCCGCTCTGCTCACACCGGAGGATCGGCTGAGCTGGAAAGAAAAGATCGTTCAGCGTCTCCGGATGCCGAAAGCGGATAATATCTTCTACCTCCGGTCCGCGCTCCAGGTCGGAATGTCGGTCGATGAAATCCATGCGGTCACCGGTATCGATCCGTGGTTTCTCAATAATATCAGGGAGATCGTCGAGTGTGAGGAGGAACTAAGACAATATGCGATCTGAGCGATCGGTTCCGGCGAAACACCGATGAAAAAAATCACCCCCGAAATTCTGCGCAAGGCCAAGGAGTTCGGTTTCTCCGACCGACAGCTGGCCCATATCTGGAAGACCGATGAGGATACGGTCCGCCGGCTCCGCGGAACCCTCGGCGTTCTCCCGGTCTTCAAGACCGTCGATACCTGCGCCGCGGAATTCGCCGCCGAAACGCCCTACCACTTTTCCACCTACGAGCGGGAAAACGAGGTGCGGCGGTCGGACCGGAAGAAGGTGATCATTCTGGGCGGAGGTCCGAACAGGATCGGACAGGGGATCGAATTCGATTATTGCTGTGTGCACGGCATTTTCGCCCTCGAAGAAGCGGGATACGAAACGCTGATGGTGAACTGCAATCCCGAAACGGTGTCGACCGATTACGATCAGACCGACAAGCTCTACTTCGAGCCGCTCACGCTCGAGAACGTCCTGGAGATCTGCCGTGCCGAGGAACCGGTCGGGGTGATCGTCAGCTTCGGCGGCCAGACGCCGCTGAAACTCGCCCGGGCGCTCGAAGCGAACGGGATCAGGATCCTCGGGACCTCGTCCGACGACATCGATGTAGCGGAAGACCGGAAGCGGTTCGGCGACCTTCTGAAAAAGCTCCACATTCCCCATCCGAAGGACGGAAACGCCTCAACCGTCGAAGAGGCCGAGCAGATCGCGGCTGGCATCGGGTACCCGGTACTGGTCCGGCCGTCGTACGTGCTGGGGGGAAGAGCCATGGAGATCATTTACAAACCGGAGGCGCTCCGGGATTACATGAAACAGGCGACCCGGGTGTCGCCCGACCATCCGATTCTGATCGACAAGTTTCTGGAGGATGCGAAGGAGTTCGACGTCGATGCGGTATGCGACGGCAGGGACGTTCTCATCGGGGGGGTCCTCCAGCATATCGAAGAGGCGGGGATTCATTCCGGCGACAGCGCCTGCGTTCTGATGCCGCAGGTGGAAAGCGTTCAGGTGATCGAACAGCTGAAGGATTTTACCCGCAAGCTGGCACTGGCGCTGAATGTCCGGGGACTGGTCAACGTGCAGTGTGCGGAAAAAGGGGGGATCGTCTACGTTCTGGAGGTGAATCCCCGGGCGTCGCGCACCGTTCCGTTCATCAGCAAGGCGATCGGTCTTCCTCTGGCGAAGATCGCGACCAGGGTCATGATGGGGGCGTCGCTCCGTGATTTCGGGCTATCCCTCGATCAACAACCCGCCACGATCGCGGTCAAACAGCCGGTCTTTCCGTTCGGCAAATTCCCGAAGGCGAAGATCTACCTTGGTCCCGAAATGCGCTCGACGGGGGAAGTCATGGCGATCTCCGACACGTTCGGCGAGGCGATCGCAAAATCGTTCATCGCGTCCGGCGGAACGCTTCCGACCGAGGGGGGAGTATTTCTGAGCGTGAACGACAACGATAAAAATTACCGGACCCTTGAGGTTGCCAAGGGGTTCGTGCGGCTCGGATTCACGATCTACGCCACCGCGGGGACCGGCAAATTTCTCGGCGGACACGGGGTTCCCCACCGGACGATCTACAAGGTCAATGAAGGGCGCCCGAACGTGGTGGACGCCATCAAGAACAGGGAAATTCATCTGCTGATCAACACCCCGCTCGGGGAAGTGTCGCGGTACGATGAACTGGCGATCGGCAGTGCTGCGCTCGAATCCGCACTGCCGATCATCACGACCATCTCCGCGGCGGCGGCGGCCGTCAAGGGCATCCAGTGGATGCGCGAGAGGCCGCTCGGCGTCAAGAGCATTCAGGAATATCACAGCGAACGCATTTCCACACACACCTGACAGGAGGTTTCCGTCATGAAACGCACCGCAATCCGCACTCTTCTGGCCGTGATCCTGTTGTGTATCCCGGGTCTGCTTCTGGCCCAATTGCCGACGCCGGGCGTGCCGAGCGTCCCGTTGAACATCGACCTTGGTGTTTTCGGCGGTCTGAGCAGTCCGCTGAGCCCCCTGAGCAACTCCGTGAATTCCGGCTGGAACGCCGGCGCGAAAGCGCGTCTGTCCGGTTTTCTGCCGGTGAACATACTTATTTCAGGCGCCTACAACAGACTGCCGTTCGCCGGGGGTGTGATTCCGCTGGGCGGCGGACCGGCGACGAACCTCAGCGGCGAATCGATGACGGCAATAACGGCGGGGGCGGGACTGGAATATCCGCTGACCTCTCTTGTCGTGAAGCCGTATCTCGCGGCCGACGGGTTCGTGACGATTCTTTCGAGCACGGTCGCCGGCGCGACCTCGACGACGCGCGAGGGGGCCGCATTCGGCGCCGGGGTGATGTTCAGCGTGCCGGCATTCGGAAGTTTCGATCTTTCCGTCAAGTACCAGATGCTCAATGCGTTCGGAAAAGATTCCGGAGAAGATACTCAGTCACTGCTGGGGGTGAGTCTCGCCGTGATGTTCGGCGTACTTTAAGGTTCCGGGCGTCGTTCCATCCCTGCCGCCGGATCCGAACTCTCCGGCGGCGGGGCTTTTGCTTCCCATGAAAAAAAAATCCGCCATTCCCCCCGTGAGCCCGTCCAGGCCCGCCGCCGGCGCCATCTCGATACGCGGCGCGAGGGTCCATAACCTCAAAAACATCTCTCTCGATATCCCCCGCGGCAAGCTGATTGTGGTGACCGGGGTGAGCGGGTCCGGGAAATCGAGCCTTGCGTTCGACACCCTCTACGCGGAGGGCCAGCGCCGCTTCGTCGAATCCCTCTCCTCCTATGCGCGGCAGTTCCTCGAACGCATGGACAAGCCGGACGTCGACAGCATCGGCGGAATGAGTCCGGCAATCGCCATCGAACAGAAAACCACCGCGCGGAATCCGCGGTCGACGGTTGGAACCTCGACCGAGGTGTACGACTACCTCCGGCTTCTCTTCGCACGGATCGGGAAGACACACTGCGCGACATGCGGAAGGCTGGTCCGCAGGGATTCCGTCGAAACGGTTCTCGAAACCCTCTCCCTGAAGGCGGCCGACGGCAAGCCCCTGAAGCTCTATGTCCTCTTCCCCCTCCATCATCACAAAGAGACCCCCGTCCGGGTCGAGCTCGAACATCTGAAACAGGAGGGCTTCTTCCGCGTTTTTTACCGGGACGGGATTTACGATCTCCACGAAACGAGCCTCCCCGGAAATGCACGGCGGCAGGATATTTACGTTCTGGTCGATCGTCTTATCTTCCGCAAAGGGGAAAGCGATCCGAAACTGACGGACTCGATCGAAACCGCCTTCACCGCGGGCGAGGGGGTCGTGGTCCTCCACTTCCCGGAGAAGGGAGGGGAGGCCGTGTTCAATCAGCATTTCGCCTGTTCGAACTGCGGCACGAGATATGAAGAACCGGATCCCCGGCTCTTTTCCTTCAACAATCCGTTCGGCGCATGTCCAAAGTGCCAGGGGTTCGGAAGATCGGTCGGCATCGACATGAATCTCGTCGTTCCCGACCGGAGCAAGACTCTGAGGGAAGGGGCAATTGCTCCCTGGACGAGCCCGAAATGGCATAACTGGCTCAGGGATCTCCTCCGATGCGCTTACGATGCGAAGCTTCGGATCGACGCTCCCTACGAGGAACTTTCCCCGGCCGAGATTGATGTTGTGATGAAAGGCTCCGGTCCGTTCAGGGGGGTCGACGGTTTTTTCCGGATGGTCGAGGGGAAGATGTACAAAATTTATTACCGGATCCTGCTCAGCCGGTACAGGGGATATACCACCTGCGATGCCTGTCATGGCGCCCGCCTCCGGCCCGAAGCGCTCCTCGTCACCGTCGGTGAAAAGTCGATATTCGATGTGGTCCGGATGACGATCGGGGAGGCGCACCGGTTTTTCGACGGGCTGAAGCTCCCCGCATTCGAACAGCAGGTCGCAAAGCGGATTCTCGGAGAACTTCACCGGCGGCTCACCTATCTGGTCGACGTCGGAATCGGCTACCTGACGCTGGACCGGCTGTCGAACACTCTCTCGGGGGGCGAATCCCAGCGCATCAATCTGGCGACGGCGCTCGGTTCGTCCCTGGTCGGTTCCCTTTATGTGCTTGACGAGCCGAGCATCGGGCTCCACCCGCGGGACAATCAGAAACTGATCGCGATTCTCCGGTCGCTTCGGGATCTCGGGAACACGGTGGTCGTCGTGGAGCACGACGCCGACATGATGAAGGCGGCCGATCACATCGTCGACATGGGTCCGGCGGCAGGGGAACGGGGCGGCGAAATCGTTGCCGCGGGAAACTTCAGCCGGATCAGCGCGCATCCCGATTCGCTCACCGGGAAATATCTCAGCGGCAGGAGTTCGATACCGGTGCCGCCGCGCCGACGGAAGCGGACCCGACAGGCGATCGTCGTCCGGGGAGCCGCGGAACATAATCTCCGGAACATCGACGTCGAAATCCCCCTCGGACTTCTGGTGGTCATGACCGGCGTGAGCGGGTCGGGGAAAAGCACGTTCGTGCATGACGTTCTGTACGGCGCAATCCAGGCCGGGAAGGGGAATCCCGTCGAGAGGGTCGGGGCGCACCGTTCGATCGAGGGGCTCGACCACATCGGGCAGGCCGAACTCGTCGATCAATCCCCCATCGGACGCACACCCCGCTCGAACCCGGTCACCTACCTGAAGGCATTCGATCATATCCGGGATCTCCTCGCCTCGACCCAGAGCGCGAAAATGCACGGCTATACCCCGGGATATTTTTCCTTCAATGTGGAAGGCGGACGCTGTGACGTCTGCGAGGGAAGCGGGATCCAGACTGTCGAGATGCAGTTCCTTGCGGACCTGGAGCTTGTCTGCGAAGCGTGCCAGGGGAAACGATACAAGAAAGAGGTGCTTGAAATCAGATATCAGGGAAAGAACGTGGATGAGATCCTCGGCATGACCGTCACCGAGGCGATCGGCTTTTTCTCCGGGCATCCCAGCGGTAAACAGGTCGCGAGGAAGCTGACCGTTCTCGACGACGTCGGCATGGGATACATCCGGCTGGGACAGTCGGCCACGACTCTCTCCGGTGGTGAAGCCCAGCGGGTGAAGCTTGCCGCGCACCTTGCCGCCCAGGAGGGGGATGAACCGGTGCTCTTTATCTTCGATGAGCCGACCACCGGCCTTCACTTCGACGATATCGCGAAACTGCTCCGCGCGCTCAACGCCCTCGTCGAACGGGGAAATTCGGTCCTGCTCATTGAACACAACATGGATGTGATCAAATCCGCCGACTGGCTCATCGATCTGGGACCGGAAGCGGGTGCGGAGGGGGGAAACATCGTGACGGCGGGAACGCCTGAGGAGGTTGCCGCCCATCCCGCGTCACACACCGGCAGATTCCTGCGGAACGCTCTCCCTCCCGTGAGAAAAAAGAAGACGTAACGGAGCCGGGAGGCTTCTCAGATTGCCCCGCCGAAATTTATCGTGATGTAGAATCCGCCGAACTCGGTTTTTGTAGTGCCGAGAAGGCTCTCGATGCCGTTCGGGTACGGAATGATGTAATACCGGAGGTCGAGGCCGAACATCCGCGTTTTCTCGGTCCCGAAGTACGCGCCGAATCCGAGAAACCCCCCTGCGGTGTACCGCGGCTGTCCCTTCCCGAGTGCGGTAAAAAACTCGTCCGCGTTCGGGAAGACATAGATCATCGCCGGCCCGGCCGCCGCGCTGACATAGGGACGGAAATTGTCCAGTATTTCATCCTTGAACAGCCGCTGTTCCACCCCGACGAAGAGCGGCAGGACGAGAAAACGGTTCACCAGATTATAGGTGTACCGGTTTCCGTAATAGTCGATGTAATCCCGTTCATCGTCGTCCTTCGATTCCGAAATCGAGAAATCGACAAAGGACGATAGCACGTCCGAGAATTCATGACGGTAGAACACCCCGCCGCCGAATCCGCCCAGCGAAACGAGGAGGTCGGCCCCCATGGCGTTATGCTGGCTGTCGTCGGGTGCCGGGAGTGCGGCCGCGTCGGTCCTGGAGAACCGGACCTGCGCGGACCCGCCGGCAAATCCGATGCCGAGGAACAGCGCCGTGCAAAGAACCCTGCCGATCATCTTCATTTGTCTATCCTTTCATCTCAGCATTTTCCCGTTGTCAGATCAGAGCCGATTCATAAACAGCCATTGTCCGGAGCGCACATTCCTTCGTCGAGAACATTCCGGCACGTGCCCGCCCCCTTTCGGTGACGGTCGCCCGGGCCTGCCGGTCGCCGAGCATCCGGCCGATCGCATCGGCGAGCTGAGCCGGATTTCCCGGTTCGAACAGGATGCCGCCGTCACTCACAATCTCGGAAATTGCCGATCCGCGGGCTCCGATGGCCGGCGCCCCGGCGGCCATCGCCTCCACCATCGGCGAACCGAATCCTTCGTAGCGCGATGGAAGAACAACCGCACCGGCACAGCGATATCCTTCCGCCAGATCCTCCCTCGGGATCCGGCCGAGTTCCCGGAGAGCCCCGCTCCGGATGATACCGCCGGCGGGCTGTAAAAGTTCCCGGTTGTCCGAAATCCGCTCTCCAATGCAGACCAGCTCGATGTCGCCGGTCTTCCGGACGATGGCCATCGCGTTCAGCAGGGTGCCGACGTCCTTGTGCGGTTTTGTGCTTCCGACATAGAGGACGTACGGCTTCTCCAGCCTGTATTTTTTCCTGAAGGCGTTTTTCGTTTCGTCGTCCGTCTGCCGGAAAAATTCGCAATGCGTGCCGGGATACGTCACGTGAATTTTTGCCTCATCGACCGGAAACCGGGAGAGAATTTCCTGCCGCGTAAACATGGAATTCGTGATGACCCGGGTCGCGTGGCGGCACGCATGACCGATGACAGTGGAGGCGTACGCCCGCTGGAGCGGGGAAAAATACTCGGGAAATTTCAGGTGGATGATGTCGTGCACGGTCACCACCGAGGGCCTGCGGAGCCTGAACGGGAGGGTGTAATGCGGGGCGTGGAAGAGATCAGGATTGAGGGCATTGACCCTGCGGGCGACGGTGAAGAGTTCCCGGATCGAATAGAGGGACGCCGGTTCCTCCACGATGGTCCCGCCCGGAAGGGATGACAGCGCCTGCCGGTCCGCCGGCCTGACGAACCAGACGAACCTGTTGTCGCCGAGAGCGGGAAGTTCCCGGACCAGGTTCTGGATGTAGGTCCCGATGCCGAAATCGTAGTACTTTCGTATGTCAATCGCTATCCGGATGGCGCTCGATCCCCAGATGAGTTCTGCCCCGACGCCGTAAGCTGCGTTTGTGGTCTCTCATAAATATAAATCCCGGTGGAAGGAAAGTCAATCTAAACCGGTGCGCCGACGCGATAGATGCCGAATTTGAGGTAGCCCGTTTCGGGCATCGCCGGAATGGTCGGGTGATCCGGCGAGGCGCCCCGCCACTCCAGAAGCGTGAGCGATCTGCCGGCCGCCTCGGCGGCGTCCCGGATGATGTCGCGGAACGTTTCCTCGAAAATGTGGTGGGAGCAGGAGGCCGTGGCCAGGTATCCGCCGTCCGGGATGAGCGGGAGCGCAAGGGTGTGGAGCTGGCGGTATCCCCGGATCGCCTTGCGGACGGTTTTTTTGTTTTTTGCGAAGGAGGGAGGGTCGAGAATGACGAGGCCGAATTTCTTTCCCCCGGCCCCTGCAGTTTTCAGATACTCGAAAACGTCCGCGGCGATAAACTCGGCGTTCCCGGCGAAACCGTTTGCGGCGGCGTTCCCCGACGCCCGTGCGACAGCCGTTTCCGAGATGTCGATGCCCGTCACGCTTTTTGCACCGCCCGCGGCGGTATTGAGGGCGAATCCGCCGTCGTTGCAGAAACAATCGATCACGTCGCGCCCGGCGGCGTACCGCCGTACCGCGTATCTGTTCTCGCGCTGATCGAGGAAGAGCCCGGTCTTCTGTCCTTCGAGGAGATCGACCGTATATTTGATACCGTGTTCGGTGATCGTGACGGGACCTGCCTCTCCGCGGATCACGCCCTTCCGCTGTTCCAGCCCCTCGAGAACCCGCAGGGGTGATTCGTTGCGCTCGACGATGGTCCGGCACGGCAGGACCGCCTGGATCGCGTCGCAGACGGCGGGAAGGTGCAGTTCCATGCCGGCGGAAAGGATCTGAAGAGAACAGCAGTCGCCGTACCGGTCGACGATCAGGCCCGGCAGATCGTCCGATTCCCCATGGACGAGGCGATAGGATTCACAGCCGGGGAAGAGCGCCATACGGAGGTCGAAGGCGGCGCCGATCCGTTCGCGGATGAATCCGTCTGCCGGACCGGTTTCCCGGTGCGAGAGGATCCGGACTGCAATGAGCGAATGCGGATGATAAAAGCCGCAGCCGATGAACTTGCCGGCGGCGGAGACAACCGCGACGATGTCGCCCGTCCGGGGATCCCCCGAGACGGAGTCGATTTCATTGCTGAACACCCAGCGATGGCCGCGGGTGATGCGTTTGTCTTCGTGACGCTTGAGAATGATGCGGTGCACGGTCGTGCGAATCGAATGTGAGGGTGGAAAAAAAACAGCGCGGAATGACGATCATCCCGCGCTGTTGTCCCGTCGTGGTTCAGGCGACGGTGACGTCCTTGCAGAGATAGACGTCCTGAATCGCGTTGAGGATCTGGACGCCCTCTTTCATCGGTCGCTGGAACGCCTTCCGGCCGGAGATAAGTCCCATGCCGCCGGCACGCTTGTTGATCACGGCCGTGCGCACGGCGTCGGCGAGATCCGACTGTCCCTTCGATTCCCCGCCGGAATTGATCAGACCGGCCCGGCCCATATAACAGTTGGCGACCTGATACCGGCAGAGGTCGATCGGATGATCCGTGGAGAGTTCGGTGTAGACCTTCTTGTTCGTCTTGCCGAACTTGAGGGCCTCGAACCCGCCGTTGTTCTCCGGCAGTTTCTGCTTGATGATGTCGGCCTCGATCGTGACGCCGAGGTGGTTCGCCTGACCGGTGAGGTCGGCGGCGAGGTGATAATCCTTTTCCGCCGTTTTGAATGCGGGGTTCCTGAGGTAACACCACAGAATCGTGCCGAGCCCCAGCTCGTGTGCCTGCTGGAACATGAGGCTGACCTCCTGGATCTGCCGTTTCGATTCGGGCGATCCGAAGTAGATCGTCGCACCGACCGCAACGGCGCCCATGTCGAACGCCTGACGGATGCGCGCGAAGAGGATCTGATCGTAGCTGTTGGGATAGGAGAGGAATTCGTTGTGATTGAATTTCAGGATGAAAGGGATTTTGTGGGAATATTTCCGCGCAACCGCCCCGAGGACGCCGAGGGTCGAGGCGACAGCGTTACATCCTCCCTCGATCGCCAGCTTCACAATGTTTTCCGGATCGAAATAGATCGGGTTGGGCGAGAACGACGCGCCGGCGGAATGCTCGATGCCCTGGTCGACCGGCAGAATCGAGACATATCCCGTGTGAGCCAGCCGGCCCTGATGAATCAGCCAGTTGAGGTTTTTGAGCACCGGCGTCGGCCGGTCGGAGAGTGCGTAAACCTTATCCACATAATCGACGCCCGGCAGCGTCAGCGATTCCTTCGGTATCCCTTTGCAGACATGACCGAGCAGTTTTTTCGCGTCCGCCCCGAGCAGTTGTTCAATTTCCTGAATATTCATGTAATTGCTCCATCCTGAGATAATGATTGAACTGGATCTTCCCTGTTGAGAGTGTGTGGCGACGAAATATACAAAAAAGTGTCGAAAAGACGAAATTGATCCGATCCGAACCGCGTTCAAATCGCTTGACCGTCACCGTCCGGAATTTTCGGAGGTATCGATGTATGTTTGATGACAATGGTTTTGAAAGGGGTTCATTTTTTGATATATTTTGATGAATGAAACGCATTTCCTGCTGTATTTTCGATATGGATGGGACCCTGACCCGGACCAACGACCTCATTTTTGCCACCTTCAACCACGTCGGGGAACGGTACTGCGGGAGAACCTACTCACCCGAGGAGATCATTGCCATGTTCGGTCCTCCCGAGGAAACGGCGGTCGGGCGGATCGTCCCCCGCGACCGGTATGATGAGGCCCTCGCGGATTTCGTCGGGTTTTATTCCGAGAATCATCAGAAGATGGCGCGGCTTCATGAGGGGATCCCCGAACTTCTTTCCTATCTCCACCGGAACGGAGTCCTTCTTGCCGTGTTCACCGGCAAGGGACGTACGACCACCCTCATCACGCTCGATAAGTTCGGCATCGGAAAATATTTTGATATGATCGTGACCGGAAGCGATGTGCGGAAACATAAACCGTCCGGCGAGGGGATATCCAACGTGGTCCGCGCCTTCCGCCTTCCCGTCGAGGAAGTTTTAATGGTCGGGGACGCCGTTGCGGATGTCCAGGCGGCTCACGAGGCGGGCGTTCCGGTTGCGGCGGTGCTGTGGGATTCCTACGGGAAGGACCGTCTCCGGGCGATGGATCTGCCGTATGTCTTCCATGATGTCGGCGGTTTCTTCACCTGGATCCGTTCCAGAGTGCCCGAGACCGGAGCACCGGCGCGTTGAAGCTCCCGGGCGGGAACAGGGTGCTCCCCATTGCGGCACTCACGCTGATCGTGGTGGTTTTTTACGCAACCGCCGCCGGGCATTTTTCCTACACACCGGACGACACCTACATCTATCTCCGGTTTGCGAAAAACGTCGCCGCCGGCGAGGGAATGTCGTTCAACCCCGGCCGTCCGGTGTACGGTTTCACAGGCCCTCTCTGGATGTTCGTGATCGCCGGCGGTATCGCCGGTTCGGTCGATCCTCTGCTTGCCGCGAAGGTCGTCGACCTTCTCTGCGCCAGCCTCGCTCTGCTGGTCTTGTTCTTCCTGGCATACGAACTTGCCAGGGATACCATCGCCGCGCTTGCGGCGACGGCATGTTTTTCGTTCGACGGCTGGTTCCTCCGGTGGACCGGGACCGGCATGGAGTCCTCCCTCGCGGTTCTTCTGGTCCTGGGAGTCTTTCTCGCCGTCGTCCGGAACCGGTATCTGTATGCTGTTGTTCTGCTCGCGTTTCTCGCGATGACCCGGCCGGAAGCCGTTCTTCTGCTTCCGTTCGTGCTCGCCGACCTGGTCATGAATTCCCGGAACAGGAAATATGCCCTGAACAAGGCCGCGGCGCTCCTTCTCGGTTTCGGCGCGCTCATGCTCCCCTGGGTGCTCGCCGCCAGCCGCGCGTTCGGGTCGTGCTGGCCGAATACCGCTTCCGCAAAATCGGGGTTTCTCTCCCCGGGCCAGGACATTCCCGCTTCACTCCGGACCATCGGCGGTATGCTGGGAGCCACCGAAGCGGTTGCTCTGGCGCTGATCATCTTCGGAGCGGCCGCGCTCATTTTCCGGCTCCGGCACCGCGGGGAGCGGGAAGATGAGGCGTCGATGGAGCTGTTCTTTCTCCGGCGGCAGACGGTTTTGTGCGGGGGATGGTGCATCACCCTCGCGGCATTCTACGTTGTTTCCGATATGAACGTCGTCACCAGATATCTCCTGCTGATCATCCCGATCATCGTCGCCCTCGGATTTTCGCTCGGCTCCTGGGCGCTCTATCGTTCCCGGCTGGCCCGGTATCGTCCGGCTCTGCTCCTGATTCTCATGCTGGCGGCTATAGGCGGAAACGAAGCGGTGTACCGCGGAAATATCCTCCCGGGTATCCGGCGATTCGAGGCCGGGATGGAAACGTCGCTCATTCCGATCGCGGAATGGTTCCGGGGAAACGTCAGCCCCGGTACCGCCGTTGTCGCCGCCGATATCGGGGCAATCGGGTATATCGGCAACGTGGATGTCTGGGACCCTGCCGGACTCATCACGCCCGAGGCCCTGCCGCTTCTCCGCGGGGGACGCCGTCCGTACGATATTGTGCGGGAGAAGCTGTACGAACGGTACATCCGGGCCGCCTATGTCGTCGACAGGGCCGAAGAACCGGCGCGGCTGAAGGACGATTCTCTCCTCGTCCCCGTGATGACGAAAGCGTTCGAAGGAATGAGCCTTGCCAAAAATGAAACCTACTATTACACCGTCTACAGAGTCCGGAATGCGGAACCCCCCGCGCAGTCCGGCGGAAAGAAGCCATGAGTGACAGCATCTCCATCGGCGTCATCGGCGTCGGTCATCTCGGATCGCTCCATGTCAAGATGCTCTCCGGCATCGACGGCGTCCGTCTGGCGGGCGTGTTCGATATCGACCGCTCCCGTGCGGACGAGGTTGCCGGGCAGTACCGGACAACCGTCGCCGGTTCCGTCGAGGATATCCTTCGCGTTTCCGATGCCGTCTGCGTCGTTACGCCGACCAGCACGCATCACGAGATTGCGTCCAGGGCGATCGCAGCGGGGCGTCATGTCTTCATCGAAAAACCGATCTGCGCGACCGTCAGCGAGGCCGATGATCTTATTCGCCTGGCCCGCGCGCACGGCGTCAGGATCCAGGTGGGTCATATCGAACGGTTCAATCCCGCCCTTCTGGCGCTGAAGGAGTATGAGCTCCGGCCGATGTTCATCGAATCGCACCGTCTGGCCCAGTTCAATCCCCGCGGGACCGATGTCGCCGTCGTCCTCGACCTTATGATCCACGACATCGACGTCATTGTCAGCCTCGTGAATTCCCCGGTGGCGCGGATCGAGGCAAACGGGGTGGCGGTGGTTTCCCCCACGATCGACATCGCCAATGCCCGCGTGCAGTTCGAGAACGGCTGTGTGGCGAATGTGACGGCAAGCCGCATTTCCCAGAAGAAAATGCGGAAGATGCGCCTGTTCCAGCGCGATACCTATATTTCGATCGATTTTTCGGAGGGACTTGCGGAGGTGTTCCGGCTGGCCGGCGACGGCTCCGCGCAGATGCCTCATGCGGTTGCCCTCGGCCAGATCGATACCGGTACCGCGAAACGGACGATACTGTACGAACAGCCCGAGGTCCGCGAGGTCAACGCGCTCAAATACGAACTCGAACAGTTCCGCGATACGGTCCGGACCGGACAGCCGCCGGTCGTCACGGCGGAAGCCGGCCGGGAGGCGCTCCATATCGCAAGCGCGATTCTCCGTAAAATTGAAGAACAGAAACTGGTCATGTAACTGATGTCCGAAACTTTACAGTCCATCACGATCGAAGAAGAACTTCTCCGCACCGTCGGTTCGATCGCCGACAGGGAAAAGGCCGAGGCGTATGTCGTCGGCGGGTATGTCCGGGATACAATCCTCGGCAGGCCGCTGAAGGATCTCGATATCCTCGTTGTCGGCGATGCCATCGGCTTCGCCGGGATCGTCGCCCGCCATTTCGGCCGGAAGAAGATCGTCACGTTCGAAAAATTCGGCACCGCAATGCTTCCACTCGAGGGGACGAACATCGAATTTGTCGGAGCCCGTGAGGAGTCGTATGAGCCGGATTCCCGGAAACCGGTCGTCCGCCGGGCCACCCTCGAAAGCGATCTGTCGCGCCGCGATTTCACCTTCAATGCCCTCGCCGCCTCGATCAACGCCGGGAGCTTCGGAAAGGTGGTCGATCCCTACGGGGGCTACGCCGACCTCCGGGCGGGCATCATCCGGACGCCGCTCCCTCCGGAACGGACGTTCGACGACGATCCTCTCCGCATGCTGAGGGCGATCAGGTTTGCCTCCCAGCTGACCGACCGGACGTTGGGTCGCAGATTCGTGATCCGGGATGATACGTTCCAGGCGATCCGGGCCACCGCAGGCAGACTGTCCATCGTCTCCATGGAACGGATCACCGACGAGTTTCTCAAAATTCTCGGGAGTCCGCGCCCGTCGATCGGCCTGAAACTGCTCCACGACGCCGGCCTCGCCAAACTGGTCTTCCCCGAGCTGGTCGAAATGGTCGGCGTCGAACAGAGGAAGGAGTATCATCACAAGGACGTTTTTCTCCATACCCTCAAGGTGGTCGACAATATCGCCGAGACGACCGACGATCTCTGGCTCCGGTTTGCGGGTCTGGCGCATGATATCGCGAAGCCCCGCACCAAAGCGTTCCGCGAGGGTGTCGGATGGACGTTCCACGGACATGAGGATCTCGGCGCGCGGATGATGAAGTCGATCTTCCGGCGCATGCGGCTCCCGATGGAGAAGCTTCCCTACGTGGAAAAGCTGATCCGGCTCCATCTTCGTCCCATGGTCCTGGTGAGCGAGGAGGTGACCGATTCGGCGGTCCGGCGGATGATGTTCGAAGCGGGGGCGGATGTGGACGACCTGATGCTCCTCTGCCGGGCGGATATCACGTCGCAGAATCCGGATCGTGTTGCCCGGTACATGAAAAATTATGATATTGTCCTGCAGAAAATGGTGGAAGTGGAGGAGAAAGACCGGATCCGGAACTGGCAGCCGCCCGTTCGGGGCGAAGAGATCATGAGAGTCTGCAACATTCCCCCCGGGCCGATGGTCGGCGTTCTGAAGACCCGCATTGAAGAGGCGATTCTGGACGGGCAGATCCCGAATGAACACGACGCCGCCCTTGCGTTTCTGATGCAGATCAAGGATGAGAATAATTCCGAAATAGACAGGAAATCGGGAAGATGAATGTAACATTTTTCAACGATCTCCGTTAACCTTATTGTCCCCGCAGAACCAGCGCCCGGGATTCAACCTTACAAGGAGCACCAGAATGATTTTCCGCCGTTTATTACTCGTTTTTGGCCTTTTCACGTCTGCCGCGGCGATTGCCCAGCAGAATAACGTCCTGACGCTCGACAGGGCGGTCGGTATAGCGCTCGAGAGGAACAGCTCCGTCATACAGGCGCGCAACAATGTCGACGGCGCGCATTACGCCACCCTCGCGGCATATGGCGGCCTCCTTCCGGATTTCAGCGCCTCCTACCAGTTCAACCGGGATCAGCAGTGGAAAAATCATCCCGGGGTCAGCGTCATCGACAATCAGATCGTTCCCAACACCCCCTTCTCGGCGTCGAACAGCTACAGCGCCGGGGTTGGTGGCCAGTGGACGCTCTTCAACGGATTCGCGAACACCTCGAACGTTTCCCGCGCGAAAGCGACCTCGAACGCATCTGAATTGACTCTCTCGCGGACGGAACAGACGACCATCTACCAGACGCAGACGCTGTTCCTCAACGTGGTGCGGACATCGGAACTGCTCGCCGTGGCCCAGGACAATCTTAAGCGGAGCAACAAACAGCTTGAGCAGATCGTCGAATCGAACAAGGTCGGCGCAGTCGCCCTTGCCGACGTCTACAGGGAGCAGGTGCAGGTGGGGAACGACGAACTGAGCGTCATCACCGCGCAGAACGATTTCGAGAACGCCAAGGCGGACCTCGTCGCGTTCCTCGGGGTCTCGGCCGAGCAGGAGTTTCAGTACGATTTTACCGGCATCCCGAAGGATATCGACACGCTCGAGTTCACGGGGGTGAATGCCAAATACGGCAACGAGGCGATCCTGACCGCCACCGCACTGCAGAAACGTCCCGATTATCTGGCGACGCAGGAAACGGTGAACAGCAGTGACGCATCGGTGACGGTGGCCCGCGCCGGGCACTGGCCGAGCGTTACCGCACAGGCCTCATACGGCTTCAACGGATACGATGTCCCCGGCGGGTACAACGCCCTGCCCGATAATAAAAGCCTGAACTACTCCTTCAACGTTTCACTCCCGATCTTCAGCGGATTTGCTACCCAGAATCAGGTGGAGCAGGCGCAGGTGACGTGGAAGAACGCCGTGGAACAGATGCGTCAGACCGACAGGCAGGTGCGGGTCGACGTCCAGAAAGCCCTCCTTGCCCTGCAGGCCTCGGAAAAACAGGTGACCGTCACACAGACGAGCATCCAGTCCGCTTCGATGGATCTGCAGATCGCGCAGGAAAAGTATAATCTCGGCGCCGGGACGCTTCTGGATCTCCTCGTCGCCCACGCAAATTATTCCACCGCCATGAGCAACAAGGTGAACGCAGTCACCGGGTATCTTCTGTCGAAAAAACAGGTCGAATATTCCATCGGGACGATAGCACAATAACCCCGCCCGTCGGGAAGAGAGGAACTATGTCGTCAAACGGTAAAAAATCAAAGAAAAAAGTCATCATCTTCTCGATCGCCGCGGTCGTTCTGATCGCGCTGGTACTGCTGGTGGTGCTCGGCAGTAAGCGTGAACCGGTGTTTACGATTCAGACCGAGAAGGCGATCCGCCGGACCGTTACCCAGACTGTCACGGCGACGGGAAAAATTTACCCGGAAGTGCAGGTCACAATCACCCCCGAGGTGAGCGGCGAAATCGTCGACCTTCCCGTCAAGGAAGGGATGGATGTGAAACGCGGCCAGATCCTCGTGAAGATCAAACCCGACATCTATATCGCTCTCCGCGATCAGGCGGTTGCGACGCAGGCGTCGGCGAAGGCAAGTCTTGCGCGGGCCGAGGCGGAATTCAAACGGGCCAAGAATCTGTTTGATAAGGGACTCCTTTCCAGCTCCGACCTCGAACAGTCGAACATGAATTATGAAGTGGCGAGAAGCAATTTCGACCAGGCCGAGGCGGGCGTCAAACAATCGAACGAAAACCTCTACAAGACGACCATTTATGCCCCGATGGACGGGACGATCAGTTCCCTGGCCGTTGAGCGCGGCGACCGTGTGCTGGGCACCAGCCAGTTTCAGGGCACGACCGTCATGACCGTCGCCGATCTGTCGAAGATGGAGGCGCGCGTCGACGTCGGTGAAAACGATATCGTTCTCATTGCTGTCGGCGATACCGCCCGGATCGATGTGGATGCCTACAAGGAGCGGAAGCTGACGGGAGTCGTCTACGAAATCGGCAACACCGCCAAAACCACCGGCGCGGGGACGCAGGAGGAGGTCACCAACTTCCAGGTGAAGATCCGGGTGATCGACAAGAACGTCACGCTCCGCCCCGGGATGTCGATGACCGCAGTTATCGAAACGCAGACCAAGCGGAACGTCATCTGCGTGCCGATACAGAGTGTCACCACGCGGATGGCGGGGCAGGGACAGGGGCAGGGACAGGGCCAGGGCCAGACGGACAAGGATGAATCCGACAAGATGGCCGCCAACGACTCCAAGATTAAGCAGAAGACCGAGAAGGCGCGCGAAATCGTATTTATCGTCGACAACAATACTGTGAAGATGGCCGATGTCAAGCGGGGCATTTCCGACGACACGTACACGGAGATCACCAGCGGACTGGAAGAGGGCAAGGAGGTCGTCTCGGGGAGTTACAAGGCGATCAATCGCGAACTCGACGAGGGATCGAAAGTCCGTGTTGAGAACACAAAGCCCAAACCGGGCGCGAACGAGCAGAAGTAATTTTCCAAGAGGATGAAACGGTATGGCAGAGAATTCAATCGTCATTGACCTTCAGCAGATTGTCAAAACCTATGATATGGGCGGTGCGGAGGAGGTGCATGCCCTCCGCGGCGTCTCCGTCAGGATATGCAAGAACGAATATGTGGCGATCATGGGACCGTCGGGGTCCGGAAAATCGACTCTGATGAACATCATCGGCTGTCTCGATACGCCGACCTCGGGCCGGTACGAGTTCAACGGGATCAACGTCAGCGACATGAACGACAACGATCTCGCCAAGGTCCGCAACAAGGAAATCGGATTTGTGTTCCAGACATTCAATCTGCTCGCCCGGTCGGACGCCCTCCATAACGTCGAGCTTCCCCTCATCTACGCGGGGATACCATCGGCGGAACGGCGGCGCCAGGCGAACGAAGCGCTCGCCCATGTCGGTCTCGCTGCGCGCGTTCACCACAAACCGAACGAGCTCTCCGGCGGCCAGCGCCAGCGCGTCGCCGTCGCACGGGCCCTCGTCAATAAACCCTCGATCCTGCTGGCCGACGAACCGACCGGCAACCTCGACACGAAAACGGGCGAGGAGATCATGGCGCTGTTCGAGGAACTGCACCATCAGGGGAATACCATCATTCTTGTCACCCATGAGGAATCGATCGCGGAACATGCGCACCGGATCATCCGCGTGCGTGACGGTATGGTCGAGAGCGATAAAGTCATCAAAGGCGAAGCGGTCAACGCCGCCTGAGGAAGCTGATGATCTCATTTTTTGAAATAAAGGAAGGCCTGCTCGTTTCATTGCGGTCGATCCGCGCGAACAAGATGCGTTCCGTGCTGACCATGACGGGCATCGCGTTCGGGATCTGGGCGGTGACCATGATGGGTGCGGCCATCGAAGGGGTGAGCCGCGCATTCGAGAAAAGCACCTCCGCCTTCGGATCGAAAGTCCTCTATGTCCAGAAATTTGCCTGGGCGATGGGCGATGAGGAGTACTGGAAAGCGCGCAACCGGCGGAATATGAAGGTCGAATACGCCGACCTGATCGCACGGCAGGCAACGCTCCTGGATGCGGTCGCGCCCGCGGTCCTCACCCTCAAAGATGCCCAGTTCGGTTCCCGGACGATGCTCTCCTGCTTCGTCACCGGGACGACCCATTCCTACCAGGAAGCCTCCGGGACCACCATCAGGGAAGGAAGATTTTTTTCGCAGGAGGAATCGGACGGCGGCCGGCCGGTCTGCACCATCGGCGCCAATGTCGCCGAGACGCTCTTCCCGAACACCGACCCGATCGACCAGACTATCAAAGTCGGGGGATATCCCTACCGCATCCTGGCGGTCTTCGAGAAACAGGGGGGGATGTTCGGCACCTTCACCTCCGACAACCGGATCTATATCCCGATCAATGCCTTCATGAATCACTACGGGACACGGCGGGACGTCACCCTGAATGTCCGCGTCGCCCAGACCGCCGATCTGGATGAGGCCCGCGAGGAACTCCGCGGCATCATGAGAAAGGTGCGCCAGCTTTCCGTCGGCCAGGAGGACGATTTCAGCATCAACGAATCCGACCTCCTGAACAAGATCTTTCAGGGCGTCACCGTCATCATCGCCAGCGTCGGGTTCATCATCACCGGTCTGTCGCTCTTTGTCGGCGGCATCGGAATCATGAACATCATGTATGTGTCGGTGACGGAACGGACGCGGGAAATCGGGGTCCGGAAGGCGATCGGCGCGCGGCGGGTCACCATCCTCGCCCAGTTCCTCTTCGAGGCGGCCCTCATCTGCGCAATCGGCGGGCTCATCGGTATCGCCTTCGCCTATCCTTCCAGCCTGATCCTCGACCAGTTCATGCCGACCGCGATGCCGGTGTCCATTGTCGCGATCGCGATCCTTGTATCGATACTCACCGGCATCGTTTCCGGCATGCTCCCTGCCTACAAGGCATCGAAGCTGGATCCGGTGGATGCTCTCAGATATGAATAGACCGCTCCGATGATTCCGATTGTTGAGGATATACTCAGGGAAATCCGGGAAAGCCTGAAGATGGCGCTTGCCGCTCTGCGGGCCAACAAGCTCCGCTCCATTCTCACGCTTCTCAGCATGGCGGTCGGGGTCTTCTCGATCATCGCGGTGATGACCGCCCTCGGGGTCATGGTGAACAGCATCGACAACGGCCTCAGCCAGCTCGGAGCCAATACCTTCCAGGTTCAGAAGAATCCCGAATTCGGTTCGGACGATCCGCAGGAGCGGGCCCGCATCCGGAACCGAAAGACGATCAAGTATCAGCAGGGGCTTGCCGTCAAGGAAAAAGCGACGCTCGCCAAGGCGGTCGGTCTTGAGGCGTGGTCAGGGGGCAAGACGATCACCGCCGCGGACGGCCGCAAGACGAATCCCGGCGTCGGCGTCGTCGGGGAAAACGTCGAAGGGTTCACGACGAACGACTGGTCGATCAGCGACGGCCGGCTCTTTACCCAGGAAGAACTTACCGCCGGACGGCACGTGGCGATTCTCGGATCGGTGGTCGTACGGAAGCTTTTTCCAAAAACCGACCCCATCGGACAGCTGATCCGCGTCGACAACGATCAGTACCAGGTCATCGGGGTCATCGAGGAAAAGGGCGGCATGCTCGGGGGAAATCAGGATAATTTCATCGCCATGCCGATCACCACCCTGTTCGACGTTTACGGCAGGGAACGCGATGTCCATATCATGGTGGAGGCGAAATCGCGTGAGGTGTACGAAGACTGCATCGAGCAGGTGCGCGGCATCCTGAGGGCGCTGCGGCAGGTCGCACCCGGTGCGCCGGACGATTTTTATATTTTTTCGAACGATTCGATGATCGAACAGTTCAACAGTTTTTCCAAGTACGTCCAGCTCGGACTTCTCTTCATCAGCGGCATTGCCCTCATCGCTGCCGGCGTCGGCATCATGAATATCATGCTTGTTTCGGTGACCGAACGGACGCGCGAGATCGGGATCCGCAAGGCGATCGGCGCGCGGAAGAAAAACATCCTCACGCAGTTCATCCTGGAGGCGGTGGTGGTCAGCGAATTGGGGGGGCTCATCGGCATCGTCCTCGGCATCCTCGGAGGCAACGTCGTGGCGATCATGCTCTCCGTGCCGCCGGTCATACCGGTCGACTGGACGATATACGGCTTTCTGATCTGCTCGGTGATCGGGATCGTTTTCGGCGTCTATCCCGCGTGGAAGGCGTCGAATCTTGATCCGATTGACGCCCTCCGCTACGAATAAACCTTTTCTCTAGGCCTTCATCCGCATTCCGCGTTCCTCGTAGGTGAAGATCCAGCCTGCCAGCTTTCCCGGATCGATCTCCCGGAAATTATTCCAGTACTGTTGTGTGTTCAGGTGGCGGGAACTCGAATCGCCGGCCGGGATTTTCTTCACCATCTGCGCGATCTTCCGGAGACGTTTCTGCCATTCCCGCATGTTTACTACCCGCAGGTCGACCCACCCGTCATGCGCCCAGCTGTTGATTTTCGCCGCCGTCACGGGGATCTCGTTCTCGCCGCGGAACGGGGGAATCTTGATTTCCCCGGCCCGGAGGAGCGACCGCCCGTCCGGAAGCAGGATCGGAATTCCGATGGAAATGATCCTCGACCGGAGTTCCCGGTCCTTCCGGATCCGCGCAGTGAGCCGGCGGGAGAGGAGGGCAGGCGCAGTGGCGAGCACTTTGTCCAGATCCCGGAAACAGACCCGCAGGAGATACGCTTCGTAGAGAAGCTTCGAGAGCCTCGGGGGCCCGAGCATCTCGAATGCCACGCTGTCGGTTTTGTGTATCCGTTCAAGTTCCTGAATTCTCTCTCTCGCACCCTGGAACAGATACCCTGCGCGGTAGGTGGGAGCGAGTGTTGCATTGTCGAGAGCGTTGATGATATCGTGTCCCGTGTTGCCCCCCTTGATTTCAAAGATAACCGATTCGGCGATTTCCTCGGGGGTGACGAATTCCATCTGGCCGGGGGTGGCGATCGCCTCGAATTCGCCCCGGGAGAAGAGGCCGTTTTCGCCCGTGTCGATGAAGACCGACCGGAGCGTCCTGCCGAGGGAGGCGGCGTGCCCCGGATCGGACAGCGTGAGAGATCCCTTCAGCTTCACGGGCTGGCCGGGGAGACAGTCGAACAGCTGGATCGGCTTGCCCCGTTTCCTGATTTCACCGTAGGCGACCCGTTTCCACGCGATGGCGGCGGTCGGCTTGATCTCCTTGGTGATCGGCGCGTCCGGGGTGCGGCCCATGAGGAAGAGGAGCATCGTGTGGGCGCCGGCGACGGCCGACTTGCTGAGGAGAACGCTCGAGGGGCGTTCCTCGCTGTGGGTGTAGGGAATGTTGAGCCCCATGCCGCCGGTCCCGCTGGTGCCGATCTTCACGTACATCTTCGTGCCGCAGTCGTGCATCGACCGGTAGAGAAGCTGGACGTGTCTGATGAGCTGGGGCGTATAGAGCGTGCAGAGGAGGCGTTCGGTGACCTCGGCGAGGGAATAATTCACGCTGGAACTGCGGGCGCGCCGGAGATGCTGGACCAGGGAGCGTGCGCTGGAGAAAATATCCTGATACGCGATGGCCGTGGCGGAGTTGATGCAGTCGATGATGACGTCCGGCCTGTGGGAGTGCAGAAGACGGTTCAGAGCTGACCGCTGGAGGACATGACGGTCGAGTTCATCGAGAATGTCCTCGATCAGCATGCCCCGGGTCGATGGATTGTTGATGATATCCTCGCGGCGGGTATCCTTGAGCGTATGGCGGACGAAGATATTGCCCCACCAGGGGACGAAAAAGTTCCTGCCCGCGGAGGGGTATTCACGCCGGAGCGTGGCGACGGCATCCTCGGCTTCCGACCGGAGCAGACCGGTGACGATAATCCGCTTCGGGCGCTCGTCGACCAGCTTGCGGCAGATCGCCGTTCCGACGAGCCCGCTGCCGCCGAGTACGAGTACGGTACGACCCTGGATATTCATAGGATGATCCGGAGAGTTGATGATATGTCAGTTCAGACCGAAAAGAACGGAAGGGGGAAGCGCAGACACTGCGCTTCCCCGTATGATCGGAAGCAAGAGGGCGGGCTCAGACCGCCCGTTCCACGACCACGGCCGACCCGTAGGCGAGCACTTCACTGACTCCCCCGGCGATGTCCGTCGTATCGTACCGGAACGCGACGACGGCGTTCGCCCCCAACTGCTGCGCATGCGTGATCATCGTCTCATAGGCTTCGCTCCGCGCACGTTCGCAGAGCTGCTGGTAGAGGGTGATGTTGCCTCCCGCCAGGATCTGGAACAGAGCGCCGACATTGCCGATGAAGGAGCGCGAGCGCACGGTGATGCCCCGGACAACGCCCAGGTGACGGACGATGCGATATCCCTCGAGCTGGGGCGCGGTTGTGACAAGCGAGTGGTCAAACATGGCTTATTTGAGCTTCAGGGAATTGATCGACTTTTCAAACACGGTGAAATAAATATCCTTCTGGGGCGCAAACCAGTTGAGCGTCACCCGGATCACCTTGTCGTTCTTCACGATGAAGTAGGCGCGACTGTTGATGTTGGCCATCGGGGAATAATCGACCCAGTAGGCCTTTGCGCCGTCGATCGTGGAGGTGCCGTTGTTCTTCGCCTTGCTGTATTTTCCCTTGTTCTGGTCCCATACCTTGTCGACCGTCAGGTTCTTCGCCCCGAAGACGTCGATATGGATACTGCAGTCACGGCGGTCGGCACGGCGCTCCATCGCAAATTCATTGTTGCCCTTGTTCACCTCGACGAATTCCATGTTGTCGGGGTACTTGATGGTGAAATACTTCGTGTCGAAATCGGCCATGTTCTGGGACGGATTCCAGACATCCGGTTTTTTCGCCACCACCACAGGGGGAACGAACGACTTGAGGATCGCGGCATTGACGTTCACGTGGGCGTCGAACTGCGGACCGTATCCCTCGAAATCCAGCTTGTACAGCGCGGTATCGCCCTGTACGAGCACCATCTGGCCGAAGATGCTCGTCTTCGTCGTCGCCTGAATCCGGTACGCGATCGCCACCGCCTGTTTTCCACCGACCGTCATCGGTTGATCGGGCTTGATTTCCGCATTCTGGTTTTTCAGATCATCCTTGATCCCCTGGATGAGAACGTCGGCGGTCTTTCCGGCGTAGGGAAGGACGTCGACCGCCACCTGCTCGCCCTCAACTCCCGTTCGGGGATCGAGAAACTTATCGAGCACCTCCTGCGATTTCGCAAAGACGGCCTTTCCCGTGTTGCCGTAATTCTTCCAGTCTTTCGGATACTGGACCGAAAAACCGTAACCGGGATCGGTATACTGGTTCATTTCGCCAACCTGGATCGTTTCGATCTTGGGAGTGCCACAGCCGGCAAGAGCGAGAAGGGTGACGAAGAAAAATGCAATTGTGCGTTTCATTGGATCCTTACTCCATAGATGTGATTGAAAAAAATCATTTTGGCACAACCGTGTTGTACCAGGTCTTCTTTTCGCGGTTCCCGATTTCATCGATGTGGAGATGTTTTGCCTCCATGTACTCGTACATGCCGTCGAGCCCGAATTCCCGCCCGACGCCGCTCTGTTTGTACCCCCCGAACGGCGCCTTCTCCGAAATGAGGTGCCATTCGTTGATCCAGACCGTGCCGGCGCGGAGTGCCGACGCCACCTTCATCGCCCTCTCCTGATCCCGCGACCAGACGCCGCCGGCGAGGCCGTACAGGGAATCGTTCGCCATCCGGATTGCCTCCTCGTCCGACGTGTACCTGAGGACGGAAAGTACGGGGCCGAAGATCTCCTCGCGCGCAACCTTCATTGAGCTTTTCACGCCGGTCAGAATCGTCGGCTCGATAAAATTGCCCTTTTGCAGGCCGGCTTCCGAGGGCGCCGATCCGCCGCAGACGACAGCGGCTCCTTCGGTGCGGCCGCTTTCGATGTAGCCGAGAATTTTCCGGCGCTGATCTCCCGAAATGACAGGTCCGATGTCGGTCGCACTGTCTGCGGGATCTCCTGTTCTCATCCTGCGGGCCTTCGCGGCGAGCTGTTCGACGAACGCGTCATGCAGGTTTGCGGGAAGGAGGAGCCGTGAACCCGCCTCACAGCACTGACCGCTGTGGTAAAAGATCGCGTACAGAGCGCCGTCGACGGCAAGTTCCGGATCTGCGTCGTCCAGAACGATGTTGGCCGACTTGCCACCGCATTCCAGCGTGCATTTTTTCAGCGTGGCCGAGGCCGCCGCCATCACCCGCCGTCCCGTCGCCGTCGATCCGGTGAAGGATATTTTATCGACCCCCTGATGTCCGGCCAGCCGTTCGCCGCAATCGCCGCCGAATCCCGGCACGATATTCACGACTCCGGGCGGAATGCCCGCTTCGGCGATCAGCCGCGCGAGCTCCATCGCCGTCACGGGCGAAAGTTCGGACGGTTTGAGCACAACGGTATTTCCGGCGGCGAGCGCCGGGCCCAGCTTCCAGACGGCCATCTTGAGCGGAAAATTCCACGGCGTGATGGCCCCGACCACGCCGACCGGCTCATGTGTCAGAACATTCCGGCTGAAACCCGGTTTCGTCAGGTCGGCTATCGGCTGGCTCATGTCTGCGGAAGCCAGCCTGGAAAAATAATTCATCGCCCGGGCGCTCAGGTACACATCCTCCTTCACCTTCCGGATGGTCCCGCCGGAATCGGCGACTTCGAGCGATTCAAGGAGAATTTTATCCCGGTTGATCAGATCCGTCAGCTTCTTGAGATATCCGCCCCGCTCTGCACCGGACATTTTCGGCCACGGACCGGCGTCAAACGCCCTCCGCGCCGCCGCCACCGCGAGATCGATATCGCCCGTGTGCCCTCTCGCCGCCACCGCGACGACAGACTGATCGAACGGGTTGATGGACTCAAACGTTTCGCCGCTGATGGACGGCACGAACCTGCCGTCGATATACAGAAGATATTCACGCATCGGTTGTTACTGGATTCCGATTCGACCGCTGATGGAGAGAAGCAGGATGATACCGAATAACAGGGCAATGACCGGGTAGAACATGCCGATCTGGCGGTCATATCCGCGGAGCGTCTCTTCCGCTCCCGTCGGTGCACTGCCGGCGTTCATCGACTGCACCAGCTTTCCCCGTTTGCCGGAGGTGATCCCGAAGATGACCCCGCTGATCAGTGCCAGAGCAAAGAAGACGATTTTGTATGCGAGCCATCCGGGGAGGTCGAGAAGGGTGTAGCCGAGAACGTGCATGTTGCCGATGCCGCTGAGGAGCATGATGAGGCTTCCGATCGGGCTGAGGAGTCCGATCGGTTTCATTGACCGAAGGATGGCGGCCTTCGCGCCGGGATCGGAGGCGCGGCGGTACTGACGGTTGAGGATGTATCCGGCGAACAGCGACGTGGCGAGGAGGCCGATCCCTATAAAATGAATGAAGAGCGTTATAATATGCGTCAAGAGTTCTCCTCGGATTTCGTGATAATGTGTTGCCGGAGAGCAGGTTAGCTTATTGTTCCCGCCCCGTTCGGATGTGTTCGGGAAGATACAAAATCTTTTTATGAGTCTCAACCGCCGCCCGGGAGCCGGCATCCGACACTGATTTTGTGAATCCGGTCATATTTCCCGGCTCACCGCGGCGCTTGATTGTCCGCTGTTCCTGCGGCTCAGGCGGCTCCAGGAGTACGGAATGCTCTCCGGTTTGTTTTGATGATTCATCCGATCATCCGGATCAACCGAATCACGAGTGTGTGCTTCAATCGTTCGTACCTGCGGAGGACGGTATCACTTTTGATAATCACGCTTGATTGAGTATATTCCTTTCACCTATGCCTTCGGGTGAATTGCAGTCGAAACCTATCGGTGTTTTTGATTCCGGCATCGGCGGTCTGACGGTTGTCCGGTCGATGATGGATCACCTTCCTTCCGAAAACATCGTCTATTTCGGCGATACTGCCCGGGTTCCGTACGGGCCGAAATCTCCGCAGGTCGTCAGGGAATATGCGGCTCAGGATACCGACTTCCTGATGAAGTACGACGTCAAGATGATTGTGGTCGCGTGTAATACGGTCTCCTCCGTCGCGCTGGAGGTGGTGCAGAAACATTCGCGGGTGCCGGTCATCGGCGTCATCGTCCCCGGCGCGCGGGAAGCGGTGGGGGCGTCCGCCCGGAAACGGATCGGCATAATCGGTACGGTCGGCACCATTGCGTCGCAAGCCTATGCGAATGCGGTGCGGCAATTCGATGCGGATGCGACCGTCGTGGGCCAGGCCTGTCCGCTCTTTGTGCCGCTCGCGGAGGAGGGATGGATCGACCATCCGGCCACGGAGCTTGTCGCAAAGGAGTATCTGTTTCCCCTGAAACTGCAGAAGATCGATACGCTTGTCCTCGGATGCACGCATTATCCCATTCTCCGGCAGGTCATCGAACGAACGATGGGCGACGGCGTCGCGCTTATCGACTCCGGGGAGGCGGCGACCCGGGAGATCCGTCTTCTCCTCAAAAAGGAGGGGCTTGAAAATCCCAGCTCCGAAAAAGCGAACGTACAGTTTTTTGTAAGCGATATTCCACTCAAATTCACGGAAGTGGGCGAGCGGTTTCTCGGCAGAAAGCTCGGCCGCGTCCGGCGTGCGGAGGGATTTGCATGATGGTGAAACGAAAACCGGGCGATCCGCTCCTTCCTGCCAGCGAGGCGGCGGCGCGTCTCACATCTTTGAACGGATGGACGAAAAAGGGAAAGGAGATCCGGAAGGTGTTCGAATTTCCGGATTTCGTTCGGGCAATGGCGTTTGTGAATGCGGTCGCGCTTCTGGCCCAGCGGGCAAATCACCATCCCGACATCGACATACGATGGAACCGCGTTACCCTCGTATTGTCGACCCACAGCGCCGGCGGGCTCACCACAAAGGATTTCGATCTGGCAGACCGGATTGAAGAATTATGACAGACCGGCTGGAAACACTGCGGAAGTTCCTCGAGGAGGATCCGTCCGATCCGTTTAACCGCTATGCGCTCGCACTCGAATATGTCAGTCGGAGGGATTTTTCAGCCTCGGCGAAACTGTTCGAGGAGGTCATCGGCATGCACCCCGATTACATCCCGGCGTACCAACAGCTCGGAATGCTCATGAAGGAACTCGGCCGGACAGACCGGGCAAAGAGCGTCCTCGAAGAGGGAGTGCGGAGGGCTGTCGCGGCGGGGGACGGCCACGCGGCTGCGGAAATGAGGGAGATGATCGATGAGACGGGGGTCTGAGCCATGACGCGCGAAGAGATTCTCGGAATGTTCACCTCCAGCGGGGCTCTGCTGGAAGGACATTTTCAGCTGACCTCGGGACTGCACAGTCCCAATTACTTTCAGTGTGCAAAAGTACTTCAGTACCCGGACTTCACCGAACGGCTCTGCTCGCTCATCGTGGACAGGTTCCGGCCGGGCGGCGTGGATGCAGTCATTGCGCCGGCGCTCGGCGGCATTGTTGTGGGACAGGAGGTCGGACGCCAGCTGAAGGTTCGCACGATGTTCGCCGAACGCAAGGATCACGTTCTTCAGCTTCGCAGGGGATTCACGGTCGGACGGGGCGAGCGCGTCCTGATCTGCGAGGACGTCATCACGACGGGAGGTTCGGTACAGGAAGTCATTGAAATCATCCGGCGTCAGGGTGCGGTCACGGCAGGGATCGGCGCCGTCGTCGACCGGAGCGGAGGCCGGTCCGGACTCCCCGATCTTTTTGCCGCATTCACCGTCGAAGCCGTCACGTATCCGCCGGCCGAATGCCCTCTCTGCCGCCGCGGGATCTCGGTCGAAAAGCCGGGAAGCCGTCCCGGCGCCGTACAGGAGCCCCCTCATGCTTCAGGATAGTCTGATCAAACACGGCCTCTATGCCGTTCTGATCGTGGTCGCCGCGCTGATCCTTGGCCGGGGGGTCAGAACCGTCATCCGGTTTATCCTCCGCCGCCACGGCGACGACAGCTCCCGTGAGCCGCTCTGCCGGATCCTCCGCGCGATCGATTCCAAACTGTTTCTCATCGCGCTGACCGTCGGAATATCGCTGGCAGTGCGCGAATTCCGGAAGGCGGCGCTCCCGGGCGATGAGACGCTTCACGAGGTTCTGGATTACCTCTCCACCGGCACGTTCATCCTGGCGGTTCTTCTGGTCTCCCATCTGCTGAGCAGGTTCTTCCGGTCTTCCGTCGCCTGGTATGCGGATGAGGTTTCGCGCAAAAACAGGAACAACCTGGCTCCCACGGTCGTCCCGTTCGCCTCCAAGCTGATCAACATCGTGATCTTCTTCATCGTCGGGATGATCATCCTCGATCATCTCGGAGTGAATATCGGCGGCTTCCTGGTTTCCCTTGGCGTCGGTTCTCTCGCCGTCGCCCTCGCGGCCCAGGAAACGATCGCGAATATGATCGCATGGTTCGTCATCCTGGTCGACCAGCCTATTCGGATCGGGGATAAGATACGTCTGCCCTCCGGCGAGGAGGGGGATGTGGCCGAAATCGGTCTCCGGAGCACGCGGATCATCAATTATGACAACAATCTCGTGGTGATCCCCAACAGTGAGCTGGTGAAGAACCGGCTGACGAATCTCACCCTTCCCGATGCGAGCACGAGGGTTCTCATCGAGATCCCGGTCGCCTACGGCACCGACATCGCGAAGGCCCGGTCGGTCGTCCTGGGCGTTGCGGCATCCCGTCCCGATCTTGCGGTCTCCCCCGCGCCGAACGTCTATACGTTGAATCTGGGAGAAGGCGCCATTCAGCTCCGTCTCCACGCCCGGACCCCCGATATCGGCCGCAAGTTCGACATCGAAACCGAGCTCCGCGAACAGATTTACAGCGCACTCCGCGCCGCCGGAATCGAATTCCCCCGCATCCAGCGGTTTATTCATCAGGATCTCCGTGGATCTTAAACTTCTCAGACGTTCGACGGTGTACGACGGGAGAGTCTTCACCATCGAAGTGGACGACATCGAATATCCGTCGGGCCGCAGGTCGGTCCGCGAAGTCGCACGTCATGGCGGCGGCGCCGTTGTGCTCGCCGTCGATGCGATGCGCAACGCTCTCCTCATCCGCCAGCTCCGCTATCCGCTGGACGAATTTTTATGGGAACTTCCCGCCGGCAAACTGAACAGGGGAGAGGACCCGCTCGACTGTGCCCGGCGTGAGCTCGGCGAGGAAACAGGCTATCAGGCCCGGAAATGGTCGAAGCTGACCGCGATCTACACCTCCCCCGGATTCTGCAGTGAACATCTGCATATCTTTCTGGCGGAGGAGATCTCCCCCAGACCCGAAGGAAGGGCCCCCGAAGAAGGGGAGGAGACAATGACGGTGACCTCCATGCCTCTCGACGAGGCCGTTGCGATGGTCGAACGGAACGAGATCGTCGACGCAAAATCGATCTGCGGGATCCTCCTCGGCGAGAGGATTCTCCGGGCGCGAAACACTCCATAACGAATCTCATTCCGGACCGGGTGCGGGCGCCGGCCGGTCCGGCAACTGAAAACGGAAGAACCGTGAATCCCACCGAACTCATTCGAAAAAAAAGACACGGGGAGACATTATCCCGGCAGGAACTGCAGTTTCTCATCGACGGCTATCTCCGCGGGGACATTCCCGATTATCAGATCTCCTCCTTCCTCATGGCGGTCTATTTCCGCGGCATGACATTTGAGGAAACCGCCACGCTCACCGAGATCATGCTCGGATCGGGGAAGAGCGTCGACCTCCGGTCGGTCCCAGGCCTGAAGGTCGATAAGCACTCGACCGGCGGCGTGGGCGATAAGGTCTCTCTCATTCTCGCCCCGATGGTGGCGGCCTGCGGCGTTCCGGTTCCGATGATCTCGGGACGCGGTCTCGGCCACACCGGCGGTACGCTCGACAAGCTCGAATCGATCCCCGGATTCCGGACCACGCTCTCCCTCGAGGAGTACGCGGCGGTGATCCGCGAGACCGGCGTCGTGATGATCGGCCAGACCGCCGATATCGCTCCGGCCGACAAGCGGCTGTACGCGCTCCGCGACGTCACGGCGACGGTGGAAAGCATTCCGCTCATCGCCGGCAGTATCATGAGCAAGAAGCTGGCGGAAGGGATCGACGCACTTGTCCTGGACGTGAAAACCGGCCGCGGCGCGTTCATGGAAACGGAGGAAAAGGCGGGGGAACTCGCCGCCACGCTGATCGCCGTCGGCAAGCGGTTCGGCAAACGGACACTCGGTTTCATCACCTCGATGTATCAGCCGCTCGGATTTGCCGTCGGCAACTGGCTGGAGGTCCGCGAATGCATCGACTGCATGCATGGACGGGATGTCCCCGATCTCATGGAGGTCACGGTTCTCCTCGGAGGAGCGATGCTCTTCGCGGGGGGAAAGGCGCGGTCGATCGGGGAGGGAGCGGACGGCTGCAGGGAAGCCGTCCGGAACGGATCCGCCTGGAAAAAATTCATACAGATGGTGCGCACACAGGGAGGGTCAGTCGAAACGGTCGAAGATCCCGACCGCTATCCCGTTAGCCTTCACTCATCTGCCATCGAAAGCCCGGCGGACGGGTATGTCACGGCGATCGATGCGCTGGACATCGGTTACTGTTCGATCCTCCTCGGCGCAGGCCGGATGACAGTGGACGATAAGATCGATCCGAAGGCAGGCATTCTGCTCCACAGGAAAATCGGCGACCGCGTAAGGAAAGGGGATCCGCTCGCGACGATGTATACCGACCGGGCCCCTGCGCTCAGCGAGGTGGCGGCCCGCATTGGCGCGGCTATCGTCGTCGCCGCGCATCGCGCCGATCCGCCGCCGCTCATCCGGTCGATGGTCGATGAGCGGGGGAACCATCCGTGGCCGTTGGATGCGAAAGGTTGACTGATGTGATTTTTTTCCCTATGTTCTCCTTTCGCCGCGACTGAGCGGCGCCATCAGATCAAGGAGCAGATAATGCCCGTTCTTACATTCCCCGGGGAGGGGAAAACAATCGAGGTTCCGGAGGGGACCAACCTTCGCAAAGCGCTTCTCAACAATGGCATCTCTCCCTACCACGGCAAGGATAAAGTTCTGAATTGTCTCGGAAACGGTCTCTGCGGCACCTGCAGAGTGGAGATCGTTGACGGGAAAAATGCGCCGCCCGTGTCGGATCTTGAAGCGGCATCCCTCGTCGGTCTTGCCCCCTTTTACGCCCGTGAGGTTCCGAAAAATATCCGGCTGGCCTGCCGTATCGCGGTGACGAAGGACCTGACGCTGAATATTGCGCCGGCGATCACCATCGACTGGAAGACGACCCGCGAGAGGCTGTCGATGACCGTTATCTGGACCCTCTTCGGCGGCGCCTTCATGGCGGTTGTCCTCCGCCTCCTCTACGAACTTGCCACCGGCCGGTGATCGTTCAGCCGCCCGAAACGGACCGGAGGAGCGCCAGCATCTCCTCGTGGACGAGACCGTTGGATGCGATGATATCCTTGCGGTAGATTGAAAAATCGCCTCCGTCGAAGGAGGTCACCTTCCCCCCGGCTTCCGTCACCAGAAGCGTGCCCGCCGCCATATCCCACGGATTCAGGTCGACTTCCCAGAACCCCTCGTAGCGTCCGGCGGCGACATACGCCAGATCGATGGCCGCCGATCCCATCCTCCGCACCGCCTGTGCCTTCATGAGGAAGGAAATGAACCGTTCGATGGCGCGGTTCGGATTCTCCGCGATGTTGTAGGGAAAACCGGTGACGAGCATACCCCGTTCGAGCGTCGCACCGGCGGAAACGCGGATCTGTTTTCCGTTGAGAAACGCCCCCTTCCCTTTTTCGGCTGTGAAAAGTTCGTCGTGGTTCGGATCGTAGATCACGCCCAGGATCACCTCTCCCCGCCGTTCCAGCCCGATGGAGACGCAGTAGACCGGGAATCCGTGTGTGAAGTTCGTCGTCCCGTCGAGCGGGTCGATGACCCACCGGTAGTCGGAATTTCCCGTTTTCTGCATGCCCCCCTCCTCGGCGAGAATTTCATGACCCGGGTAGTGGCGCTTGAGAAGGCTGATGATCATCTCTTCCGATCGTTTGTCGATCTCGGTGACGAGGTTTTTGGATTCCCCGCCCTTCAGCTGAATGGAGCGGATTTTACCAACGTTCTGCCGGAGGAATTTTCCGGCTGTTCTGGCGGCTTCTATGGCGATGGCGAGCATGGCGGTGGTGTGGTTGTCGGGATTATGATTTTCCGGCAGAGCGGGAGGGGAGCTTCCTTCTGCCGAGGAGCTGTTGGACCTGGCCGATATTTTTCCGGTTGATGCGGAAGCGCACCGTCACGGAATCGCGCCGGTAACTCGTTTTGACGATTTCGGCGATATCGTGGAGCTTTGCAACGATGCCGTACTCCGATTGCCGGAGCGTGATCGAATCTTCCACAACGTTGTTCCGGAGAATGGACAGGATCGCCGTTTCAAGTCCCCCGATGTTGATCCCGCGTTCGGCGGATATGCACACCGACGGTTGATAGGCGGCGGCAATTTCCCGGAGGGGCGTCCGGTCGGAAAGCGTGTCGATCTTGTTGAAGACATAGATCGTCGGTTTTCCCTCGGCGTGAAGTTCCCCGAGGGTTTCATTCACCACCGCAATGTGATCGGCGAAATGCGGATGACCGGCATCGACGACATGGAGGATGACGTCGGCCTCCGAGACTTCCGCGAGGGTGCTCCGGAACGAGGCGACGAGATGCGGCGGCAGTTTCCGGATGAATCCGACGGTATCCGACAGGAGGACCTTCTGCGACGGGCCGAGGGAAATCATCCGGACCGTTGTATCGAGGGTTGCGAAAAGGCGGTCTTCGACGAGGACGTCGGCGCCGGAGAGATGCCGGAGGAGGGTCGATTTGCCGGCATTCGTATACCCGACCAGCGCGACCCTGATCATATCCCTCCGCTGTTCGCGCTGGACCTCCCGTTCCTTGCTGATGCGCTGGAGCTTTTCGCGGAGCACCGAGAGGCGCCGGCGGATAGCCCGGCGATCGGTCTCGATCTGTGTTTCGCCGGGGCCTTTCGTTCCGACGCCGCCGTACTGCTTCGAGAGATGCGTCCACTGACGGGTGAGGCGCGGGAGAAGGTACTGGAGCTGGGCGAGTTCGACCTGCGTCATCGCCTCCTTGGTTTTCGCCCGTGAGGCGAAAATATCGAGTATGAGACCGCTCCGGTCGATGATTTTACAGGAGATGATTTTCTCGAGATTGCGGACCTGCACCGGAGAGAGATCGTCGTCGAAGATGACCGCGGCGAGCTGTTCCTCTGTCACTGTCCGCCCGATCTCGGACGCCTTGCCGGGACCGATGAAGGTCGCCGGATCGATCTGATCCCGCTCCTGCAGAACCGTATGGCGGACCTCGACGCCGGCGGTGTCTGCAAGCCGCACCAGCTCCTGCATCTGCTCGCGGACCATCGTCCGTTCCGATTTCTTCCGGACGACGCCGACGGCGATTGCCTCCTCGCGGACCGATGTCGGGTGAAATTTCATCCCGTGGTCATCCCTGCACCGCTTCCGCAGATTTCCTGCTCGTCCGGGCGATGAGCATTTCGGCGATCGCGAGGAGAAGCGCCGCCAGAACGCAGTACCTCCAGAGTTCCACGCCGAACCGGGACTGCAGGATCTGTGCGCGGATCTCGCTTCCCTCGTCGAGCGTGGTGACAGATCCGGAGGGAATCGCCGCCGACTGGCACCAGCGCGCCACGTCGTCCGGTGCGGCCGGGCGGGTGTCCGACTCGGCCGGGTCGGGATTGACGGCAAATGCCGTGAGCAGGGTCTGACCGGCGCGCAGTTCGTAGATCCCGGGGGCGGAGAGTCGGGGGAGAGCTGCGGTCGCCATCGGCCGGCCGATCGTTCCCTTCTGCATGTCGACCCGGACAATTTCTTCCGTTCCGTCCGGGTGTATCATCGACACTTTACCCTCCCTGTTCAGCTCAGGGGTTGCGCGGAGGAGCAGAACCGGATTCTCGCCGCAATAGAACGACCGCGCGGAATCTCCCCGGTCCGCGGTATAGAGGAGTGACCGGTAGAGAAGCGGGGCGAACAGCCCTTTCACCGGAAAATCGGACCAGGCGAGAACAGGCGGGACGGCATACAGGAGAATTTTCCCGTTCTGGAGCCTGTACTCCGTCAGGAACGGGTGACCGCCCGTCGTCGAGATGATGGTTTGACCCGTTTTTCCCGGTTCATGGACGATCTGGCGGGATATGACCGGAGACTCCAGTTCCCTGTTCCGATCCCGCGGCGATGTCCCGTTCTCGAACATGCCGCTGAAGATGGGATGATCGAGGTCGACCGACCGGAATTTCGTCCCCTCGGCGCCGCCGGAAACCTGTTCCACAGTGAGCGGCGGGAGATTCAATTCCGACGTCAGCGTGGTGCGGATCGGTCCATCCGGTGACGCCGAAGAGGGATAGAGGAGGAGTCCGCCTCCGTCCCGGACGAACTGTGCGATTCTGCGGCTGTCGGAGGGGGGAAGATCGTCGAGATTCTGCAGTACGAGGACGTCGACGCTCCTGAGATCGAGAAAGGCCGCCTTCGCCAGGGGGACCTGCTGATATGACCAGAATGCGCGGCCGCTGTCCGACTGGCTGGCGGAAAGCGCCATGACGAGAAATTTCGCATCCCCATCCGTCGAGGTGATCAGCCCGACTCTGACATTCTCGGGCACGTTGACGGTGAAATACCTTCTGTTGTCGAATTCCAGCGCATCCTGTTCGGATTCAATGTATCCCCGCAGGATGCCGGCACGCTTCGGGACCGGGTCCATCTCGATCTCCGAGGAACCCCAGGGATCGGCCGAGCAGTTGTGCTGTACGATGCGGGTCTCGTCGATGAACAGACTCACCGGACTGTTCCGGAGCGGCGCCGGATTGAAGTTGCGGATGAGGGCGCTGACCCGGATGGGAGAACCGCGTTCGATCATCGCGGAGAGGAGAGCGGCGGAATCGACAGCACCGTTCGGAACCGGCGACGATCCGATCCGGACCAGAAAGTACCGGGACCGGTCGGGAAGGACGGACCCGGGCGGGGGAACCGGATTCGGCCATGGAAGCTGGGTCGCCTGCAGATCGCTGACGATATACACCTCCCTGTTGGCGTTATGGGAGTTCTTCATGAGCTCCGCCGCGAGGCGCACCGCTTCAGCGATCGTCCGGCGAACCGGCGACACAACGCTCTGTCTGATCGCAGACCGGATGAATTCGGGATCGTGCGCGGCGGGATTCACCGTGGCCCGCGGCAGATCGGAGAGGCGGAGAAAGTAGATCTCGTCGCCGTCGTGGAAGAGCTCGGTGAGGTGCACCGCGGTCTCCCGGGCCCGGCTGAACCGCTCGCCGTGTTCATCCCGGGCCGACATCGAATACGAATCGTCCAGAATCAGGACGATGGTCGAATTTGCCTGCGAACCGAAACCGGCGCCGAGCGTTCCGCGGAGCGCGGGCCGCGCGAACGCCATGACCACGGCGACGATGAGAAGCGTCCTGATGATCAGAAGGAGGATCTGGCGGAGCTTCAGCCTCCGGATTTTGGAAAGCTGGAGTTCACGCAGGAACGCCAGCGTGCTGAACTCTATTGTTTGTAATTTCCGGAGATTGAGGAGATGGAGGAGAAGCGGAATAGCGGAGGCAGCCAGTCCGAAGAGGACCAGGGGATTAAGAAATGTCATGCCGTCAGGAAATTTCCCTCGAAAACGATGTCCATATGCTGCCCTCAATGACAATAAATTTTGTGAAAAAAGCAAGGATTCGCGGATATGGTGAACGCCCCCATGTTCCGGTTCCGGAAGAGTTCATGGTACTCATTTTGTATTTCCGAACGACTCCGGTTCCGGCAGGGTGACAGTCCGTGACATTCCACCCGCGCAGGTATCCTTCATACCGTTGAATGGAATCGGACTGTTTTATCGTAATTCCATCGTCTGCGGACAATTTTCATCAACAAAAATTTTGACCTTCATCCTATCTCTCCGTACATTAGCCTATCACTCCCCGATCTGTTCTTCGACCGACGATTGCCATCGTCCGAATTTCCCCTTTCGCTTTGCGTACCGATCGCAGGAAATATTACACCCTCGCCCTGTCTCTCCGACAGCTTCTCGCATTGCTGATCGCGTGCAACTATTTTGCGTTCCGCACCGAGCTGTTCAGCGACGAATACGAAGAGAACCATCCGACGGTACCGGCCGGGATTCAGGCATTCACGCAGTCGTCGCTCAATTGGGAAACGTTTGACAAGGATAACGCATCCAAAGCGTTCACGATTTCGGTCGATCCGGTTGTCGTGTTTATGTCGCGCGTTCCGCCGGCGCCGGTCGTTCCATCTCCCGTTGCCGCCCCTGCCGGTCCGGTCAGGGACAAATCCCCGCCTTCATCTCCGTCCGATATCGCCCAACAGGCACATTCCTGACACTCCGCGGCACCCCGCAGGAGAACGGATGATGCGGTCTTACAACGCATTCCAACCACTTGAGATGCAGAAAGGTGATTTCTCAGATGAAAACAATTCTCGCAGTTTGCGTGCTCGCTCTTCTTGCGGCGGGCTCAATGAAAGGGCAGGAACAGACGTCCGATACGATGGTTTACCGATATCCGGGCGAGGTTGTCATATCGGCCTCCCGGATGTCGGTCCCGCTCCGGGAGACGCCCTATCCCGTCAGCATCGTCGATTCGACCGATCTCCAGTCGATGCCGCGGGGGACCTCGGCCGATGAGGCGCTGAAATTCGTGCCGGGCGTGAAAGTGGACAATCAGGCGAACGGAGAGCGCGTTCACATGTCGATCCGGGGGCAGGGCATTCTGACGGAGACCGGCATCCGGAGCATCAAAATTCTTCTCGACGGGATTCCGATCAACGATCCGACCGGATTCGCTCCCGATCTCTTCGATGTCGACTGGCGGACGGTGGGCCGGATGGAGGTTGTCCGCGGGCCCGCGGCGTCGCTCTACGGAGGAGGAGCGGCGGGTGGGATCCTCAATATCACGACGCAGAACTCGCCGGCGGTTCCCATCTTCGGCGACGCCTCGGCGCAGTACGGATCCAACAACTTCTGGAAGGGATTCGGAGAGTTCGGCGGCAATGCCGACAACGTGAATTACCGGCTCTCGTTTTCCCGCACCGCCGGCGACGGCTACAGGGTGCATACCCATTTCTTCGAAAATAACGTCTACGGCAAGGCGACCTGGACGCCGACGGCCAGCGTGGAACTGACGCCGATCTTTTCCTGGAACGACACGCGGCACGAGAACCCGGAAGGGCTGAGTCTCGCCCAGTTCACCGCCGATCCGACACTGCCGAACGACGACGCGGTGCCGTACGACGAACACATGGAGATGAACCGCACAACGAACGGTCTGACCGGACGGATTCTCGTCGCCGACGACCAGGAGCTGCGGTTCAACGGCTACGTCAAGCATTCCGTCTATGTCGAAGCGAACAACCACGTGTTCGATCATCAGAACCTGACGACGCCCGGCACTTCCGTCCAGTATTCGATCACCACCGGCAGGGAGGCGGATCAGCTCAGGAACAAGTTCAGCGCGGGCGCGGATTTTCAGTGGCAGACGATCAATGAGCATTCCGACTCGAACGCCCATTCCATCGAGCTCGACTCCCTCTGGTCGAAACAGCAGAACTTTTCGCGCGGCTTCGGCATCTTCGCGGCCGACATGATCGAGGTCGGCGCCAACTGGAACATCATGGGAAGTCTCCGGCTCGACAAGATCCACAACGAGCTGAACGATTATCTGAAAACGGACTCGAGCGACGCCTCCGGGAGCGCCGACTTTTCCAACGTCACCGGCCGCATCGGCGTCACCTTCACCCCGTCGACCGACCTTTCCCTTTTTGCGAGCTGGGGACAGGGCTTCATCCCGCCCTCGACCGAGGAGGTCGGCACAAATCCGAACGGCTACCGGGGCTTCAATTCCGATCTCGTCCCGTCCACCTCCAATTCGTATGAACTCGGTGCGCGCGGCATTCTTCACCGCGACATCGAGTACGACGTTTCGGGGTACTATGTCACCACCAGCAATGATTTCGACCGGTACCGGATCCCCGGACGCGGAAACGGCGAAGAGGGAACGTTCTACAAGAACGTCGGCGCCACCAGGCGCTTCGGCGCGGAATGTGCCCTCCTCTACCATCCCCTCCGGACGCTGACACTGCAGGCGGCGTACACCTATTCGCATTTCACCTACGACATCGGCGATCCTATCCCCATTCTGATGGACGATACGTCGGATCACCGTGCGATCCTGAACGGCAACTGGCTTCCCAATTCCCCCCAGCATCAGCTGATGATCGACCTGCGGTACGACGTCGTGCCGGAACTGATGCTCGGTCTGGGCACCGAGACGCTCAGCAAGTCGTACATCGACGGCGCGAACAAGGAATCGGAAGCGGCGGCCGGATACACGCTCCTCAACGCGCGCGTGGTCTGGCACTGGGCAATGGCCGGACTCTCGGGGGATGTGCACTGCCAGGGAAGGAACCTGACCGATCAGAAATATGCGGCGTTCACGGAGCCGGACTCCGGCGGAAACTCATATCAGCCCGGGCCGGGGCGTGAATTTTTTGCCGGAATTCTGATTCATCTCTAAATCGCCCGGCATCCGGATCATCGGGTTACCGCGACCTCCTCCGCCGGGGAGGTCGCGTTTCCCGATAAACCGGGGGATGAGTAATGGAGGGTCGGATTCCTCCGTCGGTGTAGCGAGGGAGGTCGTGTCGTCAAGAATCCCGCTTCAGATTCGCCGGCTGTTGATATAACCCGACGATATTCCCTGCCGGGTCGAGGAACCGCGCGGTGATCTCGGGCGCATCGGCCCCGACCGGCTGGACGACGATCCCTCCGAGTGCGGCAAGATCACGGAGGGTCGCTTCGATATCGTCCACCATGATATAGAACAAAATGCCCGGTTGAGGCACCGCCGGCCGTTCCGTTATCCAGGTGCCGCTCACCTCTCCCACCGGATCGTCGAATGCCGTCGTGCCGTCACCTCTCCTGCGGATCTTCCATCCAAAGAGCTTCGAATAAAATTCGGCCGATCTGCCGATGTCCAGGGCGGGCATTTCCACGTAACAGATTTTTCCGTTGACGTACGTTGTCGGCATGATGAACGATCCTTTCTTCTGAAAGGTGAATGGATGATGGCCGGAATATCATTTTTCTCCTTCCGGTTTCTACAGCTGTACCGGGTCGACGGCCTTTCCGCATCGCCGGTCGTTCCGGGGTTCTTCCTTCAATCATATATATATTTTCCCCATGGATTGTCAAATCAGGTGCTATCGATCCCAATTCTATTGCACATCCGATCCCTTCTGATTATATTTACAAGCCAGGTGCCCTCAGGAGATGTGGGGTGAACTCTGGTGCGAAAGGCGATGAAGCAGGTTAAAAATCAATTCGGGATGTAGCGCAGCCCGGTTAGCGCGCCTGCCTTGGGCGCAGGAGGTCGCAAGTTCGAATCTTGCCATCCCGACGAGGTCTGTACCGGCCCAATCCGTCCATCATCCCTCTCCCGGGGTATGACGCCCCCGGCATCGGGAGGAGGAATCCGGGTTCTGTTTACCAGCGCATCCAACCGCCGTCCGGCGATCCGTCCGGGTCCGGCGAGTCCACGATCATGAGGAATTCCATGCACCGAGCTCCGTCCCGTGCCCTCCGCGCCGCTCTCCCGGTTTTCCGGTGGATACTTACCGCGGCTCTCCTCGTCCCGCTCTCGGAAACCGCCGCCCAGAACAGCGGGTACTTCGCCATCCTGCCCGCCTTCCACGACCGGTTGAACCGTTCCGGTCTCGAAAGTCCGCTTCAGCTCAATCACCAGAAATTTGTGGTCTTCGTCTACCGGAATGCGGTCGCCGTCTACTCCGAAGCCGACTTTTTCAATCCGACGCAGGATACGATCCGGCAGGAACTCGCCCTGCCGTCGACCGGTCACGATGAAAATCTGTCCGCCCCCGAGAGCCGCGTTTCAAACGGCATCCTGAGCGTCCGCATGTGGATCGAAGGGGAGAAGATGATGCCCCGCGCGGTCTCCGATGCGAATGAAGACTGGATTACCGTCACGGTGCGGTTCGCTCCCGCCCAGGCGCGGAAGGTGAAGGCGCTTTTCTGGGCTCAGACATCCCTCGCCAATGTGGAATCGACGCCGGGGCTCGACACTGTCCCGATCGACCCGGGCCCCCGCGGATTCATGCTCGATCTTCTCCACGCCGGCGTCTGGGGCGGTCCCATCGGAACGATCGATGTCACCGTGCTGTTCAAGGGGGGACTCAGGGTCGGGCAGGATTCGGTCACCGCGGAACCGGAAACATATGAATCGACCGATACCTCGCTGACCTGGTCGATGACCTCCCTCGAGCCGCTCGCCGGCGACAATATCGTGCTGTTCTACAGACCTGCCGGTCCCTGGCCCGCAGGACCGAACACGATGGCGCACCTCTCGGAATACATCGTCAGGAAAGTCTACGACACCCTCCTCTATGTTGCCGGCAGGCGCGAGCCGGAGTAACCCGTCTACTCGGTCAGTTTTCTCAGCCGGCCGTACTCCCTGAAACTGCGCGTCAGAAATCCGCCCGGATCCTCCGCAAGCCTGCGCTTCAGCTCGGCCCTGAAGATGTCCGGCGCGGTAACCGCAATGGAATCGAACTGCCGGAAGGCAAACGCGTACCGGTAGGGATCGAGCACGGCATATCCCTTCGCCGTACAGCACGCGTCGAACTTCGGAACGGTTTTCAGGTAGAGAAATGTCCGGTCGTCCCAGTAGACGAGCCGCCAGTCGGCGGGATGCTCCTCGCAGAAGGGAATTGGCGTTCCGAGCATCGACCGCGGCGAGGAAACGAGATCCTGGAGGGAGAGAACGATGAAGTCGACGCCGTACCCCGCAAGTTTCCGTTCGAATCCGGGTGTGCGCGCCATGATCGCATAATACTCGTCCCAGATGCTGTCGCCGAGGTTCCTGCTGTCGATGAAGTTCTTTCCTTCCGGAAATTCCCAGACAAGCTGTCCGCCGATCTCGTTCGAGTTGAACGGCCGCCCGCTGATCCCCTGGTTGCGCATGAAATCGATGAGGCCGGCGGAAAAATAATGCCGGTCGGGACCGAATCCGGTATGCCGGTGATACCGCAGATCCTTGTAGAGCTCATCGTCGGCCGCCATGACGATCAGAACGGCGGTCAGGAGGATGACGGCGGCGAGCGCCGCCCCGCGCCTGAGGAATCTCGCGGCGGCCGGGAGGAGACCGGCGAGAGCCGTGAGACCGAGCGCTGTCCCCGCGGCGGTGACGACGGCAAAATCCGAGGTGAAGCGGACGCCGCGGAGCGAGTAGAGCGCGAACACTGCATAGAGGACCGAGGGAAAAATATCCTTCCGGCGGACCGACGCCGCGAGGGACGAAGCGCCGAGGATCAGGAGCAGTTTGTAGATCAGAATCGTGCGCGATTCAAAATCCGCTGATAGCGGGGGAAGCCACTCCACCACCTGCGCGAGAAGCCGGAGATGGATATGCCGGTAGACATAAAGGTACGTATCGATCCCGTGCGGGTTGACGAGGAGGGCGGCTGTGCATGCAATGACGATCCCCGCCAGGAAGAGCGGCTGCGGTTTCCGCCGCAGTGCCGGGTCACCGCCTCCGCGGAGCCGGGGAAAAAGGAATTCCGCCGTCTCGACGGCCAGCGCTGTCGCTAAAAGAAGTATCCCGCCGATCACGCCGGGGTGCATGTTGGCCCAGAGGACGAAAATGGGGGGAAGCAGATAGAGCCGCCGGACTGCGGCCCGGGGGTCGTAGCGGTACGAGATCAGAAGCCAGAGGAGCGCCGCAAAGAAGAAGAGGGAGATCGTGTACGGACGGTCCTGGATGCCGAACATCGTTGCGAGGAACGTCAGGAGGAGGACGAAAATGACGACCGGCAGGGGAATTCCGAGCCTTCGCATGGCGGCGAGCAGAAAGAACACGATGCCGCAGGAGAGAAGCGCCGGAAGAATCTGCATGAGCAGATAGCCGCCCGCCGAGTAGAGCGTATAGATCAGGAGGTCCCAACCCCATTCGAAGGGGATCCACGGCTGGCCGGCGGTCACGTAGCCGAATACATCGGCGGAGGGGACGGAATGATGTGCGGCGATCCAGCGTCCGGTGGCGAGATGCCAGAAGACGTCGTCGTCCGTGATCTGTCCGATGCTGATGCAGGCGGCGAAGACGAGAAGCAGGAGGGAGGCGGCATACGCGGCGGCCGGTCGTGCGGGGGAAACCTCCGGCGGATTGCCGGCGGGTTCCGGCGGGGAAAGCTCTGACGTGGCGCCGGTGGTCATGACCGGAAAATGTAGCGAATCGTCTGTCAATTTTCAATAGTTTGGCTCATTCGTATCCTTCGTGCTTTCGGATGGGGAATAAAAAATGCGGCCGGCGGTTCGCCGTCCCGTTGCGGCGGAGAGATGAAAATTTCCGGGGAGGGAGAGTGGGCGGCTGGGAGGGAAAGAAATGCCGTCTGGGAGTGTGACAGCCGGCAAAGGGGGGCGGGGTTTTCCGACGGATGGTTGCATTTAAGGTCTGATTTCCTTACCTTGCGTCTCATTCGGGCATTGAATTGAATTTTCTAAAGGAATTTTTCTATGGCAGAAACCAGCCGCATCCTTGTTGTTGACGACGAGGACGCACTCCGGACGGTGCTGAGCAGTGAACTGTCGAGTTCCGGATACGACGTCACGACAGCGACGGATGGCGACGAAGCGATCACGGAGGTTGACAACAAGAAATTTCACCTGATTCTTCTGGATATTAAGATGCCCCGGGTCGACGGATTCGAGGTCCTGAAGTATGTGAAAAAGAACCATCCTGCCGTGAAAGTGATCATGCTGACCGGTTTCGCCGACCTGAAGAATGCGATCGAATCCAAAAAACTCGGTGCGGAGGATTTTGTCAGCAAACCCTACGATCTGGTCGATCTTCTGACGACCATCGAACGGGTTCTGAACGAGTAGTACGGTCGGATTCCACCGGCGGCCCCGATGGCCCAACGATACAGAATCCTGATTGCCGACGATGAGCAGGGGGTGGTCGCTCTCCTGAAGGAGGAGCTTGTCAGCGAGAACGATTATGAAGTCGACCTGGCCGCCGACGGCGCCGAAGCGATCAATCTCATCCAGAAAAACCTCTACGACGTCGTCGTTCTCGACATGAAAATGCCGAGAGTGGGCGGCGAAGAAGTCCTCGCCTACATCCAGGAACATTCCCCCTCTTCGCAGGTCATCATTCTCTCCCAGTACGCCGACCTCAAGATGGCGGTCGAGACCACCAAACTCGGCGCCTACGAGGTCCTCAGCAAGCCGTTCGACATCGATCAGATGGAGCAGACCATCAGCCGGGCGATCAACCGCCGGAAACTCGATATCGACAATGTGCTTCTGAAGCGCGTCGTTCCGCAGGCGGAGATCATCGGCGAGAGCAAGGCCATCCAGCAGTTGAAGGAGACGATCGCCAAGATCGCCGACACCGATTCGATGGTCCTGATCCTCGGACCGAGCGGCACCGGGAAGGAGCTCGTCGCGAACCTGATGCACAAGAACAGTTCGCGCAAGGACCGCCCCTTCGTGCCGGTCAACTGCTCGTCGATCCCCGATACACTGCTCGAGAGCGAGCTGTTCGGTCACGAAAAGGGAGCCTTCACAAATGCCTACGCCGCAAAACCGGGGCTTGTGGAGGTCGCGAACGGGGGCACCCTGTTCCTCGATGAAGTCGGCGACATCAGCCCCATCATCCAGCCCAAGCTTCTGCGGTTTCTGGAGACGGGCGATTTCCGTCGCGTCGGCGGAACGAACGAGCTGAAGGCGAACGTCCGGGTCCTCTCGGCGACGAATAAGAATCTGCAGGAGGAAGCCAGAGCGGGACGCTTCCGCGAGGATCTGCTCTACCGCCTGAACGTCATCACCGTCCGCATCCCGCCTCTCCGCGAGCACCGCGAGGATATCCCTCCCCTGGTGGGGCATTTTCTCAGGACGAAGGCGAAGTCGAAACAGCCGAAGCAGCTTTCCGAGGAGGCGCTCCAGGCGATGATGATGTACGACTGGCCCGGCAATGTCCGGGAGCTGGAACATATCATCGAGGGGGCCATCATCCTCTCGAGCGGGGAGACGATCCAGCTGGAGGACCTCCATCTCGCCGAACGGCAGACCGAACCGGCGCCGGCCTCGCTCTCGATCGATGAAATCGAGAAACAGCATATTCAGAAGGTCCTGAAGCTGTTCAACGGCAACCGGAAGAAGACCGCCGAGGCGCTGAATATCAGCGAGAAGGGGCTCTACCTCAAGATCAAGGAGTACAATCTGAGCGCCGACTGAGGTTTGCCGAAAGATGTTATCGGGTTTGGTTTCCCCTCCTCTCCTCCTGTGTTGCTGAAATCCGTTTCCCTTCCCCCCGGCGGTTGAGGCATATCACCGCTCATCATTCAGTCCCTGATCT
>DATKPE010000048.1:0-45911 GCA_035524335.1 Bacteroidota bacterium
GCGACCTACCAGAACGTCCCCATCCTCTCGCCGATCGGCACACTGCCTGATCTGATCGACAAATATAATGTCCGCGACATTCTCATCGCGCTCGACTCCGCCGAACATGCGAATCTCCTCGCCGTCATCGGCTCGTGCAACGGCCACGATGTCAGCATGAAAATCATGCCCGATCTGTACGACATCATCAGCGGCCAGGCGCGAACGAACCAGATCTACGGCTTCCCGCTCATCGAGATCATGCCCCAGCTGATGCAGCCGTGGGAGCGCGCCGCCAAACGCGCCTTCGATATCATCGTGGCGGCCCTCATCCTCGCCGTCGGTTTTCCGGTCTGGCTCCTCGTCGCGCTTGCCATCAAACTCGATTCCCGCGGACCGGTCCTCTACTCCCAGGAACGCGTCGGAAAGGACGAACGCCACTTCCGGATCCTGAAGTTCCGCTCCATGCACCACGACGCAGAATCGGTCTCCGGCCCCGTCTGGGCGAATAAACAGGATCCGCGCGTGACCCGCACCGGCAAAATTCTCCGTAAGCTCCGGATCGACGAGGTTCCCCAGCTGATCAACGTCCTCGACGGCAACATGAGTCTCGTCGGGCCCCGGCCGGAACGCCCCTTCTTTGTCGAACAGCTCTCGAAGGAAATTCCGCTCTACCGCCGCCGCCTGAAAGTCCGCCCGGGAATCACCGGCTGGGCACAGGTGAAGCACAAGTACGACGAGAGCATCGAGGATGTGAGGAAAAAGGTCGAGTACGACCTCTTCTATATAGAAAACATGTCGTTCAGGATGGACATCAAAATTCTTCTCAACACCATCATGGTCGTTCTGACCGGCAAAGGACATTGATGATGCGCCGCGCGAAATACTGCTTTCTGATCATGATCGGCGTCCTGCTCTCCCGTCCGGCCGCCGCGCAGGTGGAAAATGTGCCGGTCGCCGATCCGGTCTACGAATTTCTCGACCGGCTCGGCGTTGAGGGAATCCTTCCCCTCTACAGCAACACGATGATCCCCATCTCCCGGAAAGAGGTCGCACGTTTTCTCGCCGTCGCGGACGGCAGAAGGGATTCGCTCTCCGATGCCGAACGGGGATACCTGGACAAGTTCAAGCGGGAGTTTGCCCGTGAACTCGACCCGGACCACGAAGAGGTGTTCGATCTCTTCAGGGACGGAACCGACGGTATCCTCTCCGACCGGGAAAAATATCTCTACAGCTACTCCGACTCGAATGCGGCGGTCTATGCGGAGTTCGTCGGTTCCGGGGAGTACAGGGCTGCCTCCGGCGACACATACGGCACAACTCATTCGGCCTTCGAAACGCACGGCGGGAGGGTGAGGGGAACGTTCCTCAATTCGCTCGGGTTTTATCTGGAAGGGACGGACGGAACGCTGTTCGGAGACAAAACATTCGCGCTCTCCGATCCCCATCTCCGGAGCAACGTCAAGTTCAACGATCTCAATTCTCCCTACTTCGATGTCACCGAGGGGTATCTTCGCGCGGAAACCCCCTGGTTCGGGATCGAATTCGGCCGCGAGAACACGCTCGTCGGCACCGGCTATTCCGACCGCCTTCTGCTTTCCGACAACGGTCCGGCGATCGACGCGATCAAACTCGACGCCCACTACAAATCGCTCCGGTTCCTCTTCATCCACGGATCGATCCTCGCAGATTCCAACCCGTTCCCGGGACTCCTCGTCGACGAGCCGGCAGGCAGTTTCAAGTACCTGGCGCTCCACCGGCTCCAGTTTTCCGTGGCGGACCGGTTCAATATCGGCCTGTCGGAAATGATTATTTACCAGCGTTTTTCGCCGGAATTTGCCTATCTCAATCCGGTCATCTTCTTCAAATCGGTCGAACATTCCCTTCGCGACCGGGACAACGCATTTCTGAATTTTGATCTGGAGTACTTCCTCCGGCCCGGCGTGAAGTTCTACGGCACCCTCCTGATCGACGATCTCGATTTCTCGAAAATCGGCACCGGGTGGTGGGGTGAGGAACTCGGGAGCCAGGCCGGCCTCGCGATCACTAATATCGCCGGCCTCCCGAACGTCGACGCCGTCATCGAATACACCCGCATCGATCCGTACGTCTATTCCAACAGGACGAGCGGGGACGACTATACGAACAACAACATCGGTCTCGGCCATCATCTCGCGCCGAACTCGGACGAGCTTTTTCTCCAGCTCGCGTTCCGGCCCCTTCCGTCGCTGAGAGGGTGGATCGGATATTCCTACACCCGGCACGGGGACAATGTCACCGTGAACGGCGTGGTGGTCGAGAACGTGGGCGGGAATCTCCTTCAGGGACACCGCGATCAGGACGCTCCCACGGTCACGTTCCTCGGCGGAGACCGGAGCGGGAAAGACGATCTCCAGCTCCGGGCGACCTGGGAGCCGATCCGCGATCTGTACATCTCCGGCGGATATGAACTTCAGCGGACGGACCGGTTCTGGCTCGCCCAGACCGCCGTCGATCATTACGCAATGCTCAGGATACAAATCGGATACTAAGACCATTACCGGATTGCCTCCATGCCGAAAATCCTCGTCGTAACGCCGACCTACAACGAAGCGGACAACATCGGGTCGTTCATCACGCAGGTGCTGAAACAGAACCCCGATGTCCAGATTCTGATCGTGGACGACAATTCCCCCGACAAGACCGGCGACATGGTGGAACGGCTTGCGGCGGACAATCCGCGGATCCACCTCCTCCGGCGGCCCGGAAAAATGGGGCTCGGCACGGCGTACGTCGAGGGCTTCCGGTATGCCATCCGCGAGAAATTCGATTATATCTTTGAAATGGACGCCGATTTTTCCCACTCGCCCGATGAACTGCCGCATTTCCTCAAGAAGATCGAGCAGTGCGATCTGGTGATCGGGTCGCGCTATTCCGGCGGAGTGCGGGTCATCAACTGGCCGATCCGGCGGCTGATCCTGAGCTATTCCGCGAATCTCTACACCCGCATCATTACCGGCATGCCGGTCAAGGACGCCACGGGCGGTTTCAAATGTTTCCGCCGCCGGGTGCTCGAGTCGATCGATCTCAACAAGATCACCTCCAACGGGTATGCGTTTCAGATCGAGATGAACTTCAAGGCGTGGTGCAAGGGATTTTCGCTCTGCGAGCATCCGATCATCTTTTTCGAGCGCCAGTCGGGCGTGTCGAAAATGTCCAAGAAGATCATCCGGGAAGCGGTTTTCATGGTCTGGAAGCTGAAGCTTATGAAACTGTTCGGAACGATCGCCTGATGCAGCTGTCGGTCATCATCGTCAACTACAATGTCCGGGCGTTTCTCGAGAACGCGCTCGTCGCGCTCGTGAAGGCGATGCACGGCCTGGAGGGGGAAATCATCGTTGTGGACAACGCCTCGGACGACGGCAGTGTCGAGATGGTGCGCCAGAAGTTTCCCGGTGTGACCCTGATCGTCAACCGGAAAAATATCGGCTTTGCGGCGGCCAACAATATCGCCCTCGCCCGAAGCCGCGGAACCTACTGCCTCCTCATCAACCCGGACACGCTGGTGCAGGAAGACACCCTGCGGACGATGATCGGGTTCATGGAGAAGAATCCCGACGCCGGCATGGCCGGGTGCAAGATCCTGAATCCGGACGGCACACTGCAGTTGGCCTGCCGGAGGAGCTTTCCGACCCCCTGGGTGGCCTTCACCAAGATCGCCGGCCTGAGCGCCCTTTTCCCGGGTTCCCGTCTGTTCGGACGATACAACCTTACCTTCCGCGATCCCGATCTCCCCTGCGGCGTCGATGCGGTGAGCGGATCGTTCATGTTCGTGCGGAGAAAAGCGTACGAGGAGGTCGGAGGTCTGGACGAGCAGTTCTTCATGTACGGCGAGGATCTCGACTGGTGTTACCGGTTCACGCAGTCCGGCTGGAGGGTTGTCTATGTCCCGGCGACATCCATCATCCATTACAAGGGTGAAAGCGCGAAGCGATCCGACATCGACGAGGTGAGGGTCTTCTACCAGGCGATGCGGATTTTTGCCCGGAAACATTTTGCGAAGGGTATCCTGTTCGATCTGCTGATCTCCACCGGCATCTCGCTCAGGCAGATGGTCGCGTTTCTGGCGAGAAGCGGCGATCAGTTCAAGGCCGCGGGGCTCGACTTTCTCCTCATCAATATCGCGTTTCTCTGCGCGGAGCGGATCTGGTTCGGGCGGTTCCTCGCGCTTCCCCATTATGCCTATCCCGCGATTCTGATCGTACCGTGGCTTGTGATCGCCGGCGTGATGTACTCCTCCGGGTGCTACACAACCCGGCAATATTCCGGATCGCGGACGGCGAGTTCGGTCTTTCTTGCCTTTGTTCTTCTCTCCGCGCTCACCTTCTTCTTCAAGCAGTACGGCTTCAGCCGGGTGATGATACTGCTGGCGGGCGGGATGACCGTGCTGCTTCTGCCCGGCTGGCGGGTGGCGGCCCGGGTGATCGGACGCTCGCCCCTGCACAGAAGAAAGAGTCCGTTCGGAAGGCGCACCCTGATCGTCGGATCCGCCGCGTCGGGCCAGGAGGTGCTCCGGAAGATCAGGGCGCGGGTCGATGACGGCTACGAAGTCGTCGGTTTCATCGAAACCGACCGGAAACGGGTCGGCGAGAAGGTCGCCGGGGTTGAAATTCTCGGGACGATTGACAATATTGGAAAGATCATTGAGGAATTCAGGGCCTCGGAGGTGATATTTTCCACCGATCTGGTGGCGTACACCGATATTCTGTCGGTCATCAGCCGGAGCAGGAACCGGTCGGTCAATTATCACCTGGTCCCAAGCAGTCTGGAAGTCATCATCGGCAAGACCCATATCGACGAGCTGGACGATATGCCGCTCGTCGAGATCGAGTATCACATCAACCGGCCGCTGAACCGGATCGTGAAACGGGCGGTCGACCTGGCCGGTTCGGTTGCGGTCCTGATAACGATCTATCCGATCATTGCCCTGGAGCGGCGGATGGGGAACCGGCTCAGCGAAAATGAACAGCGTGTTCTCCGGATCCCCGAGGTATTCCGGGGCCGGATGAGCCTGGTCGGGCCGCCGGAAGAAATGTCGGATCTTTCCGTTCTTGGAAAACCGGGCATCACCGGCCTCGTGCAGGTCAACTACCGTGAGGATCTCTCCGCCGAGGAGACGGAAAAGTACAATGTCTATTACGCCAAAAATCAGTCGTTCCTGCTGGACATCGAAATTCTTGCAAAATCACTGATGTTGTTCATGCGACGATAACCCTGATGGCAAAAACGGTACTGGAGTTTGAAAAACCGATCATAGAGCTGGAACAGAAAATCGAGGAGATGAGGAAATATTCCGATTCCCTCGATATCGAGGAGGAGATCAAAACCCTCGAGGAAAAGGTCCAGCAGTTGCGCAAAACGGTGTATGCCGGATTGACGCGGTGGCAGAAGGTCCAGATGGCGCGCCATCCCGACCGGCCGTATACACTCGATTACATCGCGATGATGACCGCCGATTTCATCGAGCTTCACGGCGACCGCGGATTCCGGGACGACAAGGCGATCGTCGGCGGCTTCTGCCTTCTCGAGAAGGAACCGGTGATGATCATCGGGCATCAGAAGGGGAGGGACACCAAATCGAATCTCTACCGGAATTTCGGCATGCCGAATCCCGAGGGATACCGCAAGGCCCTCCGTCTCATGAAACTGGCCGCAAAGTTCAACCGCCCCGTCATCACCATGCTCGATACGCCGGGGGCGTTCCCCGGTCTGGAGGCGGAAGAGCGGGGACAGGCGGAGGCCATCGCCCGGAACCTGTTCGAAATGTCGCACCTGCCGGTACCCATCATCGTCGCCATCATCGGCGAAGGAGCCTCCGGCGGCGCCCTCGGCATCGGGATCGGCGACCGGATCGTCATGATGGAGAATACGTGGTACTCCGTGATCTCGCCGGAGTCGTGTTCGAGCATTCTCTGGCGGAGCTGGAACTACAAGGAGCAGGCCGCCGAGGCGCTGAAACTGACGGCCCCCGATCTCCTTGCCCAGGGCATTATCGACAGGATTGTGCCGGAGCCGCTCGGCGGTGCACACCGCAATCCGGAGGAAGCCGCGGCCATGCTCAAGACGGTCCTCATCGACGAACTCAAGAAACTCAAAAAGATCAAGCCCGCACGGCTTCTGGAGAAGAGAATCGAGAAGTTTGCCGCCATGGGCGACTGGGATGAATAGGGAGACTCTGCCGTGACCGACGCTTCTCTCCCGGCCGGTTATGATCTGCTGGCGCGGCAGGAGGCGGACTTCTGGGGCAGTGTGAAGCCGGATCCCGAAAATCCCCAGCTCTGGGACGATCCGCTTCTCTTCGACCTATTCCTCCGTCCCGGATGGGAGATTCTCATCAGTCAGGCCGAAGCCGCCGGAAGCCGGGTCATCGATCTTGCCTGCGGCGAAGGCAACCTCTCGCTCGCCCTTGCGGAGCGCGGCATGTCGGTCCGCGGGTACGACATCAGCGCCGCCCGGATCAGCAGAGCACGGGAGAAAGCTGCCGCACGCTCCTGCACCATCACTCCGGAGTTCATCGTTGCAGACCTGAACACGGCCGAGCTTCCGCCGGCGTCGGCCGATGTCGTCGTGGCGCACGACGCGCTTCACCATCTGCTCGCCCTCGATCACGTCGTCGGGCAGATTCACAGCGCCCTGGTCCCCGGCGGGCGGCTGATCGTGTACGATTACATCGGGATGAAACCGATCAGAAAATTCCTCGCGCTGCTGTTCTATGCGATCCTGCCGACCTACAAGCCATACCGTGCGAAGACGGGACTGTACCGGCGTCTCGGCTGGTATTTCGCGACCGAGAAGCGGAGAAGGAAACGGATGGAAAAGGCCGGAAAGGAGCGGAAACCGGGAGGAGATTCTCCCTTCGAGGAAATCTCCGGGCGGTCGATTCTGCCGGCGATCGAACTCAGATTCCGGGTCGAGCTCATGACGGAATATCACGGCTTCTTCTATTATCTTGCGCCGAAGCTCCGCCTTCCGGCGCGGTGGCGCACTAAAATTCTCCGGTATTTCGCGCTCTGGGACCGCCACCTGGTCGAGGACGGCATCTGCCGCGGCGCTTATTTTTACCTGATCGCCCGAAAGGAATCTGCATGATTTTCTCGGACACCGAGATCCGTGTGCGGTATGCCGACACAGATCAAATGAAGTTTGCATACTACGGGAAATTTTTCGAATATTTCGAACAGGGCAGGTCGGACCTTCTCCGCCAGATCGGCATGCCCTACCCGGAACTGGAGCAGATGGGATACTATCTGCCGGTCATCGAAGCGCATGCACGCTACCGCAAATCGGCCCGCTACGACGACCTTCTCATCGTGCGGACGGTTCTTCGCGATCCGCCGCAGGTGCGGGTGCGGATAGAATATGAAGTCCGGCTCCGCGACGGCGAGGTGCTGGCCGAAGGGTACACGGTGCACAGCTTTCTCAATGCGGAAAACGGCCGGCCGACCCGCGCACCCGAAGAATTCCTCAGGTCGGTCGCGGAAAAAATGGCGGGAACAGGCCCGATAAAAAGGTGATAAATTCATGACTCCCGGACCGGCAGAGCATTTTTCGTTTGACGGCGGCGGCGACGACCGGATAACGCGCATCATCGAAGAGGCGCTTGCCGAGGATGTCGGCATGGGCGACATGACGACCGATGCCGTCATCCCGTCCGATGCGCCCGGATCGGCGGAAATCCTTGTCAAAGAGGAGGGCGTCATCTGCGGGCTTGAGATCGCCGCACGGGTGTTCGCGCTCGTCGACGAACAGCTGGCCATGCATGCCCACGGCAGGGATGGGGACCGGGTTTCTCCCGGGACGCGCATCGCATTCGTGAAGGGCCCCACAGCCGGACTGCTGAAAGGGGAACGGACCGCGCTCAACTTTCTCCAGAGGATGAGCGGGATCGCCACCCTGACCCGGCGGTTTGTCGACGCGGTCGGGGGGACCCGTGCCCGGATCACCGATACGCGCAAAACGCCGCCGGGACTCAGGCTGATTGACAAGATGGCGGTTGCGGCCGGCGGCGGCGTCAATCACCGGTTCGGACTGGACGACATGATCCTCATCAAGGATAATCACATCACCGCGGCGGGCGGCATCACACCGGCCGTCCGGCGGTGTCAGGAATACTGCCGGGATCGATCCCTCCGCGTGAAACTCGAAGTGGAAACCAGAACCCTCGATGATGTGCGTGAAGTGCTCACGCTGACCGGAGTCGACAGGATCATGCTCGATAATTTTCCCACCGACCGGATGCGCGAGGCGGTACAGCTGATCAGCGGCGCGATCGAGGTGGAGGCCTCCGGCAACGTCACGCTGGAAGCAGTCCGGAGGATCGCAGAAACGGGCGTCGACGTCATTTCCGTCGGAGCGCTGACGCATTCCCCGAAAGCCCTCGACATCTCCATGAAGATCACAGCACAGCCGGCCTGATGCTCCAGCACCTGAAACGCCTCGGCACCGAAACGGCGACCTACGGCGTCAGCACGATCGTCGGACGGTTTCTCAATTTCCTCCTTGTTCCGTTCTACACCAACGTTCTCCTCCCCGGCGAATACGGGGTGGTCACCTACGTCTATTCCATCATTGCCTTCGTCAATGTGCTCTATGCCTACGGGATGGAGTCCGCCTTCTTCAAATACGCGTCGACCCGCGAAATGGGCGGAGAGAAGCAGAACTTCAGCACCGCATTCCTGTCGCTCGCGCTGACCTCGGCGGTTCTGACGCTGGTCGTCTGCGGAGCAAAGGAACCGATCGGGGCGATCCTGAGGATTCCGGCCGACGCCCTGGTGATCGTCTACTATTCCGCCGGCATGCTTGCCTTCGACACGCTGTCGATCATCCCGTTCGCGATCCTCCGGATGGAACACCGGGCGAGGCAGTTCGCCGCGATCAAGATCGTCAATATCGTCATCAACGTCGTCATGAATGTGGTGCTCCTCGTCTATTTCCGGAGCGGGATCACCGGCATCTTTCTGAGCGGTTTTACCGCGTCGGTTGTCACGTTTCTGATCCTGGCGCCGACTATCGTACGGCACCTGGAACTGCATATCCGGTCGGGTCTGCTGAGGGCTCTCCTGAGATTCGGATTGCCGTCGATTCCCGCCGGTCTCGCCGCAATGGCGGTGCAGGTGATCGACAGACCGATTCTGCGCTCCCTTACCGACGATGCGACGGTCGGCATCTACCAGGCCAACTACCGTCTCGGCATCTTCATGATGCTGATCGTGCAGATGTACGATTACGCCTGGCGTCCGTTCTATTTCGCCCTTGCGCAGACGAAGGACGCCAAACAGGTGTTCGCGCGCGTTCTCACCTATCTTGTCCTCTTCATGAGCCTCGTCTTCCTTCTTCTCCTGCTGTTCCTGGACGAGGTGGTGCATCTCCAGATCTTCGGCAGACATCTTATTCATCCCGGTTACTGGTCCGGTCTGCCGATCGTACCGGTGGTTCTGGGCGGTTATTTTTTCCTCGGGGTGTACACCAATATATCGGCTGGCATCTACATCGAGAAGAAGACCATTTATCTCCCGTTTATCACTCTGTTTGCGGCGGTCATCAATATCGTTGCGAATTATCTCCTGATCCCGTCGTTCGGGATGGCCGGAGCGGCATGGGCGACGTTCTGGGCCTATCTCGGCATGGCGGCGGCAGGATATGCCGTGGTCAGAAAAATTTATCCGGTCAGCTATGAATGGGGCCGGATTGCGAAGATTCTGCTCGCGCTCGCCGTCGTCACGGGGATCTCCTACGCAGGCGTCGGAGCAGTCGCATCTCCGGCTCTCCGCATCTTCGCGAAAATCGGTCTTGTCGCTCTCTTCGCCGGTTCGTTGGCTGCGATGCGGTTCTTCCGCGCCGGCGAACTATCGGCGCTGACCCGCCTTGTGCGCAGCGGCATGCCCGGAGGTAGCGATGCGTCAACCGGTACGGACTCTCCCGGTCCGGTCTGAGGCAGGCTCATCGGATTCCGGCCGGCCATCGACCGGGCCCTGGCGTTCCTTCCTTCCATCCCACAATCATCGGCGGCAGATCTCCACACATCTGAACTGTCTTCCGCGGCAATAACGTTTTGCTCCGGCTTCGTCAAAGCGTTATATTACATGAAATAAGTACGGAAAATAACGAATCTGATGATATTAAGAGGAATGTCGTGACTGATGAACATCCACAGCTGAAGTTTGATCCCGATAAACCGCTTGCGGTGGGGGGACAGGCGGTGATCGAGGGAGTGATGATGCGGGGTCCCGGCCGGATTGCGACGGCGGTCCGCCGGTCGAACGGAGAGATTCTGGTCAGAAAACGGGACTACCGGTCACTTGCCGAGAAGAACCGGTTCTTCCGTCTTCCGATTCTCCGGGGAGCCGTCGGTCTTGTGGAGATGATGTTCATCGGGATCGAGACGCTCAATTTTTCGACCGAGGTGGCGATGGACGATCTGCGCCGGAAGGAGGCGGGCGGAAACGGTTCGGAGACCGCGCCCCGGCGGCAGTCGTCGAATCTCCGGCTTGTGTTGACCGTGGTGCTCGGTCTGGTGGTCGGGATCGGGATCTTCTTCGTCGGCCCGCTGTTCGTCACCACACGGATGTTCAATTTTGAACAGCATGCGCTCGCGTTCAACCTCACCGCGGGGGCCATCAGGCTGACGATTCTACTTGTCTATCTTGGCGTCATCTCGATGATGCGCGACGTCAAGCGCCTCTTCAGGTATCACGGCGCGGAGCACAAGGCGGTCTTCACCTTCGAATCGCAGGGGGCCCTTACGGTCGATTCTGCAAAGACCTATACGCGATTCCATCCCCGCTGTGGAACCAGTTTCATCCTCATCGTCATGCTCGTATCGATCATTGTTTTCGCGGTTCTCGATTCGGTGCTGATCCTCTGGCTGGGGAAAATTTCGCTGACGATCAGATTTCTCACCCATGTCCCGCTCATTCCGATCGTCGGGGGAATTTCATATGAATTCATCCGCTGGTCGGCGAAGCGGACCGGTACGGTGACGGGACGAATGCTGGTCGCACCGGGACTCTGGCTCCAGAGGATCACGACGAGCGAGCCCGACACATCCCAGATCGAAGTCGCCCTCGTCGCCCTGAAGTGCGCCCTCGGGGTCGAGACGCCGGGACAGGCGCGGTACATCTCCAGCCTGTCGGAACTGCACGCGGCCCGGTAATGTTCGACCGGCTCGAAAATATCGTCCTCCGCTACGAGGAGCTGACGCGTCTTCTGGCCGATCCCGAGGTCACCGGCAACATGGAACGCTTCCGCGAACTGAGCCGGGAGCACAGCAACCTTACCGAACTCGTGCAGGCGTACCGCACGTTCAGATCGCTCCGGAAGGAGGTTGACGACCTGAAGAACCTCTCGATGACGGCCGACGAACCCGACATGCGGTCGCTCGCGGCCATCGAGATGAAGGAGGCGGAAGGGCGACTGACGGCGCTCGAGGAGGAGATCCGACTGCTTCTGGTGCCGAAGGATCCGAACGACGACAAGGACTGCATCGTGGAAATCCGCGCCGGGACCGGCGGGGAGGAGGCCGCGCTGTTCGCTTCGGACCTGTACAGAATGTACACCCGGTATGCCGAGAGGTCGGGCTGGAAGTGCGACCTTTCCGACTGGAACGACACCGGCAAGGGCGGATTCAAGGAGGTGATCTTCACGGTGCGGGGAAAAGGCGCCTACGGGACGCTGAAGTACGAGAGCGGCGTTCACCGGGTCCAGCGCGTGCCGGAAACCGAAGCGCAGGGGAGAGTGCATACCTCCGCGGCGACAGTGGCCGTATTGCCGGAGGTGGAGGACGTGGAAGTGGAGATCAACCCCGCCGACCTGGAGTTTGCGACCTACCGCGCAGGGGGAAAAGGGGGGCAGAACGTGAACAAGGTCGAAACTGCGGTCCGCATCACCCACCGCCCGAGCGGGATCGTCGTCGCCTGCCAGCAGGAGCGCTCGCAGTTCCAGAACCGGGAGCGGGCGATGAAGATGCTCCGGGCCAAACTCTACGAGATCGGGATCCGGGAGCAGACCGCCTCGATCTCGGCACAGAGGAAGCTGATGGTCAAGAGCGGCGACCGGAGCGACAAAATCAGGACCTACAACTTTCCCCAGAACCGGGTGACCGATCACCGGATCGGGCTCACGCTCTATAATCTTTCGGAGATCATCGACGGGAAGCTTGGCGAGCTGATCGAGCCGCTGAAAGTGGCCGACCGGGCTGAAAAACTTCAGGGTGATCCGGCCGCCTGAGGTTTACCGGGGCCTGACCGGCGGCAGTTTCCTCTGTGCGAGAAAAAATTCCTGCAGGAGCGCACCGCATTTTTCCCTCAGCAGTCCTCCCTCCGTATGTATCCGGTGATTCAGCCGGATGTCGTTGGTGATCGTAAAAAGCGATGAGCAGGCACCCGCCTTCGGGTCGTATGCCCCGAAGATGAGTGCGGGGATGCGTGCGAGGACGAGAGCCCCGGCGCACATGGCGCACGGTTCGAGAGTGACGTACATGGTGCATTTTTCGAGCCGCTTGCTTCCGAGGTGGGCCGCCGCCGCGGTGAGCGCGATCATCTCCGCGTGGGCGGTCGGATCGGCGAGCATTTCAACCTGATTCGAACCCTTCGCGATCACGTTGTTGTCGTGCACAATCACGGCGCCGACGGGAACTTCTTTGCGCCGGAGGGCGGTTTCCGCCTCTTTCAGGGCAAGGTCCATCCAGTATTCGTGATTGCGGGACGTCATGGCTGAGGAGGATGTGGAGGGAACATACGCAAATCCGCCGACTGTTCCAAAGCCGGAACGGATCTTCACCGCCGATCCCCGACGATACCGCCGCTGTCTCAGTTCGTCCTCAGGACCTCATTCAGGGCATCCAGCGTTTCCGCGATCTGTTCCGGCGTCACGATCAGCGGCGGCAGGAAGCGGAGGACGGTGGTGTTCGTGCAGTTGATCAGAATGCCGCGGTCGCGCATCGCCTCCGTAACCTTTTCCCCTTCACGGGAGAGCTGCAGACCGGCCATGAGGCCGTAGCCGCGCGCTTCCTTCACGAGGTCCGGATAGCGATAGCGGAGATTCTCGAGACCGTCGAGCAGAAGTTTCCCCATGGCGGCGGCATGGGCGATGAGACCGGCATTCTGTATTTCTTCGATCACCGCGATGCCAGCCGCGCAGGCGACGGGGTTGCCTCCGAAGGTGGTGCCGTGCATGCCCGGCTGAAAAACGTCGCCGACGGCGGGACCGCCGAGGATCGCGCCGAGCGGAAGCCCCCCGCCGATCGGCTTGGCGAGAAGGACGATGTCGGGCCTGAGGCCGAAGTGTTCAAACGCGAGGAATTTGCCGGTGCGCCCGATCCCCGACTGTATCTCGTCCGCGATGAGGAGAAACCCGTACGTCCGGCGGAGCGTTTCCACCTCTGCGGCGAACTCCTGAGAGACGGGCACGATGCCCCCCTCGCCCTGAATACATTCAAGGATGACGGCGGCCGTTGCGGGTGTGACCTGTTTCCGGAGGGCGGCGGCGGAGTTGAACTCGGCGAGCCGCATGTTCGGGAGAAACGGTCCGAAGCCGTCACGGTACCGCGCTTTGTCCATGAGGGAGAGGGCTCCCATGGTTCGTCCGTGGAAGGCATTGGAAAACGAGACGATATCGGTTTTCTGCCGGCCGGATCCCCACTTCCGGGCCAGTTTGATCGCGCCCTCGACGGTTTCGGTGCCGCTGTTGGCGAAGAAGACCCGGCCGAACCCGGAAGCGCCGGCGAGAAGTTCGGCGAGGCGGATCTGCGGTTCCTGGAGATAATAATTCGAAAGGTGGATATACCGATCGGCCTGTTCCCGGATGGCGGCGATGATCCGGGGGTGGCGGTAGCCGAGGGCGTTCACCGCAAGTCCTGAAAACATATCGAGATACCTCTTCCCGTCCTTGGCGAAGAGATACATTCCCTCACCCCGGAGAATTTCCAGCGGAAGCCGCTTGTAGGTGTGGAAGAGGGACGCCGATTCCCGCTCGTGGATCATCATGTCTGCCATCCTTTTCTGTACGGTGTGCGGAGGAAAAAAAGACTTGCATAAAAATACAAAATATTGTATATTTATGCAACTCAAATCTTCACCTGCAGACTGCTCATGATCCATGCCGCCATACTGGGCGCCTCGGGGTATTCGGGCGCCGAACTGCTCCGCCTCCTGGCCGGAAGGTCCGACTGTACCGTCCGGACCGTGACCGCACGCCAGTACGCGGGGAAAAAGGTCGACGAGCTGTACCCCGTCTTCTCCGGCCGGGTCGATCTCACGCTCGGCGAGTACGACGACGGGATGATGAGCGGCCACGACGTGGTCTTCATCGCCCTTCCCTCGGGCAAGGCGATGCATGTGGCGCGCGGGCTTCTGCAGGACGGATGCCGGGTGATCGATCTGGGCGGCGATTTTCGTCTCCGGTCGGCGTCGGTCTACGAATCGTTCTACCGGCATGCGCACGCCGCTCCCGAGCTTCTGGAAACGGCCGTCTACGGCCTTCCCGAGATTCACGCGGAGAAGATACGCACCGCGCGGCTTGTCGCCAATCCCGGCTGTTATCCGACGAGCGCCATCCTCGGACTTCTTCCGGCGCTCGGGAGCCGGCTCATCCGCTCCGAGGGTATCGTGATCAACTCTCTTTCCGGAGTGTCCGGCGCCGGCAGGTCGGAGTCGGTCGACATGAGTTTCGCCGAGGTGAACGAAAATGTCCGGGCGTACAAGATCGGCACTCATCAGCACATTCCGGAGATCGCGTCGGTCCTCGGGGACTTTTCGGGAATGCCGGTCTCACTTTCATTTGTGCCGCATCTGTTGCCGGTGACGCGGGGCATTTATACGACCATCCATGCACAGCTCAATGGTACCATCACCGAAGCGGAGCTGTACGATGCCTACGCCTCGTTCTACCGGGATAAGCCCTTCGTCCGGATCCGGAGACAGATTCCCCAGCTGAAGGATGTGGTGATGACGAACTTCTGCGATATCTTCTGTTCCATCGAGCCGCGGACGGGACAGCTGATCGTCATATCCGTCATCGACAATTTGATCAAGGGTGCGGCGGGGCAGGCAATTCAGAATATGAACATCATGTTTGATCTTCCACAGGAAACAGGACTCTCAGGAAAGGCGTGAACCGATGACGGTTGTCGAAGCAGGAGGCATCACCACTCCGAAAGGATTCTTTGCCGCGGGAATTCACTGCGGCATCAAGAAGGTCAAAAAAGACCTTGCCCTGATCTATTCGGATGAGCCGGCGCGGGCCGCGGGCATATTTACGACCAACAAGGTGCCGGCCGCCCCGGTCACGGTCGACAAGCATCAGCTCGAGCGTTCATCCACCTTCCGCGCCATTCTTGTCAACAGCGGCAATGCGAATGCGTGCACCGGCGAACGGGGATTCAACGACGCGTGGAGCATGGTCCAGGAGACGGCGGGAGCGCTCGGGATTGGCGAACGCGAGGTGCTCATCTCGTCGACCGGCGTGATCGGGCAGTATCTGCCGATGGAGAAGATTGCGACGGGCGTCCGCGAGGCGCAGGTCATGCTCGATGCGGACGGCAGGACGGCAGCCGCCGAGGCGATCATGACGACCGATAAATTTTCAAAGGAGGTTGCGGTCGCCGTTTCGATCAACGGGACGGAGATCCGCATCGGCGGAATGGCGAAGGGTTCCGGCATGATCGCCCCCAACATGGCGACGATGCTCGCCTTCATTACCACCGACGCCAACATCTCGGGTGAACTTCTCCAGTCGACGCTGAAGCTGGCCGCCGACCGCTCGTTCAACCGGATTTCCGTTGACGGCGATACGAGCACGAACGATATGGTGCTGGTTCTCGCCAACGGGAAGGCGGGGAATCCGAAGCTGACCGATCAGAATGAAGAACAGTATCAGCAGTTCTATCAGGCATTTGAGTTCGTTCTCAGCAAACTGTCCAAGATGATTGTCATGGACGGCGAGGGAGCGACGAAGTTCATCGAAATCTGCGTCACCGACGCCAACACGGAGGAGGATGCGGTCTGTGCCGCGAAGGCGATCGCCAATTCCAACCTCGTCAAGACCGCGCTCAACGGCGAGGATGCGAACTGGGGGAGGATTCTGGCGGCGGTCGGATATTCGGGCATCAATTTCAACCCCGACGTGGTGGAGATATTTTTCGATGATGTGCCGATCCTGAAACAGGCGTACAACATCGACTTTTCGGAAGGGGACGCCAAGCGCGTTCTCCGGCAGAAGGAAATCAAGATCACGGTGAATCTGAACCAGGGAGCCGCCCGGGCGTCCTTCTGGACCTGCGACCTGTCGAAGGATTACGTCGCCATCAACGCCAACTATCGCACCTGAGGAGGAGACGTATGATACCGATCGCGGCCAAGACCGAAGTTCTCATTGAAGCGCTCCCGTATATCCGGCGGTATGAAAAGGCGACCTTCGTCGTCAAGTACGGCGGGGCGGCGATGATCGATGCGGACCTGGAACAGGCATTCGCCCAGGACGTCACCCTGCTGAAAAAAGTCGGCATCAACATCGTGATCGTGCACGGCGGGGGAAAGGAAGTGACGGAGATCGCCGACCGGCTCGGGATGCAGACACGATTCATCGAGGGTCAGCGGTACACCGACGCCGGCACCATGGAGGTGGTGCAGATGGTTCTCGCCGGCAAGACGAACAAAGACATCGTGGCGGAGATCAACCTCCACGAAGGGGACGCGGTGGGTCTCTGCGGGATTGACGCCAGGATGCTCGTGGTATCCCCGCGCCGCCCGGGCGAGACCGATCTCGGGTTCGTCGGCACAATTCAATCGGTCAACACGGACTTTATCCGCGTTCTGCTGGACCAGCACATGATGCCTGTGATCGCGCCGGTCGGTGTGGACGCCTCCGGCCAGTCGTATAATATCAATGCCGATGTCGCGGCCGCGAGGATAGCGGCGGCGCTTCACGCCGAAAAGCTTGTCTACCTCAGCGATGTGGAGGGAGTTCTGGTGGAAGGGTCGCTTGTTCACAGCATCCAGCAGCACGAAGCCCAGCGCATGATCAGGGACAAGGTCATCACGAACGGCATGATTCCGAAGATCCGGTCCGCCTTCGAAGCGCTCGACAGCGGGGTGGGGAAGGTGCACATGATCGACGGGCGGGTGAAACATTCGCTTCTGCTCGAAATCTTTACCGACGCGGGTGTCGGGACGGAACTTCTCCATTCGGAGAACGGACCGATGATCGCCGCGGCGGAACGGAACTGAACACGGCATTTCCGGAAGGAATCGACGATGGAAAAAACCCGACGTCAGTTTGCGGTACGGGAGATCATCTCGCGGCAGGTGGTGACGAGCCAGGACGATCTCCGGGTCGCGCTGAAAAAGAAAGGGATCGACGTCACCCAGGCCACCCTCTCGCGGGACCTGAAAGAACTCGGCGCAAGCTGGGTCGTCACCGGCGACACGGGAAGATATGTCTTCCAGCCCGCCGCCGCCGAGGCGCAGATCCTGCGCCCGATCGTCGGCTCCCAGGTTGTTTCCCTCAATGCAAATGAATCGATGATCGTCATTCACACCCTGCCGGGCTGTGCGGGATCGGTGGCGGAGTTCATCGACTCACATCAGCTGGAGGATATCATCGGCACCATTGCCGGCGACAACACCCTGCTGATCATTCCCCGCACGCAAAAACGCATCAAACATCTTGTCAGCATTCTACGAACAAAACTAACAGAAGGAGCGGTATGAGCAAGACCAGGATCGTAGTGGCATATTCGGGCGGACTCGACACATCCGTCATGGTGAAATGGCTTATGGAGCGGTACAACGCGGAGATCATCACCGCGACCGGAAATCTGGGCCAGCAGAAAGAGCTGATCGGCGTGGAGGAAAAGGCGTACAAGACGGGCGTGACCAAGGCGTATATCGAGGACCTGACGCCGGAATTCGTGAACGACTACGTCTTTCCGTCCCTGCGTGCCGGCGCCCTCTATGAAGGCGTCTACCCGATGGCAACCTCCCTCGGCCGCCCCCTTCTTGCAAAACTCCTCGTCGACGTCGCGCGCAGGGAAGGCGCCACGATGGTGGCCCACGGCTGTACCGGCAAGGGGAACGACCAGGTCCGGTTCGAAGTTTCCGTCGGCGCACTCGCCCCCGACCTGAAGGTCCTGGCACCGCTCCGCGAATGGGAATTTACCTCGCGGGATGAGGAGATTGATTACGCGCGCCGTCACGGAATTCCGGTGAAGGCGACCGCCGCGAGTCCGTATTCGATCGATGAAAACATCTGGGGAACGAGCATTGAATGCGGCGTTCTCGAAAACCCGATGCTGGAACCGCCGCCCGATGCCTACACGCGGACCGTCGCGCCGCAGGATGCGCCGGACGAGCCCGAGTACTGCACGATTGAATTCGAGCGCGGCAATCCGGTGGCGGTCAACGGCATGGTGCTGGACGGGATCCAGATTCTGCAGATGCTGAACGAAATCGGCGGACGCCACGGCGTCGGCAGGATCGACCTGGTGGAAAACCGCCTCGTCGGCATCAAGTCGAGGGAAATTTATGAGGCGCCCGCGGCCACCATTCTCCACTTCGCCCACAAGGAACTCGAACGCCTGACGCTCGAGAAATCGGTGTTCCATTTCAAATCCCAGATCGGCGCTGAATACGCCAACCTGGTCTATAATGGTCTCTGGTTTTCCCCCCTCCGGAGCGCTCTCGACGCATTCGTCAGCGACACCCAGAAGACGGTGAGCGGAACGGTCGTCGTCAAGCTGTTCAAGGGAAACACCGTCATTGCCGGCCGGGAATCTGTCCACTCGCTCTACCAGGCCAAACTTGCCACCTATACCAGCGAGGATCAGTTCGATCACCGTTCTTCCGAGGGGTTCATCAAAATCTACGGTCTTCCCCTCAAAACCTATTTCCAGGTCCAGCAACAATCGAACGGTGTGACGCATGAAGAACCGGTCCCGGTCGGGCGCGCCTGAGCGCCCGCTCTCCGCATGGCAGGGGCGGTTCCGGGGTAAACTCGACCCCGGAGCGCTCGCCTTTTCCTCCTCACTGCCGGTCGACCGGCATCTGTTCCGCGAGGATATCGAAGGAAGCCTTGCCCATCTCCGCATGCTTGCCCGAAGGAAGATCATCCCCGCAGGCGAGGCGCGGCGGATGGAGCAGGCGCTTCTCCGCATCAGGGACGAGATCGAACGGGGTGAATTCCGCTTCGACCGCACCGACGATGACGGCCGGTTCACCGCCGAAGATATCCACATGGCGATCGAACAACGCCTCTGCGAACTGACGGGGGATATCGGCGGAAAACTGCACACCGCGCGGAGCCGGAACGATCAGATCGCCCTGGATGAACGGCTCTATCTCCGGACGGCCATCGCCGGAATCAGATCGGCGATCCGGCGGTTCCAGCAGGCGGTTCACCACACCGCTGAACGGCACGCCGATGTCGTCATGCCCGGCTACACGCATCTCCAGCGGGCCCAGCCCATACTTCTTGCGCACCACCTTCTGGCATACGTCGAGATGCTGGATCGGGACCGCGACCGGTTCGGCGACTGCGCGCGGCGTTCCGGCAGGTCGCCGCTCGGCGCCGGGGCTCTTGCCGGCACCTCGTTCCCGATCGACCGGCAATCGGTCGCGAGAATGCTCGGCTTTGCCGGGCCGGTGCCCAACAGCATCGATGCGGTGAGCGACCGGGATGCGCTCGTTGAATTCCTCGCCGCATGCTCGATCCTGATGATGCACCTGAGCCGCTTCGCGGAGGATTGTATTCTCTGGAGCAGTGAGGAGTGGCGGTTCGCCGAGTTCGGGGATGCGTTTACCACCGGCAGCAGTATCATGCCGCAGAAAAAAAACCCGGATATGGCCGAACTGATCCGCGGCAAGACGGGAAGAGTCTACGGGGATCTGGTCGCCCTCCTGACGGTGATGAAAGGCCTGCCGCTTGCCTATAACCGCGACATGCAGGAGGACAAGGAGCCGCTGTTCGACGCTGCCGACACGGTCCGCCGGTCGCTCGATGTCTTCGCCGGCATGATCGCCAGCGCTAAATTCGACAAGGGGAGATTCGAAAACGAGTCGGACCTTCTCCTTGCCACCGAACTGGCCGATTATCTTGTCCGCAAGGGAGTTCCGTTCCGTCAGGCGCATGCCACGGTCGGACGGATCGTCCAGGAATGCATCCTCAGAAACTGTTCGCTGAAGGAACTTCCGCTTGCAACCTACCGCCGCTTTTCCGGACATTTCGATCGTGATCTCTGGAAAATCCTGAATCTCAGAGCGTCTCTGAAGATGAAAAAATCGGCGGGCTCGACCTCTCCGGCGGAGGTCAGAAAATCTCTCGCATCCTGGAACCGAATTCTCAGATCCCGGTCCCGCTGAAACCCGGGCAGTCCGCTTTACCGTACTCCGATTGTCCCCCCGTCCTGCATTCCGTTTGATTGAGAACCGGGATTTCCCTATTTTCCATCCGGTCAGTTCCATAACGCTTCCCATAAACCGAAAGCCAGGACCCATGCGGCTACGATTCCGGATCTGCATTCTCTCCGTTCATCTTCTGATCTGTTTTTTAACGGCAGGACAGGCACAAACAACCGGCGATAATCCGAAAGCGGACAGGAAGGCGGTCGTCGTCTCGGGCCAGGCGCGCTTCACGATCCTCACCCCGAGGCTGGTCCGGCTCGAATGGAGCCCCGACAGCATTTTCGAGGACCGGGCGTCGCTCGTGTTCCTCCGCCGCAATCTTCCCGTGCCGAATATCAATCTCAGCGAGACGGACGATCAGCTCACCATCATGACGGATGATATCATCATCCGCTACAAAAAGAACCGAGGAAAGTTCACCCGCGACAACCTGAGCATCCGGGCGGTCGTCGGCTCGGCCATGATCAACTGGTCGCCCGGTCAGACCGATTCGCTCAATCTCCGCGGAACCACCCGCACCCTGGACGGCACGAACGGGGAAAAAGACGTCCAGCTCGAGCCCGGACTCATATCGCGGAGCGGATGGTCCCTGGTCGATGATTCCGACAGGCCGCTGTTCGACAGTACCGAGTGGCATTGGGTTGTGCCGCGTCCTCCCGGAGAACGCCAGGATTGGTACCTCTTTTGCTACGGCGAAGACTACAAAAAGGCCCTTGCCGATTTTACGCTCGTGGCGGGGAAGATCCCGATCCCCCCGAAATTTGCCTTCGGGTACTGGTGGTCGCGTTACTGGACCTACTCCGATGCCGAGCTCCGCAGTCTCATTGCCGATATGCGGAAATACGATGTGCCGATCGACGTGCTGATCATCGACATGGACTGGCATGAGACGTACGGTCTCAGCGTGCACGGAACACAGCGTGATCCGTTCGGCCAGTCGGTCGGATGGACCGGCTATACATGGAATAAAACCCTCTTCCCGGATCCCGGCCGTTTCCTGCGCTGGACCAAGGACGAGCATCTCAAAACTGCCCTCAATCTCCATCCCGCCTCCGGCATCGCGCCGATGGAGGAACAGTATCCCGCTTTCGCGAAGGAATACGGGTTCGATACCAGCGGCGGAAAATACATCCCGTTCGCCATCGAAGACAAAAAATGGGCCAGGACCTGGTTCGACGTCATTCTCCACCCGCTCGAACGGCAGGGAATCGATTTCTGGTGGCTCGACTGGCAGGCCTGGCTGGAGAACAGGAAAATTGCCGGACTCAGCAACACCTGGTGGCTGAACTATGTCTTCTTCACCGACATGGAACGGCAGGCGGGGAAACGGCCGCTCCTCTTCCACCGGTGGGGGGGACTCGGCAATCACAGGTATCAGATCGGGTTTTCAGGCGACTCCTGGAGCACGTGGGACGCCCTTGCATACCAGCCGGCGTTCACGGCGACCGCCGCAAACGTCGCCTACGGCTACTGGAGCCACGATATCGGGGGCCATCTGGGAAACGACCCCGATCCGGAACTCTATCTCCGCTGGATCCAGTGGGGCATTTTCAGCCCCATCCTCCGGACCCATTCGACCAAATCGAGCGAGATCGAACGCAGGATATGGAAATATCCCGAACAGTTCAATGCCATGCGGGAGGCCTTCCGTCTCCGCTATGCCCTCGTTCCGTACATCTATTCTGCGGCGCGGAAAGCGTATGAAACGGGCGTTGCGATCTGTCATCCTCTCTATTATGAATATCCGAAACGGAACGAGGCATATTCCTTCAGGGGGGAATACTTTTTCGGCGATGACATGATCGTGGCTCCCGTGACGTCGAAAGCCGATCCGGTGAGCGGGCTCGCGTCAAAAAGCATCTGGCTTCCGCCGGGTGACTGGTATGAATGGTTCAGCGGCACGACGCTCAAGGGAAACGTCACCGTCGAGCGGAAATACACCGTCGACGAGATCCCTCTGTTCGTGAAAGCCGGCGCCGTCGTTCCCCTCTACCCGAAGGTTTCCAATCTTCAACAGCCCATCGATACGCTGATCCTCTTCTGCGTTCCCGGAAGGAACGGGGGTGCGGAACTGTATGACGACGACGGCGCCACGTCGGCATACCGGGAACACGCCGCCTGGACCTCGGTATCGCAGGAGAATCCTGGCGGGGGCCGCAAAATAATCACCATCGCGCCGCGCCGGGGATCGTATCAGGGAATGCCGTCGAAACGGGCGTACGAGATCCGGATTCCCAACTCGTTCCCGCCGCTGGACGTCACGGTGAACGGGAAAAAATTCCGCGCAGGGGTCAAGGATTCCCCCGGCAGATGGAGCTATGATGCGAATGAGCTCACAACGCGCGTCTATCTGCCTCTCCTGCCGTGTGATAAAAAGACGGAAGTCGTCGTCACGTTTGCCGATACCGGCGGATCGGGCGAGTCGCTCCTGAACGGCATGAGCGGTCTGTTCAGAAGGATTCCCCGGATTGTCGGATTGATGAAGGACGAGGTGAACCGGCACGATCAGATCGCGAATGCGCCGTCGCAGATTCTCCGGCTGGGCAGTCTGCCGACCCGGATCGCCTATTCTCCCGGTTCTGCCGCGGAGATATTGTCCGATTTTCAACAACACAGCCAGGAGGTGGTGGCTCAGATCATGAATTATCCCTCCCGGAACCAGAATGTGCTCGAATCGGTCGTTGCCCTTTTCCCGTTCGCACCGGCGATCACGCCCAAACCGGACGTGAAGCTGGAAAAGGAGATTTCCGACGCTCCCGTGAAGGTGGAGATCAGTGTACCCGATCATGTGGTCGTCCATTATACGACCGACGGCACGGAGCCGACCGAAAATTCGGCGGTGTACCAGCAGTCGTTCCAGCTCGATTCGACGACGACCGTCAAAGCGAAGGCGTTCAAGCCCGGATCTCTCTGCAGTTTTACAGTCCGTGCGGACTACAAGCGGGTGTACGCGAAATCGGTGACGTACAAATACCCCGGAAGTCCGCGCTACACCGGCGGAGGGGAATTTGCCCTGGTCGACGGGAGTCTCGGAACAGCCGACAACTATCGCGACGGCTGGGTCGGATTTCAGCAGAGTGATATGGTCGCAACAATAGAGCTGGTTCATCCGACCGCCGTCGGTGCGATCACGACCCGGTTCCTTCAGAATCAGGAAAGCTGGATTTTTCTCCCCGCCGGTCTGAAATACGAGGTCTCGACCGACGGCGTGAATTATAAAACGGTCTACGAAAAGGATCTGAAGAGTGAAGCTGCCGCTCAGGCCGGCGAGATCGCCGTGAAGTCGTACACCGCGCCGGTCGGCGCGGACCGGATCACACATCTCCGGATCACCGCCTTCAACATCCGCACCTGTCCTCCCTGGCATGAAGGAAACGGGGGGAAGGCGTGGCTCTTTACCGACGAGATCATCCTCCAAAAATAGAGGCCCGAAACCGGAATGTCTCCCTTAGCCCGCCGCACGATCGTCGCGGCTCTCATTGCCCTGCCGCTCCTGCTCTGTGCGCCGTGCGCCCATGCGCAGACCGGCGATACGCTTGTTCTGAAACACGCGCTTGCCCTGCCGGTGCCGAGAAAATATGCCGAAACGGTAATTGCCCTCAATCCGGTGGAGGCCGCACTCGCCGGGGGGACATGGAAATCCCCGGCCGCACACCGGCGAACGGTCTTTCCCGGATACGGGCCGTCGGAGTGGACGGAGATTTCGGTCGATTCGACCGGCTGGTTCGAGGACACGGTGCTGAACGGCTGTTATCTCTACGGCGAAATCGAATCGCCCCGCGCACAGCCGATGCTCCTCGCCGCGATGGGAGACGAAATGATCTACGTCAACGGCGCCCCGAGGGCCGGCAATCCGTACGGTCTGAAGGATTCCTATGAAAGCTGGGAACCGCGCTTCGACTATTCCATTCTCCCGGTCGACCTCAGAAAGGGAAAGAATGAATTTCTCGTCCGGTCGGCTCGCGGACGGTTCCGCATGAAGCTGTTCCCGCCGCCGAAGCCGGTCCTCTTCAACACCCGGGATGCGACGCTTCCCGACCTCATCGCCGGTTCCTCCGTCGATACCTGGGGGGCGGTCGTCGTGATCAGCGCCGCTTCCGCAGGCGCCGGACCCTGCATCCTGCGGGCGGAGTTTGACAACCAGACGACCCGTTCGAACGTCGGAACGCTCCAGCCCTTCTCGGTGCGGAAAATCAGGTTCAGGCTGGCCGGTTCCGTTTCACCAGTGCAGGGCGACCTCAGGGTGAAGCTGTCGCTTCTTTCGCTCGGGAACAGCGGACCGGCAGGACGCCGGACCGGCGAGATTCTGCTCGACACGGCGACCGTTCTCGTCCGGATCGTCCGGCCCGGAGAGAACCGCCGGGAGACGTTCATCTCAGCGGAGGACGGCAGTGTCCAGTATTACGCCGTTCTTCCGGCGTCGGATTCCACCCCGGCAATGAAGTCGCTCGTCCTTTCGCTTCACGGCGCATCGGTCGAGGCGATAAATCAGTCCGGTTCCTATGAACAGAAACCATGGGCGTATATCGTTGCGCCGACCAATCGCCGTCCCTACGGATTCAACTGGGAGGATTGGGGGGAACTGGATGCCCTGCAGGTTCTCGGCATTGCCCGGACGAAATTCCCCATCGATACCACCCGGATTTATCTCACCGGACATTCCATGGGAGGACACGGAACGTGGCATATCGGTACGGTCTATCCGGACCGGTTCGCCGCCATCGCCCCGAGCGCCGGCTGGATCAGTTTCTGGACATACCGCTTCCGCGGACAGGACCTTGGCGACACGACTCCCGTAAGGGAAATGATACGCAGATCGACCGGACCGAGCGAGACGTTCACGCATCTCCCGAATCTTTCGGGGCTCGGCGTCTACGTCCTGCACGGGAGCGAGGATGACAACGTGCCGGTGACCGAATCCAGATCGATCGTCGACAGCCTCAAGGCGATCCAGCCCGATCTGGTGTACCACGAGGAACCGGGTGCGGGTCACTGGTGGGACAAATCGGGTGAACCGGGAGCCGATTGCGTCGATTGGGCCCCCATGTTCGATTTTTTCTCCCGTCACGCCAGACCGGAGATGAGGGAAGTGCGCGACATCGATTTTACGACAGCCAACCCCGGCGTCTCCGCCTCGGAGTACTGGGCGACTGTGGTTGCGCAGGAACGTCAGCTCAAACCAAGCCGGATCAGACTCCGTTTCGATCCGGGTCTCCACCGGTTTTCCGGATCGACATCAAACGTTGCGATACTCAGCATCGACTGCTCGCCGTTCGATCTCCGGGATTCGCTGTCCGTTCTGCTCGACGGGCAGACCCTGCGCACCATTCCGGCAGGCCGCATCTGGCTCTCCCGTCAGGCGGGCGTGTGGCAGATCGTCGGTTCGCCGGCCGATCAGCAGAAAAATCCCCGCCGGTACGGCACCCTCAAGGAGGCATTCCGGCACGACGTTCTCTTCATCTACGGCACTCAGGGGTCGGAGGAGGAAAACAGGTGGGCATTCGACAAAGCCCGGTATGACGCGGAAAAGCTCTGGTACCAGGGGAACGGTTCTGTGGAAGTCTTGTCGGATCGCGAGTCTGTGCCGCTCATCAAACATCCGGAGAACAGAAGCGTTGTTCTCTACGGAAACAGCGTCACCAACGGCGCGTGGAAACTCCTTCTCCGGACATGTCCCGTCCAGGTGGGGAAGGGGAAAATCTCGATGCGGGACGGAAGGACATATTCCGGCGACGATCTCGGCTGTATTCTCATCCGGCCCAGAGACGGCGTGCCGGACGCGGACGTCGCCGCGATCACGGGGACAGGAATCAGGGGAATGAATTCCCTCAACCGGATTCCGTACCTGAGTCCGGGAATCAATCTGCCGGATTGCACCATTCTGTCCGGAGAATATATGACGAAGGGTGACGAAGGGGTGCTGTTCACCGGGTATTTTGGTCTCGATTGGAGTGTCGAACGGGGGGAATTTGTCAGCGGCCGGAAGTGAGGCCGGTTAAAAGGGGAATTCCTTCAATCCCTGGGGGAGACTCTGGTTGTGTTGTTCGGGAGGTTTCTGAGCCCGCTGATGGACGGTATTGGGAGCGACGTAGATTGCCTTCCGCGGAGTGACAGGGCAGGCGTGCTCGCACGCGCCGCATCCGATACAGATGTCGTTGTTGAGACTCGGAATCATGAGAGATCCCTCGTACGGTACGGTCGATACCGCTTTGGTGGGGCAGTGCTCCGAGCAGGCCGCGCAGTCTTTTTTCTTCGATACCACAACGCAGTCATCCCTCACGAACGAAGCCCTGCCGATCTGAACCAGTTTTTTTGATGCGATGTCCATCGCCGCGATGGCGCCGGTGGGACAGACACTGCCGCACACGGTGCAGTCATAGTTGCAGTAGCTGATTGAATAATCCATCTTCGGCTGGAGGATTCCGCCGATGCCGAATTCAAGAAATGCCGGCTGGAGCACCTGTGTCGGACAGGAACTGACACAGAGGTGGCAGGCGGTGCAGAGGGATGTGTACCGAGCTATGCTCTGTGACCCCGGGGGAACGACCGGTACACTCTTCGCGGCGTCGTAGCTGTCCGTTTTCCTGCCGGATTTCTGCCACGTGAGGAGGGATGGGAGTGACCAGGCCGCCAGAGGCGGGCCCATGCGCCGCAGAAATGCCCGGCGATCCGCATGCCCGGCCTCCGGCCGCGACGGCGGAGCCGGTGAAGGGTGATGTTCTCCCCGTCGCCGGGAGAAGCGGGATCTGAAACTGATCGCTTCGGTGGGACAGTTCCCGATGCAATCGAAGCAGGTAACGCAAGCGGCGCGGGAGATCTGTTGGCGGGGGCTGTCGATGCATTCCGCCTTGCAGGTGCGTTCGCATTTGCCGCATCCGTTGCAGTCATCGTGGCCAATGACGATGCGGAAGAGGGATATGCGCGATGCGATGCCGAGGAGGGCGCCGGCGGGGCAGAGCGTGTTGCAGAAGAGCCTGCCGCGGCTGAAGCTGAGGGCCGCGATGAGCGTCAGCAGTCCGAGGGCGGTCAGGAAGGCGGGCACCTGCACGGTCCTCGCCGGGATGGCGTCGACCACGCCGGGATGCAGAAACGCCGCCGCCGACGCCGCGCCGTTGACCAGGAGAACAAACGCCGGCCGGAGCGTCTGGACCGTGATCTTCGCGTACACCGAATACGGTTCGGTCAGGTCTGCAATGAGAGCGCTCCCCAGAAAGAGGAAAAGGAGCGTGAGGAGGAGGAGGCCATAATGGAGGCCGAACATCGGGGGCCGGTATTTGTATCGCCTCAACCGGCGGAAGCGTCCGGCGACACGGATGAAGAAATCCTGCAGAGTGCCGAGAGGGCAGACGGCAGAGCAGTAGATCCGGCCGAACAGCAGGGTCAGGAGAGCGAGCACGGCAAGCCCCGCAACGGCTGTGCCGCCGTACAGGATCGCTTTTGAAAGTGCAGGCCCGAGCTGAAACGCCAGGAGCCATTCAGCCGCCCGCGGCGGAACGATCCGCCAGGGATCGGCAAGAAGATATGTCACGAGACAGAAGAACGCCAGCGCGCTGGCGACGCGGATGTTCTTCAGGTTCCGCTGACGGACCAGGGTCACACGGTTATGCGCCTGATCGAAAGGTGATCGAGATCGCTCCGTCCGATTTTGGCCGCGGCGGCGAGCTGAAGATAACGCACCTCGCCCGGTTCCATGCCGAAAAGCCGGACGGCGGCGGTGTCGACCGCCACGATATCGGTCGAAAGCAGCTGCGCCTTCATCGTGACGATGTCGCCCGTCGAAATCCCGCGGGGGCCGTTCGTTTTCATGACATAGTAGGCATCGACGACGTTCAGGACCGGTTTACGGTAACCGGCGAAATCGGCGATGCACTGGTGGAGATCGTTCTGATGCCAGAACCGGCGGTCCCAGACGTTCCCCATCATGTTCTTCATGGCGATGGTGAGCCTGGTTCCGCTGTGGCATTTCAGGACCGGCACATTGATGATGGCGTCGGCCTTCAGGATCGCCTCATGTTCCTTCGCGGCGGTCAGGCTCTTGCCCCCGGGAATGACGACGTCGTGGTAATATCCCTCGCTGTGGGCGGGAGCCATCGTCCCGCCGGCGTCCCTGACGGCCCGTTCGATGCCGCTGTTCCGGTAGCACCGTTCCGCTTCGTCACAGCTGTGATCGAGGACGACGACCTCCTTTGCGCCGGCATGGAGGCAGTGTTCGACGATCCGGCCGACCAGTTTCGGGTTCGTATTGCCTCCCCGTTCCGGACCGACGTCCCAGCCGATATTCGGTTTGACCACAACCGACATGCCCCGGCGGACGAACATGCCGATCCCGCCGAGTGCGTCGATTCCCTTGTCGAACATGACATCCGGATCGCCTCCCTTGACCGCGACCAGATCGTAGGTGAGCGGGGGAAGCGCATAACCGTTGCTGAATGCGCCGTGCGTGAAGTAGGTTCCGAGGGCGAGAGATGTGCCGATGCCGTGTTTGAAGAATGTCCTTCTGTTCATGGATGTCTCCGTTGGTGGTGGTTCCGAAAGGAAAAGTACGGGAAAGAGCGCCCAATGTCAATCGTCAGGATTCATGGACGGAGCTTGCTTTACGCCTCCCAGTTGCCTATCATACCGGTCAAATCTGACAAGGCAAGGAAGGAGCGCACGATGACAACCCAGCGGGTCGGATGGCACGAATATTTCATGAATATCGCGGCGCAGGTCGCGACCAGGAGCACCTGCGGCAGGAAAAACGTCGGAGCCGTGATCGTACGGGATAAGACGATCCTCTCGACGGGGTATAACGGGAGTCTCCGCGGTGCTCCCCACTGCGAGGAGGCGGGGCACGATCTGGAGAACGATCACTGCATTCGCACCGTCCATGCCGAGGCGAACGCCGTCGCGCAGGCGGCCAGGCATGGCGTTACGATCGATAACGCGGAACTCTACGTCACGGCATCCCCCTGTCTTACCTGCTTCAAACTGGCGGTCAATGCCGGTATCAGGGTTATTTATTTCCGGGAATTTTACCGGGATGAACGGATCACCGAATATGCGCGCCAGGCGAACGTGAGCCTGGTCTATATGGGGGGAGAAATCGGGGAGGATCCTAAAACGGGCAAATCAAGCAGGAGTTGACGCAGAGCACGTTTCCCTCATCGGATTTTGATTATCCTGCATACGGGAGAGAAAATCCGTTTCATCGATTCAGATGAGGTGTCCGCATGGCGTCATTTTTCGCTCAAATTACGATCGGGGAAGTGTTTCTCTGGGCTGTGGTTATCGCGATCATCGTCGCATTCGCGTTTGTCGTTCTTTCAATTCTCTCGCGCATTTTCAACCGCGACATCGGTCAGGGGGTTCAGCGGTACCAGCGCTATTGATTCGATCAGGTGTACCGGTGCGTTGACGGAACGACGGCACGCTCATGGACGCCCGCCCAGACGAGGGTTCGGGCGGGCCGTCCGGACGTGTAGGACACCTGCTGTGCAGACGGGCCGGGTTTTTCCGGGGAGATCCTCCATAATCTTCGGAAGACCGGCCCGTTCTGTTTTGTTCCCGGTCAGAGCGCCCCGGTGAGTTCCTTGCTGAGCGGTGTTGTGACCGACGGGAAGACGCGGATCAGTTCCCCCTTCTCGTCGATGAGGTATTTGTAGAAATTCCATTTGGGAGCGGTTTCGTTCCACCCGTTGAGCGATTTCGTCGTCAGCCACTTGTAGATCGGATCCTGGTCGTCGCCGATGACCGATATTTTCTGCGACATCGGGAATGTAACGCCGTAGGTGGAGGTGCAGAACTTCACAATCTCCTCGTTCGTCCCCGGTTCCTGGTGACCGAAATTGTTTGCCGGAAACCCGATGACCGTCACCCTGTCCTTGTACTCCTTCGCCAGTTTTTCCAGCCCTTCATACTGCGGCGTGAATCCGCACTGGGACGCGACGTTCACGATCAGGAATTTTTTGCCCTTGTATGCGGAAAGCTTTACCTTCTTCCCGTCCATGGCCGTGTAGCCGTACTCGTAGATCGATGTCGTGCTGTGGGCCCCCGCCGGCCTGACCTGTCCCGAACAGCTCAGCGGCAGGAGGCTGAACAGCATCGTGCCGATCGTTTTCAGTAATGCGCGCATGTGCCTCTCTCCGGATTGTGATGTGGTCGCTCTGGACGCCTCTTGCCGTCGTATCTCTCCATTTCCAACATAGTGAACCGCGCCCTGCGGGTCAAATTTACTCCTGCGGAGTTATTCCGGGAAAGGATGGGACGGCGATAATAAAAAAAGGACAGGCATGCGCCTGTCCTTTATCTTCAGTGATCCCGGGAACTTACTTCGGGCTCTGTGCCTTCTGCTGGGAGTTCAGGATTTTGAAACGGTCGATTTCGCGTTTCAGTCCCGGATCGTCGGGATATGAGACCCGAAGCGCTTCGAGAACCTCCAGCACCTTCGCATACTGTCCCGTCTGTTCGTAGATATCCTTGAGGATCTCGTAGTCGCGGACCGCCTCATTGTTATCGGCGGGGTGGTTGTTCACCCGGGCGGTAAGCTGCTGCTCGATCTCCTTCGACATGTCGAGGTACCGCTGATGGTCGCCTGCTTCGTTATAGAAGAGAGCCATCTGATACTGCTGATTGAAATCCATCTTGACCACCGACGGGGCGATGACCTGGTCCGCCCGCTTCAGGGTGGCGAGACAGAGGTTCCGGTTGTTGGCGGCATAGAGATAGTCGGTGGCGAGCATCATGAAGGCGCCGCGGCTGTTCTCCGCCATCCGCGCTTCGTTCTGATCGAAGAAGATCGACTTGTCGGCCAGTCCGCGGAAGATGAATCCCGGCTGGTAGGTTTTGCTGATGGCCGGGGGATCCTGCAGGAGGTTCCGCCGCATCGATTCCTCGTCGATGTAGTAGTGGATGTTCGGATCGGCCGGCTTCCGGAAGGGAACCAGCCGTCCCGCATAGCCCTCGATGCGGATGTAATCGCTCAGTCCGATCTTGGTGTCCTCACTGCAGGTATTGGCGAAATAGATCGGCCTCTGCCAGGCGTTGTTCATGACGATTTCGCGGACCATCATATCCTGGACCCGGATCGCGCTGATATCGCCGTACTGCAGTGTCGGCTGCATCGTGAAGGTGATCGATCCCTTCGCGATCACGGAGCTGTCAAGAATGCCGTTGAAGTTGTGCGCTTCCCCGGTGACGGCGCTCTGGGGGACGCTGAGGGTCATTGTCTGCGCCTTCCACTGCATCGGCTGGATCCTGGTGATATAGTCGTCGCTCAGCGTGATGTTGATTTTTTTCGAATTGTACGGCGTCTCATGTTTCAGCTGGCGGATATACCATTCGGTATTGACGAGGCTCAGGTTGACGATCCGGACGTCCCGGCGGATACCCTCCACATCCTGCAGGTACCAGAGCGGGAAGGTGTCGTTGTCGCCGTTGGTAAACAGGATCGCATCCGGTTTGCAGGTCTGCAGGAGGTTATATGAATAATCCCAGGGGAGCCAGTTCCGTGAGCGGTCATGCGTGAAATAATTCGTCTGAAATTCCCTCACCGGAATGAAGATCGCGGCGAGCGCCAGGAATCCGGCGAATCCTGCCGTCACCTGGCCGGGGGATTTCAGCCGCGCGGCAATCTGATCGAGCACCCCGCGGATGCCGAGCGCGATCCAGAGGGCGAAGACGAAGTACGCGCCGGCGTAGAAATAGTCCCTTTCGCGCGGCTGCCACTCCTGTTGATTCTGGTAAAACGCCGTGAGGTATCCCATGAGGATGAACAGAATCAGGAACACCGACGCGATCTTCCAGTCGTTCCGGAAGTGGAAGTAGAGCCCGAGGAGCCCGAAGAAAAAAGGAATTCCGTAGAGCTGTTTCCAGTCGACTCCGGTATCCTGGTCGAACGATTCCCTTCCGATGTAGTTCCAGGCGACGTACCGGGTGAACATGTGGTTCATCTGGTAGCGCCAGAAGAAATCGAGATCGCTGGAGTAATTGGTCCAGGTGGTCTGATGCTGGGGCTCACCCGACCAGCGGCGCTTGAACGTCGGAAAATCGCCGTACTGCTCCCGGTTCAGATAGGTGACGAGCCGGTTGAAGCTGTTCGGATCGTTCTCGTTCATCGCGGGGTGCTGGTTCGCCCGGATGATCGTGGTCGTGTAGGTCGTGACGCCGCAGATCGCCATCACGGCGCCCAGCGCAGCGACGGCGAGCGCGATGCGGCCGCTGCGACGCGCGACGATGGAGATGTAGCTCAGGACCCCGAGAACCGCCAGAAGGACGATCACGCCCATCATGCTGTTGTCGCCTGCCACGAGCCGGATGAAGGAGGGAAGTTTCTTGATGATCCCGGGGTAGACCAGCGTGAGGCCGATGCCCGCCACGCCGAGAGAGAGATAATAGGAATTCCGGTTGAAGATCCGTTTCCAGAAGATCCCCATGTAGACGGCGCTGACGAGCGCCAGTATGATCTTGAACTTCGTCTCGTAGGAGTCGATGTCCTCCTGCGACGGCGGCTGGGCCGAGGTTTCGTTCGCCCACATCATCATCGAGAGCGTCAGGAGAATTGCGACATGGCCCAGGAAGATGTACCAGGTTTTCTTGCAGTGCTCTTCGTCCTCGATGGTCCGGCGGAACATGATCAGCAGGACGACCGTGAAGATCGTGAGCACGCTCATGAGGTGGACGCCGGCGGAGAGGCCGACAAGGTAGGCGATCATCAGGACGTATTTCCAACTGCCCGGCTGATCGGCCGCCTCGTACCAGACCAGCATGAGCCAGGTGACGAGTGAGAACAGAAGGGTGCTTGCGGCGAAATAGTTCGCCTCGACGCCGTTGAACCAGAATGTGTCGCAGAACGAGAGCGCGAGTGCACCGATGGCGGCGGAGCCGTAGGTTCCCAGCGCTTCCAGGGTTGTTTCAGGATCATGCTTTTTGTACAACCGGATCAGCCGGACCGCAACGAGGTACAGCATCAGCACCGAGAATGCGCTGGAGAGCACCGACACCGTGTTCATCCGGAATCCCGGACTTCCGGGCAGGGGGAGCATATAGAAGAAATGGCCGACGAGCGAGAAGAGCGGGCCCCCGGGCGGATGCGGCACTTCGAGCGCGTATGCCGCGGCGGAGAGCTCTCCCGGATCCCAGAATGAGACCGAGGGCTGGGCGGTCGAGAAAAACTGAATCGCCGATGCGAGAAAAACACCAAACGCGAAGAGCCTGTGGAGAAGTTTCTTGTTCATGATCTGCCCGAAGCTGGTGAAGATGATCCGTGTGAATTCTGTGCCGCCGGTGTGTCCGGCACCCTGTCTGCCTTGTACGCCTGGAGGGAGTCGAACCCCCAACCAACGGCTCCGAAGGCCGTTGCTCTATCCAGTTGAGCTACAGGCGCATGCATCCGGCCTGATGACGACCGTTTCAAAGACCGGAAAATAGCCGATTTTCAGAAATTACCCCGATTTGTGCGGAAATAACGACAGAACAGTCCCGGTTCTTTTTGGGAGAAGAAAGATACAAAATTCGGGCTAAAATCTCAACATTGAAATCGCCGGCCAGCCGGATCTCCCGCGCGTCGGGCGAGGTCATGCGCCCCGCATCGCGCCGGTCAATTTCCGGTCAGGCCGATTGCCCGTTTTTCCGGGCGAGTGGTTCTTTCGCGAAGGGACCGCGGAGGAGGAGGAGATTCTCGTCCGAAACGTCGAGCGAAGGGAGGTGTGCGAGGAGCGGAAACAGACAGGCGGTTTCCACCGAAGTAAGACCGAAGGCCGACTTCTCCAGTTTGCCGTGAATGATGAGCCGCATCATGAGCCGCCAGATCACCGGCTTGCGGATGGTGGCGAAGAGATCGCTGTCGATGGTCGTGAATTCGATTCCGTCGTCATGCACGTCGCTCAGGGTGATATCCTTCCGCACGATACTGCCGGCCTGGTCGCCGCTCAGGACGATCGGAAACCGTTTACCTTCGAAGAGCGCGAGCTCGTTCCATAGTTTCTTGATGAACTGGACGACATACTTGTGCTGTTTATTCTCCCGGATGAGGAGGTCCAGATGAGGAATCACCGGGGGCTCGGAGGTGGAGAGGAGATCGACGACCGTGGCCGAGGGAACGATCTGAATGGAGGAGATTTTTGCGAACCGCCGGAGATCCTCGCTGATCTGGTAGAAGCCCATGATGATCCCCGCGTTCAGTCCGCGGTCGTCCAGCCAGCGGCTGAAGGAGGAGATGTGCGTCTGGGAGAGATTGCCGTGTTCGAAGGGACGGATGAAAAGTCCCCCGACGAGCATCTGATCGTATTCAAAGACGAAATAGATCCGCCACGGTTCGGTCGTCGGAATCAGGTTGATGCGGCCGGGCCAGTTGCTGACGAATTTCCGGAAGAGTTCCGACAGCGATTCCCAGTCGAAATATTCGATCACCTTCGCGGGAAGCGGCGTCTCGGAACCGGTCTGCTCCGGATGATCCTCCCGGTTGACGATACGCTGGAGGGCCTTGATCAGTTCAGAAGCGACATACGGTTTGGAGATGAAGTCGGCCGCGCCAAGGCGCCGCGCTTCGAGCGCCGTCTTCAGATCACAACAGGCGGTGACGAAGAGGAACGGGATCGGAGCTGTATCCGGATTCGCCTTGAGCCATTTGAGCAGGTCGAGACCATCCAGATCCGGCGATCGGATGTCCGATATGATCAGATCCGGCCGGTGCTTCAGAATCCAGTCGTATCCGTCGACCTTCGATTCAAGGTAATGCGCGTCGAATCCGGCCAGATTGAGACTGCTTTTCAGCAGATAGGCGCTCGACCGCTCGTCATCCAGGATCAGAACCCTCAGCCGTTTCGTTAACATATTAAAATATAACGGGCTTCAGCCGGGGCTTCAACCGGGATGTGATCTGGGTCGTATTCTCATTGCAGTCGAAAAACCGCCCTGTTGAACCGGTTTTGGGATTCTCCGGCCGGCTGAGGGGTAAAAAAAAGCGCCCCGCATCTGCCGGATGACGGGGCGTCTGGAGTGAGAATGTGGCGCGGTGGGATTAACCCAGAGCCCGGCGGAATTCGTCGACCGTCGTGATGCCGGCGGCGACTTTCTGAACGGCGTCGTGGAAAATGCTCTGAAAACCGCCGGCCCGGGCCGCTTCCTTCAGGCGGAGGATCGACGCCTGCTGGTACATCAGGTCCCGCATGTCGTCGTTGATCGTCAGAACTTCGTGGATCGCGGTCCGTCCGACGTAGCCGGTCTGCTGGCAGTGCTCGCACCCCTTACCGCGGAAAAATTTGTTCTGGCCCGCAAGGAGCGACAGAAACGACTGCTGGTCGCCGGCGGGGAGTTCGTACGATTCCCTGCAGTGCGGGCAGATTTTCCGCACCAGCTGCTGGTAGACCACGCCGATGAGGGTCGTGGCGAGCCAGTAAGGCGGAACTCCGAGGTTCATGAGGCGGAAGATCGTGCCGACCGCATCGCTCGAGAGCATCGTGCTGAGGACCAGATTGCCGGTCAGCGCCGCCTCGGCGGCCACGATGCCGGTTTCCGCATCGCGCACCTCGCCGACCATGATGACGTGCGGGCTCTGCCGCAGAATCGCCCTGAGCGCTTCCGCAAACGAGAAATTCTTGTCGATCGAGGTCGGTACCTGCGACGCGAAATCGAGTTTATACTCGACCGGGTTTTCAACGGTGATGATGTTCTTTTCGCTCGACTGGATATCGTTCACGGCGGCGTAGACGGTGGTGCTTTTTCCCGACGCGGACGACCCGGTGACGAGGAAAAGCCCGGTTGGACGGCGCAGAAGCTTGCGCACCCGCTCCAGGTTTTCCGTCGAGAAACCGAGCTGTTCAATGTTCTCGACACGGGCGTTCTTCTGGAGGATGCGCATCCCCACCCGCTCGCCGTTCAGGACCGGTACGGTGCTGATCCGGAGATCGAACTGGAGGGTGCCGTAATTCAGGGAGAACCGGCCTTCCTGCGGTTTCTTCTTTTCGAACTGGTTCAGGCCGCTTTTGGTCTTGAGGACGTTCGTCAGGTTTTCCGAGATCTCCTTCGGAAGAGAAACGAGCCGTTTCATGACGCCTTCATATCCGATGCGGATGCGGAGCTCATTTTCCATCGGCTCGAAATGGAGATCGGTCGCCCCGTCTTTCAGCGCGCGGAGTATGATCTCGTCGACCAGGGTATCGGCGGTCGGTATGCGGCCGCTCTGAAACAGCGCCCGGATCTTGTCCTTGGAAAGGGCATGAATATCGAGCTGTTCAAGGACGACCTTGTTGGGAATCGCTTTGAGTTCTTCAATCATGGCGTGGCGGCTCTGTCATGAAGTAATGGAGTGGAATGAGATTTGGCGGGTTACTCCTTCAACACCCGTTCGATGGTCGAGAGAACGTCGTCAAGCCGGTATGGTTTGCTGATGAAATCCCGCGCGCCGAATTCCCGGGCCTCCATGGCGTTCTTCAGGTCCGCATACCCCGTCAGCATGATCGCCTTCGTGTGGGGAGCGTGCTGGTTGATATGCTTGAGGACCTGCAGACCGGTCACTTTCGGCATCTGAATATCGAGAAGCGCAACGTCGAATTCGTTCGTTTTCAGAATCCGGATCGCCTCCTCGCCGTCGCTTGCGGTCTTGATCTCATATCCCGTCTTCGTCAGAACCTGCGTCAGCAGATCCCGGAGATCGTCTTCGTCATCTACCACAAGGAGCCGGGTTTTCATCTCTCGGTTCGTCATATCTCGTCCGTCCGTTTGGTGTCCGTCCAATCTCTTGTTTCAATAAGTTAATCGGATCTTTACACGAATATCTTAAAGTTCTTTTAAAAACGCTGTAATATAGCACATTTTTGAAGAAAGGTAAATGAGGTAAATCGAGCATGTGATATTTGCCACAAAACGCGCTGAATAAAGGCCAATTTCATTAAAAATGACCGGTTCGGGTTGGCAGTCCGGAAAAACTTTCTACGGGAAAAACTTGACATTTTGTTGTTCCCCACCCGCCCGTTCTTTACATTACAGGAACCTTTCCGGCAACCATATGGAGGATGATATGCGCTTCCCCGGCATGGTCTTCTTCTTCGCGTGCATTCTGATCATCCGCTCCGTCTCGTTCTCCCAAACCACATCAGACCTTTCTCCTTCCGGCGATCCCGGCAGGTATCCGCATAGTGCCCTCTTTCTGGAAATCGGCGGGCCATGCGTCTTCTATTCTGTCGACTACGACTACCGGTTTTCGGACCACTACGGCCTTCATGTCGGATATTCCTCCTGGTCCCTCGATAATTTCTTCTTCATCGACCACATGGAATTCACCGGCGTGCCGGTCACAGCCGAGTATCTCCTCGGGGATGGCGCCAGCCGGCTCGAACTCGACGCCGGAGTTACCATCGCTTCGCTCTCGTTTTCCGGTACGAACTCGATTTTCGGCAGCGGGGAATCGGGCGGAGTGACCCGTCTGATCGGCCAGATCGGGGCCGGATACCGATTTCAGCCTCCCCAGGGGGGGATGTTTTTCAGGGTCGGTGTAGTCCCGATGTTCAGTGAGTACGGGAGTACAGTAACCGCCCAGCTCTCCCTCGGGCTGACCTTCTGATCGGAGAGGTGCGGTCTTTGCCGGTTCACCGCAGATCTGTCCGCATTCTCCGAACACGGGGAGATGAATTGCGGCGTTTCCTGCGTTTATGGTTCATCTTCGGAATCGTCCGTCTCACGTCCCTTAACAAATGGAGAATACCGCCATGAAGCATGCCGTCGTTCTGATAGGGTGTCTCGTATTTTGCTCTTCCCTGTTTTCCCAGCCAAAAATGCAGTCCGCGACGCCGAGCACGCCGCAGTTCGACCGGCTGAAGGCGCTTGCGGGGTCCTGGAAAGCGACGGATGAGGAGGGAAAAACCGTTCTCGCGACGTATAAGATCGTCTCGAACGGCACTGCGCTGATGGAATCGCTCGATATGGCCGATCATGCCGATGCGATGATCACGATGTATCACCTGGATGGTGGACGGGTGCTCCTGACGCATTACTGCTCAATGGGGAACCAGCCGCGGATGAGGGCCGCGAAAAGTACCCCCGGAGATTCGACCTTGACGTTTTCCTTCGTCGATGCGACCAACCTCCCGGACAGGAAGGATGCGCACATGAGCGGTCTCGTCGTGACGTTTACCGACGGCGATCATTTCACACAACGGTGGACGATGGAGAAGGACGGTAAGACGGCCCATCGTGCAGTCTTTGCATTCGAGCGGGTGAAATAATCAGACCGGCCCGGCGAGCCACCGCTTCCGTTCCTGAGGAGAAAACCGTTCGATGGCATACCGGAGCGTGGTGCGGGGAAGTTTCGGGTAATTCGATCTCAGGAACGCCCTGAGCCGGCGGGGATCCCGTTTCCCCGCCTCACGGAGCATCCAGCCGGCGGCTTTATGAATCAGATCCTCCCGGTCGTTCAGAACGTTCCGTGTGAGCCGGTAGGTGTCGGTCAGATCGCCCCGCCGGATGAAGTGGAGGGTGGCAACAAGCGCGATGCGGCGGTCCCAGAGCGATCGTGATCGGATGAGGCGGTAGAGGAGCGCGCGGTCCCTTTCCATGAGGTAACCGCCGACGATGTGAGGCGCGCTGTCGTCAACGCCATCCCAGTCCCTGATCGTACCTCGTTCGGCGAGATAGAACCGGTAAATCTTCTTCTTTTCACGCTCATCCCCCCGTACAAACTTCAGCACCAGGATCGCCCGGCCGAGGGATCCTTCATCATGGACCCTGGAGTGCACGAGCCGGCGTACAATGTTCAGCGGAAGTGTGGAGTGAGTTTGTGCCAGGGTCCGGATGACCGGGGCGGTGACACCCAGAAAGATATCGTCACGGCAGTTTTTGAAAAATCCGCGGTGGGTTTCGGCTTTCCGCGGATCGGCATGGCTCCGCAGTTCGGTCCGGAGGTCCCGGAGGCGTGCGGCGGAGGTGGGAGAAGTTGATCTCATGGCGTGTGCTCCGGCGCCGGGAATCCGTGCATCGGGATCGGTCGGCGGGCCGGCTATTCCGGAATAAAGCAATTATCCTGTGAAATTCAATTCTGCGTATCGCTCAGGAGGCGGTGCAGGGTGTGACGGCAGGGAACTGCGGTTACTGCTCCGGGACGGCGGGGCAGATGCAGAGGAAGATCAGGGATGGACCTGTCTGATCTGCGTGGTCCACGCCGAGCCGTTCCAGTATTGGATCCGGTGTTTCAGACCGGCGAGATAGACCGAATCCATGTTTCCGTGGAGGAGGCCTTGTTCCGCAAGCCGGCCCCGCTTGAGCAGCATGCCGGTCGTCGGGCAGATATCGACAGGGGCCATCGAAGGATTGAAATCGTATTCGATATTGAGCCGCTCGTGTTCCACCAGTGAAGTGGCAAAGACGCTCAGGATGCCGTCGTTTTCCCTCACCTCGGAGACCGACGGGTTTTTCCTGACGGCGATGTCCATGTCTGTCAGCGGGAGCCCGACATAATAAAGTTCCGCGTCCGACGCCGGAAGCCCAAAACCGCGGGTTGCGCTCGATTCCGTCTTTCCGGTCACTTTCGCTGGGTCGAGAACGATGAACACGGGGCGGGACATGTGTTTATCGTCGTCAACGTCGTTGATACCGCTGAGAACGAGGAGCCGGTGGCCGGTATGGAACAGGTTGACCAACGTAGCGCCGACGATCACCCCGTAGTGCCAGTATTCGCCGATGCAGTTTCCCGCGGAGTCGAACCGGGCAAGAAAGGACGGAGATCTGCCGTTTTGTCCGATCGAATAAATTGAAAGCGCGCCGTTGACTCCGGTGTCGGGCACAACTCCGTAGAAACCGTAGGGTTCATGGTACGACCTGCCCCGGTAGGAGGGATGACCCTCCGCCGGTATCGATCTGTACATTGTCCCCTGGGGGGTGTAGAAGTTCAGGTTGCGTTTGTCGTCGTCCGGGTTACGGGAAAATGTCAGATTTGTGATCAGTTCGCCGGAGCCGTCGCGGTTGAGGTCGGCGATGGCATACTGTCGGATATTGTGGACCGCTTCCGACGCGACGGCGGCATCGACATCCAGAACCGGTTTCTGCCAGAGGGTGCGGTGTTCCCGGTTGTACACATCGAGTGTTCCCGACGCACTGTTCAGTTTCGCGTAGGCGATCTGCGTGTCATCGGTCCCGGCGCCGGAGCTGGCAGGAGGCCGGAGCACAAGGAAGGCGAGAAGAGCAAACGCCGCCGCAGTTCCGAATGAGCCCGTAATCGTCGCGATCGGGTGGCGGCGGACGAAGAAGCGGATCTTCTGCGCCGGGGTGACGGGGCGAAACCTTTCAGGCATTCCGGTGACACCGGATGCGCCGGTCAGGGCGGTTACGCGCCGGACAAGCGTCTGGTTCTCGCCCGGCCTGACTTCTCTGCGGGCGACTTCAACGGCGAGATCGGCGTGGAATTCTGTCATCGACTCCGCGAGATCCCTGCACCCGGCGCAGACCGCGAGATGGTCCCGGATGCTGTTCCGGAGGTCTTCGACCTCCGGGGCATTGAGGACGAAGAGTTCCAGCGTATGTTCGTCGATGTGCTGCAGGCTCATATTATTATATTCGTCCCAGATTGGCGTTCATGCTGAATGTGGACTATATCGCGGCATCAGAGCTGTTCCTTCAGCTCGGAAATGACCGCCGCCGTGACGATGCGTGACAGATATTCGAGCCGTGCCTTGTGGCGGTGCAGATACTCCTCGCGGGTGAGACCCGGGAGGAGGGCCTGCAGGGATTTGTAATACGAACAGTCCTCTCCGTCGTGCCGCAGGAACCGCAGGGTGAGATGCTCGAGAATGACCTCGAAGTACTTGTCGTAGGTCTCCTGCGGCAGTTTGCTGGTGCCGACGTACTCCCGCGCGTAGTCTCTGCGGAATTTCCGCCAGGTGCGGTCGATGATCACGGCCGTATCGGACGCGAGCAGGTCGTCACCGGTCCCGCCCGGTTCGTCGGGACATTGGGCGGTTTCATAGAGGGTCCGGATGGTTTGTGCGGCGGCCATCAGAGGGACGATCCTGGACGCCGCGGACTGTTCGCGGAGTGCACGGGAGAGATGGGCGAGGAGGGTCGGTATATCCTCGTTTCCGTGCGCGTACCTCCGGAGGAGACTGTCGAGGTCGGAAGCATCGAGCGCCGGAAGGTGCTCGAGTGTTTCGCCGGTCGCGGGGATGAGGCACGGTTCGCCGAAGCGGTCGACGATTCTGAACATCTGCATCGTCTGAAGGGCGAGCTTCAGGTTGCGGAGGATCTTGCCGAGGGAGGGATCGGCCTCTTTGTAACGTTTGAAAATGCTCTGATTGACGCGCGAGAAGACAATGCGCCGGAGGTGGATGAGGAGATCCTGTTCCGAAAGCTGATCGGCAGCGAGGCCGTCGAAGTATGTTTTTATCTGGATCAGGGAACCGGACTCGTCGCGGCTGAAGAGTTCGCTGATGCAGTCGAGCGCGGCGTCCTCGAGGTTGAGGCCGAGGATGCGGAGATTGAGCCGGCCGTGCTGTTCTTTCTTGCGGAGAAAGACGACGGCGATCTTGCGGCAGCAGGCGATCAGCTCCTCGACGGCGCGGGGGGGCGGGGGAACCGAGACCGCATCTGAAATGAGAGACTTGATGTTCATCGACGAGTTCAGTTCCTGTGCCGCGTCAGGGTGGTGATCTCGTTCTCTCTTCTGCTCCGGTCATCCCACAAAAAAACCCGCTGTAGTCAGGAAGGTGTGCGGGTTTTGAGAACGGTAGTTGTTATGGAGAATGATACGGAAAAAAGGGTAAAGACACAACAGGGTGACTGGAGGAAGTTGCCTTCTTCGCCGTTCATGCCGCAATCAAACACGAAAACCGGAGATGCGGGGAGTGGATCATCCAAAATGGCTTGAGCTAACTCAATTGCCATTTTGAGAATCCCGATTGCTGTAGATCGGGACATGGAGTTGCATCGTGGGGAGTATCGGAAGAGGGACAAACTGCGGGTGCGTTACATCATCATATTCTGATCTTGTGCGCCAGAAGGGAGTCAAAGGTTATTATCGACAACCAATATATGTCGCGCGGAGAACACATTGTGAATTTCGATGCGTCTTCCCTTATCTACCGGAACATATTATTATAGAATTGCGGTTGATAACGGGAGATATCTCAGTATAAAAAAGATGATCTTGGTGACATAATCACTTTGGTTTTATAAACTTGGCAGGGAAATCGCTCGAACTACTGAGTGGTTTCTCCACTTAATATATTGATTAAGATGCACATATTTTTTACTTTATTTAACGTATTTAGCGCGAATCCCACATTTCCAGTAATTATCATTGTTCAGTGAGAGATCAAAGTCGTAAATACATTTTTATAGTCTTGTTGGTTGGCGTTGCTGCTAGGATTTGGGGTATTACCTGGGGCTTACCTGAGTTTTACGAAGAAGGGATTCCGTTCAGGCGTGCATGGTTATTTTGGAACTGGGGGTCTTCGGGGTTTAATTTTAATCCCGGTTTTTTTGTCTATCCCGCGTTCACCTTCTATTTTCACTTCTTAGTACAAGTACTCCACTATATCGTCGGAACACTCCTTGGTACGTATCACAGTCTCACTTCATTTCAACAGTCTTTCGAGGCGAATCCCTCCAGCTTCATCCTGCTCAGTCGGATTATTACAATCCTTTTCGACATTGGAACAATATTCGTTGTTTATTGTTTGGGTAAGAACGTCGCCAACCGTACTGTGGGGATAATTACATCTCTTCTAATCGCACTTAATCCGCTTCATGTTCTTGAAGCACACATGATAAATGTCGACACGCCACTCACGTTTTTCGTCGTATTATCTCTCTTTTTCATTGAAAGGGTCTACTCTGAGCCGAATCGTAGATGGTACATATTATCCGGAATAGCTATAGGATTAGCTGCCGCGACAAAATATAATGGCGCTCTATTGATTCTCGGCCTTCTCATCGCTCATTCACTAAAATCAAATTCTTTCTCGCAAATTATCGGAAATCTGAAAAAGAGAGAGGTCTGGCTTGCCATTGCTTTATCGGGAATTGTATTCCTTGTATTCAATCCGTACATCGTTCTCCGATTTAATGACTTTTCAAATTCATTCCGGGATGTGGAACAACATATGGAAGCAGGACATCTTGGTTTGGATAAAAACACGAGCACAATATCTTATTATTTATTTGATTCTCTTCCCAGTAATATTGGTTGGCCGATGTTGCTCGTGATTGTTGCATCGGTCATAACATTCGTGATTCGAAGGGATAGGGCGGGTATTCTTCTGCTTGCATTTCCAGTCATCTACATTGGTCTGATTTCCACGTGGGCCATGCGCGCCGACAGATATATTTTTCCTGTGATTCCCATCCTCATCCTCGTTGGCATGGTAGGTATCAATAAATTCCTGGATTTCTTTGGGATAATATATGGAAGATATCGTGCGAAGGGCAATACGGGAATCTCTTCGCGGACAGTCACATATATCATTGTGGCATCTATTCTTGTCGGGCTCGGACCAACACTAGGAATGATCAAATACGAAAAGTCCCTTTCTCTGCCTGATACACGCACGACCACTAAACAATGGATAGTGACACACCTCGACCCCACATCGGCGATTGCCACTGGTCCATTCGGCATCGACCTGAGTAAAGACTCATTTCTTAATCTCCGGATCCCATTCAATGCAGGTGAGACAGAAAAAACCATCCCTTTTTACGATACCCGTTGGTACGAAGATCTCGATCTTGTAATTACGAGTGATTTTGATTATGGCCGATATCGGCAGGAACCAGAAAGGTTTAGCGAAATTCTGAGGTTTTATGACACCTTGCGATCTAAGTGGAGTCTGGTCTACCAGACTCAGTCTTCCGACGAAACAATCGGACCAGCATTTTGGTTATATAAACCGTTGAATCAAACGAGTGAATATTTTGACACGGCAATGATTCTAAAAGTTTTATCTGTCGCCAACCCGGCCGATATTGATTATTTTTTTGTGAACCTTGCCGATATCCTATCTCTGAAAGGAAAATTTATAAAGAGCGATCAGCTTCTGAGAGAGATAGCGCGTATAAAACCTGATGATTCACGAGTTCATCGGGTTTATGCGTTTGTTGAACACAGACTTCGGCATGATGATAATGCGTTAAGAGAAGTGCAGGCGTATCTCGCGAATAATCCCAACGATGCAAATCAGATAGCACTCGAAGGAGAAATATTTCTCGCTTTAAATAGGGGCGATGAAGCAGAACAATGCTATCTTATTTCCCTTAAACAGGACCCACATATTGAATCTGCTTATGTCGGATTGAATATGATCTACGCCCATCGGGGTGACACGAAAAGTATGATTGATATTCTTACCCGACTATTATCTATCCTTCCCAAAAACGGCACAAAAGCCCAAAAGATCCAAGACGTCATTTCTAAACTGAAATAAATTCGTGGGTATGACCTCCGTATCCTGGTCCATTTTGAGTGATAAAAAATCGATAGATTGTACTCAAAATCAACCAGGAGAACCCCCCTGAAGAAGCGATTCACCGAAGCACAGATTACCCTCGCTCTGCGGCAGGCCGTGGCCGGCACGCCGGTCGCCGGGATCTGCCGCCGCGACCCGATTTTCTACAATTAGGACATCAGGATATCCGGACGAGCATGGTGTATGCGAAGGCGGAGACTGAATCTCTTCGATCGGCTGGCGACCGATTAACGAGAGGACGGAAAGGATGAGAAGATTTTAGGTGAACAGCTATTCGGAGCGGGAAAAGCGGCGAAAACAAGTGCGCCCAGAGGGAGTCGAACCCCCAACCCTCAGCTCCGTAGGCTGATGCTCTATCCAATTGAGCTATGGGCGCGTGAATAACAGCGTGTTTTGCGGATTACGCTTCGGCAAACCTTAAATTATTACCCCCCCCCGGAGTCATCACCATCATCACCAGTCGGCTTGGTGAATTGTATCCGCAACCCAATATATCAAAAAGGCCGTAGGAATTCAAGCCCGCATCCCAGGTGCCGTATCCCTTCATTCTTTACTGTCCTGTCTAAAATTCTTTTACCTAAAAGAATATCTCCATCCGGTTGGACGGGAGGTATCACTTCTTTTCATGTGCATCCTCGTCTCCCAAACGTTCCGGCCATATACCGGTGGAAGAAAAACGGCCGCGCCGGTCTTAATTGGTGATCCTTACCTCTCTGATCGTCGTCGGGAGCCAGACCTGCATTTCGTTTTCCCCGCGATTGGCCCAGATATAATAGGGGATCGCCGTGATCGTCGATTCTTCCATCCGCAGATTGCGCCCGTCCGGCGCGATCACCGCAGTCTCCGCGTTCCCGCGAAGGACGGTCACCTGCTCGCCAAGAATGCTCTCGGGATGTGTTGTGAATCGCGCATTTTCCGGGAGGACGATGTTCCACGCCTTTCCGTTCCCGTCGGCGCCCTCGACACAATAGACCAGCGGTCCCCTCTGCAGAGCGGTCCGGAGCGTGTCGGCCTTCAGAAGCGGGTTTGCGACTACCCTGTTCACCCGCATCGGCAGATGATATTCCACCACGTC
>DATKPE010000049.1:0-18016 GCA_035524335.1 Bacteroidota bacterium
CACATCGGAGGCGTGGGGCGGGCTCGAGCTCTATGCCTGCACGATCATGGCAGAGCTCTCCCGGAGAGGGACCGGGGTTGCCGCCGTTACCGCCCCCCGGTCGAAAGCGTCGGAGTTTCTCACCCGTGCCGGCGTCCGGACTCTTTCGTTTCCCTCGGGTCAGCCGCTCTCACTGGCAAATGCGCGGTACCTCCGGGGTCTGGTGAAGGAGGAGCGGTTCAATGTGGTCCACGCGCATTTTCACCGGGATGTGGCCGCGGCTTCTCTGGGACTCCGGTCGGACCGCTCGACCCGCTTTCTCCTGAGCGTGTACATGGGCGTGGTGAAAAAAACGGATCCTTATCACCGGTTTATCAACAGGCGGCTTGACGCCGTGCTGACCTCCTCACGGCGGCTCGCGGCCATGCTTCCCGGGCGATATGCGCTCCCGGCGTCGATCGTGCATTATCTCCCGTACGGACGCGATATTTCCGCATACCGGAGTGATCCTGCGAAGCGGGCGGGCATCCGACGGAGCCTGGGGTGCGGGGAGGATGATCTCCTGGTCGGGACGATGGTGCGGATCGATCCGGGGAAGGGAGTCATCGATTTCATCAGAAGCCTGGATCTGGTCCGGGAGAAAATCCCGTCGGGGGTGAAGTACTGCGTCGTCGGGGAACCGACGCGGAAATCGCGCCAGACTGAGGGTGAGTCGCCGTTTGAACCGCACTGCGAGGAATATCTCAGGGAGATCGAAGGGTACATTCAGAGCCGCGGGATGCAGAATTCCGTCGCCCTCGCCGGTTTCCAGGCGGACGGGATCGGATATCTCTCGGCGATGGATATCTTTGTCTTTCCAAGCCGGGATGAACTCTATTCGCTCGCGGTTCTGGATGCGATGGCGATGGGTCTTCCCGTGATTGCCGCGGCGGCCGGGGGGAATGTCGACCAGGTTGCGGCGGGGGAATCAGGCTATCTCTATCCGGTCGGCGACAGCCGCAGTCTGGCGGAGTATATCCTGCTCTATGCCGGCTCCGGGGATCTCCGAAAGGCCCACGGAAGCGCCGGCAGACAGTTCGTTTTCGAGAATCACTCGATGGACCGGTCGATTGCGGAACTCCTGGAATTGTACCGGCCCGTCTCCTAATGCCCGGAAATTTCTATGCACCCCATTCCATTCAATAAACCGTATCTTGGCGGAGCAACTGCCGACGCCGTCCGGGCCGCACTGAGCGGCGGACGCCTCAGCGGCGACGGACCTGTCTGCAAGAAGGTCGAGGAACGGCTCCGGAACCTTTTCGGCCTCCGGCATGTTCTTCTCACCACCTCCTGCACGCATGCGCTCGAGATGGCCTGCATGCTCCTTCGGCTGAAACCGGGGGACGAGGTCGTCCTGCCCAGCTTTACCTTCGTCTCCACCGCCAATGCAATCCTGAGGGCAGGCGCTACGCCGGTGTTTTGCGACATCGACGAGCGCACGCTCACGATCGATCTGGAGGATGCGGAGCGCCGCGTCTCCGGCCGGACGAGGGCGATCATCGCCGTTCACTATGCCGGTGTCGCGGCTGACATGGACCGGCTCCGCGCCCTTGCAGCCCGGCTGAACGCCGCTCTCATCGAGGATGCGGCACAGGGCGTGAATGCCCGGTACAAGGGCGCGTTCCTCGGCGGCATCGGCGACATGGGCGCCTACAGCTTTCATGATACGAAGAATTATGTCGCGGGCGAGGGGGGAGCGCTCATCCTCAACGACGAACAGCGCGCACGCGCCGCGGAAATCGTCCGTGAAAAAGGAACTAACCGGGCAAACTTCCTCAGGGGTGAGGTCGACAAGTATACCTGGGTTGCCCCCGGAAGCAGTTATATCCTCTCCGATCTTCTCGCGGCCGTTCTCGATTCACAGCTCGATCTTCTCGACGAGATTCAGGAAAAACGGCGGGCCATCCACCGCAGGTATATGGATGAACTCGCCCCCCTCGTCCGGCGTGAATCACTGCGCCTGCCGGATATCCCCCCCGACCGGGATTCGAACTATCACATCTTCCATCTCCTGCTCCGGGATGAGCGCGAACGAAACCGCGTGATGGATGCGATGAAAAAACGGGGCGTCCAGACGACATTTCACTACGTTCCGCTTCATTCCTCCCCCTTCGCCCGGCAGACGCTCGGAACGGAGGGCCTTTCCCTTCCGGTCACCGACCGGGTGGCCTCCTCGCTTCTCCGGCTTCCCATCTATCCCGGTCTTACCGGCGAGGAACAGACCGTCGTCATCGAATCGCTCTTTTCCTGTTTCCCGCGGTGAGCGCCCGTATGCTGATCGATACGCATGCCCATCTTTTCTTTGACGAGTACAGGGATGACCTCGACGGAGTTATTGCGCGCGCGGAGGAGGCCGGTGTGGGGGCGATCGTTATTCCCGGAACCGACCTGGCGACCAGCCGTGAAGCCGTCGCTCTTGCCGATAGGTACCCGCGGCTCTATGCCGCCGTCGGCGTTCATCCGCATGAGGCCGCCAAGGCCTCGTCCGATACCTTTGCCGCGCTGGAGCAACTGAGCATGCATCCCCGCGTGGTTGCAATCGGCGAAATCGGTCTCGACTATCATTATGATTTTTCCCCGCCCGACGTACAGCAGGCGGTTTTCTCCGAACAGATCGGACTTGCCATTCGGCGGAATCTGCCTGTCATCATCCATACGCGGGAAGCCGAGGCCGACACCCTGAGCATCGTGACCGGCATGACCGATGCGGCCCCGGATTGGAAATCGGCGAAGGATGGCGGCCGCCCCCTCCGCGGAGTGTTCCACTGCTTTCCGGGAGATGAAACCATGGCGCGCCGGGTAATCGCGGCCGGCTTCCTCATTTCGTTTCCGGGTCCCGTGACGTTTCCGGCCCGGCCAGGCAGGCCGAACAGCATGCACGACGTCGTGACCGCCATCCCGCTCGAGCATATCCTGCTGGAAACCGATTCGCCGTACCTCACCCCCGTGCCGCACAGGGGAAAGAGGAATGAACCCTCATACTTGCCGCTCATCGCACAAACCGTGGCGGAGAGGAAACAAATCCCGTTCGGAGAAGTCGAACGATGCACCACGGCAACCGCCTGCGCTCTGTTCGGTTTCCCGCCGCCGGAGAAGGCCGGGGGACGATGAAGCGGGGAATCCTTCTCTTCGTGCTCGTTCTGGCATCAATTCCTGCGTTCGCAGGGAATCCGACGCTGAAGCTGGATCTCCGGAACCCGAAGATCCGTGAAATCCTTACGCTCCAGGATTCGCGCTCGTCGGAGCGGTCCCGGCTCATCGCACTTCTTCACGACGCCGAGCCCGCCGTCAGATACCGCGCCGCCATCGCGAGTGCGAATCTTCAGGATACCGCGGTATTGCCGGATCTCGTCGGCCTCATCGGCGATCCGGATACCGAAGTTGTCCGTGCCGCCGCGTTCGCTATCGGACTGACGGCAGGCTCCCTGCAGGGCGACGCCCGGGATTCTCTCGTCGGGACCATATTCAGAATCGCCCGTCCTGAGGTCTGTCCGCTGGTGCTCATGGAGGCCGGCCGGTTCGTCACCGCCGCATCCCTCCCTGGTCTGGCCGCGGCATGCTGGAATGCTCCCGATCAGGAAATTCCGTTCGACGTTGCGGCGGCCCGGGCGGCTATCCGGGGGGTGACAGATTCCGCCGTCACGCGCAGGCTCGCGCTCTCCGCCGGCCGCGGGGGTGCCGTTCCATGGCAATGTTTCTACGCTCTCCAGAGGATCGGTTCATCTCCTCAGAGCGAGAGCCGGATCGAGGCCATCATGCGTCACTGTTCGGATCCGGACCCGATGGTGCGGATGCAGATTCTGCTCCTTCTCGGTAAATATCAGACAACTCCGCCGATCATCGACACACTGACGGGCTATGCCCGGACCGATGCGGACTGGCGTGTGCGGGTGGCCGCGATCCGCTCGCTTTCCAGATTTTTCCCGGACGACACAGGAACAATCGGCGACTGTCTCGCCGGTCTCCTGACCGACGATAACCCCCATGTCGCTTCCGCCGCGATCACCGCCGTTTCATCCGACGATTTTCCCCGTGCCCGCCTGGAGAGGATAAGAAAGATCACAGATAAACTTGCGCGGATCTCCGCCGGAGGCATACCGGGGGCTCCGTGCAGTTTCCGTCCGGAGGCCGCGTCGGCGCTCGCCAGGCTTGTCGGGAAGGATGCGGTCGGTTCGATCGTCCTGCGGGACGATCCGGCTCCCCACTGCCGCGAGGGGATAATCACTGCCCTCGGTATTGCAGGGGACACAGCCGCCGTCACTTCAATCTTCGGAGCAATTTCAGATCCCGACCCCGGGATTGTCCGGGCGGGACTCGAAAGCATCGGGGAACTGTGCACCCGGAACCGGACCGACATGGAGCTGAGGAAGACCGCTATGCGGCGCATCCGGGAATCTCTCCGGTCGGAGGATGTGGCGATCCGGACGACCGCGGCCCAGCTTCTGGGCGATTCCCTCTTCCTGAGCGGTGAAAATACGGGAGCACTCCTCGACGCGCTCGACAGGATGAAGCTCCCGGACGATATTGAAGCTCTTCAGGAGGTCTGTTCCACGCTGGGGAAGATCGGTGACAGAAGGGCGGTGGAGCGGCTGGAAAAACTCAGATCGGAGAGCGATCCACCGGCGGCGACGGCCGCTTCCGGTGCGCTATCAATCCTCACCGGCAGAAAAGTGACTCCCACGTTGACCGGCGCGCGGACCGGAGCGGTGCCCGACCTGACGTTGCTGGAGGAACTGCCCGATACCGTCAGGGTGAAAATCATCACTCCGCGCGGTGACATTCTGGTCGAGTTATATCGCGGGTGGGCCCCGTTCACCGTTGCGAATTTTGTCAGACTTGTAAACCGGTCATATTTCCGGAACATGATATTCCACCGTGTCGTGCCGAACTTCGTCATCCAGGGCGGAGATCCGCGGGGGGACGGATGGGGGGGGCCCGGTTATACGATCCGGTCCGAATTCTCCCCCGAGACCTACGGGAGAGGCAGTATTGGAATGGCAAGCGCGGGGAAGGATACGGAGGGATCGCAGTTCTTCATCACCCATTCGCCCCAGCCGCATCTGGACGGAAGGTACACGATATTCGGTTGTGTGCGGAAGGGGATGGATGTCGTGGACGCTGTTCAGGCAGGGGACGCAATCAGTTCTATTGTTCTGCTCCCCTGAGGACCGGACGGATCACTGACCGCCGTTTTTGTAACGTTCATAATCCGACTGGTGTGTCGGATCGATTTTCTCCAGCCGGCTCCAGACGGTCAGGTCGGGATCCTTGCTGAAGGTCTGTGCGATCTCGAGGTACTTGGTTTCGAAGAACAGCCGGATGATGAGGCTCCGGTTGTTGATTTTCTCTGAGAGAGTTCCTATCTTTTCGAGTGCCGCCATCATGTTTTTACGGGCGCGCACCTCATCCTTGGCGAGGAGGTCCAGACCCTTGTAGTGATATTTATACAGACCGATGCGCAGGTCGTTCAGCTTCGCGTTGGTCAGTTCGTCGATGAGCAGTTCCCGCGAGTAGACGTTGTCGGCGGGAATGTCCCAGCCGGGTCCGGCATTGCCGGTGGAGTGAGCGCGGTTGACGAGGTCCTGGGCTTTCTGGAAGAAGGGTGATCCGTCACCCGTCCGGTAGCTTTCGAAATCGTAGCCGAGTATCACCCAGGCGTAAAAATCGAGACAGCTCAGGAGGGGATCGAACAGCATGTCGTTGTGGGCGAGGGAGGTTCCGCGGATATAATCAAATTCCCATTTATCATCGAGGAGGCGAAGAAGCGCCGTGCTCCGTCCCTGCGATTCGAAAATCGGGCGCTCACTTCCGACAAAGGCTTTGACGGCATAGTGGTTCTGACGGCCGGTCGTCGCGAACTGCATATCAATCCGGCACTTGATTTTTTCGCCGCCGAGGTCGACGTTCGTCCACCGGTACGAATTCATGTACTGCATCGTCTGCTGGACGAAGTCCGTCAGATTCTGAATGGCGTCGGACGGCATGCCGTCCGTTTTGATCGTGATGGTGCAGTCGAGCTCCTGTCCGCGGACGAGTGTGGCGAGAAGGAGAAACAGGAGAACAGCGGCGGTGCGGATCCGATTCATACAGTACTCCGAAGTGATAAAGTAATATAGATATTTCGGGATCGTTCTTCAAGTCGCACAAGCGAGGGAGGCGCTATGCGGATATTCCATATTTGTTGCTTTCTCGTCTTTTTTCCCCCGGTTTTATCAGTGAACGCGCAGACGGAGGGGGCGGTCATCGCCGCCCTCGGCGGGGCGGGAACGGCCCTCGCCGGATCGGTCTGGGATATCAACGGCAACCCCGCCGGCCTGGCGGCGATCACCCGGATGGAATGTTCATGGACGGTCGTTCCCGCCCCGTTCGGATTGACGGAACTCCGAACCAGCGCCGCCGCCGTTTCCTGTCCCTTCGGAAAATTGGCGGCCGGTGCGCTGTGCGAGCGCTTCGGCTTCGATCTCTTCCGGCGGGAGTCCGCTGCGTTCTGCGTTGCCTCGGAATTCGACCGGGTCCGGGCCGGCCTTCTTGTCCGGTTCCTGCGGTTCGATATCGCGCGGTACGGAAGCGCATGTACCGCCGGCATCGACGCCGGATTCCAGATCCATGCCGGTCATTCCGTCACATTCGGTGCCCGGATGACCGGGGTCAATCATCCCGCAATAGGGGTTGTTCGCGATCCGCTCCCGGGATCGTGTGCGCTCGGCTGTTCCTACGTGCCGGCGGATATTGCGATCGTCACGGCGGAATATGTCAAAGAGATTGGATTCGACGCGGCGCCCAGGTTCGGTGCGGAATACAGGCCCGAGAATCTGTTCGCCTGCCGGATCGGCGTCTCGGGAAATCCCCCGCTTCTCTGCGCGGGATGCGGTTTCGCTGCCCGGGGCTGGAGTTTCGACTACGCCTATCAGTCGCATGCCGACCTGGGCGCTACACAGCTCTTCACTCTTACTGCGTCTTTCGGGAGGTGATATGACATCATCGATTGTCCGGTCTGCTCTCCTCTGCCTCCTCGTTCCCTGCCTCCTCCGGAGTCAGGACGATTCCGCGTTCGTTAACGACCCGTTTCAGGCGAGGGTTGAAAGGGAAGATCTCTATGGACAGCTACCCCCTTCTGAATCTTCCCCCTATCCCGATCTCACAGACAGTTCCGCAGACGGAACCCGGTTTACCTTCCGGTCGCGGACGGAAGCGGTCCTCTCCCTTCCGGCGGGCTATACCGACGGGGCATATCCGGGTTCGCCCCTCCATTCCCTCCAGAAGCTTACCTGCCGCCGCGAGGGAAAGTTCCAGGCCGGATTCCTCATGGAAAAAGATCCGGGTGAATCATCCTTCACGGATTTTACGGCATTTCACCTCCTGATGACATCGCAGGGTCTGCTCCGTTCCCTGATCCTCGGCGATTACATTCTCGAGATCGGCGAGGGAATTGCGCTCTGGCGGCAGTGCGAATACACCAAAGGCCGGGATGCGATCGCCCCGGTGCGGAGACATGGCAGGGTGATCGTCCCCTGTCTTTCGGGAGGGGCGCAGAACTACCTCAGCGGTGCCGCGGCGGTGATCGGAACCGCACAGCAGACGGCGGTGATTTTCTGGTCGAGGAGACTCCTCTCCGCACACCTCGACGGTGCCGGAAATGTGGAAAGTCTCGTGACGGACGATCTGTTCCGCACTCCGGCTGAAAGGAGATCGCGGGACAACACGAAAGAGCAGATCATCGGCGTCTGCGGAACCGCCGAGATGTCGTCCAGCGGCCGGATCGGCGCCCTCCTCTACCAGTCGGTCTTTGACCGTCCGCTTCGGCTCCGGACGCCCGGCATTGCCGGCACGTCATTCGGCGTGCTGTCGGTGTTCGGGGAATGCCGGACCGGGAAATTTCAGACCAGAGGCGAATGGATGATGTCGGACGGCAAGGGAGGCGGAATTCTTACCCTTCTGCTCTTCCCGGTCTCCTCCGTCCGCTGTGCGGCGTCGCTTCGGTTTTACCGGCACGACTGGTTTTCCCAGCACGGCGCGGGTTTCGGCGAGGGATCGGCCGGAACTGACGAAGAGGGGGGATACCTCGGAATCACCTGCACGCCGCTCCGTTCGATCCGTGTTAATGCCTTCTTCGACAGGTTTTTATTTCCTCCGGCATCGCCAGCGGCTCCGTTCCAGAAAGAGGGGGAAGAGTGGGAAACCGCTCTCGACCTGATTCCGTCCGCCGGCATCCGGTGCTGTGCCGAAGTCCACCGGAAAATCGGAGCCGATGGAACGGGGAGCGTGCGGACGCAATACAGGCTCGGACTCAACGCCGCCTTGTCACACGCAGTTTCCGCCGGTGGGCGGATCGACTTCCTGGGGCTGGAATACTCGGGCACGGGAGCGTCTGCGGACGGAAGGCTTGTTTCGGCCGACCTGCTGATCGATCCGCATGGACCTCTGCAGACGGACTTCCGGCTCTGTCTGTTCCGCACCGATTCCTACGACGCCAGAATTACGGAGTATGAACACTCCTTCGACGGCGCGCTGTCGATTCCAACATTTTACGGCGAAGGGGTCAAGTGGTATCTCCTCGTAAAATATCCGGTAACGCCGCGATGCACGATCTCGGCGAGGTATTCGGATCTTCAGCGGGATGATGTGCTCAGAATAGGCACGGGTGAAGACCGGCTTCCGGCCAATATGGATGAACGATGGGGACTTCAGATCGATTACTCCCTCTGATATCCCCCTATTTTGGAGGTTCTGGTATATTTTTGTAAGTTACTTTAAGCATGACAGGCGAAAAAAACAGGATTGTCGTTGCGATGAGCGGCGGGGTCGATTCCTCCGTCGCCGCCGCGCTTCTGCTTGATCAGGGGTATGATGTCATCGGCATCACGATGAAAACCTATGCCTTCGACGAGGTGGGCGGAAACACCGGAAATGAAACGAGCTGCTGCGGCCTCGACGCGTTCAACGACGCCCGGATGGTCGCTGTGAAACTCGGTATTCCCCACTATGTCGTCGATTTTACCTCCGAGTTTGAAGAGCATGTCGTGCGGAACTTCGTCGGGGAGTATTTTCGGGGAACGACCCCCAATCCCTGCGTGATCTGCAACCGGGAAATCAAATGGGGAGCTCTGGCCCGAAAGGCTGCGTCCCTGGGAGCCTCCCGCATCGCCACGGGTCACTATGCGCGCATCGTCAGGTCGGGCTCCGGGAGATACGCAATTGCCCGGGCCCGCGATCTCAACAAGGATCAGTCCTATGCCCTCTGGACTCTCTCTCAGGAAAATCTCGCCGGGACGCTGTTTCCGCTCGGAGATCTGACGAAGCCGGAGGTCCGGGCCATTGCCGCCCGTTTTGGACTGAAGACCGCGGAGAAGGAGGAGAGTTTCGAGATCTGTTTTGTGGCCGACAACGATTACCGGCGCTTCCTCCGGGAGCGCGCCGAAACCGCGGGGAAACCTCCGTCGCCCGGAACGATCCTCCGGGACGGCAGGCCTGTCGGCAGTCACGACGGCTACGTAAATTATACAATCGGACAGCGGAGCGGCATCGGCGCTCATGGCGAGCGGGTCTATGTCACCGAAATCAATGCCGGCGACAACACCATAGTCATCGGCCGGAACGACGACCTTCTCCGGACCGAGCTGACAGCAGGGTCGGTCAATACTGTCGGTGTTTCTTCTCTTCCGTCCGGGTTCCGGGTGCAGGCCAAGGTGCGGTATAAGGACGGGCCGACCCCGGCGACAGTCGAGCCGCTCCCGGATGGTCGGTGCAGGGTGATCTTCGATGCGCCGAAGCGGGCGATAACACCCGGGCAGTCGGTGGTTCTCTATGACGGCGAGCTTCTTGCCGCCGGCGGCATTATCGAGGAGGTGCTCCCGCGACGGATCGGGACTGCGGGGGAGGAAAAAATTAAAGGGTAACCGGACGGTTACCCTTTGGTGGATGAGGTAGAGTGTATCGTATCGTACGGTGCAATCTAGCAATTCCGCCGGGGCGATGCAACAGAGCGGTTCCTGAATTTCCCGATTTAGTTGATCATGACGAACCGGCCGGCTCCGCGGCGGGAAGCGGCATCTGTTCCTGCCGGGGGTCACCGAATGCCGGAGGTCGTTCACCGAACCAGTCAATCTTGAAGGATACTGCTATGCCGGAACCCGGTCATGAGGATAAGCTCGCCCGCCTCCGCCGTCTGCGCGACGAGACGAAAATGGGAGGGGGGGAAAAGCGGATCGAGGAACAGCACCGGAAGGGAAAGCTCACCGCACGTGAGAGGATCGATGTTCTGCTCGATCCCGGGTCGTTTGAGGAAATCGACGCGTTCGTCGAGCACCGTTCGTACGATTTCGGCCTTGAAAAGCAGAAAATTCCGGGTGACGGAGTCGTCACCGGAAGCGGGATGATCGACGGGAGGCCGGTGTTCGTCTTCAGTCAGGATTTCACCGTCTTCGGCGGGTCCCTGTCGGAGGCGCACGCCGAGAAGATCTGTAAAGTCCTCGACCTCGCTCTCAAGGTCGGCGTACCGGTGATCGGACTGAACGATTCAGGCGGCGCCCGGATCCAGGAGGGGGTCGTCAGCCTCGGCGGGTATGCCGATATTTTTCTCCGGAACACCCTCGCGTCCGGGGTCATACCCCAGATCTCCGCTGTCATGGGCCCGTGCGCCGGAGGCGCGGTCTATTCACCCGCCATTACCGATTTTGTCTTCATGGTCAAACAGACGAGTTATATGTTTGTGACCGGCCCGAACGTGGTGAAGACGGTGACGCACGAAGATGTTTCGTCGGAGGAACTGGGCGGCGCCGTGACTCATGCGGCGAAATCGGGCGTGGCCCATTTCGCCTGTGAAAACGAGGTGGAATGCCTCCTCGCAATCCGGACATTGCTCGGCTTTATCCCCCAGAACAACCGGGACCGGTTGCCGGACCGCGTTTCGGGGGATGATGCGGGAAGGGCGGATTCCGGATTGAACGGCATCATCCCGGATAATCCCAATAAGCCGTACGACATGAAGGATGTCATCCGGAGGGTCGCCGATGAAGGGAATTTCTTTGAAGTGCACGGTCTCTATGCCCAGAATATCCTCTGCGGTTTCTGCCGGTTCGGCGGGACGACCGCCGGAATTGTTGCCAATCAGCCTTCGGTGCTTGCCGGTGTTCTTGACATCGATGCATCGTTGAAAGCTGCCCGGTTTGTTCGGTTCTGCGATGCGTTCGGTATTCCGCTTGTCGTGTTTGAGGATGTCCCGGGTTTTCTCCCCGGGACAGATCAGGAATGGCGGGGCATCATCAAGCATGGAGCCAAGCTCCTGTATGCCTTCTGCGAGGCGACCGTCCCGAAGGTGACCATCATTACGCGGAAAGCGTACGGCGGCGCCTACGATGTGATGAGCTCGAAGCACATCCGCGGGGACGTCAACTATGCGTGGCCGACGGCGGAAATCGCCGTCATGGGACCAAAGGGAGCGGTTGAGATCATCTTTAAAAAGGAAATCGAAAAAGCTCCGGACCGGGAGAAGGCGACTGTCGAAAAAATCGAGGAATACCGGAGTAAATTCGCAAACCCTTTCATTGCCGCAGGGCGGGGGTACATCGACGATATCATCGAACCGGCGGAGACCCGGCCCCGCATCATCAGGGCCCTCCGGCTGCTCGCGAACAAAGTCGACCGGAACCCTCCCCGGAAACACGGCAACATTCCGCTCTGAGGACGCCATTCGCGCGATATCGCATGTTATGAACGGATCGACGTGAGATTTGTCACCGGCAGTAATAAATTTCTTGACATTTTTCATCAATTATCATATATTTTCAGAAATTCAAAGCGGGCGTAACTCTTTTTAGGATAATCTATTGAAACAGTTTTGTTATAGTATACTTTTTGCGGCGCTTCTAATCGGTTGTTCTTCCGGAAATTCGACGAAACCGACCGTCCAGGAGATGCCGGCCGCTCTCCCCGCCTCCCTTCAGGGACCGGACACCTTTTACCGTCCCGAGGGCGATCTGGCCGTGCACGATTCGACCCTCTCCGATTCGACCGACGATGCGGTAACTGTTCAGCTCCTCGAAGCGGCGCGCCAGCATTATCTCTCCGCCCTCGACGCCGAGCAGGACGACGATTCCACCCGGGCCGCATCGGAATTCGAATCCGCGATCGGTATTCTGAATCAGCTCGGCTATTATCCCAATATCGAAAACAACTGCGACTTCAACGACCTGAGCCACAGCGTCGTTGAGGATTATGAAAAATATATCGCCGTCATCGACAGTCTCAGCCCTTCCACGTCGGTCTTCGCTTTGCGGAACAAACTGAATCAGATCGACGAGCAGAACGAGAACGCCGATCAGGATAAGACGAAGCAGGTCATCACCACTACGTCGATCCCCCTGGTCATCAACGGACACGTTGAACAGAATATCGCGTTTTTCCAGGGTAGGGGACGGGCTCATTTCGAACACTGGCTTTTCCTCTCGGGAAAGTATTTCCCGATCATGCGGAGTGTCTTCAGACGGGAGGGCATTCCGGCCGACCTGGTCTACCTTTCGATGATCGAAAGCGGACTCAATCCCGTCGCCCGCTCCTGGGCGAAGGCGGTCGGTCTCTGGCAGTTCGTCCGGGGAACCGGCCGGCTCTACGGTCTTCAGAGCAATTTCTGGTATGATGAGCGGCGTGATTTCGTGAAGGCGACGGAAGCGGCGGCGCGCCACCTGAAGGATCTTCATGAGGAATTCGGCGACTGGTATCTCGCCCTGGCCGCCTATAATTCCGGCGCCGGAAGGGTCAACAGCGCGATGCGCCGGAGCCGGTCGAACGATTTCTGGACGATGCGGAAATTTCTCCCCCGGGAAACCAGAAATTACGTGCCGCAGTATATCGCCGCGGCAGTCATGTCGATCGATCCGCATACCTACGGGTTCGACGTCCCGCCGGCGGATTCACTCCGGTATGAGACGGTGACCGTGAACGACTGTGTCGATCTTAAAGTGCTTGCAGAATGTGCCGGAACGGGGCTCGACACCCTCCGGGAGCTGAACCCTGAACTTGTGCAATGGTGCACGCCTCCGGGAATGAAGGGCTACCAGCTGCGGGTCCCCGCCGGGGCCTCGGGGCTGTTCACTGCCAGCTATGCCCGCATTCCGGATGATCAGAAACAGAACTGGGTCGAACATAAGATCCGGCGGAAAGAATCGCTTGCCTCGATCGCCCGTACCTACGGCGTTCCCGCCTCGGTGATCGCAGAAGTCAATCACCTCGGCCGGCGCCTCCCCGTCGGCAAATCGATCGTCATCCCGATCTCCAGCACCGGAGAAAATCATTTTATCGCCGTCGATGAGGATACTCCGTCGCGGAAAGGCGGCCGTCAGGGCTCCCGGAGCCACAGATCCGTTCATCCGCCGCAGGGGAACGGAACCAAAATAGCCTACACCATCCGCAAGGGAGACTCCCTCGGAAAAATCGCCTCCGCACACAGCGTGAGGATCAGCGACCTCCGCCTCTGGAACGCTATACCGTACGGAAGTGCGATCCGCGCCGGAGAAGAGCTGACGATCTGGGTCGCGCCGGGCGCGGCTTCTGTTTCGTCCCCGCCGACCCGGCAGGTTGCCGCTGTGAAGAGTGATCAAACCGGTTCCGCCGCGGCGAAACCGTCGGTGTACAAGATCAGGAAAGGGGACACCCTCGGAAAGGTTGCGTCCCGTTTCGGCGTTGCGGTTCAGGATCTGCGGGAGTGGAACGGATTGAGTTCGGATGTTCTCGTCGCCGGTCGTCTCCTGAAGCTTCAGGGGGGAGCGGGAGCGACGGCCGCGATACAGAAGGATTCCGCCAATCGGGCGGCGGGAAAGGCGATATCGTACCGTGTGAAGGCAGGCGATACGCTCGGGCATATTGCCTCGGTCTTCGGCGTATCGATCCACCAGCTGAGGACATGGAACAACCTGCGTGGCAGCAGGCTGGTGATAGGGCAGGAAATCGTCATAAACTCCTGATTTTTAGGCATTTTTGTTCCATAAAAATTTTTTGAAAATATACCCCGGGCGTGGTGCGCCTCGCCGGAAAATTTTGTATATTGATTTCAGTTTGTGCCTCCATCATCATTCGTAAGGACACTGCGGGATCATGGTGAATTCTGCCCTCGAGAAGGCCGTCAACGAACAGATCAAGCACGAGTTGTATTCCTCCTATCTGTACCTCCACATGTCTTCCTTCTGCACCGAACGTAATTTTCCGGGGTTCGGCCGGTGGCTTATGATGCAGAGCGAGGAAGAACGGTCGCATGCGATGAAGTTCTATGCGTTCCTGCACCAGCACGGCAATCACGTGGATCTTCAGGCAATTGAGAAACCTGCCGGGAAATACAAATCGCCGAAGGATGTTTTCGAGAACGTGCTCGGGCATGAGCAGAAGGTTACCGCCCTGATCCGAAAACTGTACGAGCTCGCTATCCGGGAGAAGGATTACGCGACACAGATATTTCTGCAGTGGTTCATAACGGAGCAGGTGGAGGAAGAGGCAAATGCCACCGAAATTCTGCAGAAATTTGAAATGATTGAAGAGCAGGGGCCGGCACTTGTCATGCTCGACAGGGAACTTGGCGCCAGAAGCGCATCGTAGGGCTTGTTCCAGATATTCCAGGGGTTGGAGTGAATAATTGGGGTATTGGGCTATTCCGGACCATGTCGGGACTACCGTCTCACAGGAGCGGGTCGCACATAATATCGTGCGATCCGCTTTTTTTGTGCGGTGCCGTGTAAGCGCCGGTTATTACGTCAGTTCCAGACATGATACCGCGGGAATCCCGGATTGTCACAGTGTCGATCTCCGGGGGTAACGAACTACCCGATTTGACATTCGCAAGAGTTCTCGAATATAAAAACCGACGTCGGCTGGATTGAAATAAATCTATAAATTTTCGTTCGAAAGTGTAATTTACTTGTAAAATTCGTACATTCACCTAACCGCGAGTTTACGTTTTAAAATCCAAAAGTAAAGCACATTAACCCACTAACTCATTCACCACAACAATCAATCAAGGAGATTGTCATGAAGAATTCTTTACGATTCTTCAGTGTGATCATGATTGTCATCATTATGTCGTCGATGCTGTATGCGACCGGCAATGTGACATTTCTGGTCAACATGAAGATTCAGCTGAGGGAATTAAAATTCAATCCCTCACTTGGTGACAGCGTCTACGTCCATGGAGATTTCAACGGATGGGGACCTGGTATCGCCATGACGAGCCCTAACGGTGACAGTATTTATCAGGCCACGTTCCCCGGCGTCACCGAGGGAGCCATGAACTATAAATTCCAGAAGACCCTCCGCGCCGGAACCGACTGGGAAAACATCGCAGGCGGCGGCAACCGGCCGTTCACCGTCGTTGCAGGCAACGACACCACACCGCTCGTGTGGTTCAGCGACGATTCAGTGTACGTGCCCCCGGTAAACGTTCAGCTGTCATTCATCTGCAACATGAAAGTCGCGATCGAGAAGGGGAATTTCCGTCCCGATCTCGGCGATGTCGTCCATGCTCTGGGAAGCATGAATGGCTGGTCGACCTCTGCGGGTGCTATGAGCGATCTGTACAACGACAGCAATTATGTCTACATCGATTCAACGGACGGTATCACCGAAGGTTCTCAGGTGCAGTACAAGTTTTACAAAACCCTTCGTAACGGCAAGGATTGGGAAGATGGCGGAAACGATGTGTACAACGTTCCGTTCGTCACCAATCCCTCGACCCCGCCGCACTGGTTCAATTTCGATTCGATCTATTATCCCCCGCTTCCTCCCACGACGATTCTGTTCCAGTCCAATATGAATCCGTATGAACAGCTCGGGTTTTTCCGTCCCGATCTGAACGATACGCTGGAACTCCGCGGCGGCATCAACAGCTGGGGCGGCGGCACGATCATGCAGGAAAACCTCTTCACCCCCGGCGTGTTCGAAGTTGCCCTTCCGTACTCAGGCAATGTGCACGATATTATCCCCTACAAGGCGAGAATCAAGTACGATTCGACCCGTGCAGCGGCGGCATTCCCGGGATACGGCGCCGATCAGGATAACGTCTCCTACGAGCATCCGGTCGAAACCGGCGACGGCAACCGTCTGTTTGATGTCGGCAACGGCGGCAACGTCTCCACCGGTGCGATTGGATTCAGCTCCATCGACAGCTGCGGCGAAATCCCGGCGGGCGATTCCGTGACCGTAACGGTGCGTGTGAACATGAAACCGGCGATCACCCAGCTCGGCTTCAACCCTGCCACGGACACCGTGCAGTTCTTCTTCAACGACGCTATGCAGCGCCGTAATCAGGTCCATATCCAGGGTACATTCACGAACCCCCTGAATATGACCATGCCGAACAACGATACGATCTATTATGCCACCTTCACAATGGTTGGACCGGCGCACTACAACATCCAGTATTTCTATACTGTGAAGTTCGGCAGCGGCGGCGGTTCGGTCAGTGAGGGAGGCGGCTTCGGCAATTTCCGCTATCGCAGCCGGACGATTGCTCCGCTCGCACCCGCAGTGCCCCCGCGCTATTTCACCCTCCGCCTCGATACGTGGATAGGCGCAGCGGTGGAACTGCCGGCGGAATCTCCCTCCTGCCCGTCGACGGCATTCAGCTACGGCGTGTTGGATGGATGGAACATGGTCTCTCTCCCGATTACCGTGACCAACTATGCCCTGAGCAATCTGTATCCGACGGCGCAGTCGGTTGCATTCTATTACAATGCGGGCTATGTGACCACCTCGACCCTCAGCAACGGACCCGGCTACTGGATTAAATTCTCCGGCGCCCAGACCGTTCCGATGGCTGGCGTGTTCTATACCGCGATCGATATTCCGGTCGCCCTCGGCTGGAACATGATCGGTTCCGTGACGGATCCCGTTACGGTGTCCACGATCACCTCGACCCCGAGCGGTATCGTCAACTCGAACTACTTCGGCTACAGCGGCGGGTACAACGTCGCGACCTCCATCCAGCCCGGCGCAGGTTACTGGGTGCGCGTCAGCGCCCCCGGCACGCTCCACCTGCTCTCCAGCGGCGCTGCGAAACAGTCGCCCATCGTCGATCCGCTCACGAAGCTGAACAAACTGACGATCCAGGACCAGAAGGGTCATCAGCAGGTTCTCTATTTCGGTTCCACCGGCATCGTCGATGTGTCGAAGTATGCCATGCCTCCGGTTCCGCCGCAGGGTGCGTTTGATGCGCGCTTTGCAGGCAACCAGCAGGTTGTGCTCGTCGACCAGGGCAAGACCGGAACCTTCCCGCTGCAGATCTCCTCTGCAACCGGTACGGTGAAGATCTCCTGGAAACTGAGCTCGGCGTCGACTTCCCCGTCGCTCGTGATCGGTACCAAGCAGATTGACATGAGCAAGAGCGGATCCGTCACGGTTTCCGGCGATGTGAAGCTTGTTCTGAACGGCACGCTGAATACGTCCCTCCTGCCGAAGGAATACGCTCTCAGCCAGAACTATCCGAATCCGTTCAACCCGACAACCACCCTCCAGTATCAACTGCCCGCAGACAGCCGCGTCACCGTGAAGATCTATGACATTCTCGGTAACGAGGTCAGAACGCTGGTCGATGAGAACCAGGACGCCGGGTACAAGTCGGTGGTCTGGAATGCCACCAACAACAACGGCACCGCAGTTGCCAGCGGCATCTATTTCGTCCGTATTTCCGCGGTGAACGGCTCCGACCTGTCGAAGACGTTCGTCGATACGAAGAAAATGATGCTGATGAAGTAAGCTGTCTTCTTCATTCCGCTCGCCCCGCAAGGGGTGAGCGGAATGAGTGATTCATGCTAGGGGTAGTACCCACATCCTGGAATTTTTGAAACCACATCCATAATCCATACACATAGTGAGGTATCTATGAAGAAGCTTACAGGGTTGACCATACTCGCGGTGGGCCTTCTCCTGATGGCTACATCGGTATGGGCGCAGCACCCGGTAATGCTCAAGATCTATGCGACCGACAACATCGGTCACGATTCGCTGGTTCTTGGGCTGG
>DATKPE010000050.1:0-20125 GCA_035524335.1 Bacteroidota bacterium
GAATTCTACAAATTGTTAGTGAAATTCGTTGCAGGTGTGTTGCCAGTAACAGGAATTCATCCGGCAGTAAATCAGGTACTTTCGGCGATCGCATTCACCTCAACGAGAATAGAAATCGACGAACAATTATCTTTGACTCCAGTGCCTAGGGTTCTTGGTCCAGCTCATATTACTCAGTTTGTTACAATGAATCAACCGACGAAAACTAAATCCATGAATCATCTCGAAAACAAGATACTCTCCAGCCCAACGATTCATACTAAATGATTTTTGATGGATTGATGATTACTGGTTCGCTTTCACAAGTTGGGAAGCTTCAATATTGCCTCAGCTTTAGTTGTGTCCAGCAGTTTTGCATAGATGGATGTTGTGGCCAGTTTGGAGTGACCTAACAACTGACTCACAATATTGAACTCAATTCCAGAATTCAATGCTAAAACTGCAAACGTATGTCTACTCATGTGATGATTAATAACCTTATCCAACCCTGCACTTATACTCCACTCCCTTAACGTGTTTCTAACCACCCGATAACTGGGATAGACAAAACAGTGTGGTGATTCGGGATTAATTCCCTGTTGCTGTAACAATATCTGTCTTGCAACCGAGCTGAGAGGAACTCTTACAACCCTTCCAGTCTTCACTTGTGAAAGCATCAACACATTGTTTTGAATATGAGACCATTCCAAAGCTAGCACGTCACTGATTCTTAAACCACAGAAGCATCCAAATAAAAATCCATTTTTGACCTGCTGATACTTGCATGGAGTGACTGCAAGCTTCTGGACTTCTTCAAAAGTTAAAAACCGAATAGGTTGTTCACTGGCTTTGTGACGGATTGGTTCACATGGATTCTTCTGTAACAATCCTTCCCTTACAGCGGCATGGCATAGTGTTCTAAGTCGGGTATAATATGCTAATGCTGTGTTGGTTTTGAGATTTGTGGACAGAAGGTAATTACCAAAATCGCCTGCAAATTTTGTTGTTAACTGTTCAAATCTGAAAAAGTCAGGACTGAACTTCTTCAACTGTTTAAGCATGTGGTTGAAAACACGTGCCGAATTGTAAGTTTTATGGGAAAGAAATTCAGAAGTGAACTGCCAAAAATCCTTGCTGTATTCAGTGGAGAACCCGTACCGATTTAGAGAAATATCCAGTTGCCTTTGAGCTTGGATTTCCTTAGCTTTCTGTAAGACTACTTTATCGGTCTGCTTATCACCACTTAGATAGAATTGTAAAAATTCTGTTTTCCGTTGGTGATGAAAATAGATGTCAAGATATAGGCTCGACCGACCATCACGAAGCTTCTTCCGACGCAAATGAACTGACATTTGTTACCTCCTTGTAACTTTTTGTCAGTGCTTGCATCAGAACGAGTGGATTTAAGGCAACTACAGGTTCAAGTCCTGCTCCGGGCACGAATAAATCAGGAAATGGCAAATTGTAGGATGTAATTTGGAAGCGTTCCCGGTCTGCTGCTGCATTTCGTCACAAGTTGGGGAGATGATCGACCACAGGGAGCACAAATAGTTCTGGGTTGTTGAAATAGCGGAATCTGAAATCATTCCCACAGTCAGGACCCCCGTGCCTGCATGGCCCTCCCACATGCGGCACAACTTGATTGTGGGATTTTTATTTTGCGGAATCGATCCTCATTTATCATCCATCTTCGAACATCAGTTTTGATTCATTGCGTTTGTGGCTCTCTCATTCGCGCCTCTTTCAACAAGAACATTTTTGCGAAGTTCGTAAACGATACGGCCGGATCTGATACCGATATCGCTTCCAATCACGCGATGTAAATTCCGCCTGAAACCCCTGATGCGTCCCAGACAACCGATCTGTATCCCGCCGGCAGGATGCCGGCTGTGAGAATACAGACCACCATTCCGAGAAGATCGTAGATCCTCAGACGCGCCCTGCATTCGGAGGGAAGCTGATACCTGATCGTGGTCGCGGGATTGAAGGGAAAGGACGAGTCCGTCGTACCGGTATTCCATTGGTGACTCCAGTCCCTCCATCGGAACAGGATCCTGGCCGAATCCGTCCGTGTCGGGGAGATTCCGAGAATCGTGATTCCCAGAGGCGTGGAACCCGAATCGACCGGATTGGCAGTGTATGCAGTTCGGGTCAATGGGTCGAAACAGCCATAGTTGTGCTCCGGAAAACCCGATACGGTGTCGGGCCCGACATCCATGTCGACGTAGAAGCCGACACAGACACCGTGAAGTGTTTTCTTCCCGATGTTGACGTTCGAGGAGGTATTCGGAACGATCGCATCCGCCTGATGGACCGGCGGGCAGACGGCCTATTCGTCGTACAGACCGAGTTCCTTCAGCGTCGCCACGGCGCGCTGATATTCATCGAACGGCACGAAGACCCGCTGATCCTCGATCGGGTGGCCGCCGACGCCGTATCCCCGGGGGATTTTCGTGATCGCCACCAGATCGGCATTCGGGTTGGCGGAACGCGAGAAAAGGAAGGGATGGCAGCCGGCCTGTTCCAGGACGCCGCCGACATACCCCGCCTGCAGGACGTCGATGGTTCCGTACACCCGCACCATTCCCTCCTGGATTTCGCACGACCTGTGGGGATCGCAGAGAAAGACGCCGGCCGAGCGCTTTCCGCACTTTTTGCAGAACGGCATCCGGCAGAGGACGCACACGCCCTCCGCCCGGACTGCGGGATGAATGGTACAGACCCGGGGCCGGTCGTCGATACTGCCGCAGGCGGGGCAGAAGCCACCGCTGCGGTCGATCGCCGTTCCGCATCCGGGACAGACTGTTGTATCCTCTGAAATCCTTCCCATGACAGAATCTCCTTCCCTGTTTTATCCGGCCCCGGCGGTGACCTTCACGCAGATCCCGGACGTAATTGCCCGCGGGACTGCCCGCCTGGGGGTGCCCCGCAATGGAATATAACCTTTCCGGACTTGCGGTTCAATCGGGGATGGCTGGAGAGACACCGGAAATACGAAAGCGTCCCGCAACCAGGGCATGCATGTGCAGGTGGGGCACCCGCACACGATACCCGGCTGAAGGACGCGTATGAAATTTCACACCGGATCGTGCGCCGGGGATTATACCTCCCGGATCAGACCGTAGCGGACGGGGCGTACTCAGGACCGGAATCGCCGCATCTTTTTCAGCGGGATTTTCCTATCGTCCGGCGGTACTCCTCGATCTCATCGATATACTTTTCAAGTTTCGCATCCAGAATTTTTCCGATCTCTTCCACCTCACCAGAAGGAGATTTTCCGGATTCAGTTGTATTTCCTCCGGCGATACGGTACACGGGCGTCGGTTCATTCATGAGCCGCTTTGCCAGGCGCTCGGTCTCATGAATATTGAATGCGCTGATCTCCTCCAGCCGTTTGATGATCTGATCGATGTGAGTCTTCAATTCTTCGTGATGTCTCTCCATTTTCCGTCGCCTTCGATGGTTATCCTTCTGCGGAACCCGTAACTTATTGTATCCCACTAACGCGGCGCGGGAACCGGGCTGCGGATTTCGGTGCACAAAGAACAGGGGACGATTCAGCGGGTATGATGGCATAAGGTATGCCATGGGATTTCATCCGGCAATAAAAATGGCATCAAAATTTCCGTCGGCAGATTAAAATTTGCAGACGATGAATGACACCGGAACATTCCGGTATGGTGATGCTTCAGTTTATTGTAACAGCGGGGAGGAGAAATGATACCCGGCATTGGGAGCGAAATTCGGGGAGAATGCGTCAGGACCTGCGGTATTCGGTATGAACACCTGCGGAAAAAATTCTTCCCGGAATTGAATTCATGCAGGAATATGTGTATCTTCATCCAATCAGAAAGGGGTTCTGTTCATGATAACAGTACATTATCATAGTGCATTGGTGTGTCCTCCCGTTGTGTCAATCCCCATCATGGTCACCATCCACCGGGCTCATCGGAGGGAATTCTCCGCCGCGGCAGACGAGGTTCGTCCATGATAAAGAAAGCTTTTCCGTTATCCTGGAAGGTACCGTCATGAATCTATTCCTCTTGGGTGCAGTCTGTTTCCTGTGCGGCCTCATTCTCGGGAATATCCAGGGCCGCCTATTCCGCAACCAGCGTGACAAACGGCGTGCACGCGAAGCTCAGGAACGGGAAAAAATCAACCCGGGCTGGTAAAGCCGGGAGATGAATCGTCTCCCCCGATTCGGACGGCAGTTCCATATCATCCCGCACACCGGACCGCACTCTCCCGTTCCTCCTCAAACAAATAAAAAGTCCCGCAATCTCGTGGTGATTCGTATGGCAGGGCTCGACCCATACGGGGACCGTCGACTGCGGGAATGACCGGGAAAATTCACTATCCCCGGAAATTTGTCAATTTCTCCCCGCTTGTATCTGATCGAGAGGCCGCGGAGGTTCAAAATGCTGAGATGATCAGCGGCATACGCGACGGCTCACGGGCGGCGATATGACTTCATCCGGACGATATTGCCATTCCGACCTCACTCATCTTCTCTCATCACCCCGATTTGTGTCTCCGATCGGTGCGCGGTTTCCCCCATCTACAAAATGAAATTTGTATTGGGAACCTTAATATATTCAGCGGCTCATTCCCCCGTTCGCCGAAGACGCGATGAAATCCAAAAAATTATTTTGTATGTTACGGCATGCATCCTGCCCCTCCTCCCTGCCGGGTGGTCTGCATGCGCGGGAACGGCGGCCATCGGGACCCGATGATGGACGATGGAATATCGCCATCATGAAAATGCAGACGACGGTTGCGATGGTGCCGGGGGAGCGGGGATCACGAATGAAGAAATCACCTTGAAGGAATCATGAGCCAGACACTCACCATCGACAGAAGGTCGACAGCATTGGTCGTCATCGACCTGCAGAAGGGAATCGCCGGGATGCCGGTCGAACCGCATCCGGCAGGCGAAGTTGTACGGAACGCCGCCCTGCTCGCCCAGACATGCCGCCGCCATGAAATGCCGGTAGTCCTCGTCCGCGTCACCCCCTCAGCCGACGGAAAGGACATGCTGCGGCCCGAGGCGGACAATACCATGCAGGCCGTTTTTCCCCGACCCGCCGACTGGGCCGACATCGTCCCCGAACTCGGCCCGCGGCCGGGCGATATCGTCATCACAAAACGCCAGTGGGGAGCTTTTCACGGCACTGAACTCGATCTTCAGCTCCGGAGGCGGCAGATCCAGACCATCCTCCTCTGCGGTATCTCGACCAATATCGGCGTCGAGAGCACCGCACGGTTCGCGTTCGAATACGGCTATCAGCAGATCTTTGCAGAGGACGCCTGCTCCGCCCGTTCCGCCGCAGAACATGAGCATACCATGAAAACCACCTTTCCCAGGATCGGACGGATTCGTGCCACCGCCGACATCCTCGGGGCCCTGAACGCTCCGTGATCGCCTGAGCCCGACCGGAGAGGCTATAGTTTGTGAAACAGCAGTGGAGATGATTTCCGCGGGAAGAGCTGATTCGAAAGCGCCCGGGAGGAACGGCAGGATTAACCTTCGAATTCGGCCGATACCGAAATGATCCCATCCTCGCCGAGGATGCAGGTGATGACGTTCGGCCTGCAGCAGACAGTACAGTCTTCCGTGACGACCAGTTTTCCGCCTCCCTGACCGTCCAGGAGAACCTCGTTCTCCGCGCCACATACCGGACAGAGGTACCGCGCGCTCATTTCAGCAGGAAGAGGCATCGACACGACGAAAGGAGAAAGGGAGGAACGGCGGACGGCAGGCACGCCGACGGGAGATCGTGGTCATCATCATTTCCTATCGAAATTCCGGCACCGGAACAGCCGGGGGGGGGAATAGCCGGACGGTACCGGGGGTATATTTTGGACTGTCATCAACGAAGAAGGGCGAAGAAATATTCTTCGCCCCTTTTACAGTCCATATTGCCGATATCATGGAGCGGGAGGCTGGATTTGAACCAGCAACATCCGGCCTGGACGGCCGGCATTCTGCAGTTGAATTACTCCCGCAGAGAAATCCGGGGTCATATAGCCGCACCGTTGCTCCACAGGCCTGTTCGGCGGCGACAGCCCGTAATACTGCAATATACTTCCTTCCTCTGCGGCGGACAACAAATAAATTATTAAAAAATATTCACACGGACAGGACGGCCTCTCCCTTAAGTGCCGGCGCGGCGGAGGGTTTCATGTACCGCAACGAGCAGATCACCGGATGTAAACGGTTTCTGCAGGAATTTCACCGGCTCAAGATCCCAGTGATAGGCGCCAGGTTCGAGACCGCTGATCGCGATAAAACGGACATCCGGGTTCATTTGCCGGATGGCTTTCATCGTGCCGAGGCCGTCGAGGTACGGCATCATGACATCGGTGATCACAAGGTTCACCGCCGGGGCGTGTTTTGCAAACACCGCCAGGGCGCCTGTCCCGTCCCGCGCGGTAAGAACCGAATAGCCGTTCGCCTCCAGCGTTCCTTTCATGATTTCCAGGATGCTCTCTTCGTCGTCGACCACGAGAATCAGCTCCCCCGCACCTGCGGGTGGTTCATCCCTCCGTCCACTCGCGACCGGAATAGGCCGGCGGTCCGCGGGCATGTAGACTCGGAACTGGCTTCCCTTCCGCAGGACGCTTGAGACCTCGACGAATCCGCCGTGGCTGCGGACGATCGCGAGCACCGTCGACAGACCGAGACCGGTGCCTTTTCCGACCTCCTTGGTCGTAAAAAACGGTTCGAAGATCATCCCCATCGCATCGGGCGGGACGCCGATCCCTGAGTCAGCCACCTCGATCATCACATATTGCCCTTCTTTTGCCTCCATGTTCATTTTTACGTACTGCGCGTCGATGACTGTATTCCGCGCCCGGATAGTGAGGTGCCCTCCGCCGGGCATCGCATCGCGCGCGTTCACGCAGAGGTTCATCAGCACCTGATACAACTGCGTCGAATCGGCCGCGACGGTCCAGAGATCCTTCGGTACATCGATAGCGAGCACGACCGACTTCGGGAAGGTTTCCCGGATGACCCGTTCGATCTCCCTGATGAGGTGCCGCGCCTGCACGACGGTCCTCTTTCCTTCGACGCCGCGGGCGAACGAGAGCACCTGCCGGATGAGATCTGCCCCGCGGGTGACATTGTTCTCCATCGTGGTTAGCAGTCCGAGAATCTTATCATCCGTCGTTCGCTGACGGATAGCCGAGATGGAGAGGAGGACGGGCGCGAGGATATTATTCAGGTCGTGCGCGATCCCTCCCGCGAGAACGCCGATGCTTTCCAGCCGCTGAGCCCGGAACAGCTGTTGTTCGAGTTGTTTTTTGTCGGTCACATCGGAGTTGATCGCAAAGACCGATTCCGGAGTCCCCTCCCCGCTGCGGAGGAGCGTCCAGCGGCAGAAAAGTATCCGTTTGTGTCCGGCGGCATCCTGCAGGGTGAGCTCACCCGTCCAGTTTCCGTCCCCCCGGACTCCCTCCATTGCGCGGTGAAACGCCTCGTCGTCCGCGGCGTACAGCTCCGAGATACGGCGGTCGTTCCCGCGGATACCACACTGGTCGAACAGGCGCTCTGCCGCGCTGTTCCGGTACCGCAGAGTATCGTCGAGAGCCGCCACGTAAATGGCATCGTTTGCCGAATCGAGAAGCGCCGCCTGTTCCCGGATGCGCGTCTCCGAATCCTCCCTGGAGGTGATATCGCGCAGGACGCCGAGCGTTCCGATCCGGTCTCCGCTTCTGTAGCGTGTGGCATTCAGCTCTCCCCGGAAACGGGATCCGTCCTTTCGTCTCAGTGTGAGGATGATACTCCGCACTGGGGTCCCGGCCATGACGATACTGCTGTACTCCCTCAGCAGACGGTCAGATTTATCATCGGCAGTGAGGTCAGTCATCATAGCGCCGATGATCTCCTGCGGCGTGCAGGAGAACATTCCGGCAGCGGCCGGCGATACGAACGTGATCGATCCCTGCGCATCGGCGAGAAAAACCATATCCGCAAGCTGTTCGGTGATCGTGCGGAATTTTTCCTCGCTCTGAATGACCTGCTCCTCCGCTTTTTTTAGGTCGGTGATATCGTCGATCACCGACAGGACGCCGGTCGAATTACCGAAATTGAGGAGGGTCATGGAGAGACGGCAATGATGCAGATCCCCTGATATGGCCCGGAAGACCACGTCCTTCCGGTTGACATAGCCGTTTGCCATCAGGCTTCTGAACACCTCCACGCGTTCCGCGGGGTTGTACCAGACACCGACATCGAGGCTCGTCCTCCCGATGACGTCCTCCCGGAGATAGCCCAGTGTTTCGGTGAACTTCTCGTTGACATCGAGATAGGTGCCGTCGAGCTGCGTGATGGTAATCGCGAGCGGACTGGAAAAGAACACTGTCGAGAACCTCTCTTCGCTGTTGCGGAGGGCCCGTTCGGCCTCCTTGTTCCTTGTCAGATCGCGTCCGACTCCGATGACGACCGGCTGACCGAAATAACTCCCGGCTCTCAGACGTATTTCCAGCGGAAATTCCTCGCCGTTCTTCCGTTTTCCCCACGCCTCGAACAGCACCGAATCACGGCTCCGGCGGACATTCCGATAAATCGCCTCGATATCCGTAAAATCGTTCCGGCCGGCCGCCAGCAGATCTTCATGCCGGCCACGCATTATTTCCTCCTTCGTCATCAGATGCATCGCGGCGGCAGACTCGTTCAGATCGAGGATTGTGCCGTCCTCCCCCTCAATGATGATGGCTTCGGGTACCGAATTGAAAAGTTCGCGGTAATTTTTTTCACTTGCGACGAGCGATTCCTGTATTTTTTTGAATTCGGTGATATCCTCCTTGATCCCGAGGAAGTGCGTCGTTGTTCCCTGCTGATCACGGATCGGCGAGATAACAGCCGATTCCCAGAAGAGCTCCCCGTTTTTCTTTCGGTTATGAAACTCACCGCGCCATTCCCCACCGGCGAGGATGGTGTCCCACATTGCACGATACTGTTCAGGCGGTGTCACGCCGGATTTCAGGATATTCAGATTCTTCCCCGCAACCTCTTCCGGGGTATATCCGGTCACGGACGTAAACTTCGGGTTGACGTACTCGATCCGGCCGTCCCTATCCGTGATGACGATGGAGGCGGGGCTCTGCTGAACCGCGCGGAAGAGCTGCCGGAGGGTATCTTCGTTCCGTTTCCGATCGGTGATATCGCGCCCGATTCCCAGCACACCCGTCGGCCTTCCCTCCTTCATGATGGCCGTGGAGCTGAACTCGCCGTGGACAACCGTCCCGGTCTTGTGGATCACCCGCAGTTCAAAGGTCGGGACCACTTCCCCCTGCAGGAGTCGAGTGAAGATATCCACGGCGGTCTGCCTGTCGTCCTCTTGAACGAAATCGATAAAATTCCTGCCGAGAAATTCCTCCATGCGCCAGCCGGTCAGTCGTTCGCATGCGGGGTTCATGGAAAGAAACGTCCCCTCCCGCGAGAGGGTATAAACCGCATCCCGGGCGTGGTCAAACAGAGTCCGGTATTTTTCCTCCGATTCCCGGACGGCCAGTTCTGCCTGTTTCCGCACCGTGATGTTGTTGAAGATTGCGTTGAAATAATCCCGCTCCGGACTATAGGCGGTGACCTCGAACCAGACCCCCATCACTTCGAGAAAAATTTCGAACGTCTCCGGCACGCCGGTCCGGGCGACGCGGTCGTAGATTATGAAAATCTCCGGGTTGGTCTCCCTGATGCCCGGAATGATCTCGGTCACCCGCTGTCCAAGGATATCTTTCAATCCGGTCAGTGTTTCAAACTGTTTATTCACCTCGAGGTAGATGAAATCGTCCGGCACTCCGTCGCGGTAAAGCATTTTACACCGGGCGAATCCGTTCAGCATATTGTCGAACAGAGTATGGTACTGCATTTCTGTCTCACGCAGGGTCCTCTCCAGCATCGCCTTGTCGCGCCAGAACGCCGTATCGAGCATCGCACGCATATGCTGGCGGCGGACCCGGAGCAAGATGACTATCGCAAGTCCGCAGAGAAGAACTACCGCAACGAGCAGCGCAAGCGTCTCCGTGAAATTCAGGTTTTCTATCCTGACGATGGCGTCGTACGGAGTCGTATGGACAACGGTCCATGATACGTTGCTGAAACTAAACCTCTCGTAGGCGGCCACCTGAACCGGCCGGTTCTTCAGATTGTATTGAAACGATCCCTCCGAGGAGGTCCGGAACTGATCGGTATAGAGGAAGGACTCGTGACAGCCGAGGCACTCACCCCGGGCCTGTGTGCTGTTACGGATCATCTCCGGATGGGATGAATGAAAAAGGAGCGTTCCCGCTGTATCGACAACCCAGATGTTCTGCAGCGAATCAAGCCCTTTTTTATGAAGCTGACCGCTGAACCATTCCCCAAGGTTGAGGGTAAAGGAAACCATCGCGCGAAGAGGAACCGAGTCGCCGCCCGCCGCGGGTATGGAACAGATGATCGGAAGAGAAAGCTGGTACCGGGCCGGAGTCTGGGGCCCTGCCTCCGGACCCGTCGACAGAGCCGGAAGAAAAACCGGACCGTGCAGAAACGCCTCCGTCGGCCGGCCGGGCGAGAATACTCCGCAGCTGTTCCCGATGAGGAGACCGTTCGTGGAGATCAGGATTCTGCCGCCGCTGTCGGCGAGCGAGATCGCCTCGACCCCTGCGAAGCTGATGTACGGCTGGATCTGCTGAAACCGGATCAGGGCGGCGGGCAGGTCAAAGGTCCGGACGGCGTTCATCGACGCGATGATTCTAAGGCCGTTCGCCCTTTCGGTGAGGCCGGTCTTCATTCTCTCGATGAGCGCCCGGAGCTGAGTCATCTGAAGCCGGTTATACTCACCAATATTGAGCTGTGCATCCTGATGGTGAAGATCGAAGGCAATGTAGAAGACAACCGTGAGGAGAAGAACGACAACGCCTCCGACGGTAAGATATTTTCTGGCGGACCCCTTCGTTCCCCTCATCGCATCACGCTCCCTCATCTCTGCATCCCAATTCACCGCCTCGATATTTTCCGGCGCGGGCACACCGATTTCCCGCTGCCGTGATGCGGAAGATAGCGAGATGCGGTACGAGAATCAAGGCACTTCTGCTGTTCCGGCAAATTTAATTTAGTCCATGCCTCTTTCAGCTCTGACATTTTGAAAATTCTACAAACGCTTTGTAAAGATTACAACGGACGATCTTCATGGGATGCGTACGAGCCGCATGATCCGGGTGTACCTGCGGCACGGATTATGCCCGATGGGATCCATCTGGAAGAAATTTCAGACCTCGCCATTTTCCGGGGCTTTCCCTGTCCAACCGGCCGCCGTGAGATATTTTTTCACCGTTCGACATATAACATCAGTATCAACGGTGCCTGGCACGCGCATCAGGAAGGGGGTTTCACAACGACGATCACCGGAATCCAGAGAGCTATTACGAGCCGGTTCCGCCGGGACGGCCGTGCCAACGCCGGCACTTATCGTCCGTAAATTCCCCCGGGGGATCGTCTGCCGTCCGAGCATCACGTTCGACCATCATAAAAACATGATCTCGCAGATCGGGGGATCGCTGGTCTGGCGGACCTTTGCCGCCACCCGGATGACCTGAATCGTCTCCTATTACCGGGGATCGGGCCTCTTCACGTCTTCCATAAGTTATCGTTCCGACCTCCCGTTCCTTGAGGGCGCCGGCACCGCACAAAGTACCGGCAGCAGCTGGTCCGGAAATCAGCCGATAACACAGCAGGGTACCATATCCGTCATACCTTCACCGGACCGAAACGGCAACAATGTGAGGAATCCTTACGAGGAGATCCTCCCGCAGGCCGGCTTGAATATCGGCGGCGGACATCGTCTCGTCCTGGGAACCGGAGAATGCGCTCGGCGGTTCATCGGTCTGGAACCGTACACGACATATCACGTTACGATCGATCCGGCGGGAATGGAAACCCGATCCTGGTCATCAGGCGGCTGCAGATTCCGGTGACTCTCCCGCCGGACCGGTTCACCCCGGTCTATAATCCGATTCACGCAAACGGGGAAATCAACGGGATCCCGGCGAACGACAGCACCGCCCTGCTTTCCGAACTCTTCGGTGATACTTCGCGATGTCAACGACTGCGCTCGTTTCGTACCCGTCTCTCACCGCACGGCGAATTTTCGTTCGTCAGCGTTCCTCAGGGGATGTACCGGTAGTCCCTCGCTCCGCAGGCCGAACACCGGGTCGGCGTCACCGCCGGGCCGGTCTTCCTGACCATCCGTCAGCTTCCGGATGGAGACAGCCTGGATTGAGTCAGGCTGCCGGCAGACCGCGACAGATAACCCGCCACACATTAATTGACATTCGAGTCATATTCCCGTACATTGATCGGTCCTTTGACACCTGAACGGCCCGCCGGCTGACTGAGGAAAAGCGCAATGGCGAATATTCTGCTAGTAGATGACGAGGAGAGCTTTTTTTCAAACATAACCGGACTTCTGGAAGCCGACCGGCATACCGTCACCGCGATCTCCGATTCCTCCCTCACCCTCAACCTCCTCCAGACCAATTCGTTCGACCTCATTCTGCTTGATATCAACATGCCGAAAATCAGCGGGGTAGAACTTCTCGGCCTCGTGAAGCCGGCATATCCGTCGATCGAGATCATCATGCTCACCGCACTGCACGACGTCAGAATTGCGGTCGACTGCATGAGCAAGGGCGCATTTTACTACATCACCAAACCGTTTCACGGCGACGAACTGGTGCACATCGTCCGGAAGGCGCTGGAGCACCGGAGCCTCCGGAGAGAAAACCTGGTCCTGCGGAGGCAGGTTTCCCGGGCCGGAGGAGGCGATGAGATCATCGGAAAAAGCCCTGCACTGAAAAACGCCGTGGACGTCGCCCGGCGGGTGGCGCCGAGCGACTCCTCCGTCCTCCTGCAGGGTGAAAGCGGGACGGGAAAGGAACTCCTCGCCCAGCTGATTTACCGGGAAGGCCTCCGGCAGAACATGCCGTTCATCGTCATGAACTGCGCGGCCATCCCGGACACCCTGATCGAGAGCGAGCTCTTCGGCCACGAAAAGGGATCCTTCACCAATGCCTTCGCAATGAAGCAGGGGCTCGTCGAGCTGGCCGACGGAGGGACGCTTTTCCTGGACGAGCTGGGCGATATCAGTCCGGTGTTCCAGCCGAAACTCCTGCGCTTCATTCAGACGGGCGAATTCCGGCGGATCGGCGGCACGACGACCCTGCACGCCGACGTCCGGTTCATCTCCGCCACCAACAAGGATCTTTATCTCGAAGCACAGCAGGGGAAGTTCCGGGAGGATCTGCTCTACCGCCTGAACGTTATTTCCGTCACTGTGCCGCCGCTCCGCGAGCGGAAGGAAGATCTCCCGGAGCTGATCCAGCACTTCATGAACAGGAAACTCCGCCCGAGCATGTTAAAGACGTTCGACAGCGAGGCGATGACGATCCTGCTCGAGCACGACTGGCCCGGCAACGTCCGGGAACTGCAGAATGTCGTCGAGGGCGCCCTCGTGATGTCGAAAGGCCCGGTCATCACGGCGGACGATCTCTCCTCCCCCAACCGGTTCCGGAAGAACACGCCGTCGGAGCGGGATTTTGCGGCGCGGTACACCCTGCAGATGTCGCTCCGGGACCTGGAAGCGCATCACATCGAGAACGTTCTCAATTTTTTCGACTGGGATAAAAAATCCGCCGCGCAGGCGCTCGGGATCAGCCTGAAAACACTCTACAACAAGATCGCGGAATCGGGCCTGCACAAGCGGGAGGAATGACCGGCGGGCCCATCGCCTGCCGGCCGAGCGATAACAAAAAGGCCGGCCCGGGAGACCGGACCGGCCTGGAAAGCGGTACCTGCCTGTTTACTTCACGAGAAGCATTTTCCGTATCTGGCTGAACGAATGGATCGGATGCGATGTGCTCGCCGCATCGAGCCGGTAGAAATAGACGCCGCTCGACAGCGCGCGCCCGTCGAGCATCGCTATCCTGTATCCCGGAGACTGGACACCGTCGATCAGCGTGGCCACGCACTGACCGAGGAGGTTGTATACCCGGAGACGCACATTGCTCTCGAACGGAAGACCGTAGAGGATCGCCGTCGTCGGGTTCCAGGGATTGGGATAATTCTGGTCGAGACTGTAGGAGAGCGGTTTTCCCTTCGGTTCGTCCTTCACCGCCGACACGGTCACCGCAACCGAGACGTTGGAATCGCCCGGCGATGCAGTTACCGGGAAATACTGCCAGCCGTTGGGAAATGTGATGATGGCAATGGAGTAGCTGTGCACCTTGTCCGTTACGGGAATCATGAATGAACCGCTTGCGGAATCGGATACCGACACCGACTGGCAGGTGTCCTGACTCATTGCCGAAAGCCAGACCGGCATGTTGGGCGACAGACCGTTGACGGTCACACGGCCGCGGATCGTTGCGTTCGTCGGGTAGACCGTCAGCACCCGGTAGAGGCTGTCTCCGGGATTGATGGAGGCGATGGAAATCTGCGCCTGCATCGTTGTCGTCGTCACCGGCCCCTCGTTGGTGAAATTCTGAAGCTGGAACGGTCCCATGCTCAGATTCGCCGTGGTCAATCCGATGGTAAAAAATCCCTGACTGTTGCTCTTCACGTCGTTGAGCTGGCCGCTGAACTGTCCGGAAAGCCCGACGTCAATGTCGGCCAGCGGATTGCCGTTCTCATCACGGACGAGACCGGTCACTTTTGCGGCAGGCCGGGAAAAGGTGAAGGTGATGCCGGAAATGTCCCCCGCCAGAACCAGTGCGGTATCGGACGGGCTCAGGATATCTCCCGGGAACGGATCGTTCTGGACCGAAAGATGCCACGGGCCGCCCGAGGTGTCCGTGTCCATTTTCACCGCAAAGTTGCCGAGGGAATCGGTAAGATCGTCCCAGAACGTGCTCGCACCGTGGTGATTCGAGCTGAGTTCAAGCACGATACCGGCAGCGCTCATCCCGGAAGGCGGGACCACATGCCCGGAAATGGTACGGGCAACAGGCGACAGAGCGGTAAAGGTGACTTTCTGCATCATGCCGACACCGCTGTTCGTGGCACTGAAAAAATAGGTCCCCGCCCAGAGGCCGACACGCTGATAAAACAGAATATGTCCGTTCACGCTCCCGTCCAGATCCGGCGGCCCGTTGTATATCCCCATCGTGTCTCCGTCGAGCTGGCCAAACGTAAAGACATTCAGATCCTTCAGCGAATCGAACGATCCGTTGTTGTCGGCATCATACCATATTCGGACTGTTGCGACGCCGCCGACCGGAAGATTGTATTCCCAGCGCAGTGTATCGCCGGACATCATTGTGACCGGCGTAGTGGAATTATTCACTTTCAGATTTGTCACCTGCCCAAGGAGAAGGGCAGAGCCGCCAAGGAAAATTCCGGAAACCATAAGGAGCAATAAACCAGTCATTCTCTTCTTCATCATGTAATCCCTTCAGTAGTTTTCGTCAAACCGACTATACATCTCCAGAACGTTGATTAAATATAACGATTTCCGATGATTCCATAAAGTTTTATATGAGATTAGTGTGATAGTGATCATAAATATTTAGTGTTATTTGTAAAAATGAAAACCTCATATGTTCAATATTTCCTGAATTTATCAGGCGTTTTTGAGATCGTTGAATAATTCAACATAAATATTAATTCTGGCCCCATTTTCCACCGTCTCCGTTTGGAAGAGATATTGACACTAATCGTTGTTCTTTCTATATTTACGGCCATCAAATTGATTTCTGTTCTCCTATCACAGCTCAACATATAAGGAGGGTCTGCATGCTGTTCAGATACCGTGTGCTGTTCGTTCTTCTTGTTCTTGTGACCGCCGTTCCGTATCAGATTTTGACCGCACGCGGCGTCAATACACCCCCCACCATCATTCCTGTTTCACCGCAGATCGTTCAGGAGAATACTCCCCTCGGCCCGATCCCGTTCACGATCGGGGACGCAGAGTCCGCCGCCTCCACGCTGAGCGTGACGGCGACGTCGGGCGATTCGACCCTGATCCGTAACGGCAATCTGTTCCTCGGCGGAACCGACTCGAACAGAACGCTGACGATCGTCCCCGACTCGAACGTCTACGGCAGAACCACGATCGTGGTGAGCGTTTCGGACGGCCAGGCGACGACCACCGATACGATTCAGGTCAAGGTGAACAATCCGCCGCGGCTCGACACCGACCTGAGCCTGAACGTCGTTCAGTCCGGATCCGGAACGATCACCAACGGCGACCTGATCAGCGTCGATAACGACAACACCGCCGCAGAGATCATCTTTACCATCGGGCCCGACACCTCGAGCGGTGTCGCGCCGGCTCACGGCGTTCTCAAACTCAACGGGCTTCCCCTTTCGATCGGCGGAACCTTCACGCAGGACGACGTCAACAATAACCGCGTCACCTACAAAAACGACGGAAGCGAATCGGCGACCGATTTCTTCACTTTCACTGTCCGGGACGCCGACGGCGGCATCGCATCGGATCACGGTTTCACCGTCTTCCACTTCAACATCGCAGTCACGCTCGTGAACCAGCCGCCGGTGGCGCTCGATTCGGTTTATACCCTTGCCGCCGGCAACACCCTCCACGGCCGGTTCAGAGCGACCGATCCCGACTCGCCGGTTCTCACCTACAGCATCGTCACGAACGGGACCCGGGGAACCGCGACGATCGACAACGACACCACGGGCGATTTCACCTACGTTCCGCAGAACGGCGCTCTCGGCGCCGACACCATCGTCTTTCAGGTGAGCGACGGATCGCTCTCTTCCGCAGCTCCGGGACATGCCATCATCAATCTCCAGACATTTCCGCCCACGGCGCTCAACGGCTCCTGGCATACCATCGAGCAGACACCGGTGACCGACACCCTCCGGGGGCAGGACCCTAACGTTCCGGCTCTTCCGCTCTCCTTTTTCATTTCGGCCGACGGCGCCAACGGACACGCGGTTGTGCTCGATTCGGTCAGCGGTCTCTGCAGCTACACGCCGAACCCGGGCTTTTTCGGCGCAGACACCTTCAGATTCCGCGTCAGGGCAGGAGCACTGCAGTCCGGAGACGGACTGGTCTCCGTCAGTATCAAACCGAAGCTTCTTCCCGGGGATATTCTGATCGCCGACAACAGTTCGCAGGTCGAACTGTTCGACCCCTCAAGCGGCAAAGTGGCCCTCATGGCGTCGGGCGACAGTCTGGGCCATCCGAGCGGCGTCGTGGCGTCACCGGCGGGAGACCTCTACGTCATCGACATGCAGAAGGGTCTCGTCAAGATCAGCGGCGCAACGGGACTTCCGAGCCAGCTGGTCCCGTCGTCCAGCTTCAGCAGTGGTCCGATCGGACCGACCGCCATCGCGATGGAACATAACGGCATGCTTCTGGTGGCCGACGGCGCGAACGGGATCAAGCGGATCGATCCGAAGAACGGCAACGTGACGGTAGTGTCCTCAGGTGATTCGCTCAAACTCGCCCTGGGCCTCTGTGTGGGATCCAACGGCGATATCTTTGTCGGCGACGGCGCCGCCTTCGTCGGCGGGACAAGCCGTGTCATGAAAATCGATCCGGTCTCCGGTGCGCAGACGATTCTCTCCAGAGGAAATTCACTCCTCCTTCCCATCGGCATGACGGCTGACGACAGCGGACACCTCTATGTGGCCGATCCAGGTACGTTTGCCGGCGGTCAGAGCGACAATCTGCTGAAAATCGACATCACCACCGGTCTTCAGAGCGCGGTACTCCACACCGACACCATCAACCGCGCGATCGGCGTGGGTCTCGATACGAGCGGCCGTCTCTACGTCGCCAACAACGGGTCGAACAACCTGCTCGCGATCGATCCCCAGACCGGGAACACGAGCCGCGTCCTCTCGGGTCCGCACTCATTCCAGCCCTTTCAGCTGAGCATCATCAAGGCTGAACCGAATCTTGTGGCGTCGCGGAGCCAGATCCTGTTCGGTAAAGTTCCGGTCGGGAATTCCCGGCGCGACAGCATCATCGTGCAGAACACCGGCACGGCGCCTCTCATCATCAGTTCGGTCGTCTCCGACAGCAGTCAGTTCCAGCCGAGTCCGACGAGCGCGACCATCCCACCCGGCGGAGCGGCGACCTTTGTGATCACCTTCACGCCGACAACGTCCGATTCGATCTCCTCCGGCATCACCTTCACCGACAACGGGCTCGACGTTCCGTTTGTCCTGAACGTCATCGGCGGAACCGGCACGCTCGGGGTGAAAAACGGAAAGGGGCTTCCGAAGGAGTATGCGCTCTACAACAACTACCCGAATCCGTTCAACCCGTCGACCACGATCCAGTTCGACATCCCGCACGGTTCCCTCGTGTCGATCAGGATATACGATATCCTGGGCCGGATTGTCGACCGTCTGGTCGATCAGAAGGTCTACCCCGCCGGGCAGTTCACGGTACGGCTCGACGGCAGTAACCTCGCAAGCGGGATTTATTTCTTCGAAATGACCGCAATTTCCAGGGAAAAAGGAGGCAACATTTTCCATAAAACAGGGAAAATGACACTTCTGAAGTAAAACAGGCAGTTCAGGGAAATCAACGAGTTAAAGGCCTGACGGAGCTCAAAAAGTACTTGACTCTTTCAGGCCTTACTCTTACATTCCCAAGTGATATTCAGACTAAAATGTCTGATATTCCACCACATACCCTGGGGTGGCAGGAACCCGAGATCCGAAGGGAGACGTACCTGCCCCGGTTATTATAAGCGGTGCATCAACAGCGGCCAAATCGCCCATTCATCATCATCAGAAGAGTGAGATATGACTCATTGTTCAAAGTTCGTACTGTTCATCGCTTTGGTTTTCATGTATAGTGTGTCGCTGCTCGCACAGCACACGGGCACGGGGACTTCGCCGGCGCCTTCCGCACCGTCAGCCGCATCGAAAGGCGTCAAGTCTCCGAAACCCAACAGCACTGCCATTTCCGGAACGCTTGTCGGCCCTGTCTATCCTCCCCCGCTCGGCGTTTCGTTCACGTCCCCCGGAGCCCCCGGGATCATCGGACGCGCGGGAGGCCAGAACTGGTTTCTCTCGAACGACACCCTCTCCCAGTACACGACAGTGTACTGGGGCCCGGCCAACGACGACGTTTCGCTTTCGTTCACCGGTGCGATAGCGCATCTCAACTTCAATCCCGATTCCAGCGAACTGGCGAACGGGATAATGAAATGGTTCGGAAACACACAATACATTCTGAAGGATGAATCCGGTGCCGGCTATGTCGGGACAGAGTTCATTCTGACCGCCACCGATTCCATCACCGGTTCACCGGTCCCTCTGGTACTCGCTTCCAATGTCGGAATCCCCTCCTACAACGGTGCGGTTGTCACCTTCAGCCCGTCGCTTCATCTCCGCGTGAACATGCAAATGCTGGCCGGAGGAATTCCGGCACTCGATTTTTTTGACAGCTATGCGTACGGACCGTACGGCGCGCAAAGCTCATTCGGTGCCGGGTTCTACTATATCAACGTCCCTCCGACCATCTCCGCGATCGGAAACCAGTCTGTCGTCGAAAACACGGCGACCCCCTCGATCCCCTTTAAAGTAGGCGATCTGGCTCAGCCCACAACCTCGCTCGTCGTTACCGCCCGCTCCAGCAACCAGACGCTCATTCCGAACGGCAACCTTGCCCTTGCCGGCACCGATTCGAACCGGACGATTACCGTCACGCCGGCGGCGAATCAGCTCGGAACCGACACGGTCACGGTCGAGGTCTTTGACGGGACCGACTCCACGTTCGCGCCGTTTGTCGTCACTGTCGTGCCGCCGATCCAGTTCCACGTCTCGCCGGCCTCCCTCGCATACGGCAACGTGCTTGTCGGGACCGGCGTGACCGACAGCGTCGTCGTCACCAATCCGGGGAGCGGCACACTGCATATTTCCAGCATCACCTCGAGCGACGGCGCGTTCAGTCCGACCGTCGCGGCCGACAGCGTTCCGGGATTCAGCGGCAAGACGTTCTACATCACCTACCACCCGTCGGCAGCGGTTCCGAACGCGGGAAAAATCTATTTCGTCCACGATGCGCCGACGAGTCCCGACTCCATCTCTGTGAGCGGCAACGGCGTCGTTCAGATCGTGGTGCAGAAGCGCCAGGACGGGGACGGCAATCCGGCGACAACCGGCGACCAGACGCAG